>NZ_BACP01000036.1 GCF_000260415.1 Liquorilactobacillus mali KCTC 3596 = DSM 20444
CAGCTCTAGTTCTTCTAGTTCTAGTTCTTCGAATTCGGGAACATCGTCATCTTCCTCGACTTCTGCTTATACCGTTAAGTCAGGAGATTCGCTTTGGGCTATTGCTACTAAATATGGACTTACAGTGAATAAGTTAAAAGAGCTGAATTCCTTGAATACTAATACTATCTACATTGGGCAATCTCTGAAAATTTCAAACAAGGCAACTACAACTAGTTCAACAACTAATAGCAGTTCTAGTTCAGCTTCTTCGGCTAAAAAGTCTTACACAGTTAAATCTGGTGACTCTTTATGGCAGCTAGCTGTTAAATACAACACAACTGTTACACAAATTAAATCGGCAAATCATTTAAGTTCTGACATTATCTATGTTGGACAAATACTAACAATAAATTGACTAATAAATAAATGAGCCATATCCAGACAACTTGGATATGGCTCATTTATTATTTTAAAACTTACTAGCCACTAGCTAGTAACTTCCTCTTTCTTGAAAGCCTGTCTAATTTCAATCTGTTTTTCAACTTCGGACAGCATCTTTTCCTTTGTTTCATCTGCCCAAACGTAGTAGTTGGCCATTTCATCAATTACTTCTTTATAAACCGACTCCATGTGTTTAAACCCAAATAACATCTGACTGCTTCTGCGTAGAAGATAGTCAATTGGATGAACTACCATTTCATCTTCTAAACCATAATGTAATTGAGCATAATCAATAGGATCTAATTCTGTATCTGCTTCTTTGGCCTTTTCTAAGAACTTATAAACTTCATCAACATTTAAACCATAGCGATGAACTAATGCCTTAGCTTGCTCTTCCTCTAAGCCAGCATCAATTCCACGTTTAACTGCTCCTGGGAAGAAATCTTTAAAGCCTTGGCTTCCTTTACTATCTGCCCCAGACAATGGCAATTTTTCTGTTTGTGTATCCACGTAATGATAATCACCATACTCTTGCGCAAAATCTTTAGCCAACTTATTAATAATTTTCTCCGCCATTTTACGGTATCCAGTCAATTTACCTCCAGCAATTGAATACAGGCCCGAATCCGAATGGAATATTTCATCTTTACGTGAAATCTCAGATGGACTCTTGCCTTCCTCCTGGATCAATGGTCTAACACCCGACCAAGCCGATTCAACATCTGCAAAGGTCAGTGGTTCAATCGCAAACATCTGATTAACAGCACTTAAAATATAATGCACATCTTTACTTGTAATTGATGGTTCCTTCGGGTCTTTATCCCAACTAGTATCAGTCGTGCCAAAATATGTCTTTCCTTCACGGGGGATGACAAACATCATTCTTTTATCGTTGAATGGTGTATCAAAGAAAATCGCATTCTTAACTGGAAATTTTGCATTATCAACAACCAAATGAACACCTTTAGTAAGATGCAGATGCTTCCCCACATCAGAACCATCCATTTGCCTGATTTTATCTACCCATGGACCTGCAGCATTTACAACACGTTTTGCATAAATTGTGCCTGTGTTACCAGAGACCCGATCAACATATCTTGCACCATTAACTTTTCCTTGACCATTGTATGTCAAGTCCGTAACTTCTGTATAATTTGCTAACAAGACTCCTTGCTCGTTTGCCTTTTTTGCAACCTCTAGCACGAGTCGGGCATCATCTGTTCGATATTCAACATATACCCCTGTTCCTTTCAATCCATCGGCCTTGAGATACGGCTCGCGTTTAAGAGAGTCACTAGGGGCAAGCATGAACTTTCTCTCACTTTTTTTAACTTTTGCTAAATAATCATAAACATCTAGAGCAATTGCTGTTGTGAATTTACCAAAGGTTCCACCCGCATAAAATGGTAGCATCATCTTCAGTGGTGTTGTTACGTGTGGCGCATTCTCGTATACAATTGCACGTTCTGATCCAACTTCTGCTACTTCATGAATCGCAAGCTGTTTAAGATAACGCAACCCACCATGAACAAGTTTAGTCGATCTGCTGGAAGTTCCGGAAGCAAAGTCTCTCATTTCAATCAAACCCGTCTTCAACCCTCTAGTCTCAGCATCTAAAGCAATTCCAACACCTGTTATTCCGCCGCCAATTACGAGTACATCGAGTTCTTCATCCTGCATTTTCTGTAAATTATTTTCTCTCGTCTGCATACTAAAAGTAGTCATCAACATTCCTCCTATTACTTCTGGCGTTTATTATACTTGAACTCCATGGTTGCTTTAACCGCATGTTTCCACCCAGTATATAAATCGTTTCGTCTTTCCTCATCCATATTTGGTTCAAATTTCTTTCCAACAGAGAAGATTTGCTTCAATTCATCAACACCACCCCAGAATCCAACAGCCAAGCCTGCCAAGAAAGCGGCGCCCATCGCCGTTGTTTCAACATTTGCAGCTCTTTCAATCGGTACATTCAAAATATCAGATTGAAATTGCATTAAGTAGTTATTGTTCGATGCTCCACCGTCTACTCTTAAAACTGGTATTTTGATTTTTGTATCTTCATACATTGTGTCAACCACATCTTTTGATTGATATGCCAGTGACTGTAAAACGGCCTTGATAAAGTCTTTTCGGTTTGTTCCACGTGTTATCCCAAAAACTGATCCGCGAGCTTCAGAATCCCAATATGGGGCACCCAATCCAGTGAACGCAGGAACAACATAGACTTCGTCCTGACTTTCAGATTCAAGTGCGGCTTTTTCCGAATCCGGTGCGCTATCAACCAATTGCATTGAATCTCTTAACCATTGGATAGCTGAACCGGAAACGAAAACTGATCCCTCCAAAGCATAGTTAACTTTACCATCAATTCCATATGCAATTGTTGTTAATAGATTGTTTGCAGACATTATTGGTTCAGTTCCTGTATTCATCACAATGAATGATCCAGTGCCGTAAGTATTTTTAACCATCCCCGACTCTAGAGCTAGTTGCCCAAATAACGCACTTTGCTGATCACCTGCCATTCCCGCGATTGGAACAGAACTACCATAAAAATGGTAATTAGCAGTCGTTCCGTATACCTCCGAATTACTTTTTACCTCTGGCAGCATTACTTCTGGGATATTCAATAATTGCAAAATTTCTTTGTCCCACTTAAGATCATGGATATTAAACAGCATCGTACGACTAGCATTACTATAATCAGTAACATGAATCTCTCCGCCTGATAACTTCCATGCAATCCAAGTATCAATAGTTCCGAAAAGAAGTTCACCCTTTTCTGCTCGCTCTTGTGCTCCCTCAACATGATCGAGTATCCAACGTACTTTTGTGGCAGAAAAATATGGATCAATTACCAAACCTGTTTTTTCATGAATCATCTTTGCATATTTTTTATTTTTAAGATCCTGCGCTATTTCATTTGTCTGCCTAGACTGCCAGACAATTGCATTATAAATTGGTAGTCCAGTTTCTTTATCCCAGACTACAGTCGTCTCACGCTGATTTGTAATACCCACAGCTTTGATTTGTTTTGGCTGTATTCCTGAATTAATGAATGCATTTGCTATTGTCGATAAAACAGCGTTCCAAATCTCATTAGCATTATGTTCGACCCAACCTGGATTTGGAAAGTATTGTGGAAACTCGCGTTGTGCATCGGCTACGATTTTACCGTTATGATCAATGATTAGAGCTCTTGTACTTGTTGTGCCTTCATCAATTGTTAAAATGTAATTCTCTGTCATTTTATCTAGCCTCCATTTTTGATAGCGCTTTCTATAAATTTATCATATACCATTAGCATGGGATTGCAAGAAATTGAGCTTTCTTTTTTTGAAAATAGCGTTTGTTTCAGCTGCTCACTTTGTCACAAACATATCGTGCAAAACATCTTATTACAAATTTCACAATCTTTTAAGGTATACCAATTCTTTGCTCTATCTCAAAATATTATGTTGTATAATATCACTAATCAATTAATTTCTAAGGAAGGTACTTTTATGAAAAAAATAGGTTTGATTGGTGGTATGGGACCAGTTTCGACAATTGATTATTATCAACAGCTGGTGACAAAATTTCAACAAGTACATCCTAATATCTGTCCACCGATCGTGATTGACAGTCTGGATGTTTTTGAACTCTTAACATTAGAAGAAACTGGAAATAAACAAGCTCTTTTACGGGTACTGTTAACTAGTCTCAATAATCTGAAAAATGCAGGTGCCAGTCTTGCTGCTTTGACAGCTAATACACCTCATATGGTTTTTGATGAATTAGTCAGTGTTTCCCCTCTGCCTTTGATAAGCATTGTTGACTCGACCTTAGCTGCCATCAAGAAAAACAAACAAACAAAGATTGGATTACTTGGCACAAAAATGACAATGGAACTTGGCTTTTATCAAAAAAGGTTGCAATCTGCAGACATCAATCTTGTGACTCCGTCTGCCGAACAAATCGATACCATTCACCAAATAATATCTAAGGAATTGGAGGTTGGTATCGTAACAACTCAAAGTAAGCAAAAACTACTTGAGATAATCAAAAAAATGAGCTCCAAAAACAACCTAGATGGAATAATTCTAGGTTGTACCGAGCTTCCATTAATATTAAGCCAAAAAGATATCGCTATAACTGTATACGATACCGTTTCAATTCATGTAGATGATATCCTCAACGTTGCATTACAGGAATGAGTTAATACTTTATTCCAAAAAAAATCATCCTGAAAAGTGACGTTACCGTTTCTTTAAAGTCCAAGCCGTTTTCTTTGAGATACTTTTCTCCTAATAGGCGTTTAAAAATTTGCTGTATCAACATTTGTAAAACTTTTTTTTCTGTACTTGTTAATACCCTGATATTTTCATTTTCAACCACATATATATATATTAGCTCACTCAATTCGTCTAATTTCTCTTGTATTTTAGCCTGTTGTTCTGGATAATCATTCTTAATTTTTACTACAAATTTGATTAGCTTATCTACATCAGAATTATTAGGAAAATCGCTACATCGACACCTTGAAAGATCTGAGAGTAATAGCTTGCCTACTGCTTTTTCCCAACTATTTCTAAACTTGTAAAATACAAAATCAATTGTTTCATTGATAATTGCGGCTTTGTTTGGAAAGAGTATGTACAAAGTTCTCTTACTAATCCTAAGTTCTCTAGCAAGTTCTGCCGTAGTAAGTTTTGTGTCTTCTTTCTCTAATATGCATATAATTTTTTCATACATTTTTCTGTCTTTATCCATAAAATAGTTACTCCTAAAATTTTTTGAATAATATATTATCATCACTAGTTTTTTTTTCACAAAGATTATAAAACTTGTGCCCAAATATTTTTTAAAGTAGTTAGCTGTCTTTTTACTTTTTTCCCATCCTTAGTGTACAATCAGTGTTGTACTTTAAAACTAATATAACACGGGAGTGATTTGTTTGAGTGTTGACTATACGAAAAAAACCACCATTGTAAACTTCAGAGATATTGGTGGTGTCCCTGTTACACATGGTCAATTAAGAGAAAAAACATTTTTCAGAAGTGGCGAATTGTGTAACATTTCTACCCATGATATCTCTTTTCTTGAAGATAAACTACACCTAAAAAAAATATATGACTTTAGACGGCCAGAAGAAATAGAACGGCGCCCAGATTCTCCATTTGGAAAAATTAAATATGAAAATATTAATTTGATGTCCAAAGCAGGTCGAGCTAACCCAAGTCTTAAAAACATGACCATTTCTGATAACATAGAATCACAAATGCTTGATGCGTACTCAGAACTTGTGTTGGGCAACTCTGCTCAAACGGGTTATCATACTTTTCTCATGGAATTAGTGAAAAATCCGCAACCTATAATTTTTCACTGTTTTGCTGGCAAAGATCGTACTGGTTTTGCTGCAGCTTTGCTTCTAAAAATTGCTGGTGCTGCTTCAGATGATATCTACAAAGATTACTTAAAGACAAATGAAGCTCGCAAAGAGGCTAACAAGGAAATTCTAAATGCCTTCTCTGATAAACTATCTCCTAAAAAATTAGCGGGATTAGAAGTATCCTTAAATGTTAAACAAGATTACTTAGCATATGCATTTAAATTAATCGATCAACAGTTTGGAAGTTTTAACAACTATCTTCTTGATGCCCTCACTCTTCCAAAAAGTTATGTTTCAACTTTCCAAGATATTTATGTCATTTAGCATTATGAAAAGCTTACTGTGAATAGACAGAAACAATGACTAATAAAGTTCTTTTTCTTATATAAAAAGAGGGAGTCAGGCCAAAGTTTAACTTTTGTCCCGATTCCCTCTTTATTATTCTCTTATTTACAAGATTATCCATCTCTTGACAGATAGGTTCTTAAAAAAATCAGTCTTCAATTACAATTACACGTTTATCATCATCCACGTAAACTTTTTCTTCGCGTGTTGCTTCAATTGATCCAAATGGCATTTCTGCGCGCAAAACCCAGCCTTCAGGAATATTAAATGCCTCCTTAAAAGCATCATCTATAAGTGGATTATAATGTTGCAAACTTGCACCCAACTTATTTTCTGCTAAAGCAACCCACACACTTTGTTGAGCCCCACCAAGTCCTTGTTCAGACCAATCTTGGAAGTTATCGGCATATAAAGTAAACTGTGCCTTATTATCATCAATTATCGTTTGGTCCGTAAAGAATAAGATTGTCCCAAAACCAGCTTTAAATGAATTTATTTTCTCTTTTGTTTTTGCATATGCTTCCTCTGTCGGTACCTCGGACTTCAATCTTTCAGCTACTAAGTCCCAAGCCTTATCTGATGCATTTCCAAAAAGAACGATAGCACGTACTGATTGATTGTTAAAAGCTGTAGGCGATTCCTTGATTGCGTTTTTAACCAGATTAACTATTTCTTCTTTTGATTCGCTAACATTTTTTCCCAAAGCATAAATTGAACGTCTATTTTTTAATAATCCGATAAGTTTTTGTTCCATTAAAAATTCTCCTGACATGAATTGATTTGTTATCTTTTCTATAACACGTTTAATTGTAGTTAACTTTTTCTTTCTTGTCAATGCTTACTTTTTAAAAGTCTAGTTTTTTTGTACCTTTACATGTCTCATTACATTTTGCTATCATTTATGAATACTATCTTGAAAGTTGGTAACATTCATGAATACATATATTTTACTAAAGAACAAAATGCCTTCATCCATCAAGAAAGCTTGGATTATAAAAGATCTAATAACCTTTTTTACTTCAATTGTTGTTATTGAGGCACTCCACTTTCTTGCTAAAATTTTTTGGCACTCTACCTGGATAAATAAATCTGAACTAATTCTTATAATCATTGTGACATCAATAGCTGTTTTTTCTTTAATTTTAATTCCATATAAATACTTTTTTCACCGTTATGAAATCAATCAAACAGAAGTTGCAATTCAAACTGGCTTTTTCTTTCGCAAAACTATCTATATACCCTTAGTCCGGATACAGCACATTGAAACTTCTCAAGGACCGATCCTTCGTTTAATGGGTCTGACCGAGTTATCAATTCATACTGCTGCGAGTACTCACCACTTAAGTGGATTGGATATTAAAACAGCTGCCAACTTGCGTACACAAATACTGGAGTTAGTCGAGGTGATTCGCGAAGATGTCTAAATATCAACGACTTCATCCCCTTGTAATACTAAAAAAGAGTATCTCATGGTCATTTTCTTTCATACTCATACTAATTTTCGATATCTTACGTAATCCCAGTAATAAATTTAATTGGCTTTCTAGTACTTCAATCTTTGGTGCCTTAATTGCAGCAGCAATTATATTTAATGCATACCGCTGGGTTACATTTAAATACCAAATTAGTTCCACAACTCTATCAATTAAAACTGGTATATTTTTTAAACGTGAACAAATCATCCCTTTTTCGAGAATCCAGTCAATTCATCAGGAATCATGGTTCTTATTTCGTCCATTTCGAATTATTAAGCTTACTATTGAGACTGCTAGTTCAGGTAGCAAGGTTGAAAGTACGATATTGGAGCTAGTACCCCTGTCAACATATGATTTACTTGAAAAACTGCGGCTTGGAAAAAATGACATTATTGAAACAGATATCAAACAAGCTAACGAACAACACTATAAAGAACGGTATTCTGTATCTTTGAATGATATTATCGTCTTTTCACTAGTTGATTTTAATGTTATTTCCGGTCTACTAGGATTAATTGCTGCAGTTTATCATTTTAGTAATTTTTCTAATAAATATCTGAACCCATTTTTGAATAGGGTGGCTGCAAGTGGACTATTCATCATTTCTTCATTCATAATCATAATTATTATAGTTACCATTTTTGTATCTATTGCGAAGAATATTTTTAAATATTACAAATTCAAGGTATACCGAGAGCTCGATAACATAATTATAGAACGCGGATTTTTTACGCGCACCATTTTAAGTGTTCCAATCGAACGGATTCAGGCTATTCACACAAAGGGATCTTTATTACAAATTCTCTTAAGCCTTAGAACCGTTGAACTTTTATTGGCATCTGGTAAAAAAAGTGAAAACAATGAAAATACCGAAGACACTACCTTTTTTCTTTTTCCGATAATAAATCGTCGTTTATTATCCACTAAACTTGCACAAATTATACCCGAGTTCACTGAAAAATTTAATCAAAAGGAACCACAATCATTCCCATGTCCACCGCATTATTTTTTATTCAGCCGATTTCATTTTCTAGGCCTTTTCTTACTAATTCCGCTATTTTTTTGGAATAGTAGTAGCGGTTGGAAATTCTTATTTGGTATATTAATAATTTCTTTCACCCTATTGTCAGTTATTAATTCTATTTGGAAAACTAAAACTCAATCTAGCACATATTATGAAAAAGGGTTACTCACAGTTAGAACTGTTCATTTTTTTATACTCAATGAATATCTCTGCCCTTTGAACAAAATTCAATCAATTTCAATATCAACTACACCTTTTCTCTATTATCAGCAGCTTGGACACACAGCTCTTTCACTTAAAACTGGAGAAACAGCTTTGAAGATAAAGTTAAAGTATCTATCGTGGCCGATTTGCGAGAATATCAAAAAGTGTTGTTCCCCTAAAATCAAAAAATACACTTTAAAAAAGTAAAAAAATAATTTGCTGACCAACCTAGTAACTATAGTCAGCAAATTATTTTTTATTTCATAGCAAGATTGCCTGCCTTTTTTGCCTCTATTCCTCTTTTTGTTGTTTCAAAAGAAGCTAGTGCTGCTTTCAATTCATCATATTCTAAATTTGCACCAAAAACTGGGCTTCCCGGTTCCATGCGGATTCCCTGAGAAAGATTGCCTCCATCCAAAGGATCAAAGCCAAAATCATCAACTATTGCAGCAACTTTTTGGACTGCATCCTTGTTGTCACCAACTATTGCAATCGCTTTTCGCGTTCTCTGTCCCTTAGATTTTGCTTCATCATACAAGTTATGGTACCCCATATGATTGAAAGCTTTTACGACAATACTTTTCTTTAGATAACTTTGGACTAATTCACTTGATGAACTACTAACATCAGTTAGCTCTGGACGCTGCCCATCAACTTCCCACCAATAATTCATCGCATCTATTACAAGTTTGTCTGCTAATTGATCAATAGAAAGTGTCTGATATTTACCTAACGGAAGAGCTAGAATAACAGTATCTGTCTTTTCTACAACTTCTTTTGCGATGAGTGCCTTAGCACCCGGTAACAATACCTCCACCGTTAATGCAATCTTTTCAGGACTACCTGAGCCAGCAATATATACTTGATATCCTGCTCTTGAGGCGAGTTGGCCTAATACCATTCCTAATTTCCCAGCTCCTAAAATTCCAATTTTTTTCACCATTTCTATCCCTCGCTTAATAGCTCACGCACCCTTGGAATTACCTTAGTAGCATACAGTTCAATTGTTCGTTCACGGGCGTTTGCTGACAATCCTCCAGCACCGTACACTAATTCAAATCTTCCTATGCCTAAAATCTTGATCATTCTAGCAATTCTCTTTGCCACCGTTTCGGGTGAACCAACATAGAATGAACCATTCTGAACTTCGCCTTCATATTGTTCCCGCGACATTGGTGTCCAGCCACGATCTTGCCCGATTCTTACAAAACTCGCTCTGATATGATTCCACCCTAATTCAATTGCCTCTTCATCCGTATCTGCAATCACTCCATGTGAATGGACTGCAACTGGATAGACCGGTTGTTCAAACTTTGCCGCAGCTTTTTTATATAACTCAATATATGCACTGAATCTCTCAGGTGAGCCTCCGATAATAGCTAAAGTCAATGGAAACCCGTATCTTGCAGTTCTCACAACAGATTCAGGCGAACCACCAACTGCAATTCTTGTTGCTATCTTGCCATTATCCGTTTTTGGAAAAACATCAGCATCCTTTAATGCCGCTCTAGTTGTGCCTTCCCAAGTTACTGGTTTTTCTTCCAATAACTTAGAATACAAGTTAAGTTTTTCTTCAAAGAGAATATCATAATTTTGTAGATCATATCCAAATAATGGAAAGGATTCTGTAAATGATCCCCTGCCTAACACGGCTTCTGCACGTCCTCTTGATATTGCTTCAAGGGTTGCGAAACGTTCATATACTCTCACTGGGTCATCTGAACTCAACACTGTAACTCCCGTAGCCAACGTAATTTTTTTCGTGATAGATGCGATTGCAGCTAAAACTGTATCCGGACTTGAAATTGCATAATCAACTCGATGATGTTCCCCCAAGGCTATGACATCAATTCCTAATTCATCAGCCATTTTTGCTTCCTTAACCACCTGTCTGATAGCTTCAGCCTGTGTGAAGGATTTGCCGTCTTCATCTTGTGGAATATCTCCGAATGAATCCAGACCAAAAATTAATTCCTCTGGTTTTATCATTTTTTTTACCGCCTTCTTCAATTATATTCTTATTTTTTGTAAGTATATTAAAATACTAGTATTCATTTCTTTGAGTGTCAAGAAATATAATTAATATCTCAAATCCTTCCTTATCTTAATGTTAGCTTAACAAAAAGCACTATTATTCATTAACTATTATTCATAGTTTTTTCAAACTTGAATCCTATACTATAACCATAGTCTTGATACAAAACATCCCGCTCCCCCAAAACGGAGATGCTATAGACTACTAAAATTCGTTTTTTCTCTACTCCCTTTCTCCGTGGTTAACCCCAAGACCACGGAGTTTTTTGTGTAATAAACAGCTAATTGACTGTGGAAAAAACTAATTACAGAGAAACTCCAGAGCTTATTTCATTCGATAATTAATTGACTTCACTAACATTGTAGCGTCATATGTCTTTTTTACCCAATAGATACATCTCACATGAATCTAAATTAAATAAAATTTACAATAAAATAATTATTGATAATCAAAGTAAAAGTTGTTGCTTTTTTTATCACATGTTGTTATAGTTACTGTGTCAAGAACATAAAAAATAAGGAGTGATTTTTAATGACTAAAACAGTTGGTCTAATCGTTGGTAGTTTAAGAAAAGGTTCTTTTACTAGAGCTGTAGCCGAACAAATGGCTGCACAATTGCCCGAAGGATTTGAAGTTAAAAAAATTGATATTAGCAAGCTCGATTTATACAATCAGGATTTGGATGATGAAGGTAGAGTTCCTGCAAGCTGGACTGAGTTCCGTGAGGCAATGAAAACTGTCGATGCAGTGATTTTTGCAACACCTGAATTTAACCGTTCTGTTCCTGGAGCATTAAAAAATGCACTCGATGTTGGTTCACGTCCTTATGGAGCAAGTGTCTGGGACAAAAAGCCAGCAATTATTCTGAGCGTCTCACCAGGTGCAATTAGTGGCTTTGGTGCTAACCATCACCTTCGTCAATCATTAGTATTTCTCAACATGCCTACTATTCAACAACCTGAACTATATATTGGTAATGTCACAGAACTACTTGATGATGATTTGAAAATTACTAATGAAGGAACTATTAAGTTTCTTGGCAGTGCGATGGTCACCTTTGCTGATTTCATCAATCGTCTGTCTTAAAATTCTTCAATATAATTTCATGTATTCAAACAAACAGATATGAAACTGGTGACTGGCTCATTACTGGCTGCCAGTTTTTTATTTGCTTTTAAATTTGTTATTTTTAAATACCTTAATTCATTCTCAATAGCCAACTTTATTAATCTTGGAAGAGCTGTAAATCTGGTTCAGTACGGTAATGCTCTTTCCTTGATTGTGAATAAGTTTCAATATAAGATTAGGGTGTATCAAAAATAATGAAAGGTGGTACTCAAGAATGACGAAAACAATTGATTCTTCCAAAACACAGTTACAGTTAAACCAGCTATTAGCAGATTTGACTCAACTGCAAAATAATATTCAACAAACCCACTGGTATATGCGTGGTAAGAATTTCTTTCATCTGCATCCACTAATGGATGATTATAAAGATCAGTTGGGTGAACAACTTGATGAACTCGCTGAAAGACTTATTGCGTTGGGTGGAAGTCCTTATGCTACAGTCAAAGAATTTATTTCTAATACTGGTTTGCCAGACGAAAAAATCGAATTTAATCAGTTTACCTTGCCTGAATTAATGAGTAGATTGTTAGATGAGTTTAAATATTTGCGTGATCAGTACCAAATCGGGATAGAGGTTACTGATGAGGAAAAGGATTTCCCAACTCAAGATATTCTAAATGGATATAAGAGTGACACCGATAAAATAATTTGGATGATTAGTGCTTACTTAGATGAAAGTCCTACTGATTAGTATTGACTAAAGAATAAAAAAGTAGCACCTTAAAGCGATCTTTTAATGGGACACTTTAACGGGTTACTTTTTTATTTTTTTGTTTTGTAATTATTCTAATTTAATTTGATTTGAGCTATAATGGCCTTGAATAAATGGTGTTATCTTTTCTATCGTAAATTTTGATGCTGTTCCCAATTATTTTTGGAGGTGCCTTATGAAAGTTGCAATTTTTTCAACATGTGTCGTCGACCTACTCTTTCCCAATGTTGGACAAGCGATGGTCGAAGTACTAGAAAGAATCGGTTGTGAAACTTCTCTACCAACTAATCAGGTTTGCTGTGGTCAACCTACATATAACAGTGGCTACCATAAAGAAAGCAACAAAGTTTTTTACAACGAAATTGATGCATTGTTATCTACCGATGCTGATTATATCGTTGGTCCAGCAGGCTCTTGTGTTGCGATGCTACGTCAATATCCGCACATTCTAAAAGATAATCCTGACTACTCCAAAAAAGCACAAGAATTGGCCGATAAAAGTTATGAGTTCTCACAGTTTGTTTATAATATTTTGGGCGTTGTTGATGCAGGAGCACAACTTGATGCCGTTGCAACTTATCACCGATCTTGCCACATGACTCGGCTGCTCGGTGAAAAAACCGCTCCTTTTGCTTTATTAGACAATGTTAAAGACTTAAAAATGGTTCCACTCCCTCATCTTGAGAATTGTTGCGGCTTTGGAGGAACTTTCTCCGTTAAGGAACCGGAAATCTCAAAACAAATGGTTGATGAAAAAGTGGACTCAATTATCAGTACGGGTGCACGGGTTTTAATTAGTGCCGATGCATCCTGTCTAATGAATATTGGTGGCCGTTTCAGTCGTCGAAATGAAAATATCAAAATTATGCATATTGCAGAGGTACTCAATCATAATGTGGATGCCAGTCGTATCCGGTACAAAAATCAGCCAACTACTGTTTAGAAGGAGGCAATTATGACAATATCAACTAGTGATAAACCCTTTTTAACACGTGTCAAAGAATCTGAAAATGACCACTTTATGCAGCAATCAGTTGCAAAGGCGCAAGATGCACAATGGGACAAAAGAACTGCTGCTCGAGAAGAACTCGGTAATTGGGAACAATGGCGCGATTTAGGTGAACAAATTCGGCAGCACGTTATTAAATACCTACCGGATTACTTGGAACAATTTAGTGATAACGTTGAGAAAAAGGGCGGTCATGTTTTCTTTGCTCAAACTGATGAACAGGCCGTAAATTATATTAAAAAAATTGCAAAAGAGAAGAAAGCACATAGAATCGTAAAATCAAAATCAATGGTTACAACTGAAATCAATCTTGATAAAGCATTATTGTCCCTTCCAGAAACTTCAATAATGGAAACTGATCTTGCAGAATTCATTTTGCAAGAAGACAACTGGGATGAACCAACACATATTGTTTTTCCTACCCTGCACAAAAATCGTGATCAGATCCAAAATGTTTTTAAGAAGCTTGGTTACTCGGGCAGCAACGACCCTGAGGAAATGGCTAAATTTGCACGAAAATATCTTCGTGAGTATTTTATGCAAGCCGATTTGGGAATTACTGGTTGTAATTTTGCCATTGCTGATAATGGCATGATTAATCTTGTAACTAATGAAGGAAATGCTGACTTAACAATGGCTATCCCAAAGACACAAATTGTTGTCATGGGAATGGAAAGAATTGTACCAAGTCTTAAGGAAGCAGAAGTCCTAGATAATATGTTATCTCGAAGCGCAGTTGGTCAAAAGTTAACCAGCTATTGTTCATTCAGTGGACCACAAGTTAATGGAGAAAGCGATGGACCTACTGATTTTCATGTTGTTATTTTAGATAATGGTCGATCAAATGCTCTTGGAACAGATTTTGAGCCGGTTTTGCAATGTATTCGTTGTGGTGCTTGCTTAAATGTCTGCCCAATTTATCGTCATATCGGTGGACATGGCTATGGTTCAATTTATCCTGGCCCAATCGGAGCTGTCTTATCCCCAGTACTTGATGGCTATGAGAAATTTGGTGATTTACCGTTTGCTTCAAGTCTTTGTGCCGCTTGTACCGAGACATGTCCTGTGAGAATTCCTTTACATCAATTACTTATCAAACATCGTAAAGTTATGATGGATAAATTAAAGATGGATCACAGCTTCAATAATGTTTTGATGAAAGGTGCTGGAGTTGCCACAAGCTCTCCAATTCTCTTCAAGATTGCCTTGGAAGGTGCCCATATGGGATCAGCACCTTTGTCTAAGAGTAAAGAAACTTCAGTTGATAATCTGTTCAACTATGGTCATATTGAGAAGGCCCCTTCAATTGCCTCCGGTTGGACTGATGTTCGTGACCTGGCAAGACCCCCAAAGCATTCCGATGATTTCAGGAGTTGGTATAAGAAACATAAAAAAGAACAGCAAGAAGGTGTTTCACATGACTAATTCAAATCGCGAAATCTTTCTTGATAAAATCGCAACTAAGGCTGGTAGGCCTAGGCATCAGTTGAAAAATCATCCCTTCGTTCCTATCAATGATTTACCGGAATCAACCTTAGCTGGTAAGTCCCAAGATGAATTGCTTGAGCTTGCGCAAAAAAATAGTGAAGCAGTCCATGTTACTTTTGAGAAAACTAATAGAAGCTCGCTTTCAGCTTTATTAAACGATTTTTTGAGTGCAAAGGACATTAACAATTTAATACTGCCTACCTGTGATAAATGGACTACTTTTGGATTGTCTGATTGGGAGAATAAGCTTGTAGATTCTGCAGAATTTTGGGCTCCTGAGAGTTCACGTACTGAAAATCTCGCTAAAGCAAATGCTGCAGATGGAGCAATTGGATTTGCTGATTATTTACTAGCCGAGTCTGGCACAATTACGGTCGCTACTACTCCTGGACAAGGGCGTGGTTTCCACTTCTTGCCAACTCACTATCTCAGCATTATTCCTAAAAGCCATATTCTTTCCCGCAGCAGGCAGGCTATGCGCAAATACGAAGCAGCCATCACCTCTGGTAGATTAACAACTTCAAACATTAACTTTATTACTGGGCCGTCAAATTCTGGTGATATCGAAATGGTCCTTGTTGTTGGTGTCCATGGTCCACTTGACATGACGTATGTTGTTGTTGAAGACTTATAACTAGAATAATGTATCAAATAGTTGATGATATAAAACTTATTTATGTAATTATCAAAGAAATTGTGTATGAGTAATCTTTCATAACACAATTTTTTTGATTTTATAACAATACCATTTTATTTTTCACGTGAAACACTTTGGAAGTAAATTCTAATTACTTGGGATGATGCTTCTTGCAATCTTAACTAAATAATTTAGTGGCTACCTAGATTAGTACAGTCTGAATGTTTAATTTAAAATATGTAACGTTAAAAAACCATCAATTTTTTAACTTTTACTGAAATTTTGCTATTTATTAACCAACCTCTAAATTTTTTTGTATTTATCAACCAGATGAATTTCGTTTATAATTCCTCTAGCCTCTTGTGTCCCCTCATAAATTCGCCGAGCTCGTTTTGAATCTCCAATATTCAATAGTGTTATTCCTTCATTTTGTGTAAATTGTTGTAAATCGTCAAAGCCTGGGGTGTAGCTTCTCATTCCTAAGCATACAAAAGCTTTATCAAAAAGTAATTTTCTTTCTTTACCCGCACAACTCACAACTGCTGCTGTGTTTGAAATTGACAACAACTTAGTCCCAACAAATTGTTTAACGTTATATTTATCTAATAATTCTTTCATCCCAAGTTTAGTAATTATATCCAAGTCTTTTCCTATTTCAGGTAACAGTTCTACCATCGTTACTTTACAATTTTGATGTTCTGTAAAATATTCCATCACATCTAGACCAACGGCACCTCCACCAATCACCAAAATATTTTCTCCTTGATTGAAATCTTCTAAATTATTCAGTAAATCAAAAATATCAAATACATGTGAATTGTTTCCCGTGCGTGCTTCTTGCAAGCCTTCAATTGATGGTAAAAATGGATGGGCACCAGTTGCGTTAACAATAATATCTGGCTTTTGATTTTTAATTATATCTAAATCCACATATTCATTTAGATGTATTACAAGGTTGCTCAAATGTTCTGCTCTCACTTGTAAATAGTTTACATAATCATCTATTCTGTGCTTGTCAGGCAGCCGAGCAATCTCATGTGCTAATCCGCCCAAATAGCTTTTTTTCTCATATAAATAAACCTCTGCTCCTATTTCTGCAGCAGAACAAGCTGCCTCAAGTCCAGTTGTTCCTCCACCAATTACGACTATCTTAATTTTATTCTTTAATCTGTCTCGTTTAAAATCATCTTCGCCGATTACATCAGGATTCACGGTGCAACGTAAAGGAAGACCCTTACCAATTCGATGGTCTGCACAGCCAATATTACATGAGATACACTTTCTCAGCATTTCTTCATTTCCAAACTTTACCTTATTGACCCAGTTAGGTTCTGCAATCAACCCCCGTCCCATCGCTACCAAATCAGCCTGTCCTGTTTCCAATACTCTTTCAGTTACTTGCGGAGACCTAAAGTTTCCGGAAGTAATAGTGACTTTATTGAACTTATTTTTTACTTTCTGTGCCATGAAAGAACGCCAACCATCTGGTAGGTTCATCTTATCAATTTGATATTGTAAGTTATCATTGATTCCTGCAGAAACATTTAATATATCAGCTTCTTTGCTGAAATATTTCAATAATTCCAACACGTCTTCTACTGTATTTCCATCCTTAACAAACTCATCGGCACTGATTCTTACAGAAATTGGAAAACGTGGGCCAACAGCTTTTCGGACAGATTCCAAAACCTCATTTGCAAATCTTGCTCGATTTTCTACCGAGCCACCATACTGATCATTTCTGTGATTATAGTGTGGTGAAAGAAACTGATCAAGTAAGTAGCTATGACCAGCATGAATTTCAATACAATCAAAACCAGCTCTTTTTGCACGATCTGCTGCTGCTGCATACCTATTGACAATCAACTTTATTTCCTCAACTGTTAAAGGTCGAGGACAATTCATTCCTTTTTTAGAAGGTACGTCCGATGCAGATACCGGTTGAATTCCATTTAACCTCAAATTAGTTGCAGATGCTCCAGCATGGTTAATCTGGACGGAAGTACATGCACCATAAGCATGCATCCTCTCATTAAATTTCCAAAGGCCTGGTAAGAATTGATCATTATCCATCCTTAATTGGGTAGTTCCATTTGTCCCCATTGGATAGTCAAAACAAACATTTTCCAATGTAATTAAGGCTGTCCCACCCTTTGCTCTTTGCTCATAATATTTAATATGATTATCATTAATTGTACCATCGTAATTAGCAAAATTAGATCCCATCGGGGGCATAACAATCCTATTCTTTAGTGTCATACCATTAATCGTAATAGGTTCAAAAATATGTGGGTATCTATTCATCAGTAATTCTCTCCTTCTTGAAAGTTACGTTTTATTCTCTATATGACTTTGTTATTTAAAACTAACTTAATGCAAATAATCATTAGCAAAAAATAAACTATAATATTTATTTTATTTTCAAAAACATCTCCTTGTTATTTGTGATATCAAAATCAAGCTTTAAAATAATAATATTTTTGCTAATTTATTTAGGCTCCTACCTTGTACTATCTAAATTCCTTTAAAAACAGGAAATTAAGTTGAAAAAAAATAAAATAATATTGTTAAGATACACTGCACACCAAGAAAACAAGGTATTCTTTTTATTTTTTGTTACCTTATTCACATATTATAGTCAAAAAAACAATATAATAAATAAATTAAATTTGAATAATTCATAAAAAAATTCTATTGAATTTTCTACTCAATATCCGTTGACGAATTGATTCTGACTTATTAGGAATCATTTTATTATTCTTCATCTTATTTTTTCTAAACTGCCTGCCATTATAAATATTTAAATTCAACTCATTCTATAATTAAACAAATTCTAACAAAAAAACTGTAACTAGTTTCTCCAAATTAAATCAATTTAAAATTTGAGAAAGACAGTCACAGTATTTCTTCATTTGATATTATTAAATTTCTTTATTTACATTTTATCCTCGTAAATAATTGCTGCTCGACCCGCTGCAAAACCAGAAGAAAAGCTCCAACTATTCATCATGCTTGGCATTGAATCATGTCCATTCGCTCCACCAATAATTTCACCAGCACCAAATAAATTCTTGATTGGACGATTAGCACTATTAAGTAAATTCATTTTTTCATCAACTATATATCCACCTAAAGTAGTAGCAAATCTATCTCTTTGTTCCACAGCATAGAAAATACTGCCCTCAAACGAATGAAGATAATCAGCGGCCCTGCCAAATTCAGGATCTTCTTCATTTACCGCATATTCCTCATACTTCTCCAATGTTTTTATTAATCCTTGTTCGTCAATGTTTGCTTTATTAGCAATTTTTTCAAGTGATCCTTTTACAAAAATAGGAATCTTACTCCCATCGTTTTTCAAATATTCTTTTATTTCATTTTTAGAAAAGTCGTGTAACACTAATAACTTATAGAACTCCTTCCATGTTCTTTCATCCATAATTAAGTATGCAATCCTCTCTGATTGTTCCAAAATTGCATCTCGAAGTTTTGTATAAACGTCCGACTCATTAACTATTCTTTGGCCTTTTTTATTTACATAGATAGCTCCCATATCTGTTGCCATTTTAGAAGCATAAGTTGTTAGCTTAGCAATTCCAGGCTCCACCTCAACACCATGGGGATAGACCTTAAGCCAATTCTGGTCATGAGCTTTCAACGATAGTGAATGTGTAAATTGATATGAGTCTCCAGTAGAAGTCATGGGTCCATAATAATCAATTCCCTCACCCTTTCCTTCTTTTAGTACTTTAGCTCCATATCCTCCGGACGCTAATATCACACTTTTGGCTTTGATATAATAAGAGACATATTTACTTTCTGCAATGACCCCCTTCACCATGTTCTTCTCGATGGTCATGTTTTCCACTCGAACATCTAGTAGAATCTCCCCACCCTTTTTAAAAAATGCTTTAGCCATTTTGTCGATAAATTCATAACTACTCGAGCTAGGTAATTCAATCTGTCGTTCCACACTATGTTCAGGTGTCTGTGTTTGTGCTTTCCTATAATCTAAATTTGCAAAATCACTAACAAAATCAATTGCATTTCCAATATTTTCTACCATGATTTTTGTTAAATCAGTATAATTTGTTTGCCTTGATTCTTTAGAAACATCCTTTGCAAGAAGACCAGGGGAATCACCGTAGTCCGATTCAAATATTTTTTTACTTGTTTTTGAACCTGTACCCACAACATTTGACCCATTCAAGATTGTCGCGCCACCCAGATATCCATTTTTTTCTAGCAAAATAACTTTAGAACCCAATGATAGTGCCTTACTAGCTGCTACTAATCCAGCACCACCACCACCTATGACTAAAGTATCTGTAACTATTTCCTTTTTTTTCTGAACTTGCGTATTTTCAGATTTCTTGCCGTTTAAATGTATTCCATTGTCAGTAATTGCTTCTTTTGCGGTATCTAAAATTGACTTGGTCATTATTGTCGCGCCGCTAATCGTATCAACATCAAAGCTTTGATTAGAAATTACATCACTCTTTAATTTGCTAAAAACTTGGTTAAATATTCCAGGCGTTTCCATGTGATTTATAATTTTTAAATCCTTAATCTTGTTTTTTTCAATATCGACTTCAAATTCTATTTTTCCATTACGACCTTGGGTATTTAAATTTATTTTTTTCATTATTTATTTCTCCTCAAAAATATTGTTAATTTAGCCTCTGCAGTATGTTCATAACACTTGTGTGCCTTTGGAATGTTTTATTATTAAAAAATCTGATTTTTATATTTTCCCCATTTAATAACTTATTAACATTACTGCTTATTTCAACGTTATTATTTATCATTTTTATTTGTACTGAAAATTTTCCCATTGATGTCTCTGCTTCACCACTATAAATACCGTCTGCTGGCCGAACTTGAAATTCATTTTTTAGACTAAATTTATTAAAACTTTGTTTACCTTTTCTCACAGAAATATTACCCTCAATTTCATAGGCATATCCCAATAATTCATTTGCAAAACTTATTTCACCTAATTTAATTAATTGTCGAATTAATGTCGAGCTTATCTTCTCACCTTGATATGTTTCCTTTGGAACTGTGGTAACATTGAAACGTCCCTCACTATACATCCGCATCTTTTCCATGTTTGCTGTCCCATGATTTCCAAATGTATAGTCAAATCCTGCAACAACAGAATCGCTATTCAATCTAACAATAAAATCTTCAACGAATTCATATGGAGATAATACTGCAAATTTTCTCGTAAAATCTACGACGTACAAAATGTCAACTCCGGCATTTTCCAAAAGTTGCTTTTTCTGAGATAAGTTGCATAGATACCTTATTTTAAAGGGCTCATTTGGTCCACTAAATACTTCCGATGCATGTTTATCGAATGTCATAACTGCAAGTGGCAACTTTTTTCTTAATGCTGTCTTTTTAGCCTCACTAATAACCTTTTGATGTCCTAAATGAACACCATCAAAAAAGCCTAAGGCAAGTACTACCTTATGTGTATCACTAAGTTTTTTTAAATCATATGGATATTTCAAATCAATGACTTTCATATTAGCACCCCTCTAGTTAATATCTGAAATATATACGAAAAAACTGTGAATGACCTAATCTTGTCATACACAGTAATCTTCCTTCTCCATTACTTTAAATACGTCAATTCGGATTCTTCAATTGCTTTATTCAATTTCTCAGTTCTCGCAGAAAGTTCTTCACTATCCCACTCTAAGTAGTTAGCCATATTTTTAAGAACTACTTTTTTTACTTCATCCAACGTGTTTGACTTAAATAGCATATGATATGTCCTGCGCAATAAATAGTCAACTGGATCAAGAACCATCTCTTCATCAAGAGAATATTTAAGCGTGGCTGCTTCTGCCTTTGAAAGTCCTTCAACGTTTTCCACACTATCTAACAAATTAAATATCTTAATAGAATTAGACCCAAAACTTTTCGCGACTGAAAGAGCTTCTACTTGAGTAAGTCCTTTATCCTCACCAATCTTTGCAAATTTATTTAACTCTTCTACCACATTCTCTGAATCAAAATTTCCTCCTGAAACTATTGTTTCCTTAGAGTCTGCTAATGTGAACGTTTCATTGAAATCATTTTTTAGTTTTTTTACAATTAATTCAAGTGCAGCTTGTGCCATTAATCGGTAATCTGTTAATTTTCCTCCTGCCAAAGTAATCAATCCGTCTTCTGCAGAAACCAAAGAACTACCCCTTGAAACCGTCGATGGGGCTTTTGAATCGTTTACAGATTGACTAGCTCCTGAAACTACATCAGTTTTATTATCTTCTATTGCAATTAGTGGTCGTAAACCAGCCCAGCTGGCTTCAACATCATCTATTGTTAAATTAGCGGTTGGATATTTTTTATTGATTATATTGAGAAGATAATCTACATCCTCCATATCAACTTTTGGATCTTTAAAATCACCATGGTAATCAGTGTCTGTTGTTCCAAAATATGTCTTACCTTCACGAGGTATTGTAAAAATCATACGACCATCATCAGTACCAGATCCAAAATAAGTCGGTTGAGGTACTTGTAATTTTGAACTGTCTACAACAAGATGTATCCCCTTTGTTGGACGCATCTGTGGCCTATCATTATTTGCATCATCAATTGATTTTACTAAATCTGACCATGGTCCCCCCGCATTAATAACAATTTTCGCCCTAATAACAAACGATTCACCTGTCAATATATCCTTAACTTTACAGCCTTTAACCTTGTTATTTTCATCATGTAATATTTCAACTGCTTTCACACGACTTAACATGATTCCACCATCAGTATGTGCTTTTTTCACTGCTTCAATTACCAATCTTGAATCATTATTTTGATAATCTAAATATACTCCAGCACCAACTAATTTATCTGGATTCAATTGTGGTTCTCTTCTAAGAACTTCCTCTTTAGTTAGCGTATAATTTGCATATTTTTTAAGTTGTTCTGACTTGTCAATTTCTGCTAGATGATCATACAAATCCATTGCAACTTTGACAGAGAACATTGTAAATGTGGTTCCTGGTTCATCGTATATTGGTAAAATCATTGGGTCAGGATACACTAAATGTGGAGCAATATGTTGTACAACTGCCCTTTCCTTGACCGTATCAGAAACAACCTGTACATCAAAAGTTTTTAAATACCTGATCCCACCATGAACTAATCTTGTAGATCTTGATGATGTTCCACCACCAAAATCCTGCATATCAATTAGAGCTGTTTTAATTCCTGAGGCAGCTGCCTGCAAAGCAACTCCAGCACCTGTAATACCTCCCCCAATGACCAATAAATCAACTTTTTCACCATTTTTTAGTAACTCAATTTCTTTTTGCCTTGTTTTCTTTGAAAAAACCATCATAGTTCCTCCTTTAATTTTCGTATTTTAATCAGCATACAGAATAGCGCTCTCAAAATATAAAACAAATAATTTTTTATCTTACTATCAATAAAATAAAGTAACTCACTACTACAAAATCGAATTTTCTGTAAGAGAATAATTTTGATTTGTTATTTTAAAATTTTTTTCAATATTTTCTGTAATATATACTTTTCTATCCTTTGTAGTAAAAATCATCCCAACATTTTCCCGCGTATAAAGCTGCTTTTTTACCCCTCTAATACCATTATAAAAACCTAAGCTCGCCCAGATTTCACCATCGATTGACTTTTTTGTGACGGCAGTTACACTTGCCAAGTCATTAGCTACAGGATATCCGGTTTTAGGATTAAAAATATGGTGATACTCTTTCCCATCTATTTTTAAAAAACGTTCATATATTCCCGATGTAACAACAGAATAACCTCCTGTCTTTAGAATACCTAATGGTTCATTGCGTTCATTAAAAGGAGACTGGATACCAACATTCCATAAATGGTCTTCTCTCATTGCATTACCTACTAGCAAAACATTACCACCTAGATTAATTATCCCCCTATCTATATGATGACTAATCCAGTAATCTTTTATAGCATCGGCAATATATCCCTTTGCAATTCCACCTAAATCCAGTTCCATTCCTTTTTTTAGTAAAAAAACTGTCCTCTTTTTATCTTCTAAAACCACACTAAATGGATCAGTTAATGCTAATTTTGAGACAATTTTTTCAGCTTGAGGTATTTTTGCATCAACAAATCCTATATGCCATAACTTAACAACAGGTCCTATTAGAGCATTGAAACCTAGTTTTTTTTGACTAATCTCAATAGCTCTTTTCACAATTTCATAGCTTATCTCAGAGACAGCAACTGCATTTTTCCCTGAAGCATAATTAATATTCATTATCTCTGAAGAAGTCCTATTTACAGTTAATTTGTCTTCATATTCTTTTATTAATTCATACGCTCCTTTCAATAACTTTTCGTCTCCCGGATTGTAAACTGTTAAATCTATGAGGGTTCCAAGGGCATAATATTTTTTGTTTATTGCCATAATAATTAACACTTACCTTCTCAATTTACTCCAAAATGAATATATCTCTTTTGCTACAAATATCACCTAAAAATAGCCTATAAAAAAATCCAAATATTTTAATTACTATGCAAATCTTCATCATTACTAAATACTAAAGTAGCCTCCACTGCTTTTTTCCATCCATAACATAAATATGAGCGCTCCTCATCTTCCATTTCAGGATTAAATTTCGTTCCTTCTTGCACCATTGACTTCAATTCATCTAAATCTTGCCAGTAGCCTACCTTTAAACCAGCAAGAAAAGCTGCCCCTAATGCAGTTGTTTCCAAATTTGCAGCTCTAATAATAGGTGTATTTAAAATGTCTGCCTGAAATTGCATCAACATATTATTTCTAGCCGCGCCACCATCAACTTTTAGTGTTGGTATGTCAATTCCAGAATCTCTTTTCATCGTTTCTACAAGATCACGAGTTTGATATGCTAAAGACTGTAAGGTCGCCTTAACAAAATCTGATTTTGTAGTCCCTCTAGTCAATCCAAAAACTGAACCTCTAGCATTAGAGTCCCAGTATGGTGCACCTAAACCTGTAAACGCCGGTACAACATAAATTTCGTTATTATTTTTAGATTGATTTGCTAAATCCTCTGTTTCTGATGCAGATTTAATCATATCTAACCCATCACGCAACCACTGAATTGCTGAACCAGCGACAAAAATTGATCCTTCTAACGCATAATTCACTTTACCATCTATTCCGTATGCCACACTAGTCAATAAATTATTATGAGATAATTTAGGCTTTTCACCAATATTCATTAATACAAAGGCTCCGGTACCATAAGTATTTTTTACCATTCCTGGTTCAAATGCCAATTGGCCAAATAAAGCCGCTTGTTGATCACCTGCCATACCAGCAATGGGTACTCTTGATCCATAAAAATGATATTCTTTAGTACTTCCAAAAATTTCTGAATTTGAGCATATTTTAGGAAGCATTATTTCAGGAATATTCAACATCTCAAGAATGTTCTTTTCCCATGACAAAGTATGAATATTAAAAAGCATAGTCCTGCTCGCATTAGTATAGTCAGTAACATGTGATTCCCCACCAGTTAGTTTCCATACCAACCAAGTGTCAATAGTACCAAAAAGAAGTTCACCTTTTTCAGCCTTTTCCTGAGCGCCCTCAACATGATCCAAAATCCAACGAATTTTTGTCGCCGAAAAATAAGGATCTACTAACAGCCCTGTCTGTTCATGAATTGTTTCCTCGTAACCTTCTTTAATAAGCCTATTAGAAATATCTTCAGTTTGTCTTGATTGCCACACAATTGAGTGATAAATTGGCAGTCCGGTCTGTTTATCCCAAACTACTGTAGTTTCTCTCTGATTGGTTATACCGATGCCGGCTATTTGATTGGGTTTAATTTCCGATTCAATAAAAGCATTAGCAATTGTTGATAAAACTGCATTCCATATCTCGTTTGCATCATGTTCTACCCATCCTGGTTGTGGAAAATATTGTCGAAACTCCTTTTGTGCATCGGCAACTTTATTACCTTTTCTATCAAAAATAATTGCTCTCGTACTTGTAGTTCCTTCATCGATAGCCAAAATATATTTCTTTTTCCCCAAGAAATTCATCTCCTAATCTATTTATTAAATAGCACTACTTCCCTTTAATAATAGCGCTTACATTAAATAGATTAAACCTAAATTTATCTGTTAATTAATAGAAAATCTCTATCTAAAACAATATGTTTTAAATATATCTCTGTTCTTTTTTAAAATATTTATCACAATAATTAATAGCAAAAGATTTGAATTTTGCTGTGGATGGTGGTAAAAAATGATCTGCTTTGGAGATCAAATAGATCATATTAAATGCCTCAGATTCCCTTATATGGGCAATATGAACTAGATTTGTATTTAATTGCGATAAATGTGGTATTAAAGCAATTCCATAGCCGTGTTGAACGAACCCTACAATTGTATGATCTTCCTCTATTTCAGCCTTGACATTCGGATGAATATTATTGTTTTGAAACAGTTTGTCTATAAGAGGACGAATTCCACTGTTCTTTGAAAAATTAATAAATGGATAGTTACCTAATTGATTTAAAGAAATAGAACTATATTTTGCCAACGGATGATTTTTGGGAGTGACAAGAACTAACTCCTGCTTTGCTACTGGAACATACGCTAATTTTTTTTTAATGCTTTCGTTGTTTAATTGCTCAATATATGATGAAAAAACCACGTCATATTCTTCTGAAATTAATTTTTTCACAAGCTCTTCTGTATTATTTTGATAAAAATTAAATGAAATACTTTTGTTCTCTACATCTTTTTGAAAAGTAGTTATTAATTCTGGAACAAGCTCTTGACCGAGTGTATATGTGAACCCCACATCAACGTGCCCTTGTCTTACATCCAAAAGTTGTGAAACCATGTTCTTTCCTTCATTTAAAGTTGTAAGACTACTTTCAACATAATTTAAATAGATTTTGCCTATAGCTGTAAGTCTAATATTTCTTCCATCCTTTTCAAAAAGTGGAACACCAAGATCACTTTCTAAATGTTCTATTGCATAACTCAGTGAAGGCTGGGAAATTGATAAATTCTCTGCTGCTTTTGCCATATGTTCTGTATGTGCTAATTCCCTGAAAAAATAAAGATGCTTTAAATTCATAGCTTTCATCTCCAATCACGTTAATGGTAAATAATATCTATGTATAAATCAATTATACTTTGTCTATTTCAAAATTTGTAAGCGACATCTTGCCTGGCGTAGGATATCTTATATATTTTTTTGCAACTATGCATTTCGATAGATTCTTTTTATGAATTAATAGACTTTTATTTATTTATTATTCTGAATATGTTTTTTATAATATGTGAATAAGATAACAAAGTTAGCAAAAATTTGAAAGGGGTTTTTTTACAATGACAGAACGAATTGACGGACACACAATTTTAATTGGACTAATGGCTTATCCTATCAGGCATTCTATGTCTCCTACCATGCATAACAATGCTTTTGCAAAACTTGGACTAAACTATGTTTATCTTGCTTTTGACATCACAAATGACAAGCTTAAGGGAGCTGTTGATGCTATCCGTACACTTGACATGCGTGGCTCAAATGTTTCTATGCCCAATAAACAAAAGATTATTCCTTATCTTGATAAGCTGGATCCTGCTGCTGAATTATGTGGAGCTGTAAATACTGTTGTTAATGATAACGGTATTTTAACTGGTTACACGACCGATGGTACTGGTTTTATGAAATCATTATCGAATGAAGAATTAAATATTCATGGCGAAAAAATGACTTTGGCTGGTGCCGGTGGAGCAGGAACTGCCATTGCCATCCAAGCTGCACTAGATGGTGTTGCTGAAATTTCATTGTTTAACATAAGAGACGACAGCTGGGAGAATGCTATCAGAAATGTCAAAATTATTAATGAAAAAACATCTTGTAAAGCCACTCTTCATTCACTGGAAGATAAAGATGATTTTAAAAATGAGATTGCCTCAAGTGCCATCTACTGTGACTCTACCGGAGTAGGAATGAAACCACTTGAAGATATGACACTTGTCGAAGATCCTGCATGGTTCCATAAAGACATGATTGTCTATGATACTGTCTATGCCCCAAGAACAACAAAATTAATGGAAGTTGCTAAAAAAGCAGGTGTGGAACATGTATTTAATGGATTAGGAATGATGCTTGAACAAGGTGCTGAAGCTTTCAAACTCTGGACAAATGAAGAGATGCCCATTGAGTATATCAAAAGCTTACTGTTTGATGATGTTCAAAACTAAAGGAGGAGTATAGATGAAAAACAAATATATTCCAACTGCTTTTAGCCTCTACCTAAACTATTTTATCCACGGCTTCGGAGTTATAATTTTGGCTCAGAATATGAACTCATTGGCAACTCAATGGAACACCACAACGGCAGGTGTAGCAGTTGTCATTTCTTCACTAGGTATTGGTAGACTGATTGTTTTGTTGGTATCAGGTGCCTTGTCTGATAAATTTGGTAGAAAACCTTTTGTTGTATTAGGGGCCTGCACGTATCTAATTTTCTTTATTGGTATCATTTTAAGTAAAAATATAACTGTTGCATATGTATTTGGTATTTTAGCTGGAATTGCTAATTCATTTCTTGATTCAGGAACGTATCCTGCTTTGATGGAAATGTTTCCTGATTCAAAGGGTACTGCCAATGTGGTCATAAAAGCTTTCATCTCAGCAGGACAATTTATTCTTCCACTCATGGTCAGTTTTCTAATTGCCAGCAATTTGTGGTTTGGTTGGAGTTTTGTATTTTGTATCGCCATATTAATATTGAATGGGATTTTCATGGTGACTTCTGGCACATTTCCCAAAATATCTACAACCGAAGAAAATAATTTTTCAGTGGAAGCTGAGGAAGAAAAGAACGACACTGTAAAAGCAAACATCTGGATTGATGGCACCTTATTTATACTTTATGGATACATTTCACAATCTACATTTTATTTAGTAAGTCAATGGTTGAGTGAATATGGACAAAAAGTTGCAGGTATGAATACTACCAGTGCTCATGCTTTAATTAGTTATTACAGTATTGGTTCATTAGCATGTGTCTTTTTCACTGCAGCATTGGCAAAGAAAGCTGTCAAAGAAATAAGCTTTCTGAGTGTATACACACTAATATCCTTTTTATCATTGTTAGTGATGTACCTTGTGCCTAATTCGATAATCTGTACCATTATGGCTTTCACTGTTGGTTTTTCTGCTGCTGGTGGTGTTATGCAGTTAGGCTTAACTGTAATGTCTGACTTTTTCCCACAAGGCAAAGGAACAATTACCGGTGCCTTTTACACTGCCGGTTCAATTGCTTCATTCACCATTCCTCTAATTACGGGTGTGATGGCTTCCAACTTAGCAAACATAATTTTATTTGATGTTTTTGTTGCTCTAGCAGGTTTTGTTATCACGGTTCTAATTACAATCCGCTATCATCAACTTTTTCAAAAAGCAAAAAAGGAGTTGCTAAAATGAAAAGTACTAAAATAAGAAATGTCATTTTGGGCAAGGGACGACCAAAGATTGCTGTACCAGTAACAGGTAAAACTGAACAAAAAATTTTGGAGGAAGCAAGGGAGATTGTTGCAAAAAAGCCTGATCTAATTGAATGGAGGATAGATTTCTTTCAGGATGTGACAGATTTTACAACATTGGCAGATATTGCCGCCAAAATAAGAAACATTATTAAGGATACCGCTCTTTTGGTCACATTTAGAACCTATCAAGAAGGCGGTAATTTAAACTTACCTGATGAAGAATATTTCAAAATCATTCGAACACTTATTGAAAATAGGCTTGGTGATGCTGTTGATATTGAAAGATATCACGATGAAAAAAATCTAGCTCCTCTACTTACCCTATCAAAAACTAAGCAAGTCATTATTATTATGAGTAACCATGACTTCTATAAAACTCCTTCTAAGCATACTATTGTTGAACGCCTTCAAAGTATGGAAAAATTTGGTGCTGACGTAGCCAAAATTGCAGTTATGCCAATAGATAAAAAAGATGTACTGGAACTGCTATCTGCAACCCAAGAAGCTAGTGAAAGTATAGATATACCCATTATTACAATGTCTATGGGTGATTTAGGAAAAGTATCAAGAATTTGTGGTGAAACTTTTGGCTCTTCTTTGACTTTTGCATCAGTAACCGCAGCTTCGGCTCCAGGTCAAATAGAATTAACTCACTTAAGACAAGAATTATACGATTTAGAAATAAAAGATATTTAAATAAATTGAACAACCTGATATGCACAGCTATTTTATTGCGATCAGGTTGTTTTTATAAACTATATACTATCAGGTGACTAGATGAAAAAGCAAAATATTTTCTTTACCGTTTTTTTTCTGTATCTAAATTACCTAGTCCATGGTATGGCAATCGTAATTTTAGCTCAGAATATGCTCCCGCTTAGATTACAGTTAGGTGCAAGTATTGCACAAATTTCATATATCATTTCTTCACTAGGTATTGGCAGATTGTTAGTTTTGTACATCTCAGGATGGCTTTCTGATTGCTACGGTAGAAAACCCTTTATAATTACTGGTATTTTAACCTATATTCCCTTTTTCATAGGTATACTATTGAGCAAAAATATACTTGAGGCTTATATTTGTGGCATACTAGCTGGTATGGCGAATTCATTCTTAGATGCGGGAACTTATCCAGCTCTTATGGAATTTTTCCCAAGGTCTCAAGCAACCGTCAATATTTTGATTAAGGCATTTGCTTCTGTTGGGGAGCTTATATTACCTTTAATGGTAACTTTTTTAGAATTGCATTCTCTTTGGTACGGCTGGTCTTTTATATTATGCGTCATAATTTTAACGTTGAATTTATTTATTATCCTAACACAGAAATTTCCTCCTACCTCTGTGAGAAAAAAATTAACCACGTTCAAAACACAAGGCAAAAAAATACATATTGATATTCCTCATGTCATTGCAGGAATTTTACTAACAATTTATGGCTATATCTCTATGTCTACCTTTTATTTAATCAGCCAATGGTTAACAGATTATGGTATGAAGGTTGCAAATCTTAGTATGATACATGCTCGCTCTTTAGTCAGTGTATACAGTGTTGGATCAATTGTAGGTGTTTTGGTCAATACATTACTGGTTAGCTTTTTATTAAAAGAATCATCTCTAATGATATTTCATACATCACTTTCATTTTTGACATTATTGTTTATGTCACTAATACCTAAGGCATCTATACTTTTTATCGGCTCATTTATAATCGGTTTTTCTGCTGCTGGAGGGGTTATGCAAATAGGCCTAACGCTAATGTGTAATCTTTTCCCGGCTCATAAGGGCCTCGTGACAGGTATATATTATACAGCTAGTAGCCTGTCTTCATTTTCCATCCCACTGATAACAGGTTTAATTTCGCAAACAAATATTCATAATATTCTCTGGTTAGATGTGTTTATTGCTGTTATTGGATTTATCTGCAGCTTATTGATTACAATAATTAATAAAATTATTTTTAAACAAAAAAATACAGAAAGGATACTTAGAAAATAATTGGTCCTGTCCAATTTTTTTTTTAGTATCTTCGTATAGAATTATTGACCTCAACCTTTTTTTGGATTACTCTCTATTTGTAAGTTGTTTATGAACTAATTAGTTTATGACAATTTTTATGGTCACGTTTTCAATTTTTTGGAAATTTTTTCCATAACACTTCATGAATCAATAATCTAGAGGAGGAAACAAAATTGGCTTACAAAACTATTAACCCATATACAAATGAATTAATCAAAGAATTTCCAAATGCAACTGATACTCAAATTGAAGAGGCACTTACAACAACCCATAGTCTTTATCGTACATGGAAAAAAGAAAATGTCGCTGACCGTGCGCAAAAATTACATGATGTTGCACAAACATTTCGCGATAATTCAGAAGAACTCGCAAAAGTATTAGTTACAGAAATGGGTAAATTAATTAATGAAGCACGTGGTGAAGTTGAGTTATGTGCCATGATTGCTGACTATTTTGCTGATAATAGTGCAGCTATGTTATCACCTGTTCCATTAAAGACAACTGCTGGTAACGCACACATTGAGAAAGAATCAGTTGGGGTTCTAATGATGGTTGAACCATGGAATTTCCCATACTATCAGATTATGCGTGTCTATGCACCTAATTATATGGTTGGTAATCCCATGATTTTGAAACACTCTTCAAACACACCTTGGGCTGGAGCCATTTTCCAAGAAATGATCGAAAAAGCTGGTGCTCCAAAGGGCAGTTTGATTAACCTCTTTTTAACACATGATCAGGTTGATAAAGTTATTGCTGACAGCCGCATTCAAGGTGTTGCCTTAACAGGTTCTGAACGTGGTGGTAGTTCAGTTGCGCAAACGGCTGGTAAATACTTGAAGAAGTCTTCAATGGAACTTGGTGGCAACGATGCATTTATAGTTCTCGAAGATGCCAATATTGATGAAGTTATCTCAGTTGCAAATCGTGCACGTACTTACAATGCGGGACAGGTATGTACATCATCAAAGCGCTTCATCGTTGCCGACAAACTGTATGATGAATTTTTAGAGCGCTTAGCTGATAATTACAAACAATTTGTACCTGGAGATCCAATGGATGAGAAAACGACTCTTGCTCCTTTATCATCTGCTAAAGCAAAGCAAACACTGCAAAAACAATTGGATGATGCTCTTGCTGCTGGTGCAAAATTATACTTCGGCAATACACCAATTGATCTCCCAGGACAATTTTTCCAACCTTCGATTATCACAGATATTACTCCTGATAATCCCGCATACTACGAAGAAATGTTCGGCCCAGTTGCACAAGTTTATCGTGCTTCTAGCGAGCAAGAAGCAATTGATATTGCTAATGACTCGCACTATGGCTTAGGTGGGATTGTATTCGCTGGTGACAGTAAACATGGTGAGGAAGTCGCACAACAAATTGATACAGGGATGGTTTTCGTTAATACTTTCTTGTACACATTACCTGAAATTCCGTTTGGCGGAGTCAAACGTTCTGGATATGGTCGTGAAATGAGTAGTTTAGGATTAAACGCATTTGTGAATGATAAATTAATCGTTTCGGTTGAAAAACCTGATTTAGATAACTTAGGTGGAGCTTTATTCTAAAAATAGTTATTAATACACTTTAAAATTACCTATATAAACGAGGCTGGATCAAGAATTAACTTTTGATTCAGCCTCGTTATCGTTTTTCATACAGACCTGCTCCACAAATTAGAATTTTTTCTAATATTTATCTCTAGATAATCTATCAGCATTCGATCATGGTCTACGCTTTGACATACCCATAAGCGATGTATTTACCATCAACTTGTTTCAAGTAAACACCTTGTATTTCTGGATCAAAGCCCGGAAACTTAGTCATTGCGCCTAACAACGTCTGGAAATAGTCAATATCATCTTGTTCCCACTTTTCTCCAGGTACAACAACAAATACGCCTGGTGGATAAGGTAAAGCACCTTCAAGCGCTATTTTGTTTTTAAGTTGTGACAACTCAACTAGCTTTCCTTTATTACGTATGAATTCTAAGTCTGCTTCACTAGGAAGTTCTTCATACGATTGAAAAGAATGTTTAGCAAATAATTTCTTTTGTAATATAAAAGTTTGATGGCTCCTGTAATAATCATGCATCTCTTTGCACAATTGTTTCAGAGTGTAGCCATTATATCTCCCATGGCCTTTTTCAACTATTCTTGGCAACACATCAACTAATGGTGCATTTTCCTCATACTTTTTCTCAAAATCAAGAAGTTTTTCCAACAATCGCTCTAATTCATTCTCTCTGTCCCCTGGCGTCAGCAAAAAGAGTAATGAATTCAAATCTGCCTTAGCTGACATCACACGTTGTTCTGTCAAGAATGCATTGACAACCATCGCAGGTATCCCTGTCCGCTCGTAAACACCATGTTCAACATCCACTCCAGGTGTTTTAATTATCAACTTGAATGGATCTTGCATGACCTGTCCATCTTTTACCTGAGTAAAACCATGCCATAGGTCATCAGAGTTAAGCATCCAAGCATTTTTATCAATGGCAAGTCGCTCTGTTGCAACATCGCTCCAATTTACAGTATCAATCTTTTTAGGGACAAATGGAGCAAACAGTTTTGAACTATCCAATAGTCGTTTACGCCATTTAATCCCCCGTATCAAGGTTTTACTCCATTCTTTTACAGCAAAGTTTCTTTCTGCCATATAAGCATTAACAGCAAGGGATGCATAGACAGGATACGAGTAGCTCGTAGTTACATACTTTAAATACGTATGGTTGAAATGTTTGTGATCTATATACCGCTCTTGCCCTTTTATATGACTGTCTTTCTTCAATATTTGCGATGATTGGGCGACCCCAGCCTGTTGCTTATGAACTGATTGTGTCACTAAAATACCGGGATCTTCGCGACCAAGATTGCATGTAAATGCGGAGAGAGACTCCATTAATGGAACAAATTGCTCATATCCACCCCATGCGCAATCAAATAAAATATAATCACATAAGGGTCCTATCTTTTTTATAATTTTATGAGCATCATATATAATTCCGTCATAAGTTTCTAACTGTATAACCGCCATCCTGAACGGACGTCTCTTCTTTGCTTTAGCAGGAACAACTTTGCTAATCTCTTCTCTTATTTTTTCCTCATCGAGATATTCCTCATCCAGTGGACCAATCGCCCCTAGACCATTACGATCTGTTGGAATATATACAGGAACTGCCCCAGTCATAATCAGTGCACTATTGTAAAGTGACTTATGGTTGTTCCTGTCAAATAAGACTAGATCACCGGCAGTAAGAGCAGCCAATGAACAAATTGTATTTGCAGTTGTCGTTCCATTTGTAACAAAGTAAACCTTATCAGCATTATATGCTTTTGCAGCTTGTTTTTGAGCATCAAGTGGTGTTCCCGCATGGGTCAATGTATCGCCCAATTCCGTTACAGTATCGCTTACATCAGCCTGAAAAAAATTATCACCCATAAACTTTTTGAAGATCATTCCTGCAGGATGCAGTGAGTAGAATTTACCACCATGGTGGCCTGGTGTAGTAAAACTAACTGGTTTTTCCTTAGCATAACTCACTAAATCTTCGATGAACTTTGGAGTACTTTTTCTCTCATACTCTTCTGCAATTTCTTCAATCTTCTCAATTTGCTTTTTATTTTCTATATCCACGTCATACACGTCAAAAATTGGTATTTTTAATCCGCTTTGAATCAGATTTTGTCTTATATCTTCAGGAATAGTCTCATCTTTTAACTTCACAATCTCTGCGATTTCAGCCATCTTTGTCTCAGAGTTCAATGAAATTAGATTCCTAATATTGTCTCCCAAAAAAAACATTGTTTTTTGCGTTACAGCAATCTTCAAAAAGCCCATTTTTTCTTCTCTTTCTTATTTTAATTTACTTTAATTCAACTACATAACTGCAAAGGAAACAAGTTCAAGTTAATATAATTTTTCCAAAAACCTTAAGTTTTATGCTTTAGAATTTATTCTTTTGCTAACTAGGCGAAAATAAGATTATAATAAACTTACCTTTTAACAATTCATTGGAGATGACATGCATGCTTGCAAAACTAGAAAAATGGCAACGTAATCTGATTGTCTTATGGATTGGCTGTTTTATTGCAGGCATTGGTTTTAGTGAGATTGCACCCTTTCTTTCCCTTTATGTCGCTGAACTTGGCAACTTTAGCAAAGGACAGCTAACTATTTATAGTGGCTTGACTTACGCAATTACCTTCCTCGTTGTTGCTGTAGTCTCACCTATCTGGGGCCATTTAGCAGATCGGCGTGGTCGTAAAATCATGTTACTTCGATCTTCCCTCGGAATGGCAATCATAATCGCTGCCTGTGGTTTCGTCCACAATATCTGGTCTTTATTGATTTTACGTTTTCTTCAAGGACTGTGTGCAGGCTATATTCCTAATGCATCTGCACTAATTGCAACCGAGTCTCCGAAAGAAAAAAGCGGCTCTGTTTTGGGTATCCTAACTACAAGTTATGTCTCTGGTAATCTGATTGGACCTGTCTTAGGAGGATTCCTCGCCCAAGTATTTTCAATCAGAATTACCTTTGTGCTTACTGGAATACTTTTATTAATTGTTTTCTTTTTAAGTTTGTTTTTTGTGCATGAGACTTTTACCCCAGCTCCTGAGTCTAAGAAAAAAATAAAACATATTTCACCACTTTCACAACTAAAGAATCCTAAGATAATTATTGTGCTTCTTTTTTCAACGATGATTATCCAAATGGGAAATAACTCAATCACACCAATCATCAGTCTATATGTCAAAGAGCTCATGCATAATGTTGGTCCAATTACAATTATAGCTGGGATAATTGCAGCTTTGCCGGGACTATCAACACTGATTGCTGCACCAAAACTTGGTGAGTTAGGTGATCGCAAAGGAAACCGCAAAATTCTTGTATTCGGTTTCTTATTTGCCATTATTATGTACTTTCCCCAAGGATTAGTGACAAGTGTTTGGATGCTTGGTGTTTTACGCTTCATGATTGGTATCTCAGATGGCGCACTTTTTCCAACAATTCAGACCATCCTATCAAAAGAATCACCTTCAAAGTTGACTGGGACTGTATTCAGTTGGAACCAGTCCTTTCAAGCCCTGGGCAGTATGTTTGGTTCTCTCATTGGAGGAATTATTCCAAACTTTTTTGACTATAATGGTGTGTTCATCTTTACTGCCTTATCCCTATTAATAAACTTTCTTGTTGTTATTATTTTTTTACCTGAGCTTAGGCCCTCTTATAACAAGAATAAAAAATAACAAAAAAGCAGTGCGGCAATATTACCGAACTGCTTTTTTGTTAATTAAAAATACCTTGATATAAAGTTGTAGCTACAATTGCGCCTACAATTGGTGCTATTACAGGTACCCAACTATAAGAGAATTGTGAACTTCCTTTGAATCTAAATGGCCATATAGCATGTAACAGCCTTGGGCCCAAATCTCTGGCAGGATTTAGTGCGGGACCTGTTGGACCACCAAAGGAAACAACAAGACACATTACTAAGAAACCTAATCCTATGAAATCTGCACGAGAATCAACCTTATCGGCTGTAATGCATAATGCACCAAAAACTAACATAAATGTACCGATGAATTCATTGATAAACCCGTTAAGTTTACTGTTTGCAGCATCAATTGTCGAAAAAGTCCCCAGGATTGATTCTGGATTTTCAGTCTCATCGTAGTATGGACTATAAGCCAGAATAATCAACAATTGCCCAAAAATTGCTCCTAACATTTGTGCAACAATATATGGCACAACTTCATGCCAAGGAAAACTCCCTACAACTGCCAACCCGATTGTCATTGCTGGATTAATTTGTGCCCCTGAAACGGTGGCAAACATTAGTGCTGGAATCATAACACCAATCCCATAACCAAAGCCAATTAGGACCCAACCGCCATGAAAGCCCTTTGTCCCTTTTAGTTCAACGTTAGCTACCGAACCGTTACCTAAAGCAACCATGATAGCTGTTCCCAAAAATTCTGCTATACAGCGTATAAATAAAGAATAATGCATCGAATTCTACCCCACTAAAATATTTAATTTTTCTTCTTCTGAAAGTTCTTGGTTCATACGTCCACTGACAAATCCTTGCAAATCGACCGTAATATACTTGTAGCCGATTTTATTAAGCTTTTCAGTTATGGCTGTCTTCTTAGCAACTAAGTTCACAATTTCTTTTTCAGGTACTTCAATTCTTGCCATATCCTCGTGAACTCTAACTCTAACAGTCATAAATCCTTGTTCTCTCAAATATTTTTCGGCAGCTAAGACACGACGTAATTTTTCACTCGTTAATTCAGTATTGTATGGAAAACGTGATGAAACAGAACATGAAGGAATTTTGTTCCAATTCTTTAATCCCAGTTTTTGTGAAAGTTGACGAACTTCATCTTTATATATATCAGCTTGTTGCAAAACAGAAACAGCTCCTGCTTCATCTCTTGCACGAAGTCCTGGACGAAAATCAGCTGCATCATCCATAATCATTCCATCCAATACTACATCTGTATCAAATCTTTCAGCGATTTCCATTAATTTGGCATAAAAGATTTTTTTCATGTAATACCATGAATTTGGTTTATTGTTTTTTACATGCTCATCTGCCAAATAGTCTAATTGTACGCCCTTTACTTGTGCGCCCAATTCTCCTGCCAACTTAATTGCCTTTTCATATTCATCATCTGAAAAAAGCTCAGAATTTGCTACCACTGCTAAGACGTTCTCTTTCCCAAGTGCATTGATTGCTTCTTTCAATACAAGTGTTGAATCGATTCCGCCTGAAAATCCAATCACAACTCGTTTGTAACTTGCCAAAATCGATTGTAATTTCTTTTCTTTTTCTATTAATGTACTCATTTTAAAAAACTCCTTTTATGATTTAATTATTTTGTACAAACTCCATAATTCGATTTCTTAACTCTCTTACTGCCACTTTATTTTTTCTTGCCAAATCTACTAGTTCATCATGCTCCAACGAGATTTTTGAAAAACCGTCATAGGATAAGTATTTAACGTGGATATCACCGAATCTTGTCTTTACAGACTTGACACTGCGCTGCATTATTTTTCTATTCATCAGTTGTTGTCTAACACCGATTGATGGCGTCTTTTCAAATAATATTTTCACCAACTCTTCACTCTTTGTTGGTGCTGCCAGCAGACACAGCTTGTACGCCGGACGTCCCTTCTTCATAATAATTGGTTCCGTCCATACATCTTTGGCTCCCTTTTCAAGAAGTATCTGCGTTGCGTCAGATAACTCTTCTCCTGTAACGTCATCTAGATTGGTTTCTATCAACATTATTTGATCTTGCTCTTGCACAACTCTTTGATTACTCAACAAGGAATTACAAAGGCACCCTCTTAGCGCGTTCAAACTGCCTGTTTCTCGTGTTCCAAAACCATATCCCACTTGTTCAACTACCAAGTTATCTGGAATTCCACCAAATGTATCCGTTACAAATTTTATAATTCCAAATCCTGTCGGGGTTACTAACTCCGTGAGCACATCTTCTCTTTGTCTAAAAGGTACTTCGCTATTTATTCTCATCTGCATCACTGCGGGAACAGGTACAGGCATTATCCCATGTGCTACCTTGATTGTTCCAGTTCCATCCACGAGTGTTCCGCAAATAACCTTGTCTATCTTCAACAGCTCTAAGCCAATAAAGAATCCTACAACATCAACAATTGAATCTATTGCTCCAACTTCATGGAAATGAATCTCATCAATTTTCTTACCATGTACCTGTGCTTCAGCCTTAGCAATTTCTTCAAAAACGGCACAAGCTGCTTTTTTTATACTTTCACTCAATGAAGAATCATTAATAATACTCTCAATAGTAGCTAAGTTTCTTCCATGATGATGAACTTTTTCAGCACCTTCATCGGTGTGATGTCCTTTAAATTCTGCGCTCAATGTGACTTCAAACAGATGTCCCTTGATTGCTGATTTAGCAGTTTTTGTCAGAGTTAATTCATATCCGGTTACCTCTAATTTTGCCAATTCTCTCTTAAAATCTTCGAAATTCAGACCCAGATCAAACAGCGTACCCAGCAACATATTTCCACTTACTCCTGAAAAGGGATCAAGATATAAACTTTTCATTTTGCCGCCTCCGCTAAATGATTTATTTTACTTGCAGAATAACCAGCACCAAAACCGTTATCAATATTCACCACTGTAATGCCAGTTGCACAGCTGTTTAACATTGTTAGTAATGCTGCCATTCCATTGAATGCCGTCCCATAGCCAACGCTGGTTGGAACTGCAATCACTGGAGAACTCACTAATCCGCCTACAACAGAAGCTAACGCTCCTTCCATTCCAGCAATCACGATAACTACCTGTGCAGCTCTGATTTCATCTATTCGTGCAAACAGTCTATGAATTCCAGCAACCCCGACATCATAAATTCTTACAACGCTATTGCCAAAAGCCTCCGCAGTGACTGCAGCTTCTTCAGCAATCTTCAAATCAGAAGTCCCGGCTGTAACAATGGCAATCTTCCCGATTGTCTTAGCTACCGGATTCTTTTCCCACAATAACATTTCAGAAACCTCATCGTAGTGCAGTTGTGGTAAGCTTTTCCTAACTTCTTTTGCTTTTTGGGAATCGACTCTTGTCACAAGAATGTTATTTTGTTTCTCTAACATTGCTTCAACAATTCCAATTATCTGCTCAGCCGTTTTACCCTCGCCATAAATGATTTCCGGAACACCGGTTCTTTTATTTCTTTCCGTATCAATCTTAGCGAATCCCAAATCGGTAAACCCAGAGTTATTAATAATCTCAGTCGCATCTTCCACACTTATTTGTTTTTCAGAAACAAGCCGAAATATTTGTCTTACCTTTTCCGCTTCCATACTATTTCTTACCTTTTACAATTACTCCAAGTCCATCAGGAATAACAACAACTTTTGCTTTTTCGCCTTCGCGTTCATAAGCTTTTTTCATTGCTTCATCCAGTGAAGTTGCAAGTTCCATATGCATATTGGTAATTAATTCTGGATCAACAAGATCTGATACAAAAATAACATGATGATTTACTAAAATACGTGCTAGGATCTGTGATGTCCATTGATCTGGAACTGTCTCAAGTCGCGGTGTATTAATAGCTTTATCAAGAAATTCCTTAGGATCAGCAACATCAGCGATATTGTGATAGAAGCCTTCACCACCGTGTCCATCTCTGCAGCCTGCAACCATAATAATTGTTCCACCAATCTTATTAGTTGCTTCGGCTGCGGTCATACCTTTGACAGCCTGATATATATTTTGGTCTAAAGGATAACCACCATTTGTCGAAATAGTAATGTCAGATTCAATTGCGTCAACCTCTGATAATGATTCCACAAACTCTGTTCCTTTTTTGTGAGCCTTCTCCAAGTCACCTGCAAATGAGCCAATAATCTTTTTATCTTCATCAAGCACAACATTTAAGATAAATGCTAATTTTACTGTCTTAGCAGCATAAACCATGTCTTCATGAATTAGATTATGATTCAAGTTCCCAGTTCTTGAATGTTTATCGTTGATAAATTCACCTGAATGATTTGCCATAATTGTTTTATATGATGAAATACCAGGTAAAACAGCTTTTCTTCCACCAGAAAAACCGGCAAAAAAGTGTGACTCAATAAAACCTTCTGAAATTAACAAATCCGCTTCTGTTGCGACTTTATTAACGATGAGATCACCACCTGAAGGCAACTTGCCAACCTTAACCATGTCTTCATCGCGCTCAGAATAATGCATCACAATTTCTTCATTATCAACAATTTCCTTGCCATATTTGTTGATTAATTCCTCCGTTGTTGAAGGTCTATGGAATCCAGTTGCGACTAGGATTCTAACCCTTGCATCTGGAGCGGCTGAACGAATTCTACGCAATAGAATTGGTGTAATTATTTTTGAAGGAACTGGACGTGTATGGTCAGAAGAAATAATTACAATATTCTTTTTACCTTTTGCCAATTCTTCTAATTTTGGAGAAGCTGTTGGATTATCCAGCGATCGTTCCACCAACTCTTTTTCTGAATATTTTGCATGATATGTGGCTGCCTCGGAAACTAAAGATCCCGCAAAATTTTGTTCATCTATTTTTGCAGTAACCGTTCCACGATCATAAGGAAGCTTTATCTCAACCATCTAAACTTCATCTTCTTTCTTTTTTGTTCATAAATAATAGTAACTGCTATGTTTATATCTTTTCTTGTCAATAAGTATTGTTTGAAAACATTATTTAAGTGTATGTTCTTTAAACATTACCAATTGATAAGATGATATGATAAAATTAGGAGTATTATTTAAATCAACTAATAAGTTTTACATAATGAGAGGATAAACAATGACTAATAAGATAACTAATAAAATGACGAATAAAGATATAGATTACCTTGTGAAATTCCTAAAGGATAAACAAATTTCAACTATTACAAAGGATTATCACACTTATTTGACCTTTCATGGATTAAAGGCAGCAAGCGTATTCATACTTAAAGAAGGTATCATTAAAACTTCAGTAATTTTGCAAGATGGCAGAGAATTTAATATTTCATATATTAATCAACCCGATGTAATATCCTTGTTGCATGATGAAGCTCTGCAATATGATGAACAGCCTTTTAATGTGCGTATTGAATCACCCACAGCGACTTTTTATCAGATAAATCGTGTAAAATTTTGGAAATATGTTAATAATAATTCGCAACTCCAAAACTATGTCAAACAATATTATCGTCATAGATTGTCAGAGAACTTTTCACGTTTACAAAGATTGACAATGAATGGCAAACTAGGTGCTTTGGCCAGTTTTTTAAGAGACTTGGTCCTAAAATTTGGTCTTAAATTACCAAATAGTTCAAAAATATTAATTAATTTTGATGTTACCAATGAAGATATTGCTGGTTTCTGTGGTATTGCAACTTATGCAAGTGTTAGCAGAATGATGAAGAAACTTAAAGAAGAAGGCGTGATTGAATTCACGAACAATGGTGAATTCAGTAAACGTAGAATTGTTGTCCGCAACGTACAAAAACTAGATGATTATATTGCCTATTAAGCAAACTTATCAAATTATATATTTAGTGCATCAGTGGTCCTTTCTAAACATAGTCTGACAAACTGTATGGTAAAATTAATTAATTGAAATTATTTTGTAAAATCTTATCACCATCAAAATATTGTAAGGACTGTTTTTATGAGTAAAAAAATCTATTACACAAACAGCGAACTGCAGCCTGTAGATGAAAAAAAGCTGATTGCTTTGGCCCCAAAATATGATAATGCTTTTATATTTCAAACTCCTGAGGGTCTCAGGCTTTATTCATTTGGCTCCCTTTCGCAAATAACTCCTGGCAGCCACGAAAATCAGTTTACTGCTGTTTCTCACTGGAAAGATCATTTACATTCACTGCTTACTCCAATAAATGCAGCTGTCCCTCCACAGGTTGTTGGGGGGTTTAGTTTTTCATCCGAACAAACTGGCAAATCAGTCTGGGGTGATTTATCAAATGGTTATTTCTTTTTACCAAAATATATAGTTATCATTGAAAATAATAACTTCACACTTATAACTAGTAGCTTTAATAAAACCGAGATTACACAAGAAAAGATTGCTTTTATTTCTCAATTGTCTGTCATTACTATATCAAATCGACAATTGAGTAATGCAATAGTGGCGAAGAAAGAACTTAATGTAGATAAATGGGCAGCTGCCGTTGCAAAAACAACCAAGCTTATCAAAGAAACCGATTTAAAAAAAGTTGTCCTTGCACGAAACTTGCAAATTGAATTAGCTCATAAACCTGAGCTTTGTTTACTATGGCAAAGGCTTCAGTTTACACAGCCTAATACTTATCATATTCTTTTAAAGCAAAAAGAATTGCTTTTTCTTAGTGCAACTCCCGAGCGTTTTGCAAAATTTGGTGCCACCTATTTTGAAACTGCGGCAGTTGCTGGAACAACTCGTCGTGGAGATACTGCATTAGAAGATAAACAATTAGGGAACATACTCCTTGCAGATAAAAAAAATCGCAGCGAGCAACAATTTGTCGTCAACGAAATCAATAGCAGTTTAAAAAAAGCTGGTTTAGTTACCCACCATCCCATGGAACCGATCTTACTCAAAAATAAAAATGTACAACATCTTTTTACCCCTATCAAAGGAACTGGGTCCTATAACTTATTTTCTTTATTAGACAGCCTGCACCCTACTCCCGCATTAGGGGGATTACCACGAAAAAAAGCATTGCTGCAGATTGATAAAATAGAGCCATTTATGCGCGGACTGTTTGGGGCACCCATTGGTCATATTTCGTTTGACGGTACTGGAGAACTAGCGGTCGGGATTCGTTCTGGTATTATAAGCGGTACTACAGCATTCCTATTTGCAGGCGCTGGAATCGTTACTGACTCAATGCCCGAGACTGAAGTTGCAGAGACTAGAATGAAATTTAATCCAATCTTGAATATTTTAAAGGAAGATAATGAATGAAACAAAATGAAACTTTAACAAAACATATCTCACTTATTCTAAACGGTTTGTTGCTTCAAGGACTCACAACAGCCGTAATTGCGCCAGGATCACGCTCAACTCCCTTTGCCTTGGCATTAGCACAGTTAGCACGTGAGCAAAAGATTCAACTCTTTGTTGATGTTGATGAGCGATCAGCTGCTTTTTTTGCCCTAGGAATTGCAAAAAAAACTAACAAACCGGTCTTAATAGTATGTACTTCTGGAACTGCCGCAGCAAATTTTTATCCTGCGGTCTGTGAAGCTGCAATTTCACACGTCCCATTGCTTGTATTAACCACTGATCGTCCACCTGAACTCACAAAAGTTGCTGCACCTCAAGCACTTGACCAAGATCATTTTTTCGGTAACCAAGCTAAAGACTTTTTTGAACTTCCATTACCTGAAATCAATCAGGACTCACAAGACTATACTAATTATGTCGTTCAAAAAAGCTTTCAAATTGCACAAAGTAATCCCGCGGGTCCTGTTCATCTTAATCAGCCTTTGCGGAAGCCTTTGATGCCTGAATTACCAATCAAATTCAATCAAGACCAACAGAAATATGCTACGCTTCCAAACACTCCTGTCTTGCCCACCAATCTGATTACGGAACTACATGCTTCACTGCAGAAAAAACGGGGAATAATTTTGGCTGGGCCAAATCAGCGTACAACTTCTAATACTGCTATGCTTGAGTGGGCAAAAAAAAGTGGTTGGCCTATTTTAGCCGATCCTTTAAGTCAATTGCGCGGTCTTCCTAGCCTTAATGTTATTACTTGTTATGATTCTTTATTGAAAACCAAATCAGATAAATTAACTGAATTAATCCCAGAAGTTATTATTAGAACTGGTCAAACATTTGTTGCAGCCTCATTAGCATTATTTTTAAAAGAAAGTCATGCTACAATCTACTCACTTGACGAGGGAAATAAACTAAATGATTATACAAAGACTGCAACATTTTCGTTAGACATATCATCAGAATCTTTCTTTAATCAACTTCCACCTGTCAGCGTACATGGTGAATGGTTACACAAGTGGTCTACACTTGAAAAAACATATACCTCTATCAACAAAATCGATCCTACTAGTACGTTGAATGAACTGGATGTCGTCAGAGTAATTTCAGCAACTAAGAACAAAGAACGTAATTTATTTGTCAGTAATTCAATGCCAATTCGTGATGTTGACAGTGTTTTCCAGCCTTCAACTTTTCTTCGTGTTTTCTGTAATCGTGGGGCTAATGGTATTGATGGTGTTGTATCAACAGCTTTGGGAATCAGCACAAAAGCCACCGATAGTCTTTTATTAATTGGTGATTTAGCTTTCTTTCACGACATGAACGGATTAATGATGGCAAAAAAATATCATTTAAAAATAAAAATTATTGTTATCAATAATAATGGTGGTGGCATATTTTCATTCCTCCCTCAAGCGGGAAGCCCAGGTTTCGAAGATGTCTTTGGTACACCACTCGATATTGATATTGAACAAGTAGCTAGGTTATACCACGCGCAATATTCATTGGTTACGACTGTGACCAACTTGAAAGAACATTTGAGTACCCCTGCGCATACACTCGAAATCATTGAAGTAAGGACTAATAGAAAAAATAATGTTGACCTTCGACAGGAATTAGTTGATCGATTTGCAAGGCAAATTGCAAAGGAGCTTTAATAATGTTTTTTGAAACCAAATTTTCGAAATATTACTACACAGTATTCAAGAATAGTTCTGCACCATTTTGTTGGTTGCTTCTGCATGGCTTTATGGGATCACACAAAGAATATCTTAATATTGCAAAAAAACTTCCTGGAATGATTATTATTCCCGATTTATTGGGACATGGACAGTCTGAAAGTACTGGAAACATTGAATGTTTTTCCATTGAACAACAAGCTGATGATTTGGCCACATTATCCAGACAAATTACTAATCAGAAAATCAATGTTTGGGGCTATTCAATGGGCGGCCGACTAGCACTTGCCCTAACATTCAGGCACCCTAGTATTGTGAATCATCTCTACCTGGAAAGCAGCACTGCCGGAATTAAGGACAGTACTGACCGCAAGGCTAGGATTGCTAACGATCAGCACTTAGCTCTCAACCTGCAACAAGACGACCTTGTCAATTTTGTAAATTTCTGGGAAAATCTTCCCCTCTTCAACAGTCAAAAATCCTTACCTTCCGAAATACAAACATTTGTACGTACACAACGCCTGCAACAATCTAGCTCTGGTTTATCTAAAAGCCTTCTGGGGATGGGAACTGGCCAAATGCCTAATTACTGGGATGAACTGCCTTCATTGCAGACTATCACTACCCTTTTTGCCGGTGAATTTGATTTTAAATTCAGCAGCATTACACACGATATGCAACTTCTTATTCCTAATTCTGAACATTTTGTCATATCAGGTGTTGGTCATAATATTCACCTAGAAAATCCTAATGAAATTTTGGCAATAATACGCAAGAAGGAATGTATATGAAAATTATAAAGATGCACCTGCTCCCAATAAAGCTCCAGTTAAAGACACCTTTTATCAGTAATCACGAAACAATTTCAGAACGTGAAATCACAGTTATTGGATTAAAAAATGATGCAGGTATTTGGGGCTACGGCGAACTTGAAGCTTTTTCTACACCCTATTACACGCCAGAAACTCAAGAATCAGCTCGCTTAATTATTAGAAAAATAATCGGTCCTTTATTAAAAAACATCCAAATCAACCAACCAGAAGAAATAACTAATATTTTTAGTAACATTGCGGGAAATCAGATGGCAAAGGCTGCAGTTGAAACAGCCGTGTGGGATCTTTTTGCAAAAACTCAAAAGAAAACATTAGCCGCACTAATCGCACAAAAAATGAATACTACGTATCGTCAAAATGTTCCAGTGGGGATTAGTATCGGGGCCAAATCTACTTTTACAGAGCTAAAAAATAAAGTCTTTTCTGCAAACTCTCAAGGTTACCAGAGAATCAAGATTAAAGTGACTTCATCTGAAGAACTTGTTATTATAAAAAGGATATTGCAAGAATTTCCAAATCTAACTTTCATGATTGATGCAAATTCAAGTTTCAGTCTAAATACAACTGCCAAATTAGCTGAACTTGCTGCACCTAATCTAGTAATGATTGAACAGCCTTTGCGAACTACTGATCTCGTTGATCACTCCAGACTTCAATCAAGAATCAAAACACGACTTTGTCTTGATGAGAATATATTTTCATTGGATGATGTAAAAACAGCATATACGCTTAAAAGTGCCCAAGCAATAAATTTAAAAATTGCTCGCGTTGGTGGGATAACAAACTCATTGGCAATAATAAACTTTTGCTGGGAACACAAACTCCTTGTATGGTGTGGCGGTATGCTTGAAGCTGGTATTGGGCGTGCAACTAATCTAGCACTTGCAAGTTTGAACGGATTGAACTTTCCCGGTGATATTTCAGCATCTTCTCGTTACTATTTTAAGGATGTTATAACATCCGAGTTCATACTTGAACACGGTATGCTCTCGGTCCCAGTTGAATTAGGTATCGGAGTTGTCCTCAATTCCATGTTCCAAAAGGCACTTCAAAATACAATTTCTCTTTTATAATTTTTTAATCTTTAAAAAAACTAAAATTATCGTCACAAATAATTCACATTTTTACTCCATAATTCATTACATACCCTAGTAATATATCTTTTTCTTTTCCCTTGTTGTAAGAGTTAATAACTCATATGACAAATGATATCTACGTCTTTAACGCTCCCCCAAGTGTTGGAACTTTCTAGATATCATAGTGGACACAGTCATTGTTGATTGTGTCTTTTTTTATTATTTTACTAAGTATAATCGATAACTTGATTCTCTTATTTCTGTTATAATTTATATAGTATAATTAGTAACTATCTAGACTCAAAGTTTACGTGACATTGAATTAAAAACCATTTGGCGTATAATAAGAGTATAAATAAGTAATGTTAATAAATAAAAACAGATTAAAAATCTAAGGAGCATACAGCATGACTAAATCCATTAAAATCCTGACTGACTCTTCAATTCAACTCACAGCTGAAGAATTGCAAGAATATTCGATTAATATTATTCCTTTATCCATTGAGATTGACGGAAAAACATTCATAGATGGTGAGAATATCTCGCGTCAAGAGCTTATTGATCATCTGCGTGCTGGAAGATTTCCCAAAACCAGCCAACCAGCCCTAGGAAAGTTTGTGGAAATGTATGATGAGCTTGGTGCAGACGGCAGCTCAGTTCTTGCAATTATGATTTCTGATGTTTTAAGTGGTACTTGTGCAACTGCACAAACCGCTGCTGGTATGACAGATACTGAAGTAACTGTTATCAACAGTAAATCTACAGATCGTGGTCTGGCGTATCAGGTAATTGCAGCAGCAAAAGACCTAGCAGCTGGGAAAAGCCTCGAAGAAATTAAAGAACATTGTTTAGAAATTCATAAACGTACCAGAATTAATGTTTTGATTGATAATTTAGATTGTTTGGTAAAAGGGGGGCGTGTAAGTCGCCTAGCTGGTACCCTGACAAAACTAATTAACCTCAAAGTTATTGTTGAATTGGGCGATAAAAGTCTTGATCCTGTTGTCAAAGGAAGAAGCAAAAAAACCTTCGTTAAGTTTTGCGAAGAGCTTGCCAAGCGCCACATTGATAATCCAATCATTGATTTAGCTCTTTCGCATGTCGATCCAGAACCTGAGTTTTTAGAAAGACTAAAGAAAACAATACTGGGTGAAAACAGCCATGTTCCATCTTTGATAAGACTAACTAGTCCAATAATTATGACTCATACGGGATTAAATGCTATTGGTGTGATTACCCTATCAGAAAAGGAAGATCTTTAAAAATTAGTCGACTATTTCATTCTCGCATTTTTAGTTGTTTAAAGTCATGGATAATTTCGAGTTACGAAACATGTTTATACAGAATAAATAAAAGGGAGTGTGACATAAGTCGGTAAAATTTGAGTACTAACAAGAAATTACGAACATAGCAAGTAATTTGCTATGAGTAGTTCGAGGTTAGACGAAAAATTTTGATTTATGGAACACGTTTATCCGGAATAAATAGAAGAGCTAGGTTAAAATTTCACTTTTGGCCCAGCTCTTCTATTTATTAACAAAAAATTCAAAATTAGCCACCCAGCTATTCTAACGAAAATTTGTGTACTTTTTCACTTTTCTTTACAATTATATTCATCTTGTATATACTTACATTGTGAAAGCGAATTCATTAAATATGGAGGGATAATAATGATAAAATGGCTACGCAGTTCAAATGTAAGCAGTATTTTATTAGCAATTATTAGAATTTATTTAGGTGTCCTGTGGCTCATGACCGGAATTGAAAAAGTTGGTAATTTTACCGCTGAAAAATTCATATCCGCAGCAATTAAGACGCCTGTACTTGATCCGACAGGTCATTCTGCATACGGGTGGTTTACCTCGATTCTAGAAAATTTCGTTGCTCCAAATATTGGCATTTTTAATTTTCTAGTAGTTTGGGGTGAAATATTCATTGGTCTTGGTTTAATTTTTGGTGCCTTTACCACAACAGCTACATTCTTTGCACTTATGATGAACTTCAGCTATATATTGGCTGGAAGTATCTCAGTTAATCCCAAATATATTTTCTTCGAATTTATAATTATTATTGCTGGTTACAATGCTGGAAAAATTGGATTAGATCGCTTTATCATCCCGTTTATCCGTGAAAAGGCTCCTTTTCTCAAAAATTCGGTCGAAAACTATTGATTCTATAACAGCTAATTATTGTAAATTAGTTTACTGATAAATACTTGTAAATTTGTTCAGTAATTTCTAGTGGTGAATGATTATCTGTGTTTATACGCAAATTAGCGCATTTTTGATAAAAGGGCATTCTTTTAAACTGCAGCTCCGCTAATTGTTCTACTGACATTTGATTTACAAGTGGTCTTTCTTTACTCTTACCCACTCGTTCTAAAATCGTATTTGTTGAAGCCTCTAGCAGTATCACAGGCGCCTTTGTTGCTTGTAATATTTCTAAGTTTTGCATACTAATTGGAGTTCCTCCACCTGTTGAGAGGACTCCATTTTTTTTCAACTGATTCAATAAGATTTGGTGTTCTAGTTCACGAAACTTTTTTTCACCATAGTTTGAGAAAAATTCTGGGATTGTTTGTCCAGCATTTTCAACAATTTCTTGATCTAGGTCCGTATGCGGCACCAATAAAGTCTTGGCTAGCATCCTTCCAATTGTTGTCTTCCCACTTCCCATAAAGCCAATCAAGATAGCATCCATCTTCTATTCCCCCTTAACAATCCGATATTCTTGACCCGAAAGTATTTTTTTTGCTTTCTCATAATCAATTTCTTTCATAAATGTCAGCTGTAAAATACCATCAATTTCTTCTCGGATCTCTAAAATCTGCAAATTAACTAAATTAATTTTATTGCATGCCAACAACTGCGTTACTCTTGCAATTGCACCAACTTTATCTGGTATGTTAACAAATAAATCATAGAAATCTGGTAAGATATATTTTTTTTGGTTACTCAATTTATCACGACTATTCTTAGCTTGAAAGAATAAATTATAAAGATTTTCTTGGTTGCCATTTTTTAAATCATCTTGAACTTCAGAAAGCTGCTGCTGGTACTTTGCTAATTGAGTCGTGAGTATCGTTGTATTCGTTTTTAAAATCGCACTCCACATGTCTGGATCAGAAGAAGCAATTCTAGTAATTGATTTAAAGCCCCCGGCTGCCATCTTCATCCCCAATGGAGAATCTGCAAATTCATCTTGCGTTCGGTTTACCAAAGTTGCTGCAATGATATGCGGTAAATGGCTGATTTGTCCCACTAATTTGTCATGTGTGCTGGCATCTACTTCAAACCACTTAACATTTGTTTCTTGCAACAATAACTGTAGCTTTTCTATCTGCTTATCTTTTGCCTTTGGTGCGACCAAAAAATAGAACGCATTCTCAAATAAATCGGCTCTTCCAGCCGTAACACCAGCTTTATGCGATCCAGCCATTGGATGACCACCAATAAAAGTTACATTTGGTTGAATCAACTCTTTAGCCGCTTTTAAAACTGTTTGTTTTGTACTTCCCACATCTGTAACGATTGCATCCTTTTTTAACTGCATTTTGCTTAGTTCATGCAATGTAGTGACAATTTGATCCACAGGAGTTGCTAAAATAATAATATCGGCTGTTTTTACGGCCGCCAAATTTCCCGCAGCTCTATCAATTATTTTATTTGCAATTGCATAGTCCAACGTATCTTTATCTTTATCAGCCGCAGTTATCACTATTTCTTCATTCTTTTTTTTAATTGCTCGTGCAAGTGAACTACCAATTAAGCCGAGCCCATTGATAAAAACTTCTGTCGTACTCATTGCATCAACTCCTTCTCAATAGAGATTTTAAATCTGCAAAAAAAGATGGATATGAAACTGCAATAGCTGCAGCATCATTAAGATACAACTCCTGGTCTGTTCGCAAAGCAGCAACTGCCAGCATCATACCAATACGGTGATCTCCATGACTATTCAGTTCATTTGTATTTATTTTCCAGTTTTTTCTTCCATGAATTATCATTCCATCTGATAATTCAGTAATCAATACCCCCAATTTACCTAATTCTTGGGTGACCGTTGCAATACGATCCGTTTCTTTTACACGTAATTCAGCCGCTCCTCTTATTTCACTTACTCCCTCGGCACACGCTGCCAGTAAGGCCACAAGTGGTAACTCGTCAATCAATGCTGGAATATCGTTTTCTGTTATTCTAATTGAGGTTAGATTGCTTGTGCTAATCTCAATATCTCCGTAACACTCATCTGTGTTTTCTTTGTAAACAACCTTGAAATTTGCTTCCATTCGTTCTAAAACTTTTAAAATTCCAGTTCTAGTCGGATTCAAACTGACATTTTTCAAAAGTACCTTTGAATTTGGCACAATTGCTGCGGCCACTAAAAAAAATGCAGCCGACGATATATCTCCTGGAACATTGACTACTTGTCCCCTTAAATTAGCGCTAGGTTTTATATTGATTGTTTTTTGATCACTTTCAGTTGTGAGATCTGCTCCAAATTTACGCAGCATGAGTTCAGTATGATTTCTCGTTGGCAACTTTTCAATTACTGTTGTTGGGTTATCAGCTTGCAATGCAGCAAAAATAACAGCACTTTTAACTTGTGCACTGGCTACCTGTAACCGTATATCAATTCCGTGAATTTTACTCCCCTTAATGATCGCTGGGAGAGTTCCAAGTTTTGTTGTTTCAATTTCGGCACCCATTTTAGAAAGCGGAACAGCAACTCTGTTCATCGGCCTTTTTGATAGAGATCCGTCTCCCCTCAAATTGCTAGTAAAATTTGTCCCTACAAGTAATCCCATTAACAGTCTAGTTGTAGTTCCTGAATTTCCCATATCAAGTGGTTGTTCAGGAGCCTTGAAACCTCCAAATCCCACTCCATGTACAATTACCTGTGTTGCGCTTTCTTCAATTACCACTCCTAATTGTCGCAGTGCATTTAAGGTACTGCGACAATCCTGTGACCATAAAAAATGATTAATGACTGTCTGTCCTTCGCTTATTGCACCTATCATTAATGCTCTGTGTGAAATACTTTTATCTCCAGGAACATTAATCGTTCCGTGTAGTCCCCCCGTAGGAAAGGCATTTAACTTAATTTTTTCCATTATTATGGCTACTCCTTAATAATCTGATATACTACCCAAACCATCTGTGGACTGAATTTTTTTAAAATAATTTCATTTTCTCTTAAATGGATATTTTTAGTATTAGTAAGTACATATTGTCCATCTTCTAAATACTCTTGATAGGCAAGGTACTTACTCTTTGCACATCTTATTTCAGCAGGTTCAACAACCTGTCTCAATAAATCGGCTAATGCAGCGTGAGTATAGGCTATCCCGCTATTGCATCTGCTATTTTTCAGCAATACAAGTGGTGATATTTCAAATATGAAACTTGTAATTAATTTTAAGCGTTCAATATTGCGATAGTGGAAGTCTCCCCAGTCAACACCTAATTCTTTAGACTTAAAAGCCGCGGGAATCACAATATATTCGCCTTGATATTTTGACATTTGGGCTATTATTTTTTCAAAACTCGTATGCAGCTCAATTTCAACACTTTGATTCATTAGATGTTGATTAACATAATATTTTGTTGCCGCATAGCTATCAGTTTGTTTTGGGCCAAGCGTGTGTATTCGCAAGTTAGCCTCCTCTTAAAAAATTTTAAAACTCTCGAACTTCTTTCCGATAATCAGCAATTTGCTTTTTTAAACGCTCAATATTGCTTCCCTCAAAAGTAGCTAGGATTTCCTTAGCCAATTCAATTGCAACCACACTCTCAATGACAATTGAAGCTGGTACGATTGCCGTTGTATCGGAGCGCTCAACGTTAGCCTTTTGTTGCAGATGTGTCTCGACATTAACGGTTTGTAGTGCCTTGTATAAGGTTGGTATTGGCTTCATTGCAGCAAAGACCACCACAGGCATTCCATTAGTCATTCCACCTTCAAATCCTCCCAAGTTATCGCTTGTTCGTGTCCATCCTGTATCTTGGTCCCAATCAATCGGATCCATAACCTGACTCCCAAATTGACTGGCAACCTCAAATCCGTCTCCAATAGAAACACCCTTCATTGCATTTACTCCCATAACTGCTGCTGCTAATTTTGCATCCAACTTAGTGTTCCATCCTGTGTAACTTCCTAACCCCGCAGGTAAATTATTCACAACTACCCTAATAATTCCGCCAAGAGTATCGCCATTCTTTTTAGTCCTATCTATCAATTCATGAATTTCAGCTACTTTTTGATTATCAATAATTCGTAAGTCGTTTTGTAAAATCTTCTCCATAATTTCTGCCGAGTCAGTTGGACGTCCTCCTAAAGCTTTAACTGATCCAATCTGCTCCACGTACCCAACAATACCGATATCCAATTGATTCAAAAGCTGCTTACAAATTGCACCTATTGCTACACGCATTGCCGTCTCTCGTGCAGAAGATCGCTCTAAAACATTACGTAAGTCACGGTGTCCATACTTCATCCCACCAATTAAATCTGCATGTCCTGGACGTGGTCTTGTAACTTTTCTTAGTGTATTTTGTTCTGTCTCAACACTAATTGGATCCATAATTTTAGACCAATGAGCATGGTCAATATTATTAATCATCAATGCAATTGGTGACCCTAGCGTTTTTTGATGGCGTACACCACCTACAATTTGAATAGTATCATGCTCGATTTTTTGACGATTTCCTCTTCCGTAACCACCTTGTCTAGCCGATAATTGCTGATTAATCTGATCTATATCAAGTACCACTCCTGCTGGAAACCCTTCTAGTATCCCTGTTAATTGTGGGCCATGTGATTCACCAGCTGTTAGATAATTCATTATTAAAAAGCCTCCTTTAGTTTGTTAAATCATCTTTCTCGAAGTCCTCTGCCTCATATGTTCGTGAGTTCTTCATAATATGCCGATAGACATCTTGCAAGTATGGTGTCAAGTTCTCATTTGAACTCTGTACTGAAATTCTATTAAGCACTGCTTCCTCACGTTTTTCATCTAAAAATGCTTGCTGATTGAAAAATTTTATTTTTCCAACTACTTTAACTTCTTTAAAACGATATTCAAGTAACTTAATTACCAAATAATCAATTAACGTAATCTTTTTCCTAGCCTGTTCGAGATTAGTCTCAGATCCTAAAAACATACGGGCACCCACAGAAAGCACGAGGCCCACCAATGCAATCAACAAATCAAATTCCAATACTGACCTAATACTGTTCTTTGAAAGCCATCCAGTAATTAACGGAATTGAAAAAGATGCTAGACTACCAAAGGTAAAGAAAACTCCGGTAATTAGGCCTTTATGCTTTGAGAATACTTTCAAGAATAGATTTAATCCTGTCTGCATAATGCCGCCTGCAGCACTCATTCCGAACACCAATGATGCAATACTAATCAGTAAACTATTATTGGTAAAATTAACTACCAACAGACTTATTAGGCTCAATGCATTCAATGAAATTAAAAGTATCGTTTCAGAAATATGCTTTCGCAACAGCAAGAAAACAATAACAACTCCTGTAATTGAACCTATACTGTATAAAGAAAGCAACAAGTGTGCCTGCAGATTACTAAAGTGCAGCTGTTTTTCAGCATATAAACTAATCCATTGTGTGTACAGAATCATCAGAGCCATTGAGCTATACCCGTAAAGAGAAAGTACAACCGCTAAACCCTTTCTACGCCAAGCCGGGAGGTGAGCAAATAATTGCTGTTGAATTTCTTGATTAAGATTTTTTTCTGGAAATTTCACTGGAAATAAAATTATTGCATTCAAAACTAAAATAATAGCAGCAAGTATAAAAGACCAGCCAAACCACAACTTGTTGACCTCTAGAAAAGAGACACCTAAAGGCAAGATAAATTCTCCTGCGGACATAAAAGCCTTAATCAAAATATTTGAAGCTCCATTATTGGTACCCATTTCAAGAAATACAGGATATGTTCCTGAATCAAGTGCTGAATTGGCAATCCCCGCCAGAATTGCCAACAGATATGCGGACATCACGTCTTTAACTAGCAACATCCCAATAAAGAAAATAAAGTAACTACCAATTCCGATATAGATAAAACTCTTTCTTCCATATCGATCAGCTAGACTACCAAGTAGCAGGTATGCCGCTAGACGCCCAATGCCAACGCCAGAAATAACATATGAAACAACTGCTAGGGGCTGGCCCCATAATTTACCAAGTTCCTGCATGTTTTGAGCTAAGATTATCAAACCTATTCCGTGAACAAAATAGTTAAGATATAACCCAATTGTTAGTCTCTTTCGTTTACTTGCCTCCATAATATTCATCCTCCTTTGTGATAAAAAACTAAATAAAAAACCAGCTAGATTTTTTTATCTAGCTGGTTTGCTTTAACCGATTATTCAACAAAGAATTCAGTCATATCACCAGCTAGACTACTACACGTCTAGCTGGCAAAAAATGACCTTGCGCACCCAGACACGGACGTCCCGTCCGTGCCGCGAAACACGAACGTTACCTAAAGTAAGCAAAGCCATAATAATATGAACTTGAGAGTTTCGTATGAATACACATTTAATAGATCCTTCCTTTGTTTTATTTATTTTACATTAAAACACCTTAGAAATTAAAAGTCAATTGTTTATTTTTCTTTGAATTAAAAATTTCAGCTTAGCCGAGGCAGATTCCTCTGTGTTGATATTATAAACTCTTTACTAAATAAAACTATGTACCTAGATCACACTTTTTCTAATTTTGTAATAGCTTTTTTCGTAGTTTGCTGTCCACCGCATAGATGTATAGACCCTTTCTCGCACGAGTTAATAAAACATTTAAGGCATTCAGTATTAATCGCTCTTTAGCTGCTTCAATATTTGTGCCCAGGTGTTTTATCCCATTAAAAGCGGCCTGATCTTCATAAAGTTCTGAGCGAACAACGATCTTGTCCAATTGTTCATCATAACCCAGACTTGGCCCAAGAATTATACCAGCATAATTCAAATCAAAACCTTGGATCGTATAAACTGATCCAACCTCATCAATAGTATCTGCTCTTTCGGCCCATGCCAAAGATTCTTGTGGTTTGCTTCTATCCCAACGCAGACTCAGATTTCCCGCCTTTACAAAATAATCATTTCCATCTAAACGATAGGGAAAGTCGTATGTCGCTAACAATCTGCTAAGTCCCACAGTTTTCTCATGAGTTTTTATTAATTCGTACATTCTTTTTGCATCATTCATTATACGAAAATCAAATTTTTGTTTTGCTGGTAACTGATCGATTTTCTCGCTACAAAAATCACTGATCCAATTCTGCACATCGGTATTTGCTTCTATCCTAAACTGCTCCTGCAAATGTCTGATTTTGACATTGTCTCCGCCTAAAATTGCAACTAATTTTTGTTTTGACCAATAGCTTTTGGCTTTCAATACTTGTTTATTGTCAAATATCAATATAACTATCCTTGCATACTTTAGAATTTCTTGCAGTTGATTTTCCTGATAAAAATGATTATATGCATCTTTTTTTGTCAACAATAGGTGTGCTTCATCAATAATTACGATATCAACTTGTTCAACACTTTTATGAATTCTATTGATAAAAGACGTTGGTCTATCAAAGTTTTTTTTAATAACATCGGAGATTCCCCTGCTACTCTTTTATAGAACTTCAACATTTCAGGATGATTAACTAGTACATAATTATTAGTTCCGCTAAAAATTGAACTTTTATCCTTGCAAGCTGCTTGAATTTCATTAAACAAAGCTGTAACTAATACACTTTTACCAGTTCCAGCCTGTCCACCAATCACAAATATACCCTTCTGTCTTTCCTCAATCTTACTCTTCGCAAAATTCAATGCTTCATTTTTAATTTCTTCCTGCTCGCAACTTAATTCACGCACAGGCCAAGTAATACCTAATTTTCCCTCATTCTCTCTTACCATTTAATGCTCACTCCCGTTATAATCAATATGAGTGCAAAGACTTTATTTCCGTCATAACTGTGCTCCTTTAAATCTTTTTAAAGCCTTTCTTCACATTTTCTTCACATTTCAAGCATAATATTGCACTTGTAACCTGATATAAAAACAACTTTTCATTTACTCCCCCTATATAAGTAAATGAAGTGATTTTTAATCACGTAACCTTTTCTCCGTATGTTTAGGCATACGGAGTTTTTTGTTTTTTTGTATAAAAAGCAAGTGTTAGCAGTACTAAAACATAACCCTACAAAAAACTTATCTTTCTAACAACGGCCGAATAAAAAAAGAGTTATGCTCATCAAGTGACCTTGCACAACTCCCATTTTACTATTATTTTCTAGTAACTACTAATCTGACTTTCGGTATTAACATTCACGATATATGCACCCTTGTTAAGTTTGGCAAGCATCGCGATTAAAACTGATCTTGGTACCGAAACACACCCCGCCGTCGAACCACCAGTTGAGACATGTACGAAAAATCCAGAACCAGCACCCTTTACAACGGGATTAGTATTATAATTAATGACTATTCCATACTCGTATTGCGTTGGATAACTCAGTAAATGTTCACTTGGAGCTTTAGCATAGCTTCTCTCTTGCCATGTATTATAAGCTGAATCGTTTACATCCTCAATCCAGTAAGAACGACTATCTGCTTGTCGATAGGATAGACCAGTACTTACACTTGCATGGCTTCCAAATGCAGTACCAAGTGTGTACGCCCCTTGAGGAGTCTTCCCAGCCCCTTCATATGTCTTCCCTAGCCCGTTATATCCAACATGTCCAGCAGACGTAGCTATTACTTGAGACCATATTCCATTTGTATCTTTTTGATAAAGATATACATTTGCCGTCTTCTTATAGTTAGCAACAGTAACAATTGTTTGATTCGTTTTTTGTGCAAAATTCGCTTCAGCTAATTGCAAGGAAATATTCGAAATACTTAAAGCTCCACTTACGGTATTTAATGAATAAGTAATTCCATTGATTTTTTGACGGCCATACAACATTTGCCCTGCGGCATTATAATAAACAATTTTATTCTGATTTTTTATTAATTGAAAACCTGTCTTCATTGCCCCAGTTACCGAGTCAAAATAATACCACTTTCCGTTAATATGTTGCTGCCCATATTGTAACTGTCCATTTGTAGCATAGTAGACTGTCTTACGTTGGCTTTGAATATATTTGAAACCCGTCGTAACTGCACCCGTGGTATCATTCAAATAGTACCACTTACCACCAATATGCTGTTGTCCATACAGCATTTTACCATCTGCAGCGTAATAGACCGTCTTTTTCTGAGCGGCTATATACTTCCACCCAGTTACAACACCACCCGTAATATCATCAAAATAATACCATGAACCATTGATATGCTGTTGTCCATATTGTAACTGTCCATTTGCTGCATAGTAAACTGTCTTACGTTGACTTTGAATATATTTGAAACCCGTCGTAACTGCACCCGTGGTATCATTCAAATAGTACCACTTACCACCAATATGCTGTTGTCCATACAGCATTTTACCATCTGCAGCATAATAGACCGTCTTTTTCTGAGCGGCTATATACTTCCACCCAGTTACGACATTGCCCGTACTATCATCAAAGTAATACCATGAACCATTGATATATTTTTGACCACGCAATGAATAATCTTTATTAAGTTGTTGTGTCACGGCAACATTAACTGAAGAAGAACTACTTGCCTTTACAGTTGTTGTACAATTCAAGGCAAAAAATCCCAAAAGAAAAAAAGACATATAAATTAAACAGCTCAACGCCCTATTTTCACATTTCTCTTTGTTCTTCAATTAAATTCATCCTCTTTTATTAAAATAATTAATAATTCTCGATAAAGTTACCATAAAAATAAAAATTACAATTTCCCAATTCTGATTTTTTTAATCTCTTGACCTGACCTTAATCTCTATTCGAATTTCTATAACACCAACATTATATCATCTATTTTTCAATCTGATCAGTAGTTTAAGAATTCGGAAAAGGCGATACCTCAAACAGAACACAAAAATTTTTTCTTGGCTGTTCAAAAGTTTGTAATTTATATTAGCAAGTGCATTTTTATACCTTGGTGTTTCTAGTAACTGTTCAATTTCATTCTTAATGTTACCGAATTTTTTTGTATTTTTTTCATTAAAAAAATACCTAGCAAAAAAAGAATTAAAACTTGTAAGTTCCTTCATATAGACAGCCTGATACATTAAATCTTCCTTACCATATTTATCCAAAAACCTAAGTGTCTCATCAAAATAAGTTTCAAAGTTTGAAATTATATCAGTTGAATACTTATGAGAAGCAGAATTTTCATCTTCTCTGTAGTAGTAATTATTTTTCTTAGTATATGCGACTTTTTTAGCATTTTCGAATGCATACAGGCAAAAAATATTATCCTGCATTCTCTTCATACCAGGAACAAATTCCAAGTTATTTTTTTCTAGAAAATCTCTATTAAACATCTTACACCAAGGCACACCCGCGGCTATTCCCTTTGGATAGTATCTACAAAGTTTTTTCCCTACTAGTTGGTATAACAGCTCATTTTTCTGAGCCCCTGTCAGCACTCTGCTTTCACCTTGTAAAAAATCATTTTTTTGATTGTTATCCTTGTAATTTATAAAACAATTAGATACAGAAATGTCAGCATTTGTGTTTTCTATTGCTTCAACCAAATCAGATATATAGTCTTTAGAGACCCAATCATCTGGATCAACAAAACATATATATTCTCCGCTCGAAACTTCTAGTCCCTTATTCCTTGCTACAGAAACACCACTATTAACCTGTTTATGAACTTTCACTCTGGAATCCCTTTTTTGTAATGATAAACATACATCAAATATATTGTTTGTAGAACCGTCATCTATTAATATTACTTCAATATTTTTGTATGTTTGGTTGAGTAGTGATTCAACACATTTTTTCAAAAAGTTATCTTCAATATTAAATATTGGTAAAATAATACTTACGAGTTTTGTCTCCATCAGTTTTTCTCCTACAAATAGTTTAATTAATCCTATAAAATGCAATTCAATAGTCAAAATCAATATTATTTATTATTTAAGCATAATTCAATAAAAAAAAGCTGTTCAAACCCAGCTTTTCTTCTAAAAAATTATCTATACAATTTCATTTCTCCAATAATCGATGTTTGCAAATAAACCTAGAAATATCACATTAAAGGATAATTCAAACAGATGCTGATCAATTAGCGAACTGATAATTGCAAACAGTAACCACACAATCAAAACAAAGCTCTTTCCATTATAAAATTTCCGATACAAGAAATAAATTACAAATAACAGAACAAAAAATACAAGAATTCCTTCCATCATCAATAACCGAATAAATGAAACATCTATATAAAAGTAATCAAAAGGATGACTGTGTAGCCCTCCGTTACCATTTTGATAAACAAACTGTCCTAAAAAGGTTACATTATAATTTTTAAAAGCCTCATGACCATATGTTAACCTTCCAGACAAAAGCTTATTCACTATTTGAAAAATACGTACTGAAGGCTCAAAGAGATAAGCTAGTACTATATTGAGGAAGATTACCACAAAAATAGCACCCGCTGCAATTTTTACACTTATCTTCTTAATAATACGAAAAATAAACTTTTTGAATACAGTCGCCAAGATAACCATAATCATTAATAAAAAGTCTAACCGTGTATCCGTAAGAGCATAAATCATGACTGAAAAAGCACTTGCAGCTATATACTCAGGAATACTAAACTTAAATTTTTTCAAAGCAGCATAAGAAAGCAGTATATAAAAACATCTTGCGGCTAAATCAGTTGGGTAAACAGCTCCAACCGAATATCTGACGGTTGGTTCCAGCAATCTGCCGATTGTTACATTAACAATAACTCCAAATAAAGATGCAATAGCTGCAATAACAAATACAGATACCACTGCCCACAAAAACACCTTTATTATCTTTTTGAAATCTACATTCTTTGCTCCAATGATATACACATAGTAATAAAAAAATAAGTATTCCCTTGAATTTGTACAGATTTGCCATAATACCAAACCCGATAACAATATTACACTTATACTTTTTAAATCCCACTCGTCAAACAACAGAACTTTTATTAGAACTCCTACTATCGTCAATTCACTTATTAAATAAGTATAATTACTAACAGAATTAATCCAAATAAACATCGTCCCATTAATTGCACTTGCTATAATGTACACTGCAAACATTGATAAGTAAATCAACTCTGGTACGCTTAGTGCTTTATTGTTCAACGGAGCTACTACAGGTTCTTTTTCTATATCATTTATCATTTTCAAGTTAACCCCATTATTGAAGCCTTTTATTATTCAAAACTAAAATTTGACTAACAAAAGAACTAAACTTAGTCTCCTATTTCTGCTTTTACAACATTCAACGCTGCACTTATAACTTGGTCCATATCATAGTAACGATACTGGCCTAATCGACCACCAAACAAAACATTTTTAGCTTTTCTATCTGCTAGCTCCTTGTATTGCTTATATAATGTATTATTTTTCGTATTGTTAACTGGATAATAAGGTTCATCCCCACGCTTCCAAGTTTTTGGATATTCGCGAGTAATAACTGTTTTGTTTTTGTCACTTTTGCCAAATTCAAAATGCTTATGCTCGATAATTCTTGTGAAAGGAGTTTCAGCATCAGTATAATTCACAACTGCATTTCCTTGGTAATTATCAACATCTAATTTTTCTGTCTCAAACTTCAGACTGCGATACTCCAACTCTCCCAATGAATAGTTGAAATATTCATCAATCATACCCGTAAATATAATTCTATCAAATTCTTTTAAATATTCATCTTTCTTATCAAAGAAATCAACACCTGTCTCAACAGTAATCAAATCACTAGCAAGCATCTTTTCAACTATCTGTGTATAGCCACCAACTGGGATTCCTTGGTAATCATCATTAAAATAATTGTTATCATATGTCAATCTAACTGGCAATCTACGAATAATGAATGCTGGCAGATCCTTTGTTGAACGACCCCATTGTTTCTCCGTGTAGCCCTTAATTAGCTTTTCATAAATATCCGTACCAACTAAAGAAATTGCCTGTTCTTCCAAATTTTCAGGCCGTTTACCATTCAGAATTGATTTTTGTTCGTCAATTTTTGCTTGCGCCTCTTCTGGTGTTACAACACCCCAGAGTTTATTGAATGTATTCATATTAAATGGCAAGTTATAAATTTCGCCATGATAGTTTGCAACTGGACTATTTGTATAGCGATTGAATTCTGCAAATTGGTTTACATAATCCCAGACCTTTTTGTTTGAAGTATGAAAGATGTGCGCTCCATATTGATGAACCTGAATACCATCTACTTCTTTGGTAAAAATATTTCCAGCAATGTGGTTACGTCTCTCAATTACTTTAACCTCATGCCCCTTTTTAGCAGCTTCATACGCAAATGTCGCTCCAAATAATCCTGCTCCAACTATTAAATACTTAGTCATTTTCTTCCTCCAATATTATTATACAGTAAATTTATTTTTTCTAACTACAAATGCAATATACTGAAAAAATGCTGTCTATGTATAAAAAGTTTCTTGATATCTAATAAAATTTAATTTATATTTACAAACATTTTACTATGCTTGTCTAAATTTCAATTCCTATTCACTATAAATCAACCAAAATATATCTACTATTGAATGCTATATTCAATTTAGATTATAATAAAAGTATTAAATGGTCAAGTAATTACAGAACTTTTAAGTAATTATGATATAATGCATGTGTGTTTCCTATTGGATTTATTTATAGGGCAGCAACATTTAAAATTTATTAGTGAGGTTTTATGGATAATGGATAAACAATATCATATTACAGTTGCAGGTACGGGCTATGTAGGGCTATCCCTTGCAACACTTCTTTCTCAAAATAACATAGTAAAAGCTATCGATATAGTAAAAGAAAAAGTTGACCTTATAAATGAAAGAAAATCACCTATTCAAGATAAATATATAGAGGAATATTTATCAACAAAAAAACTTAACCTTGTAGCCACAACAGATGAAAGTTTTGCTTATAGTGACTCGGATTTTGTCATCGTCGCAGCACCAACAAATTATAATAGTAAGACTCATCTCTTTGATACCTCTGCTGTTGAAGCTGTAGTCGACTCTGTTCATAAATACAATCCAGAGGCTGTGATAGTTATAAAGTCAACGGTTCCTGTAGGCTATACTAGAAAACTGCGTAAAGAAACAGGCATAACAAATATCATCTTTAGTCCAGAGTTTCTGAGAGAATCTAAGGCCCTTTACGACAACTTATATCCAAGCAGAATAATAGTTGGATACGACGAGTCTAACAATGGATTGCTAGAAAAAGCAAAAATTTTTGAAGGCTTACTCCAGGACGGAGCATTAAAAAAGGATATAGATACATTATTTATGGGGTCTACTGAAGCGGAAGCAGTCAAGTTATTTGCTAACACTTATTTAGCATTGCGTGTGTCTTATTTCAACGAATTAGATACATACGCAGAACTTAAAAATTTAGATACTCAACAAATTATTGAGGGTGTAGGTCTTGATCCTCGTATTGGTACACACTATAACAATCCTTCTTTTGGTTATGGTGGATATTGCTTGCCAAAAGACACAAAACAGCTTCTTGCTAACTATGAAGGGGTGCCTCAAACACTTATCAAAGCAATTGTAGATTCAAATAAAACACGTAAGGACTTCATTGCTGATCGTGTTCTTAAAACTGCGGGTTATCATACTCGTGAAACAGATCATGGTAAAGAAGATGAAATGAACATAACCATTGGTGTCTACCGACTGACGATGAAAAGTAATTCTGATAATTTCAGACAGAGTTCAATTCAAGGTGTTATGAAACGAATTAAAGCAAAGGGTATAAATATAATTATCTATGAGCCTACTTTAGAAGATGGATCTACCTTTTTTGGAAGTAAAGTTGTAAATGATTTAACTTCTTTCAAGAAAAATTCTTCTGCTATTATCGCAAACCGTTATAACAACGAATTGTCTGATGTCAAAGATAAGGTTTATACACGCGATATCTTCAAAAGAGATTAAAAACATTTTATATATTAATAACTGTGCTAAAGGGTTGGATCAAATTGATCTGACCTTTTTTTGTAGGTCAAAAAAAGAAGCTGTGTCAAAAGTTAACCACTGACACGGCTCCTCTATTCATTTCTTATTCCGAATAAACGTGTTCCACAAAAAAGTTGCTACTATCAGACTGCCTTTTTACTTAATCCCATTTTTCTTAGAAAAAATAACCCAATTTTGCGAACCCAATTTTGTTTTCCTATAAAGAGAACAGGTAATTCTGCATATTTTATTTGATTCTTCTCAAACCAAACGTCTAATAAGATTTCACTGATAAACCCAAAAATTCTTTTTTCGTAATCAGAGTACTCCGAAATATCAACTCTTTTTTCTACCTCGGGCAGTATATCAAATAACCATTCTGTATAACTGTCAAACACTTCACTTTTAGCAATCATCATGTTAAACATATGAACGGCTTTTCTGTTAACTACCTCTTCAAAAGAGGGAATATACTCAGGATAACGTTCACCTATAACCTCTTTTGCAACCTCAAGCCCCTCTATATGGTGTGCATGCTCATAATGAGACCATGATGTTTCAATATAATAGTTTCTTTTACGTGGTAAAATTGCGTCATTTTCTTCTAATAAATCTGCAATTTTATTACTCGTAAGAATTTCATTGAATTTTTCCGCAGGTGTTTTAAAAAATGCTGCTTTCCCATTAGAAAAATATCTACGATAATGTACAAGTCCCTTCACATCAGCGATCCTATTTTTCCATGCCCAATATTGAACGGTTAACTCACAATAATTGGGGTTCTTTGCAGAGATATTTACACCCGTATTATCTCTTTCAAATCCCTTAAAGTTTTCTGTATTTTTACCAACTTGTACCGGTATATAAACCTTTTCACTTGGCATCTTCACATTTTTGTGACTAACCACATAAATCTCAGTCTTCATTAAGTCCTACTTTCCTGCTGCTTAAAACGCTCCATCAGCCTTAAAAATTGCAACAATATTTTTCAACAATATTTTTAAGTCGAACAAAAAACAAGCATGATCTACATAGTAAAGTTCATACTCACATCTCTCAGGATATTCAATATTACTTCTACCAGAAGCCTGCCAGTAACCCATTGCTCCCGGAGTAACAGATAAAAACTTATCCACTCTGTCACCGTATTCTTTTAATTCCTCTTCGATAATGGGACGTGGACCAATTAGACTCATATCACCTTTGAATATGTTGATAAACTGGGGCAGTTCGTCAATAGATGTTTTTCTTAAGAAATGGCCTAATTTTGTTATCCTTGGATCCTTATCAGGTGGTAGTTTGTAGCTGTTAGCAACATATAATTTATATAATTCTGCATCATTTTTCAGTACATCTGCTGCACCCACAACCATTGACCTGAACTTATAAATATAAAACTTATTTTTATTTTTCCCTACACGTTCCTGTTTATAAAATAATGGGCCCTTATTCTTTCCAAAGCTATATATGATTACCATCGTTATAAATATTGGTATCATTACGATCAAGGCTACACTCGAAATGAGAATGTCTATAACACGCTTGAAAAATAAATAAGTCTTATTTTGACCCTTAAACCCTATTTCGCGAGTCATTAATTTCTCCTCTATATAATACAAAATGTAAACTTTATTTTACCATATTGAGATAAAATATACATAACATACAGTATAATACTACCACAGAATATACGCAATTTTATAAAAATAATCTTTAAAATATCATAAGTATGTTATCAAATTAACTACACAAAAAAACTAGAATTGCAAACTTACAAAATTGCAAGTCAATTCTAGGATTATTTATATCTATTTTAGAAACTTTGTCTCGCATCCCACATCGTCTACTTTCATAACAAAAAACTTTCCGGTAACAAATCTCTTCGATAATTCTTTTGCTACTAGTGTGGCGTCTTTCTCCTGAGCAATCATCATAACTGTTGGTCCTGCTCCACTCAAATAAGTACCATATACTCCGAGCGGGTGAGCTAACTTTCTAATGTCCTTTAAATACGGGACCAATTTTTCACGGTAACGTTCATGGAATCTGTCAGCTTCGATCATTTTACCTGCTTTAGCCAACTCTCCTGCCATTAAAGCTGCAACTAATGTATTACCCACGCTACTTCCCTCTATCGCTGTCTTGAAAGGAAGTGTGTCCGGAAGCACCTCTCTACTTTCTTTCGTTAATAAAGACTCCTCTGGCACATACGCAACAAATCTCAGTTCAGGCAACTTGGCAACTACACTTGTCACACTGTTTCCATTATATGATGACACGACTAAATTCCCAAAAATAGCTGGTGCAACATTATCAGGATGGCCTTCGATTTTAGTCGCAATTTCCAATTTTTGTTGCTTTGTCAGCTTTAAGTTGGCAAGCTTATCAGCAATCTCAATCCCAGCTACTATCGCAGAAGAACTACTCCCGAGGCCCCGAGCCAATGGTATATCTGAGTTTACGATCACTTTATGCGGTCGAATCGTAGGAGCAACCTTTAATGCGGTGCTAATTATCAGATTGCGTTCATCGTGATAAACTTTTCCCATATTATGTTCTACAATCCAAGTTTTACTTTCTCCCAAAACCTTTACTGTAAGATAAAGATCGACTGCGACACCAATCGAATCAAATCCTGGGCCAAGATTTGCACTTGTTGCTGGCACTCTGAGTTCAAATTGCATTTATCTTTCCAACCTTTGCTTATAATTATTCTGACAAAATTCTGTATGAAGCGATAACTTCGATTTCTTCTAGATTGTCAATACCCTCAATAATCTCTTTAATTTGTTGTTCAGACATCTCATGAGTTGTCATAACAACACGAGCATTAACGTCATCATATTCACTTTGAATGATTAAATGAAAACTTGCATTAAGTTCTGTCATAACCTCAGTGATTTTTAGCATTTGACCTGGACGATCTCTAACCTTTAGTGAAATATAGTAAGGATACTTAACTTCATCGGGCAAAGCCTGCTTACCTTCGCGTGAAAAATCATTGAAACGATTACCTGTCGTTTCCAAAACAATATCTTTTGTCACAGCAATTATGTCACTTAGTACACTATTGGCCGTCGGCAATTCTCCTGCTCCAGGTCCATAGAACATGGTTTCTCCTACCGCTGCTCCCGTGACCAAAACTGCATTATTTTCATTTTGCACAGCCGACAATGGCTGTGTCTCAGGGACAAGCACTGGGCCTACAGCAACGCTAATCCTATCATTAACCAACTTAGCTATCCCTAACAGCTTAATGTTGTAACCTAACCCTTTTGCCTGCTTGATATCTTCCAAATCAATTCCGTTTATGCCTTTAACCTCAATATCATCTAGTGCAACATTGATTCCGAAGGCAAATTGTGTCAAAATGATCATCTTATATGCAGCATCAATTCCCTCAATATCATTCGTTGGATCTGGTTCCGCAAATCCGAGTTCTTGAGCTGATTTCAGAGCCTCTGTAAACGACATATTATTCTGACTCATTTTTGTCAAAATATAATTTGTAGTACCATTTACAATTCCTTTTACTTCTATAATACGGTCGGCAGCAAAAGAATTAACAATTGTTCGTAAAATTGGAATACCACCTGCAACACTCGCTTCGTAAAACAGATCGCATTTATTTTGATCAGCAAGTTCTGCTAATTCTGATCCATATGTTGCAATCAAGTCTTTGTTAGCTGTAATAATATGTTTCCCGGCCCTTAACAATAATTCAATGTATTTTTTTGCCGTTGCAACAGTCCCCATAACTTCAACAACAATGTTAATTTCGTTATCATTAATTAATTCATTAATATCATCAGTCATCTTGATACCAGTTAAATCAATATCCCGCTTTTTTTCAAGATTGTGTACAACCACTGTTTTAACCACAAGTTTCCTACCAGTGATGCTAGATATTTTATGCTCATGATCCTTCAACAATCTGACAACACCACTTCCGACTGTTCCTAACCCTAAAACACCAATATTAACGACTTGCATATCGTATCCTCCACTTTGTTTATTGCAACTATTCTATCATAAAAATCTAATATTTAGAGCAAATAATCAAAATTAAGTTTTCATTACATGGTTTTCGATCATTTGCTTTTCGAATTGCTTCACCTATATACTGTTATCAATTATCTATTTATGGTATTCTTCATATATAAATGAGAAACTTCTAACAAGCAAAAGGAGAGAACAGTTCATGTCCTTACTATATCGTAGTACTAGGGATTTAAATGCAAACACTATTCCTGCATCTGAAGCAATACTAAAAGGATTGAGTGCTGATGGTGGTTTATATGTACCAACAAGTATCCCCAAAATCGACTTTGATTTATCCGAACTACCCGCTTTCTCGTACAAAGAACTAGCATTTCGTATTCTCCGATTATTTTACACTGACTTTTCTGAAAATGAATTGCGAAAATGTATAGAGAATGCTTATGGAGACAGCTTTGATACAAATCTTATTGCGCCACTGTCTTTTCACGATGGGAATGGATATCTTGAGTTATTCCATGGACCAACGATTGCTTTCAAAGATATTGCATTGCAGCTGCTTCCCCACTTGATGACAACTGCAGCAAAGAAAAATCATTTACAAAATGACATTGTAATTTTAACCGCAACCTCGGGTGATACTGGTAAAGCCGCAATGGAGGGCTTTACTGACGTTGATGGTACAAAAATCATCGTTTTCTATCCTAAAGATGGTGTGAGCTTTATTCAGGAACAGCAAATGTTGACCCAGAAAGGAAAAAATACTTTTGTCTTTGCTGTTGATGGCAATTTCGATGTTGCTCAGACAAATGTTAAAAAGCTGCTTAACAATGATAAGCTTTCCCAAGAATTGGCAAATAATAATTATCAATTTTCTTCTGCCAATTCAATCAATATCGGTCGCCTATTTCCCCAGGTCGTTTATTATTTCTACGCCTACGCACAAATGGTTAAACAAAAAAAGGTTGCACTAGGTTCCGCTATCAACTTTAGTGTCCCAACTGGAAATTTTGGTGATATTTTAGCTGGTTATTACGCGAAAAAAATGGGTTTACCTATCGATAAGCTTCTTTGTGCATCAAATAAAAATAATGTCTTAACGGAGTTTTTCAATGAGGGAGTGTACGATAAAAATAGGCCTTTTTATGTAACGTCTTCGCCTTCAATGGATATACTAGTATCAAGCAATCTTGAACGACTTCTTTTTTACATTAACAACGAAAATGTGCAAGCAACGATTGAATTAATGGAACAATTAAACGAAACCGGGAAGTACACTATTTCCTCGGAAATAAAAAATTCATTATCAGATTTTTTTGCTGCTTTTGCCAATGAAGATCAAACCGCTAATGAAATTTCGCGAATATACCAACTTGATGGCTCGGTTATTGACCCTCATACGGCTGTAGCATCTTATGTTGCTAAGCTTTATAAAGAAACCCATTCTGATTCAACAACACCAGTAGTCATTGTATCAACCGCCAGTCCTTACAAATTTCCACAATCAGTCTTAGTTGGACTTCATGATCCTGCGGCCTTTGAACCAGGTTTTGCTGCACTAAAAGCACTGAAAAGTAAGAGTCATACTTTATTTCCTAATGCTATTGAACAGCTTCTAAATAATCAAAGTGCGCGCACAAAAAAAATTATCTCATCGGGGGACATGAAAAAGGCTGTTAAAGGTATCCTTTTTAGAAAATAGACTTTTACTATTTATTGCATTAGGTATTTATCTAAAAACACTATAATCACTATTTATTTATTGTCTTTATTCGCTTTTTGACATGTTTTTATTGTTTTTCTACTTTTTAATACGTGTTTAAATTAAGATAATATGTTATATTAGGTTACATAGGATCGTTTGGAGGGATTTTTAATGGATGAAATTGATTTAAAGATTGTATCAACATTACAAAAAGATGCCCGTATTTCCTTGAAAAAGCTGGCTGATATTTGTTTTATTTCCGCACCGGCAGTCTCAACTCGCTTAACACATCTTGAAGAGCGCGGTATCATCAAAAATTATCAGACTTCTATTGATTACAAAATTCTTGGGTACCCAATTAAAGCATATGTTAGCTTAAGACTTTCACCTAAAGATAAAGATGACTTTTATCCATATATAAAATCTGTTGGTAATGTTATTTCTTGTGATTGTGTAACTGGTAGCTATTCTCAAATTATTACTTGTTACTTCAAATCCACCAGAGCTCTTGATAATTTTATCAATGATATCCAGCGCTTTGGCGAAACAAAGACTCAGATAGTATTTTCGACAAGTGTTATTCAAAGGCCCTTAGAACTTAATCCAGGAGAAGTTTATTTTTAGTTCACATTTACTTACACGTTCAATATATAGCCTGGACACATATTCCATAAGCATTTAGATTATACAAAAAAGGATACAGGTCAAAATTTAAACTTTGACCTGTATCCTTTTTATATATATTTAGTTATTTACTCTTTCTTTTTTCCAAATTCCCAATACAACACCAGCAATGATTGCGCCAATTACAACGGCTGCAATATAACCAAAAGCATTAGTGGCCAACGGTGTTACCCATAAACCACCATGAGGTGCTGGAACACTTACATGCCAAAACTGTGTTAACCCGCCAGCAATTGCAGCTCCCAACACACTTGAACCAATAACATGCAATGGATCAGCTGTTGCAAACGGAATTGCACCTTCAGTTATAAATGAAAAACCGAGTACCCAGTTAGTAATACCTGCTTTTCGCTCATCATCAGTAAATTTCTTTGGCCAGAATGCTGTTGCAATAGCTGTTGCAAATGGAGGAACCATACCACCAGCCATTACAGCGGCCATCAAATCACCATTTTTAGTTGCCGTAAATGCACCAACAGCGAAAACATACGCAGCTTTGTTGAATGGGCCACCCATATCAATAGACATCATACCACCTAAAACCAACCCAAGTAATACAGCGTTACCTGTTCCCATGTGATTCAAGAATGTTGTTAACCATGTATTAACAACTGCAAAAATTGGATTTACAATAAAGAACATCAAAAGAGCAACTAAAAGTAAACCAACAATTGGATAAAGAAGCATCGGTTTCATACCTTCAAGTGATTTAGGCAACTTGGAGAATAAATGTTTCAGGAAAATAGTTAAGTAACCAGCAATGAAACCGGCTGCTATACCTCCCAAAAATCCACCAGCACTCTTTGCATTTGCTATAACGTTAGCAGTATATACACCACCAAAGGAACCACTATAAACAGTTGCCATGAATCCACCAACGAAACCAGGCATCAATGCTGGGCGATCACCAATTGATTCGGCAATATATCCTGCTAACACTGGGATCATAAATGCAAAGGCAAGACTTCCTGCGTTGTTCAGGAAAATAAAACCAGTTGACTTAGCTCCGCCGAGATACTGTTCAATAACGAATGACAATGCCATTAAAATACCACCACCAACAACGAAAGGCAGCATATGGGAAACACCATTCATTAAATCCTTATATATTTTGCTTCCGACTGTACCATTTGCGCTGTCATCTTCTTCACTAGAATCTGCATCAGCGTGATAAATCGGTGCATCTTGATTGACTGCTTTATTGATAAGTTCTTCAGACTTCTTAATTCCATCAACAACTGGACGATTAACCAAATGTTTCCCGTCGAAACGAGCCATTTCAACTTTCTTATCAGCTGCAACAATAACACCTGCAGCACGAGAAATCTCATCAGCCGTTAAAAGATGCTTTACACCTTCTGAACCGTTTGTCTCAACTTTGATATCAACACCCATTGCTTCAGCTTGTTTCTTCAGTGCCTCTTCAGCCATGTATGTGTGTGCAATCCCAGTTGGGCAAGCTGTAACAGCTACAATGTATGGACGATCAGATGAAACTGGTGCTTTAGCAGCAGCCTTTTCTTTTTCTGCTTCTGCCTTATCTTTGGCTTCTTTAGCAGCTTGTGCATCTGCAAATAATTGTTGAACTTCATCTGGTGTTTTTGCTTTTTTCAAGCTTGCAACCAAATCTGGATTTATTAAAAGTCCTGAAAGTGTTGCAAGTGCTTGTAAATGAGTATCATTGGCACCTTCCGGAGCAGCAATCATAAAGAACAAATGTACGGGATTACCATCAAGGGCATCATAATCGACACCTTTTTCACTCTTGGCAAACATAACCGTTGCTCTTTGGACTGCTTTGTTCTTGGCATGCGGCATAGCAATTCCGTCACCAATACCTGTCGTCGATTGAGCTTCACGAGCTACAATGTCTTTCTTATAAAGTTCTTCATCATTGATAACACCCGTAACATAGTACTGATGTACCATTTCATCAATAGCTTCTTGCTTCGTCGTTGCCTTTAAATCCATAATCATTGCATCTTTTAATAACAATTCACGAATATCCATTATTACACTCCCTTTTTAATTTTTATAGTCTTCTATTTTAATTTGTGGCAAAATCTCATCAATTTTGGCACGATCTGCTAAATCTTCTGAAAAAGCAGTTGCACTCCCACATGCCAAACCATAGCGGAAACTTTCAAGCGAATTCTTTGTGGCTGCGAATGTTCCCACAAAACCACCTATCATTGAATCGCCGGCACCAACTGAATTAATTACAGTTCCCTTTGGTGCCTTGCTGTAATAAACCTTATCAGGGGTAATCAACAATCCACCGTCACCTGCCATTGAAATCAGCACATGCTTTGCACCTAGATCTAACAATTTTTTACCGTACTTAACAATATCAGGAATTCCATTTAACTTAACACCGAATAATTCAGCTAGCTCATGGTGATTTGGTTTAACAACTAGCGGATGTTCCTTTAATGTTCTCATTAAACTCTCACCAGTCGTATCTATTACAAAGTTTGCACCCTTGTTACGAATTAATTCAATCAATTCAAAGTAAAAATCCTTCGAAAGACTTGGAACCAAACTACCAGATAAAATAACAACATCATTTTCTGTCAATTTATCGAATTGCTTTTTAAATACGGCAACTTCTTCACTGGAAATTTCAGGTCCCTTACCATTTATTTCCGTTTCATCTTGTGCTTTGACCTTCACATTTATGCGGGTATCAGCCGCTATGTGCGTAAACTTTGTTTTCAGATTTTTTGCCTTTAGTGATTCTTCGACAAAATCACCTGTGAACCCACCTAAGAAACCAAGAGCAATATTATCTTGTCCTAATTCTCGGAGAATACGTGAAACATTAATTCCTTTTCCACCTGGAAGCTTTGCGTCATAATCCATACGATTGACTTCACCTAAAGTCAATTCTTTAAGCTGTACAATATAATCAATTGATGGATTAACTGTAACTGTGTAAATCATAATGAAACCTCCTGAATTTCTGTTTGGTTATTATACTGGTCAAAAACCAGCTTTGATAACTTATTGGTAATTATTTTAGCATCTGATACTTCAGCAACTTTAACAAAAGAAAACTGGTCAAATTTTGTACTATCCACTAAGACGAACGACTCTGCCCCTTGCTTTATTGCCGCAAGTTTCACCGCTGCCTCATCAGGATCAGGAGTCGTATATCCGTATTCAAGATGAACCCCATTCATCCCAAGAAATACCTTGTTAAAGCGGTAACGCTGCAACTCCTGAACTGTTTCTACACCAACAATTGCCTTTGTCGTATTTTTCAATTCTCCACCAACCAGAATGGTCCTAATATTTTGATCAGCAAGTGCAGTCGCGTGCAGTATTCCATTGGTAACAACCGTTAACTGTTCCTTTTGTTTCAGAAACTGAATCATAGCCAACGTAGATGTGCCTGCATCAAGGTAAATGACATCTTCGTCTTGAATAAGACTTACTGCCACTTTCGCAATTTGATTTTTTTGTTCAATATTCTGAGAGAACTTACCCCTCATGTCTAATTCCTTTTGTAAGGATTGACGCACCTTAGCGCCACCGTGTACACGAATTAAGATCCCTTTTTCTTCTAATTCTTGCAAATCCCTACGAACTGACGATTCTGAACACTTAACTTCCTTACAAACATCATGCAACTTTACAATTCCATTCTCATGAAGCATTCTCAAAATTACTTGTTGCCGTTCTTCTGCAAGCACTTACATTACCTCCTAAAATATAGTAACATCGACGGTGGAAAAAATCAATCAAAAAAATGCAAAAAAGTGCAAAAAAACGCATTTTCAATCATTTAAATAAGTATTTGTGACTGTTTTTGATTGAAATACTCCTTTTCACTCACTAATTATAAGCCTTACTATCCAAAACATACCATTATTAAGACACAAAAAAAGCAGATTACTGAAAGAAATCAGTGTCATCTGCCAAAATGTTTTCCTACAAAAAATTTTTAATTCTTGAAACTATGAATAGGAGCTGGTATCAATCCGCCTCTAGCTATCATTCGTGTTGAAGAAGCCTTATTGACCCCCATTATAGGAGCATATCCCAATAATCCGCCAAATTCTACCGTCTCTCCAACCTTCTTATTCTGAATTGGTAAAATTCTAACAGCTGTTGTCTTGTTATTGATCATACCTATTGCTGCTTCATCTGCGATCATTGCAGAAATTGTGTCTGCTGGTGTATCTCCAGGAATTGCAATCATGTCCAACCCTACAGAACAAACAGCAGTCATAGCTTCAAGCTTTTCAATATTCAATGTCCCAGCGTTAACGGCTGCAATCATTCCAGCATCTTCAGATACAGGAATAAATGCTCCAGACAGCCCCCCAACATGGCTGCAGGCCATAATTCCACCTTTTTTAACTGCATCATTAAGCAAAGCTAAGGCAGCAGTTGTACCATGAGTTCCTACACTTTCGAGTCCAATTTCTTCGAGAATTTGTGCAACAGAATCTCCCACGGCAGGAGTTGGAGCTAATGATAAATCAACGATTCCAAAAGGAACACCTAGGCGCTCTGCTGCGATTGTTCCAACCAATTGCCCCATTCGAGTGACCTTGAATGCTGTCTGCTTAATAGTTTCTGCAACAACATCCATTGACTCGCCCCTAACATTTTCAAGGGCGTGTTTCACAACTCCTGGACCGCTAACCCCGACATTAATAACAGTGTCTCGTTCACCAACACCATGAAAAGCACCGGCCATAAATGGATTATCTTCAACTGCATTGCAGAAGACAACCATTTTTGTATTTGTCATAAAAGAACGCTCTGAAGCATCCTTTATAATCTTACCCATTTCAGCAACAGCATCCATATTGATACCACTACGTGTCGAGCCCACATTAACTGAAGCACAAACCAAGTCTGTCTCATCCAAGACTTGGGGTAGTGACCTAATTAATTTGAGATCTCCTGTTTGATATCCTTTTTGTACAAGTGCAGAGAACCCACCTATGAAATTAACGCCAAGTTCTTTAGCTGCACGATCCAATGTTTGTGCATACTTCAAATAATTTTGATCAGCACTCGCCGCTGCAATAATTGAAATTGGGGTCACAGAGATTCGCTTATTGATAATCGGAATACCATATTCTGCCTCAATTTGTTCTCCAACCTTGACTAAATTCTTAGCCTTTGTCATTATCTTGTTGTAAATGCGGTCACAAGCTCTTGTGCTGTCGCTGTCAATACAATCAAGCAACGAAATTCCCATTGTAATAGTACGGACATCAAGATTTTCGTCAGAAATCATGTGGATTGTTTCAATAATCTTCTCGGTTTCCATCTTTAATTAAATATCCTCCTATAGTTGATGCATTGCATGATAAATTTCTTCACGCCTGATTTTAATTTCAACACCCAATTTCTTCCCTATTCCACCAAGTTCTTCTGAAAGAGCGGTAAAATCTGCTTTTTCATCGTTTATCTCTACCATCATCATCATTGTAAAATAACCGTCCATAATAGTTTGAGAAACATCAAGTATATTAATTTTCTTTTCAGCTAAAAATTGGCTAACGCCAGCGATAATTCCTACTTGATCTTTACCAATTGTAGTCAGAATTGCTTTCATTACAGCACCTCATTTGATTTATTAGACTTATTTTCCCAAGTATATCCTTTTATACCATGTTCTGCAACGTTACTAATGTGTAGTATTCGTCTTTTAGATACCATTTTAAAAAATATCTGCTTCAAGACAAATTTTAGTAAACAAAAATAATCTAAAGACGAATATTATTGTTTAATTTGACACTATTTTATCTGATAGAAAAATTTCTTGCTATCATCCAAGATAAACTATAACATTGGATGTTGGAATAATTATTACAATATATGTTATTAGCACAAAATTCAGCACAGATATCTGTTTATATGGAAAGGAATCATTCATGAATACACACATTACGAAAGAAAAAAGAACAATTATCACAATCATTCTACTTCTAGTGACATTTCTCACATTAGCTAGTCAAACAATGATGGTCACTGCTTTACCTGTTATTCAAAAAGTAATGAATGTTTCTTTAAATAATGTTCAGTGGCTGACCACTGGCTATATCTTAATCATTGGAATTGTCACACCACTGTCGTCTAATTTATATGATAAGTACTCCAATAGGCAGTTATTTTTAGTAACAACCGGTATCTTTATTCTTGGTACTATTTTAGGTTCTTTAGCTACCAGTTTTCTTACCTTGTTGATTGCTCGTATTCTTCAAGCATGCGCCGGTGGAATAGTCATGTCCTTCCAGATGACCACCATGGTGACTATCTATCCTCCAGAAAAGAGAGGTACCGTTCTAGGATTGTCTGGCCTGGTAATTGCCTCTGGGCCAGCAATTGGACCAACAATTTCCGGTATTATTTTGCATTTTTTAAATTGGCGCTTTCTTTTTATTCTTGTACTGCCACTTGTTCTTTTGCTTTGGTTGATCGCCTTCTTTTATTTTCCTAATTATTCACAAAAAAAAGATGTCAAAATCGACATCCTATCTGTATTTCTCTCACTCGTTGGAGCAACTTTGTCTCTGGCAAGCCTCACATTGTATGAGCAAAACTATCTACTTGCTGGGCTCATGCTGATTATTGGTATTTTCTTATTAACAATCTTCTACAAGCGCCAATTGCTACTCACTCAACCTGTTCTTAAAGTTCAAATACTCAAAGTCCGCTCTTTCAGTTTGCTGACAGTGATTGGGCTGCTTGCCTTCATGGTACTCATTGGCACAGAACAGATTATTCCAATTTTTGTGGAAAATGTTCAGGGATTGAACAGCATGCAAGCTGGTTTCATTCTGTTACCTGGCGCAGTTTTAAACGCACTCTTTGCAGCACTAGCAGGTCGCTACTACGATAGCCATGGTCCTAAGCATCTATTATACATGGGTGTCTTATTAATGCTGATTGCGACGATTCCATTGGTCTCGTTGACAGAAACAACACCTACTTGGCTGATAACCTCCGCCTACCTTGTTCGAATGATTGGCAATTCATTAGTCTTTGCACCGGCAATGTCAGAAGCCTTCAAAGATATCATTCTAACAGATATTAGTCACGCATCGGCTCTGAATAATACTTTCCGACAAGTTGCTGCTGCTGTATCGACGACCATAATGATTGTAATTGCGGATATACCCAGCTCATTTACACTTGGTACGCGCCTATCAATTTGGTTCACAGTCGTACTTCTACTCTTAATGCTATATATTATAAAAATTTATTTGAAAACTGCTAGTCAACAAAATTAAAGACTTTTTCACTTTGGCCCTCAAAAAAAGATGTTACATTTTGACAAGATATTCGCTGTAGAGATGCCATTGAATCCTGTGAGTAAAAAGCTGTATGTGGAGAAATTATTATATTATTCCTCTGCAGCAAAGGATTATTGACTAAATCAGGTGTCTCACTTTCTAACACATCAAGTGCAGCACCTCGAATTATACCATTGTCAATTGCCATTAAAAGTCCTGTTTCATCAACTGTTTCACCTCTTGAAACATTGATGAAGTAAGGCTTTTTTTGCGCCATTTTTTTGAAAATATCAATGTTAAAAAAGTGATAGTTTTCAGATGTTGCTCTCATATGGTTAGATACAATATCAGCCATCGTCAACAGTTCATTCGCAGTTACAAATTTTATACCATCTTTTATTGTTCCAGCACCCATATGTCCACTGTATGCTATTACTTGCATTCCCAAGGCACTTGCCATCTTAGCAACCGCTGCACCAATTCGACCATAGCCAAAGATTCCTAAAGTCATTCGTGAAAGCCTAGGTTGAGCCATAAAAGCGTCGTACTCCCATCGATGCTCTTCACTCACAAGTTTGTCGTATTGTTTCAATCTTTTTACTAATGCAAGCATTAACGAAATTGTAAATTCAGCAACATCCTGCGTACAGTACTCTCCGATTGCACAGACTCTGACTCTTCTTTTCTGTGCCAACTGCAAGTCAATTTTTTCATAGCCAACTGCACTAACAGATATTAGTTTTAATTTTGGTGCTGCATCAAGTATTTTCTTATTGATTGGTAAAAAAGCCGTAATCAGCGCATCAGTATCCTTAAGTTCTTTAAAAAAGGCTGATTGTTCTTTCAAATCATAGGGTTGTGTCACAACTATCCAGTCTGGATGATTCTTTTTTAACAATTTTATCTCGACCGCATTATCCTTTTGCATTATTTCTTTAAAGTCAGAAATCATCACTTTCATTTGAACACCCCTGCTTTTTATCAAATATACATCTTAAAAGCATTCTATCATCGCATTTATACATTTCAAAGCCAAAATATACATTTTCAGAAAAAGCTATATAAAAAAAGAATCTGTCATTTTTTTTGACAGATTCTAAAGTTATAAAGCCTTTTTTGTTCGAAAAAAACAACTATCTACTTTAAAGTTTGATTTTCTTTTTCTTGATATACAAATTTAATATCTGCAAACTCTTTTGCTGCATCCTTACCCTTTAAATATGCCAAAGCTTCTCTTCTCGTCTTTGACAAATCAATTCCCTGAGCTTTTGCAGCAAAAATACAACCGCAATAACATTGGCGATAAACGTCGTATTCTCGGCACATTTCCACAGAACGCCGATAGCCATTATTTTTCTTAAAATCGCTAGGTAAATACATAGTATTATAAAAATTTTGAACTTCTATTCCAACACTATTAACTACCTGTGAGTTCTTATGTGGACTAATTGTTAGTGCACTTCCAAAGTAATCAAAGCCTAGTTCCACGGCTTTTGCAGCAACTAAATCCAATCTGTAACTAAAACATGCTCGGCATCTTTGCCCACCTTCTGGTTCTTTTTCAAGCCCCCTGACTGCCAAAAAGTACTCTTGCGGTTCGTATGGCGCTGCAATAAACTGCACATTATTGCCAGTTCTTTGGTTAAAATCGCTAATGAATTTCTGCTGAACATACTCTCTTCGCTGGTACTCTGCTCGCGGATGAATGTTCGAATTTGCATAATAGACTGTTACATCAGCATACTGCGTTAAGTACTCTAAAGTATAGGTACTACATGGTGCACAGCAACTATGTAATAAAATTGATGGTCTGTTAGCATTTCTTTGCCAATTTGCAACCATCTTTTGGAGTATCTTATCATAATTAATTTTTTGATTTGGATTCATTTTATCTAAAATTTCATGTAAATCGATCATCGTATAACCTCGTAATAATTTTCTATGCACAGTATACTACTCTTGTGCACACATCACCAAGGTAATATTAGTCTAATGCTACTGCCGCTGCAACTTTTTCAAACATACTCTGTGCAATAATTTCACCCGCTGCCTTATTGACATGCATGTGGTCCCCCAAATCATACTGCTTAAGCAACCGTAAACTATTATCTTCAACTAATTCTGCAGTATTAAGCAATTCATTTTTATATTTCTGCTGGAGAAGTTCGTTTAATTTTATTCTAGTTCTAATATTTTGCTCCACCATCGAAGTGTGAATTTCCCTTGTATGCCCAATTTCAAATGGCGTTACCGTACTTAGCATAAACTGGCTTTTTCCCATTTTTATCTGTTCACAGATGTGCTCAACTTCCGTAAAGAGCTCTTGAACCTTAACAAGTTGTTTTTGTGCCTCTTTGCTAAAGACAGGTAGTATTAAATCATTTAATCCCGCAAACATTAATACCAAACTTGGCTTATTTTGCAATACTTTAGGTAGAGTTTTCCTTGTTTTTACTCCAAATGTTGCAAACAAAGGTTCATCTTGTGGAGCATCATTGAGCATTCTCTGACCAGAGATTCCATAATTCAAAACAACCACCTTGCCTGGAAACTGTTTATACAGCAAAGCCATGAGACTATCACTAATATATCCCATTTCAACTAATGAATCCCCAATTATGGAAATTACTTTTGCTTGATAGTCACTAAGTACTTCTACTTTGCTTAGACAAAACCAGCCTCGTCTAGCATCAATTGTTCGACGCAATGACGGACTTGTGTTAGCCTTTCTGACGATTACCGCATTCGTCATTGATGTGTCATAGGTATTAGCAAAATCCATATATTTTTGGGACCTATTACTAACTAGTTTTAAAAAAATTTTCATCCCTGATTGAATCACAAAATCCAATGAATCGGTAATTATAGTTGTCCCCTTCTTTATAACAACAGCCTTTTTGCCATCAAAACATACCCTGTGTTTCACGTGGAACTTCTCATCTGTACTAAAACTTACTTCATCAAACACAATATCTTTATCACCATATAAATTTGACAACTCAAATCTGACAGCATTGCCACTAACGTTCAAAGTCATTTGAATCATTTCTGTTAATTCAGCCATTTTAAAAGGCAAAGTTGAAAAATCACTGCATTCATGTACCCAAGCAGTTTGCCATTCCATTTTATCCACCTTCTTTTAATCTCTGCTCGCAGCCTATTTTAGGCTAGAATATGTGGGAGTGTGACACAAATTGGTAAAACTTGAGCACCAACATGAAAGTTACAAACATAGTGAGTCTTTGCTGTGCATAGTTAGACAGAGCATTTTGATCATGGAATACGTTTATGCAGAATAAAGAGGCTGGTTCAAAATTTGGCTTTTGACCCAGTCCCTTCATAAATGACTCATAGCCGCTAGTCTTATCCAGCTAGCAAATCAATTATTTCTTGCTCGGGAATACCTTGGAAATATTGATTCAAGTTGCTGTTAAGCAGCCTTGCCTCTAATTCTGACTTACCAAAAATACTACCAGAAAGCTTGGATTCAAGCTCGCTTACATTATTTGTTCCGAAAAAGTCACCGTAAAACTTAATATTTTTGATTTTTCCTTTTTCAACAAAAATACGTGCATCAATCGTACCTCTTGTAAAGTGCTTACGCTTTTTGACAGTAAACTTAGGTGATTTACCGTAGACCCAATCCCAATTACTGTAGTACTGTGCCTCGATTTCATCAATCTTCTTTTCATCTTCTGCTGTCAGTAGGTACTCATTTCCTTTTGCCTGCTCAATACTATCTACTCCTAAAACCTTCGTAATCAACAAATCCCGAAATTCCTCAGTCGTAATATTTTGATACTGTGGTAAAAGATATGGCCGTAAATTTGTAACACGGCTGCGTACCGATTTTATACCCTTAGATTGAATTTTATCTAGAGGCACCGTCAACGTTTTGGCAACCTCTGAAGTATCCACATCTAACATCAACGTTCCATGTGAGAATGTTTTCCCTCCCCGAGTATACATTGCATTTCCAGAAAATTTCTTTCCATCAACCACAATGTCATTGCGTCCCGTCACTTCTGCATCTGTCACGCCCATGTCATGTAAAGCATCAACAATCGGAGAAACCATTTTCTTAAAGTCTCCAAATTCTTGGTTCTTGGAATCAACGATAAAGCTGAAACACAGGTTTCCTAAATCTTGATACATCGCACCACCACCGGAAAGTCTTCTGGTAACAGTCACTCCATGTTCTTTGCAATAACTCTGATTGACTTCCTCAAGGGTATTTTGATTTCTTCCAACAATTACGCAACGGTCCTCAATATAGAATAATACAACCGGTAATTTTAATCTGTCGCTATTCATCAAGTACTGTTCAGTTGCCAGGTTTCGTCGGATATCGAATGTTTTCATTGCTACATATTGCATCAAAGTCATCTCCTAAATATTAATTGGTAGTCCCAGTGCAATATCAGTGGCATCCATGACAGCTTCACTGACACTAGGATGTGGATGAATTGTTAATGAAACATCTTCAATCGTTGCCCCAGTTTCAATTGCCAGTGTCAATTCTGTAATCAAATCACTAGCATTAGGCCCAACAATTTGTGCTCCGACGATTGCCTGACTATCCTTTTCGAACACAAGACGTACAAATCCATTCGTGCTGCTCATTGAGATTGCACGTCCGTTAGCTGCAAACGGGAACTGTGCTTTCTTAACGTCAAGGCCTTGTTCCTTAGCTTCTGCTACTGTCAAACCAGTTGTTGCAATTTCACTATCTGTGTAACAGACAGCTGGCATAGCACGGTAATCTACAATTCCCTTAGAACCAGAGATTGCCTCTGCTGCAATTTTCCCTTCGTAACTAGCTTTATGTGCTAACGCGGCTCCAGGTATAACATCACCAACTGCATAGATATTGTCAATACTTGTTCTACATTGTGCATCAACCTCAATTAGTCCGCGATCCCCGATTTTTACACCAATATGTTCCAAACCTAAATCTGCGGTATTTGGTTTACGTCCCACACAAACAATGCAGTAATCGGCTGCTAATTCCTTTTCTTCGCCATTAACATCAAATTTAATTTTAACCCCCTTATCAGTCTGTTCTGACATTTTTGCGACCGCATTGGTATAAATATCAACATGTTGACCACTAAAATGGTGTTCAACAACTGACACCAAGTCTTTTTCGTAATTGGCTAAAATTCGATCTGCTCCCTCAAGGATAGAAACATGTGCTCCTAAATTTGCATATGCAGAAGCCAGCTCACATCCAATGTAACCTCCACCAACCACTATCAAATTTTTAGGCACTTCTTGAAGTGCTAAGGCTCCGGTTGAGTCCAGAACCCTTCCTTTGAATTTAAAATTAGGAATTTCAATTGGATGACTCCCAGTAGCAATAATCAAATTGTTAAAGCTATATGTCTGGGCAGAATCATCTGTCATCACACGCAAGCTATGATCATCTTTCAAAAAAGCACTACCCCAAATTACATCGATATGGTGCTTCTTGAATAGTCCAGCCACACCACCTGTTAATTTATCAACTACACTTTCTTGTTTCCACTTCTGTGTTTGCTTGAAATCCAGCGTTGCTGCTGTGACACGCAAACCCATTTCAGATGAGTTCATTGCTCTTTGATAACGATGAGCCGCCTCAATCAATGCCTTTGAGGGAATACAACCAACGTTCAAACACACTCCACCAATATATTCTTTCTCAATGACCGTAACTTTTTGTCCCTTTTCTGCTGCTCTAATTGCGGCAACGTAACCACCAGGTCCAGCACCTATCACAACCGTGTCAAGTTCAATTGCAAAATCTCCAACTACCATCTGCTCACCCCTCCATCAATAACAATTCTGGTTCACTCAATAATTCACCTAAACGATTAAGTGCTTTTTGGGCCGTTGCCCCGTCAATAATACGATGATCGAATGAAAGTGAAAGTTTTAACACATAAGCAACTTTGATTTCATCTTCCACCACAACTGCCTCTTTAGTAATCTTACCTAACCCTAGAATTGCAACCTCTGGCCAATTAATAATTGGTGTAAAGAGTCCGCCACCAATTGAGCCGATATTTGTAATCGACATCCCAGTATGTTTCATATCGTTGCTGGTGAGTTTACCATCTTTTGCTTTTTCTGTATTTTCTGTGATTTGTTTTGCTAATCCAAATAAACTCTTTTGATCAGCATTTTTGATATTAGGTACAAATAGACCTCTATCAGTATCCGTTGCAATTCCAACATTGATATAGTCACGATATACAACTTCTTGGTTTTCCATGTCAACATATGAGTTAAAGATTGGGAATTCCTTCATGACAATTGACAATGCCTTAACAACATATGGTAAGAATGTGAGACGGACTTCTCGTTCAGCCGCCATTGTCTTGTACTGTTTACGATGATCCCATAATTTGTCGACCACAACATCATCAAAAACTGTAACATGCGGAATTTCACTAACACTATTCACCATTGCTTTAGCTGTAGCCTTGCGGATTCCAGACATCTTTTCTCTAGTTTCTGGCCATTCTTGACTTGAGATTTGTGAATCTTTGCTTGCAGAACTTATTGCAGTTACACTCTCTGCCTCTTTTGTTTCTGCTGCCTCAGGCTTGTTTCCACCTTGCAAGAATGCATCGACATCCTCTTTAGTGACATGACCGTGGGAACCTGTCCCACTCAAATTTTTGATATCAACGCCTTTTTCCCTAGCATAGACACGTACTGCTGGCATTGCTAAGACAGGCAATGATCTATCGACCTCAGACATTTTAGGAGGAACCGTTTCCGTTTTATCCACTACGCTAGTTTCTGTTGTTGGTACCTTCTCTATTGCAGGAGAAGCTGGTGTCTGTTCAACAGATGTTTGTGGTGCTGCTGTTTCGGCGCCCTCGGTAACATTTCCTGCTCCTTCGACCTCAAACTCAACTAACACTTGCCCAACTTCAGCAGTTTCACCTTCACCTACAAGAATATTCTTAACAGTTCCTGCCACAGGAGAAGGGATTTCTTCAACTGATTTATCATTTTCAATCTCTAATAAGTCATCATCTTCTTTTAGAACATCACCAACTTTTACATACCATTGTGCAACTGTTCCTTCTGAAATTCCTTCACCAATATCTGGCAACTTGAATTGATACGCACCCATTTGCTCGCCTCCTAATATTCTAAAATCTCTTGCGCCTTTTCAACTACATCTTTCTTATTAGGAAGCCAATCACTCTCTGCTTCACTAAATGGATAAGGTGTATTCGGTGCCGTAACACGTCCAATTGGTGCCTTTAAATATAAAATACCCCTTTCAGCAATAAGCGCTGCTACTTGAGAACCTACGCCTGCTTGTTTTGGTGCTTCTTGCACAATTACTGCTCGTCCAGTCTTCTTAACTGACTCCAAAATGGTTTCCTCATCAATTGGCGACACGGTTCTTAAATCTACCACTTCTGCACTAACATTTTGTTTAGCCAATTCATCGCTTGCCTTGACTGCTTCTTGAACCATTGCACCATAAGCAATAATAGTCAGGTCTGTGCCTTCTTTTACGATGTTAGCTTTGTCCAGAGGTACAGTATATTCTTCATCAGGTACTTCTGCTTTGATCGATCGATATAACTTCATATGCTCCAAAAATACAACTGGATCATCGGAACGAATTGCTGAAATTAAGAGCCCTTTGGCATCATATGGATTACTTGGAATAACAACACGTAATCCTGGAATCTGTGCTACCAATCCTTCTAAACTGTCAGCATGTAATTCCGGTGTGTGTACACCCCCACCAAAAGGAGCACGGATTGTAATTGGCATCTCACGTGTTCCACCTAATCGAAAGTGAATCCGCGAAATCTGTCCCGCGATTTGGTCCATTGCTTCAAAGACAAAACCAAAAAATTGAATTTCGGGTACTGGACGAAAACCTTCTAAAGCTAATCCAGCTGAAAGTCCGATAATTCCAGATTCAGCAAGGGGTGTATCAAAAACACGTTCCTCTCCATGCGTTGCCTGAAGATTTTCTGTGGCACGGAAGACCCCACCATTTTTCCCGACATCTTCACCAAAAACAAGGACTTTCTCATCTCTTGCCAGCTCCTGATCTAGCGCGTCAGTTATTGCTTTAATCATTGTCTTGTTCGCCATAATTATTTTGCCTCCTTCTCTTCAAATTTCTCAATTTCCCTTTGAATCTCAGCCGGTGTATCTTTGAAAGTATTCTTCAGATATTCACTAATCTTTTGTTTTGGCATGTTTTCAACTTTATTAATTGCTTCATTAATTTCAGCACGGACCTGCTCAACATAGGCTTCCTCATCTTCTTGTTTCCAGAGACCTTTACTCTCAAGATAGAGTCTCATCCTTACTAGTGGGTCTCTTTTAACCCAAAGATCATCTGTTTCTTTCGTACGATAACGTTTCGGATCATCTCCAGAAAGAGTATGTGGACCATAACGATACGTCAAAGTTTCAATCAGCACTGGGCCATTACCTGCCAGTGCATAGTCACGTGCCTCTTTTGTCACCTCGTAAACAGCCAGTGCATCCATTCCGTCCACTTGAATCCCAGGTATTCCTGCAGCAACAGCTTTTTGAGCTAAAGTTCCAGCAGCAGTTTGCTTACTACGCGGAACAGAGATGGCATAACCATTATTTTGGATAACAAAGATGGCGGGAGCTTGAAATGCACCTGCAAAGTTAATCCCCTCATAAAAATCACCTTGAGATGTTCCACCATCACCAGTATAGGTGTATGCAACATTCTTTTGACCCTTTAATTTAAAACCAAGTGCTACTCCTGCAGCTTGGACGTATTGTGCCCCAATAATAATTTGTGGTGGTAATGCCCGTAATTCAGCTGGGTACTTGTTACCATCAACGTGGCCGCGTGACCATAAGAATGCTTGATATAGAGGCAACCCATGAAGTACAAGCTGCGGAACATCACGATATGCGGGTAAAATAAAATCCTCTTTTTCCATTACGAAATTCGATGCAATCTGGCTTGCCTCTTCACCCGCAGTGGGTGCGTAGAATCCTAGGCGCCCTTGACGATTCAATTTTGTTGAACGCTCATCTAGTGTTCTAGACCAAACCATTTGTTTAAAGAGTTCAACAAGCTCTTCATCACTCAGATCCGGTTTCCAATCAGGTTCCAACAATTTTCCCTCTGTAGATAAGAGCTGTACCGGTTTGAATTCATCATCAAACTTCTTCAATTGTTCAAAATCGATTATTTTTTTTGACATTTCTAGACCTCCTCGTCATTATCAAGCAAAACATTCATTACAAGCATTGTTTACAAAACAACTTATTTCTTCCTCTCTAGAAGCATTTCTGTAAACCGCTTTCATACTTATTTTAACGCCTTTTTTTCAATATTTAAACATTGTGATTACATGAACTTATTATGATATACAAGAACCATTTCTACAACAAATTTGCTACCCTAATTTTCATCAAATTATCATTTTTAAATCTATGGTTGTGATTTCAAACACATACTTTTTCGTAAATTTCTCCTACTAACTCTGTCGTTCCTCTGAAAATTATTTTATTATTAATTTAATTAACCTAAGGGAGGTGTCCATATGTTATGGCTTTGGAAAAATGCATCCCCACTAGTTGCCCTCACAAGTCTTTTTTTCATACCAATATTACTGTTGAATCTTTGGGGACTATCAAGCGGTAGTCATCTCATTTACGGTGTCTTAATAATCATTGATTTTATTTACTTAAATCTCGAATCAATTTTCATTGCAATTTTGGTAAGAAAAAAGCATCTAAAGAAAAATCTAGATGCTGATAGTAAAAAAGATGATTAACATTTTTTAATAAATTTTGCCTATTCTGTGGAGAAATAGACAAATAATTCCTATTTGAAGAGTGAATGTTATCGTATAAATTACCGCAATTTTATCCAGGTTAAGATCAGTAAATAAAAGGTCATGGATGATCCCCTCAATTGGTGTGAGTGTCTGTGCCAGCACCATAGAAACTGTGAAAATCCTTCTTTGAAAATTTTTACTGATATTTATTTACTGATAGGTATATTAAATGTTAAAAAACTAACAGCCCCTGCAAATGTCAGATATGTTAAATACAACAGTATGAACTCCCAAGAAGTTTTTGGAAAAATTAGCAACGGTGTGGAAATAATGAAAACAACAGTTCCACATAATAATGTTTTTTGCAGAAATACAAATATTGTTCCCATCTGCAAAATTACTCAATATGGAAACACATGATTTGCAATCGTTAGTAACATTACATTTAACCTAGGCTCAAGAACATATTAATAGCCCCCAAAGAAAGAACCATTTGTAGCATCTATATAAAATCTGTATTTTCGTTTCATTAATTCTAAAAAGGAACTGCAACTCAGTTTTTATCAAGAACTTTCATGAAAAAAGAATATAAGGCCAATGAACGAAAGACCATTAAGGTTGATCCGTCTGTATATGATTTAATAAAAAGTATGTCTGTCGTTACAGATACGAAGATGTACGATTTAGTTAATCAGATGTGTAAAACCTACTTGGATAACAATGTCTCTCAACGGCAAAAAGAAACAATTTTGCTGATGTTAAAGCAAAATGAAAAATAAAATTCAACAAATAGAAATTGCTTTGTTTTGCGTGTACCTATATCTGTACAACTTAAGCAACTTTGAAAAAAGTGTGGGAGTACTTTTCTATGGTTTATGAAGCATGGTAATAATCATATATGATATTAATTATGATTAGAATCTTTATAACTGATATAACAGCTATCTATAGCAGAATCAACTAACTTATGGTGTAAAGATTATCTTTGCTATAAAAATGAGGATTGTATATTTAATTAGAAGTGCCAGCATAACTATAAAAATAGTTACTGTCAGGGTTATAGTAATTACACCAATAATTAAAAAGGCTAGCTAAACTGTGTTTTTATAACTATTTGGAGAAGTGTACCAAAAATCATAACAATATTTAAAAGCTCAAACGCTTGTAACGAGTTAAATGTTATTTTCTTGATTAATATCGCAATTTTCTGATTAAATTGTAATATCAATCTCTTTTTTCATTACTCAGTGGAAAATCAGGGGTTTTAAATTGATTTCTTAAGGAAAATTCCGTATCACGTTTTTTCAAATATAAATAATACACTGGTAGCAACACCACAGCTCCAATAAAAACCACAAGCAATGCCATCTTTATATAAAAGGAAACTTTAAAAAAATGTGCCTAATAAAATGAACGTTGGGATCATGTTTAAGCCAAGTATTTTTTTCAAAGACTTTGCAGGATGATATGTACCCGCCACAACAAGTGCTTTATCTCCCAAACCAGAAGTATTACATTCATTTTTATACCTGCTTAACTCTTGCTTGAAAATTAATGTTCTTTTTCTTAATTTCTTTCGCACGTTAATCATTTGAAAAAAAAGTATAAAAAAAGAATGGTAAACGCACCCATAAATCCTAGAATGGTAAAAATTAGTTGAGTTGGAGACAACATACACACCCCTTTTTATTATTTTAAATCAGTATAGCAAATAAGTTTAAATTTTGAAAAGTGCCTTCACAGTATGCCCCCTACACCAATATGAAGAGTGTGAAAATTCGTAATGTAAAAGGCCACTACAAATAATCGGTATTGTCAACTTCAGCAATCACGACACCTTTTCTAGTATTGAGGTCTTATTACCAATTTTTCTGGATTAACGGTAACTTTACTAATGTTAATGTCTAGCGTTACCATCAATGGAGCAATATTTCTCCTATTTCTGTACCTGCAAAACATTCATGAATTAAGTGTTATCTAGTCAGGAATCTTTTTGATTTAGGATCTCGATCTGTTAATTACCAGAACTTAAGGCGTAAATTATGACGCATGCCAAGGCCATTAATTATATGGTATTAAAAAAATGACACAACCGTTAAGTTATGGCCTGCTTTTTTGGTTGAAATTTCTGAATCTTTAATTAAAAATGATCCGCTACTACTTCAAGCCAAAAATCTTTTTTGTAATTGTTAAAAAGCTAATCATATATTAAAAACAATGGAACCAACTTCAAAAGTCTATCATGAATTCAATGTAACATTGACGACAGTGTTATATGGATTACAATACTATCTAATCCGTTATTAAGACTACATGGAGGAAAAAATTGGATTATTAGTCGATTCCGCACCAGATATTCCCGCGGAAATAAAGAATCAAGACAAAATATGAACGAAAACAATCGGTAGGAGTGATTGTGGTCAGTGTACTTAAAAATGTATTCTCACTATCTGAAATAGAGCATGGACTATGCCTTATCCTTGTGGATACTTCACCTGCAGAAGGATATAATGACTTTATAAGGATGTTTAATGAACGAGTTCTCAAAAAGCAATAAAAACGCCTTCTATGATCAGTATTAATTTAGAAACCACATCTAGTACTACTCTTGTACAGTATAGTGCGGTTCAATCGGTTTTATTTTGTCTCTTAGCAAGACGCATTATTCAGAAAAACCAAGTATCTATGGAGAAATAATTTGCAATAATATTACAGTTAATTGTAGTATTAATATGTATTTCTGCATATGATCTTTTAGATATATAATGAATTTTTTATTTTAACGGAGGGATATTTGTGCTAGACAAAATGATTTACAAGGAATTATTCAGTAAAGCATTCGACATAACAATTGAAGTAACTTATTGGAATGGAAAAACGGAAAAATATGGTGATGGAGTTCCCGTCGTTAAGGTACAATTCAAACACGAAATTCCTGTTAAATCGCTAACTAGGCAACCCACTTTAGTTCTAGGTGAGGCCTACATGAATGATGACATAGAGATTGATGGAAGTATACAAACATTAATTGCATCGGCTTATCGGAAGAAAGACAGTTTTTTAACCCACAATTCCTTCTTAGAACACTTACCACAAATATCGCATTCTGAAAAAAATAGTGAAAAAGACATTCAAAAGCACTATGACATAGGTAACGATTTTTATAAGCTATGGTTAGATGACACAATGACCTATTCTTGTGCTTATTTTGAAAAAGAATCTGACACTTTGGAACAGGCACAACTGAACAAAGTTCACCATATCTTACGTAAACTAGCCACTAAACCAGGTCACAAACTATTAGATATTGGTAGTGGATGGGGAACTTTATTATTCACGGCTGCTGAAGAATTTGGACTAGATGCAACAGGTATTACCCTGAGCCAAGAGCAATATAACTATACACAATCACAAATAAAACAACGACACTTAGAAAATCAGGTACATGTAATATTGGAAGACTATCGTGAAGTATCTGGACAATACGATTATGTAACGTCTGTGGGCATGTTTGAACATGTTGGTAAAGAAAACTTAGGACTGTATTTTAAAAAAGTCCAAGAATTTTTGGTTCCAGGAGGACGATCATTGATTCACGGCATTACTGGGCAGCATGAAGGCGCTGGTGTGGATCCATTTATTAATCAATACATCTTTCCAGGAGGATATATTCCTAATGTTGCTGAAAATATTAAGCACATTATGAATGCCAAATTGCAATTTTCAGATATTGAGCCCTTGCGGCGCCATTACCAGAAAACATTGGAAATTTGGTATCAAAACTATCAGAAAGTTCGGAATCAAGTCATCGAAAAGTATGGTGAACGTTTTGATCGAATGTGGAGTCTGTACTTACAGGCTTGTGCAGCTTCCTTCGAATCAGGAAATATAGACGTTATTCAGTATCTATTAGTAAAAGCACCTAGTGGTGTTGGATTGCCGATGACACGCAATTACATTTATGATTAGCTGTTACTAGATAAATTGTAAAAATAATCCGAATAATGTTCAAAAAAAGATCAGCTTCTTTTATGACGATGTCTACCACACCCCATTTTTAAAGAAGGTGACCTTTTTTCTAGTATTAACCTATTTGGATCAGATAAAAACTGAAGTCTTAAATCACGACTCCTTGGGCTTATTCACTAAATGATCAGATAACAGCAAAGGCTTAGCTAAGATTTTGGCGCCTTAAAGGAACTATACGCATTTTAACATTTGCTTGTAACACCGAATTTTATTTTTTATACCCCTGGTTTAGACAATATTATTGAAAATTTATAAGTATGATCAATCCATGCAACGCAAAAAAGGGCCAAATATTGACTTAAGAGCAGATTAAGATGGAGAGGTAATATAATTGTTTAAATTAGATAAGCGGAAATATTTGCTAGACTTTATGGAAAAACATTCAAACTTGAATAAGATTGAACAACAACTTATTGTGGATACTTCAGAAAATATCAATAATCCAAAAGTTGTGCAGGAACGTGAAATAGTCAAGCTGATTAATTCTCTTAGAAAATTATCCTTAGAAAATCATCTATCAGACGATGGCCGGATTTTGTTAAAAAAGTTAAATCGGAGTGATTGGCTTGAAGGACTAATTTACAATATGAATCTTTTTGGAAATTAGTCGTTTTGTTCATGGCCCTCTTCTAAAGTAAGAGATCTTTTCAAAAAATTAAAAAGGTTTCCAAACATTGGAGAAACAATATGATAAATTTTTATAAAAATATATGGTTTTACGTCGGACTATCATTGATTGGGTTGCTACTTCTAGTAATTTTTAATGCACCAACTTCTTGGTATTATTACGATATTCTTATATGCGCTATCCCTGGTTTATTTGACACTTATAGACCCTACCGTATGAGGAAATATCATTGGTATTTTGTTTTCGTAAAAATGGAAAATAAAAATGAAACCCCTGTCAATACGAAGATTCCACCAATATAGAATTCTTTTAATAAAACAACAATAACTCCTGAAATGATAAATAATATCGGCAAAATAAGCGAATATTTGGATCCTTTTTCTCCAGATAAATATTTTTGCCAAGTGTATTTTAATCCAAGAGAACTAGAATCATCGAAAGCTCTCAACTTGTTTAACGCAGATACACTGCACAATAACAAGAAAAGTATTGGAAGCATAAATACGCCTAAATGTATTAGATTAAAAAAGTCACCAATTAGTAATGAACAGACTAGTAAATCAATAACTATAAGATTGCGATAAATTGGTTTTATTTCTCTCGTAACTTCCTTTTTTTCTAAAAACTCACGCATACCTGTATCCTCCTTTAATAAAGTATCTAGTGAAATGTGATAGTAGTCACTTAACTTAATTAAGTTAGCAATGTCAGGATAGGTTTTTTCGTTTTCCCAACTAGAAATTGTTTGTCTAGTAATAAAAAAATCATTAGCAACTTGTTCCTGAGTAAGATTCAATTCTGTTCTTGCATTTTTTAGACGATCACCAAATTTCATAAATACCCTCCTGATTTCAAAATAATTATGCTGATGAAACGCAAAAAGAGCAAGCAATGATTCTATGCTTGCTCTTTTTAGGCGCTATTTGAGACAAATAGCCTCTCATTTAGACTATTCTTCTTTAAAATAAAACAATTCTTCAAATTGCTCGTCCAAAGCAACGCATAAAAGCAACGCCAACTTAGCTGACGGAACAAATTCACCAGTTTCGATGTTGCTAATTGTTTGGCGTGATACCCCAACTAACTTTGCTAATTGTGATTGATTTAAACCTTTTTCTGCTCGTGCAACTTTTAAACGATTTTTTAAAATTATGTTTTTCAAGAGAATCTCTACTTTCCAAGTGCGATAAGCCATGCAGTGTAAACAACTGCTACAATTAGTAAAAGTGACATTAGAATAGATACTACGGAACGTTTATTGATAGCTTGTGATATCTCAATACCTAAACCACCAAGTAAAAACAAAAAAAGCACATCATTTAGAGACTCGTGACGCAGTAATCGGATAGTTAGGATGAAAAGTAATCCTAGCGAATAGAAGCCAAATATAATATTTTGACTTGCCAAAATGGTATACCGTTTTCCCTCATCGTCGTTTGCTTGTTGAGCTGCTTCCAATATTTTATTCTTGTTCATCATAAACACCTTCTGTATTTTTTTGTAAAACAAACTAGTCATTTTGACAAGTATACATGACAATTATGCTTGCTGTCAATATTAGTCCTTATACCAAGAACACACTTTATTTTTTATAAGCAGCTTATAGGCCCTGAGTATTGAGAAGGAGAGATATAATTTTCATATTAGGTTCTTAATGTCTTTTGCATTTTTTACATTTTTATTATTTGTTTCATGTTTGGAGCCCTCTTGTTCATTATGAAGATCACCTACGAATGTTATGCTACAAACAGATTTAAGAGAAATTTATTCAGAAAAACACCAGGTAAAGTGGAGATTTAAAAACTCAGTTGATGAGGAACTGAAAGAATACAACAGCAAATGGTCCTGGTGCAAATATTTTTTATTAAAAAAAACTTACATGAACAGAAAAAATTTGGTAGTGTAATCAAATGTACTTCGTATTCAGGAAAGGATGTTTTTTTTGGAAGAAACAAATAATTTACACAAAGAAGCTAGAGTTAAGGTTAAAAACCCCGAGCTAGCAATGGTTAGTATGTTAATTGGGGCTTTTGTGGGAATGCTTTCGGAAACCTCACTTAACATTGCACTCCCGCAATTAATGAGCAGTCTACATATAAATGCGGGTATAATTCAATGGTTGGTGACGGGGTATATGCTAGTGATTGGGATTGTCCTACCATTTTCAAGCTTATTGTCAAAATGGTTTACAACACGGCAAATCATCATTTTTGGTTTAGTAGATTTCATTATTGGCGCAACTATTTCAGCTATGGCAACAAATTTTGGAATATTATTACTAGGTCGCATGATTCAAGGTATTGCCACGGGCCTTATATTGCCATTAATGTTTACTGTTGCAATGCAAATTTTTCCACCACATAAATTAGGCACCGCCATGGGAATTTGCGCTCTTGTTATAATGCTTGCACCTGCAATTGGACCGACATTAACAGGAATTATTCTTGCAAAGCTATCTTGGCATTGGATATTCTGGACTTTTATCCCATTTTTAGTAATTGCTTTATTTTTTGCTGTGTTCTCCTTGGAAAATGTTGGAAAACTCTCTCGTCCTAAAATTGACTTTCTATCTTTAATAGGTTCAATTATAGGCTTTGCTAGCCTGGTTACAGGTATTAGCCTAGTCTCTGATTTGGGTTGGATATCTGTCCCTGTGATTGTTTTATTAATTGTTAGTGTTATCACTTTGACACTATATGTTCGCCGACAATTAACATTAGAGAACCCTGTTTTAAATTTGAAGATATTTAAAAATCCTATGTTCAGATCTGGTGCATTATTAGTTATGATTGACTTTGCTATTATTTTATCAGCAATGTATTTATTACCACAGTATATTCAACGAGGACTGCTTTTACCTGTAGCATTAACTGGTATTATTATGCTACCTGGCGGGTTCGTAAATGCTATTGTTTCAGTATTTGCTGGTCGGTCGTATGACAATTATGGAGCAAAATTACCAGTTCGTATTGGTTTTTTAATTGCTATTATCGGTTGTCTTTTATTATCAGCAGTTAAAACTGATTCAACAATTATCTATGTTATCATTGCACATGTAATTTTAATGGTTGGATGTCCTCTTGCAATGTCTCCCGCACAAACCTATGCTTTAAACTCTCTAGCAGGTCCTGAATCTGGAGATGGTAGTACTATTATGAACACTATGCAACAAATTGTTGGAGCTATATCAACAGCACTAACGACAAGTTTTCTTGCATTAGGTGAATCTTTTTACCCCGGAAAAAATTCTTCAGCTTCTTTTACAAATGGTATGCATTTTGGAATTTATTTCACACTTGTATTAGCTGTTATAGGTTTATTACTTTCGTTTACTTTGAAGAAGAATTCGCACAAGTATTGAAACTTCCTATTAGACTTCTATCTCTTTAATGCCAAGAATCAATGCAGGAATAGATATATTTTCAGCATGGAATCACTTTTTGGTTAAAAAAAACTACTCTCACTTTAGCAGTTTATCATTCAGTTTAAACCAGGAAATTTTTTCATAGTTATTTTATATTATCTTCAGACCTAGTTGAGCTTGCTTGTGTGCGAAACAATAAAGCACCAGTATTGCGCATTGTATAGTTTTGTATAGTTACGCCGGCCAGCTTTGAAATTATTGAGTAACGTATCTTGCACCTCTTTGAGAATATTTGAATCTTTGATTGGTAAAACAACTTGTTGCATAGTTTTAGTCCCTTTAAATTGATTTTTAGTACAAATTAAAGTACAATATTAAGTACAAAGAGAGGGTGGTAATTATGACATTAGCATTAACACAGAGCGATTTTCGCGCTAACCTAAAAAAATATTTAGATCAAGTTAATGACGAAGACGAAACAGTTTACATTGCTCGTTCAAATAGTCGAGCAGTGGCCATCATTTCGCAAGAAAAAATGGACTGGATAGAAAGAGCATTAAAAGCTAAAGAAGGTTCGTTAGAATATGCAATTGCGCGTGATCAGTTAATTAAACGACATGTTTTACCTGATGATGAAATTGTTGAATCAAATGATGATTATTGGGGTCAGTTTAAATAATGAAAAAACTAAGATTTAAACCACGTGCAACCTTTAATGCTGATCTAAAACGATTAGCCAGTTTAGACAAAACTATTATTGATGAAGTTCGAGCAGCCATTGACCTGTTGCTTGAACAACAACAATTACCACCAGAATTTGAAGATCATGAGCTTAACCGGCGAATGACTGGATATAATGAATTTCATTTACGAGATACCCCGAAAAACAAAACACCAAACGAAACTAACGATGTTCTGGTTGTTTATACGATTGATAAAGATGAACTAGTCTTAATCGGAATTCGAGTGGGTTCGCATGATCGTTTATTTCCTAGGCAAAATCGGTCTAAAAGCTATCGAAAAAATAACGAATAAAAGAAGTCATTTATACCATATCAAAACAAATAACCCCCAATATCTATAATGTAGATGTTGGGAGTTATTTGTTCAATGTTTTCGAGGGGGTATTTGTAATTATAGCCCCTGAACTTTGATTTTCTGTAATCATTGTAAATTATTATTTATACTTTCCTAGTACAATGTTTTTGACTTCTTGTAGATAATCATCAGGATACTCCGGCACTAGCAATTTTCCATCAATAGCATCAAGCATGATTTTTTCTTTATCTCTTAACTTGTTATAAACTGTTTGATCAATGAAACTGCTGTGAGCAACATCGCCATTGGTCATTAAGTAATAGTATCTCGTGTACTGATTCTTTGATAAGCCTAGACGATTAATTCTATTGCGAGACTGAAGCATAAAGGTTAAATTAAAATTGTATTCAAAATAAACAGCATCATGAACCGTTTGGTGAAGTGAAATTGATTCGCCTAAAGTATTCGGATTAGAAATCAGAACTTGAGTTTTTTTCGTTCTGAATTCATCAATCATTTCTTCACGTGCATCTTTAGGTGTACCACCATATATCAATGTTGTATTTAGCCCGTTTCTTTCTAATACATATTGAATTTTACGCATCGTGCCAACGAACATTCCCCAAACCAGAACCTTTTTTCCTTCATGAACTAATTTTTCAACCAATTTAATTCCAGCATCAAATTTAGGAGATTTTACGTTATCTAAAGGATACTTTTTATATAAGTCTGCATTATTTTGGTGGTAATCTTTGAATTTAGAAAATTCTTGCTTCCAAGAATTGGAATCTGCTTCTACTAATCCTAGATCTTGGTAATTAATATTGTATTTTAGAAGTTGTGGATTTGTTGAGGCCTGCAATAACCTAATAAATAATGCTAATGTACCATGCTCATTTTCATAAATAGCATTAGCCAGAGTTTGCTGATCTGCTGATGGGGAGATCTTAATAAATTGATCAGGATCAGGCTTAGGAACATGCAAATCATTTTTATTGGTTCGCCAAAAGAATGGCGCTAATTTATTATTTACATCCTCTGGATCAATATAATTCAACTCATTTATGTCCCAGTTAAAGAAAGAGGAATATTCATCGGGATACATCAAATGTAAAAAATTATATATATCTCTATAGCCATTAGGTATTGGTGTTCCCGTCAATACATATCGATAACGTGGTAATTGACTTAAACTTAATGCTGCATTTGCACGTTGACCACCTATACCCTTTACCCGGTGAACTTCATCAAAAACTAACATTGTCTTGGAATCCAACAAATCGTTAACTACGCTTAACTTACTTTGCAGAGATTCATAATTAATGGTAATCACGTTTGCTTGAACCCAATCATGTTTGATTGCGCCAACATTATTGTTGTATTTTTTATCTCGCATATTGAGATAATGTAAATTTCGCTTAGATTTAAACACAGCCTCAAACTCCGTTCGCCAGGCTGCAAACGCATTTAATGGTGAAATGACCAATAACTTGTTAACTTTATTCACACCTGGACTGGAAAGATATGCAAAAGTACCGTACATCATTGCAGTCTTTCCAGAGCCAGGAACTGAAAAATTGGCTGCTCGCTTCATAATAGTTAAGAAAAAACTAGCTCTTTCTTGTTCGGCTTTCAGTGGTCTCGCAATTTCTTGACTCAATAGTTGTTTAAAATTTTCAAATTCATGATACCAACGAATGTCATCAGACTTGACTGTTAATCCAGCTTGACTTTGTTCTTTAATATAGTATTCATGCTGTTGAACGAATTGCTTAAATTTGTTGCTGGTTTTGACCACAGGTAATCCCTTATGTTCTAATCGTCGATTAAGTTTTTTTACCAGTTCGAGTAATTGAACATAAGTTAAATTATCCTTGAAGGTTCGGTGCTTTATATCTTTAAAATATGGTACAAAAACTTTTAGGACACGTTGAAGGGCTTTGTTTTCTAAAGTATGGTGATCATCATCTAAGAGTTGAAATGAACCATCTTGATTTTTGATAATGACTGGATTATTTGATTTCATCGCCATACTTGCTGAACAGCTCCCTACTTAATTGATTTAGGTCTCGCATATACTGTTGCAGATCTTTCAGTTGACCTTTACTAACATCGTTATACTTCAAACTACCAATCAAACCACCATCTTCATTTAAGTCGCTGTAATACTTCACATTTTGCTTAATATTGTGAATGAACTTGCCTACAGATTCACTGTTATGTGCATTCCGCATATAAGTATCAAAAGTATCTCCTAGTGCTTCTACTGTTTCATGTTCATCAGTCAAGCTCTCCATTAAATCAGAAGTACTGTGAATTTCAGCATCGCGCAGTGAATCAGATAAGTCACCGACTATGTCTGCTACATCATCATTAAAATCTTCGTTATCAGGACTATGAACAATATTTTTGCCGTATTCTCGAATATGAGTTCGTGCAGTGTTGCCACTTACCCCAACATGGATCTGGTATAAAATGACACCAAAATATGAATTCATAGTCTCATTTTTGCGGACTTGTGACTCTGGATCATTGCTAAAGTTCTTGGATAATGACTTACCCATTTCATAAAATAACGACCAAACTTTGCTTTCTTTAATAATATTGTAATTATTTTCTGGTGCTCCAATATATTGAAGAAATTTATGCATATAAACCGCACCATTGTAATGCCTTTCAACTTCTTTTAGAAGCATATGAGAATCAGCTGCATAATCTGCCTGTGTCATAATTGGATCATCACCATTAGTAGTCTGGTAAATATCAACGGCCAAATCAACAGGATCATAATCCTTACGTGCTTCAACTCCCATCTGGATAGCTAGTTCAAGCTTCTTTATCTTGACCCGTTCTGTAGAATTATTATATGAGAAAGGTAGAATAACGGCTTCAAAATAAAACGTCTCACCTGTTGATTGATGAACATCACGTAAAGCGGTAAAACGTCGGTTCCCATCAACAATTCGACCATCATCAAGAACATAGCCGTAAACCTGCTGGCCGGAATTTTGAATGGACTTTTCTGTCCGTTTTAAAGCACTTGGATTATCTTGCTCAATTAATCTAGCTACAAAATTATTATATTTAGGATCATCTCGATCATTAGCAGGATTCAGATCGCCTTCATATTGAGAAATACCAGTCGCAATCCGACCATTTTTATCGTTATAATACAAGTACACTAAGGGTATTTTGTAAACATCCAAAGTCTCTGAACTGACTCCATCAACTTTGATCGGCAGTTTAGGCTTGGCACCTGTTTTTTCTATTTTTCCCTCTTTGGCTAATTCAATTAACGATAACATTCTAATTCAACTCCCCGCTTTCCAACTTATTAATTAGATCATGAACTTCTTGTGCACTCGTGGCCATTCGATAATAAACGCCAGATTCTTTAAGATGATTAAAATATTTCTGCTGGATAACACGAATGTCTTCATCTCCAAGACGCATGTTCTCAGCTTTCGTTTCAATAACTAAATAGATTGGCTTATTATCACGTTCAATCTTAAAAATGAAGTCTGGTGTCGTCGTACCATTATCAAAACGAGGAATCTTGATAGCCTGTTTTGGTAATTTACCAAAAACACTGATCTTAGGACTATATGATCGTTTCAAAATTGTTAATTCTGGATCAGCACTGTCATATCGCAGAGGTGGTCGGTCATAGAGGTAAGCTTTATCAGATGTCGAATCTGCTTGATAAATTCCTAATAAGCTAGCAGGAACAGAATTCACAAATTCTTGTTTTTTTGCATTGTAAATTGAAGTTGAGGCAGCAAAATCTAATGGTTCATAGCTATAGGAAGTTTTTATCCGTGCGTTGAACCGACTATTAAGGGTCCTAACTAAATTATCTAAAGTCTTTTCATTAATGTAGTTGGTATTACTTCCCAATCGTGTAATAGCTTTAATCATTAGATTATTTATCAAATTGACTGATAAATCAGTCTTATTAGCTAAGATTTTTAAAAACTTGCCATAATTCATAGCTAGATATTCAGTATTGTAATCCGACTGTGTTTCTCTGACTGAAGCTATATTATTGTCAGTATTAATTTTCTGAGAAATTATTTGTGGTCGCTGCAAAACAAAGATTTTGTTGTCACTATCGTTAAATACATGTCTGGCAACAGTTTCGGCATTCTGATTAACTGATGGATCAAATTGGATCATTTGCCGTTTGGCTAATTGGAGCCACAGATTCTTTAGCTGTTGCCAATTTTGTTTTCGCAATTTTACTTTTGTATTGTCTTTAGAATTTTTATCCCGAATTTTGCCCTTAGACACTTTGGTCTGCTGCTCTAGTTCTGGGTAAAGATAGCACAGGGCGTCATAACCTGACATTTTTTTGCCATCTATATCAACATATTGTTTAAACTGGTTAGAACGGGTAATGACGTTATGTTCATCCAAGTCATCAAGTAACTGGTTTTCATTAAATTGGGGGTTCGACTTCTCTTTGGCCTTAACGATCAACTTAATCATGTCTTCAGTCAATTCATCTTGATCCAGCTTAACTGGTGAATCAGTATTAATTTCACCTACTAACTTCTCAGCAAAATTTTGTTCATCATAGCCAATCAAAAATGACAGACGACTTGGCCATTCCTCTTGACTTAATCGATGCCCAGTTTCGTCAACAGGTAATCGTAATCCCCGTCCTACTTCCTGAATTTTGCTAATTTCAGATCCAGAGGTCCTTAATTTAGCAATCACGAAAACATTCGGGTTATCCCAACCTTCACGTAATGTCCACTTGGAAAATAAAAACCGCCGTGTGATCCACTTACCTTTACTGTCTTTAAAGCTTAGTAATTTTTCTTTGTTTTTAAGGATATCATCAACTTCCGCTTGAATATCATCATCAGAATTACCACGATCTTCACTGAAATACCCTGCATAAACATCTTGATGTTCGGATTTTAAACTTTGTAACGTTGCTTGTAGAAACTCGTAGTATTGTTTCTCACGATCGTTGATCGTGAATTCGTATTTCTTAATGAGTTTCCTTAACTTTTGTGTAAGTATCTTTTCAAAATTTTTTGCAAGCCAACCCTTAGTTTTATTATCGCCACGAAAGCTGCTAATACTATCAATAAAAAATAACGACAAGGTTTTTATTCGCGGAACATTTATTGAGGTATTTGATCGCATAAAATTTTCTTGTTCGGCCACAAAATGCCTGTCCAAAGCTTCAGAAATAATTTCATCTTGGTAAGATTCAGAAAAAGTCCCTGGAATTAATTTCATATCTTTAGAAAGGGATAGCCCATTAGAAAGTTCATGATCAAGACCTCCATCGTAAGTAATGTTTCCAGCAAAACCTTCATCAATATCTGCTAAGCTTTCACCAACAGTCACAGAATAATCTTTATTATCCTTAGTTAGGGTAAGTTCTTTTGGTTTTAATTTTTTGACTCTATATAAATTATTTGCCTGGTCTTCTGGCATATCCGGATAGCCAATATCAATTCCCTTAACTAGTCCTTGATTAAAACTGTCAACCGCATTTAAATTAAATTGAGGTTTACCACGATAATAGTCTATTTTTTTAACTTTATTATGGCCATGACCAGGCGTTATTTCCGGAAATGTTGCCCCGAATCGAACAATCAACTGCGGGTCCATTTCTTTGATATCACCATAGAACCTTTTTCCTCTCGAAAAGCGATGGGGTTCATCAATAATTACAATTGGTCGGGTAGCTGCAATAGCCTTAATCGGTGATGTTTCACCACCTAATAAAGTTTGATCATAGTCATCTCGATGCATAGATTTAGAATGTAGCATACCAGCGTTAATTAAAAGAACTTCAATTTGATTCACATTTTGTCGGGTAGATTCAACAAACTCAGACAATTGTGCCGGAAAATTTCTTCTACCTGATTGACCATTAAAATCCCCAGCATTAATAACATTAAGCTGAATTCTGGTATTTTCATAAAACTCACTGAAATGTTGTTTAGCATAGGCACTAGTAATAAAGCTTCGCGTTCCTTCTTTAATGCTTGGATTTGGAACCGCAATGACAAATTTAAATAATCCATATTTCTGATGCAATTCATACATCATTCTGGTATAAACGTAAGTTTTTCCAGTACCGGTTTCCATCTTAATATCAATGTTTGCTTTTTCTTGATAACGGTATTTAACTAATGGATTAGCATAAATATAATCTGCATCTGGATTGTTTTTTAAAGTATCAAGGCCATAAAAATTTTCATCGATTGCTTTTAGTGCCTCAGTTTGATGTGGTAATATTTCCAGTTTAATCTTCATTACTAGTACCTCCGAATTAGATTGACATGACTATCAACCTGTTTAAGACCAATTTCTAATTCACGTAATTCGGCAATGTTAAAAGAATAACCAAAAACAACAACACTTTGTAAATCTAATTGATGGGTTCCCAATTGATTGAGCAGTTCTTTAGTATGGTCCTTGTTCCAACCTTCATTGATTAGATATAAGCGATTGTTTTCAATAATATGAGCCCTATATTCTCCAAAATAAAATGTCTCTATATCTGCTTCAAAAGAATACCCATCTTGAACCAACCAAGTTGTTAAAATTGTTTGTTCCCCCGTAGCATCACCATCTGTATTTAGTCCCGAACTTGAAAAGGAATCCACCATATTAGTAAATAAGTCAGTACCGTTGAGATCAAAATCTTCAATATCTTCAAGTGTTCGCTTAGTTGGCTTTACTACACGATAATGTTTAAAACTGCCATCAAAATTTTCAGGTAATGTTAATTCATTGTCTTGCTTGATTTTCTTAGCAGCTCGACGAATTCTTTCTAGGGCTATCTCATCAATACTCATAAAGGCATCCTGAAAAGCAGCTTTGCCACCTTTAGTTGGAATTTTCTTTCCTTCCTTGTTCACACGATACGTTTTTTCAGGTAATTGAACCATAATAAACTTGCGGTGGCCACCATCTTCAATATTTTGTTGCATCACTGCTTCAGCAGTAGTTGCAGAACCCGCAAAAAAATCCATAATGGTTGAATCTTGATCAGAATAAAGCTGAATTGCACGTTGAATTAACTTGACTGGTTTAGGATAAGAAAAATATTTTCTGCCTCCCATCAACGTTTTTAAATCTTGTGTAGCTGATTGACTATGACCAACATCTTGATATTTCCAAATTGTCATCGGTGTAATGCCGGTCTTACGCAACTCAGATTTAAATCTTTTAATTCTTGGAACCCCGTTACCATCACTACCAAACCAGATTCTATTATCTGTGAGTCTCTCATGAAATGCATTTCGTGAGAGACTCCAGCTCCTACCGGTTGGAGGCTCAACCACTCTTCCTGAAGGAGTCGTAATAGGATAAATATTTTCTGGAATTGCTGGACCTACTGAAAGATTATCCGATTGCCATATGCCTCGATGATCGTTATCTGGGTTTTGATAACGATCATCAGCCGCATTAGTCCTTGGTATACCATTTGTTTCAATAATGTTCTTATCACGCCCATAAACTAACATGTAATCATGACTGGGCGAAAAATTTTTTTTAAGGTTAATCGGTGCGTATGCTCTTTCCCAAACAACTTGAGCAAGAAAATTGTTTTCACCAAAAATTTCATCGCATATTTCTTTTAAGTTACTATCTTCGTTATCATCAATAGAGATAAAGATCACGCCAGTACGTTTAAGCAAGTGTTTAGCTAGCTCTAAACGAGGATACATAAACGTTAACCAAGCTGAATGGCTTGATTTGCCTTGAATACTTTTTAATCGTGATAACTGATCATCATCAAGTCCAAACATTGTTTCAAGTTGATGATCTGAATATTCAAAGTTATCTGGATAAACAAAATCATCTTGCCCCGTATTGTATGGAGGATTG
>NZ_BACP01000035.1 GCF_000260415.1 Liquorilactobacillus mali KCTC 3596 = DSM 20444
TAGATTTTCACTAATCTCTTCTTTTTGTTTATAAAGGGGTATTGTTTTTGAAAGTGCTGGCTGCAATCGGTGCTTTTTTATTTTTAATTATACCAAAAGAGCTTCACCAGAAAAATCATTACTTTCTCTGGTGAAGCTCTTTAACTTAGGGACTTATGGTGCAGTCCCTTTTATTGATTTCACATAAATTTGCCGCATAAGTTAAAAATTTTCCGTCAAGCTTCAAACATTACTGAGCTTATATCATATTCTAGTACTTTGAATCTATATTACTTATCTTTATTCAAAAATTCTAAAGCAGCCTGATAATTCGGCTCATTTGTCTGTTCAATAATCAACTCACGATATGCTACTTCTCCATTAGGATTAAGAATCCAAATGCTGCGCGCATCAACATTCCCATCTTCTACGAAAATTCCCACCTTTTTTCCTAAGGAACCATCTTTATCGGAGAGTAATTTCATCTTCGTAACGCCTTCTGCCGCACACCAGTCTTGCTGCTGCTCGACGGTATTAGTTGAAATGGTCAAAAAGTTAATATCTGGAAAAGCATCCACATCTTTATTGAATTTCTTTGTTGAAAGACTGCATACTCGGGTATTGATATCCGGAACAACACTAATCAATGTATACTTTCCACTGATATCTGTATTTGTAATAGTTTCACCTTGTGTGCTTTTTAATTCGAATTCTGGAAAACGACTTGCAATACTAATTGGTTCTCCATTAGTAGATGTTGGTTTTTCATGTCTGGTTATCTTCAACTTCACTCATTCCTTCCGTAACTCGATTATCTCAATTGTATGCTATAGACTCACTGATAAGCAAATATTTGTTCTGATAAAATTTACATTTGTGCAAAAAATTATTGCTGATTATCTTGTCTTACAAAACTGTTGTATTTATACTTAGATTGCGCTAATTAACTTCTGAGAGGAGAAATTGATCATAAAAACGGCTCGCAAATTATTTTATATCACTTTAGGCTCTTTATTATATGCAATTTCAATAAATTATTTTCTTATTCCAACTAGATTAGGTGAAGGTGGTGTTACTGGTCTAACAACCATTGCTTTTTATACACTACAAATTCCCACATATCTAACAAATTTTGTACTTAATAGTATTTTATTGTTGATTGGCTTAAAATATCTCAAACGAAAAACAATTTTACTATCACTTTGGGCAATTATTTGGCTTTCTATTTTCTTGAAACTCCCTGTTATTTATACTTATCATACACAACAGACTATTATTCCAACCATTGTTGGCGGTGCTTTAACAGGCATTTCAATGGGATTAATTTTGAATGCGGAAGGATCTATTGCCGGAAGCACTATTTTAGGAAGAATTCTTAATCAATATCTCGGAATACCTATAGGATCAGCTACTCTTTTTTTTGATCTAGCTGTTGCAATTCCGTCCGTTTTCATTATTGGCTTTGAAAATACGATATTAACAGTTCTAGAATTATATATATCCGCCAAAATAACCAATATTGCTCTAGAAAGATTTGGTTCAAAGAAGGTAATCCAGATAATTTCATCTCACAGCAGCAGTATTTCCCAAGCAATTTCTGACTCACTAGGACAGGGTGTTACACTTCTGCAAGCCACCGGTTTTTACAGTCAATCAGCAAAACCTATTATTTATTTCGTTTGTACTTCTAAAAATCTTGCAAGAATTATCCCCATAATAGCAGCTGCGGACCCTGCTGCTCTAATCATCACTGAAAATGTACGCAGCGTGCGTGCCACTGAAATATATCGACTGCTTTAGTTGTAATGCTATTGTAATAATTTATCTTAACAATTATAGTTCATATTATAATATTCTTTTGCTATACTGTAATTATTCTTATATGTCAATATTGAAATTAAATTTTAAAAAATAATTTATTTAAGGAAGTGAACTTTTTGAAAAAGCGCAAGGAACGAATTGCCCATCAAAAATATTTGCGACAAGTCAAGCATATTAAAGGTATGAGCCGAACTGCTTCATACGTTGGAACAGGTTTTTTACTTGGCTCAGCCTCCCTTCCAATTTTTAAAGTAAAGGCTGATACTACAACTTCTCAAAATGCTGTCACTTCCACCACTGGATCTGTCGGATCTACAAATGTTAGTGAATCCAGCAGCTCTTCGGCTCCCAGCTCAAGCTCTGCCAATTCAACTAGCTCAACTGCTTCAACCGCAGCAAGCGTAGCTAGTTCTACAACAGCAGGTACAGTTGCTGCAAGTAGTAGTGTTCAGAAGGCTCCTGCTTCATCTTCAAGCAGCTCAAGTTCGCAAAGTTCTGCAGTCTCGTCTTCTAGTAGTTCAGCTAGTGCGGCAGTTTCATCATATAGCGCTGTCACATTAGATACGTCATCATTGACCTCTGCCCCTGTAAAAGTGTCAACTTTTATTAATAGTATTGCTAGTTCGGCACAACAAATTGCACAACAGTACAATCTTTATGCATCCTTAATGATTGCACAAGCTGCAACCGAAAGTGGCTGGGGCACTAGTACTTTGTCTACAAAGGCTCACAACCTCTTTGGTATTAAGTATTCTGGGTCTGGCAGCTACATTACTATGAATACTCTTGAGTATTACAATGGCGCTTATCATACTGTTTCTGCCAAATTCCAGTCATATAGTAGTTACAGTGACTCGTTGGTTGCCTACGCAAAACTGATTTCTAACAATTTTGGTAACTCGACCAAAGCCAATGCATCCACAGTTTCTATTGCTGCGGCTAACCTTTCTAAGGGGAAATATGGCACATATGCAACTGACCCCAGCTATGCTACAAAAGTTTTGTCCGTCATTAATTTATACAATCTAACAAAATATGATACAGCTGGTTCGAACAGTTCAAGCACTAATACTTCTACTTCAAGTTCTAACTCTAGCAGCTCTGTTAATAACAGTTCCTCTGCTTCAAGCAGTTCCACTGCCTCATATATCGTTAAATCAGGAGATTCGCTTTGGGCTATTGCTAATAAATATGGTGTTTCAGTCGCCAATTTGAAAAGTTGGAACAGTCTTTCATCAGATACCATCTAC
>NZ_BACP01000034.1 GCF_000260415.1 Liquorilactobacillus mali KCTC 3596 = DSM 20444
CTCTACACGTATCTTTCCATCTTATACTGTTTCTTTTTTTTTCAAGCAAGCAAAATTATGCTTTCCGCCTTTTTCTAGACTTAGACTTTTGTAATTGGACACTCAACAACTCCTGAAGAATTGCAACATGTTCCTTATACAAGTCATCTAGCCCCAACTCCTGATATAGTGAGAAAATTTCAGAAATATTCTTCAATCCTTGTTCATAATCCCCATTATTAATGGTCTTTAAACCTTCAAAAAATTTTTTGTTGCCCAACGCATATATATTATTTGAGCTAACTTTTATTTTATCAAGTAACGTATAATAATAGTTTACTTGATCCGTCTTATTAGATTTCATAAACACCAAAATTGACTGGCATAAAGCCTTCACCCTCAAATTATCAAGCTTCATATCTTCGCCTTCATGACTATCATTCCAATCATGATTCTGAAATACTTTTTCAATTGAGCTACTATCAAACATGAAAACCGCATCAATAAACAGACCATATTCATAATGACCCCATTTTGTACTACGCATCAAATAATGTAAAATTTCTTTCCGTTCATTCAATACACTTTCCGCAGTTTTTCCAAGTTTTTTACGCATGGCAGTCGCAATCAACATCAAATTATAGAAACGAACCAAGCCGCTTTCTTGATATTCTTTACTAATTTTTTTCTCTAAGGCTTTAATCTCAATTAAATTTTCAAGCCGGTAAGCATTATTTAGATCATCACGATAATTTATGTACCCATTATTACACTTATCCATCACACTGAACATTCGCAGGAATTCATCGGCTTCAATATTTAAACGATTTAGTATGTACAAGAAAGTATCTGCTGTTGTTTCAACTAAACCGCTCTCATATTTATAATACATCGACCTCGATAGCAGACCATCATATACAACCTTAGCTTTTATTCCCTTTTCAGTTCTAATTTGTTTAACAAGTTCACCCGTTTTCATTTTTTGCCTCTTTTCACATTTATTATACAAGTGTTCAGTATATGGGCACATACTTACTATAAAAAATACCAAATACCTTAGTAATTGACATATTTTCATAAATTCTGCCAATCTTACAACAAAATAATAGAATTTATGAATCAAAAATCGCTCTTCTTTAAAGAAAATTATTTTTTTAAGATTTGTGTAAACTTATTACTCACTTTAGTACCACGTATGCAGATAATCATAACAGAAAAATACATAAAAGTAACCCTTAATTTCAATATAATTTCAACTTCTTGATAATATATTATTCTTAAGATAAAAAATATACTAATTTTTTAATTTTAGACATATTCTATCTACCAATTAATTCTATATATATCAGAATATTTACACCTTTTAAATCAATGCATTTATTCATTTAGCAAATAAATTTGCTAAACTTTGTATATTACACAACATTCCTCTTTATTATTCAAAATTTACAAAAACGGTATTTATACAAATCATCATAAAATGCAAATGTTTCCATCAAAATAAATTCATCTACAATTCATAATTTTAACCTATTATTAAAAACATTCAATAACGAAACATTTTTGAATCTTTCCTTCAATAATCATCTGAGTTTAACTACACGATGAGTAGTATCGATTATAAGCGTTTTAACATTTTTATTTTGCTTACTATAAATTATCGTTATTTTTTAATTTTTTTTAATACTATTAATACTTAATTGTATAGAAAATAATATCTACAATAAATTAAAAATTTAAGATATGAATAGTACAGATGCAATAATTTTTATTCACGTTAATACTGAAAATCAATTAATGAGGTAACAAATATGATAAAAAATAGCATTGAACTTAAACATGTGTTTAAGAAGTACCAGGCACCTACTTCTTTTTTTGCACCAAAAAAAGAAAATCCCTTTGTACTACAAGATATTAATTTAAAAATTGCTCCTGGTGAATTTCACATTTTTTTAGGTCGTAGTGGGTGTGGTAAATCAACATTGCTTAATATTATTGCTGGCTTTCTTCCCAAAACAAGTGGTCAGGTTTTGGTTAATGGACACGAAGTTGCTGCTCCTGGACGGGATCGTGGAGTAGTATTTCAAAATGCCGATGCGGCTATTTTCCCATGGTTAACCGTTTATGAAAATGTTTCCTATGGCCTGAAAATGCAACACTTCTCAGAAAAGGAAAGAACTCCCATAGTTAATCAAAGTTTAAAATTAGTTGGGCTTGATCAACATGCCAATAAGTATCCATATGAATTATCTGGCGGAATGAAACAGCGCGTTCAAATTGCAAGAAGTATTTCTAATGATCCAGACATATTAATTTTAGATGAACCATTTGGCGCTTTAGATGCCCAAACTAGAAGAATTATGCAGGATGAACTTATCCGAATTTGGCAAAAGACAAAAAAAACTATTTTATTTGTGACGCATGATATTCAAGAGGCAGCTTATTTAGGTCAAAAAATCAGTATCTTTTCTCCTGCTCCTGCTTCAAACATTTATAAAACAATTACCGTTGACTATCCTTATCCTAGGAATGTTTTCTCCAAAGATAACGAACAATTAGTTACAGAATTAAATAACTATTTCCCGATAGGAGGTCGTTAGAGTGAAAGAAATGTCGAGTAAAAGCACTCCTAAATCCCAGACTTTAAATAACTTAGAAATTCCCAATGATCCTGATACCCATAAGGGAATAGAATTGTTTAGGAACGGATTATTATTCTTAACTAAGCGTGGATTATTGGCCTGGCTCCTATTATTATTACTTTGGATGATTGCCTCCAAAGTTAGCGATGCCAGTTTTTTACCCAGTCCATGGAAAACACTGACTAGCGCCAAAGCATTGATAAAAAATGGAACGCTTCAAAGCGATCTACTAATTAGTTTGTTGCGAATTATAGCTGGATGGTTGGTTGGAAGTACTATTGCCATACCTCTAGGATTAATTATTGGACAATTTAAAATTATTCGCTATTTGTTTGAACCATTGATTAATTTCTTTCGCTTTGTACCAGCCATTGGATTTTTGACATTATTTCTACTATGGTTTGGTGTTGGTGAGGTATCTAAAATTGCATTAATTATTTATGCAACAATGTTTCCAATCATTATCAACACAATTACTGGGGTTATTGCTATTGACCCATTAAAGATCGAATCAGCTCAGTCACAAGGTGCCTCAAAATTTCAAATCTTCTACAGCGTTGTCATTCCTTCAGCTGTTCCGAATATCTTCACCGGCGTACGCCTTGGATTAGGTGGGGCAATTGTTGCTATTGTAGCGGCTGAAATGTTGGCTGCCCAAAATGGAATTGGCTACCTAATTTATACTTCTAGACTCTATTACCGAACAGATTGGATCTTTGTTGGCATCTTTGTTCTTGGATTTATTGGTTACCTTTCGGACACACTGCTTCGTTTATTCGGTAAAGTTGTTCTAAAAAAATATGGTGTATTTGAAAAAGAAGCCAAGTAAAACATACAGAAGGGTGTTTTTATAAGTGCATAAAAAATTAATCGTGTTGCTAGGAAGTTTAGTAGCTATTATTGCCGTGATATTTGCTGCCATCTATGGCTTAAAGAACATTGACAGCAGTTCAAAAAAAAGTAGCGGCAATTCAACAACAATCCGTCTAGGATTAATGACAAACTCTGGTGGTCAATACTTAGCAGCAATTGCAAAAAAAGAGGGTTATTTCAGCAAGTATAACCTCAAAGTAAAAACTACGACCTTTTCATCTGGGATTGAAACTGTTAATGCAATCACAACAAAGCAATTAGATATTGGATATGTAGCCGATTTTGCAGCCTTAAACCGTTTTGGAAGCTCAAGTAAAAGTAATCTCAAAATTTTTGCAAAATTATCTAGCTCAGGTGGTAGCGGTGTTAAATTATACACAACTAAAGATATTAGTTCGTTAGCTGATCTCAAAGGCAAAAATGTTTTAACTAGCACAGGAACTGTTACAGAATATTGGGTTGCTAAAGCCTTAAAAAAGGGTGGTTTAAAAGAAAGCCAAGTTAATTTACTGTCCGTCGAAACAGGGCAAGAAGGATTAGCTTTGATGAAATCCGGAAAAGCGTCTGCTGTTTGGGCATCAGGACAAGATGCTGAAAAATTAGAAAAGACTGGTAAATTCAAAGTATTGACAACACAAGGAAAAATTACATCGCCAACTCTAGCATTTGCTATTTCTAATAAAAAATTCCTAAAAGAACACCCAAAAGCGGCAATAGCCTACTTAAAGGCTATTAATGACAGTATTAAGTTAGTTCATTCACATCCACAAAAGGCTGCTAAAATTGTATCTTCAGCATTAAATGTGCCTACAAAGACTGTTTTAGCAACTTTCAAGAGTACTAATTTTAAAATCAACTTTGACCAAAGCACATACAATGATTTAAAGAGCATTTACAAATACCTAGCTAATAGTGGTAAGTTAAAGCATACTTACAATATCAATAAATACCTTGATACCACTACATTGAAGAAAGCCATATCTGGTTCCGTTTCGTATAAATAATACTGATATTTATACCAATCATTATTGGTTAAGTAATAAAATCATAACTTTGAAAAACTACTTTTTTAGGAGCTGGGCCAAAAGTGAAATTTTAGCCTAGCTCTTCTATTTATTACGGATAAACGTGTTCCATAAGTTAAAATTTTCCGTCTAACCTCGAATTACTCATAGCAAATTACTCGCTATGTTCGTAATTTCTTGTTAGTACTCAAATTTTACCGACTTATGTCACACTCCCTTTTCTATTACATTGATATACTGATCAGCCAAAATTAACGACTATCGTTTTGAAATTAGACAGTCAGCAAGACAAAAATACCATACCTTCTCATTTTCCAACTAAAACTCGTTAAAAGTGCTGGGAATTTACTAAATAATTTCACAATTTTTTCAAAAGACCTTTCTATCATTGAGAGTATAGATTAATTGTATATTTTGTAAAAACTATTAATTGAGATACTTTTTTCAAAAATAAAAGTACTATCTGCAGTCTCTATATTAAAACAAATTTGAGGAGTGATTTTTATGGGCCAACCATCTGTATATCCAACTGGAACAATTCGCTACAATCCTGATAAAGCTTGGAATGGTTATACCTTAATACCAACAATCAATGATGGAATACTATTATTTGATATGAATGGTAATGAAGTAAGACGTTGGATTTTCCGTGGAATGCCACCTAAGATGTTACCAAATGGTCATATCATTGGAAATTCTGGTAATCGTCAACCAGTTCATGGAATGCAAGATGCTGTTAATCTCGTTCAAATTGATTATGATGGCAATATTGAATGGCAATTTGATCATTTTGAAAAAATTGATGATCCAGGATACGATCACCGTTGGATGGCGCGTCAACATCATGATTTTCAACGTGAAGGTCAATCTGTCTATTATTCACCCCTAGAGCAACCCAAGGTAAATTCGGGAAAAACTTTGATATTAGCTCATCAGACAATTCATAATCCCGCAATTTCCGATAAAAAATTATTGGATGATATTGTTTACGAAGTGGATTGGCAAGGTAACCTACTGTGGAGTTGGAGTGTGGCAGAACATTTTGATGAATTTGGTTTTGATGAGGCTGCTAAAAATATTCTGATGAGAAATCCCAATATGCGCCAATCAGATGGTGGTGTTGGCGATTTTATGCATACTAATTGTGCTAGTTATCTAGGAGAGAATAAATGGTTTGATCAAGGTGATCAGCGGTTTAAACCCGATAACATCATAATGGACGGTAGAGAAGCAAATATTTTATTCATCATCGATCATGATAGCGGTGAAATTGTTTGGAAACTGGGTCCTGATTATGTTCATGATCCACAGGCTAAAGCGATTGGACAAATCATCGGTCAACATGCTTTGCATATGATTCCGCGTGGATTGCCAGGAACGGGAAATTTACTATTGTTTGACAATGGGGGCTGGGCTGGTTACGGTATCCCTAACCCCGGCAGCTTAGATGGTTCAAAAAATGCACTACGTGACTATAGCAGAATTCTCGAAATTGATCCAGTTGCAATGAAAATTGTCTGGTCCGTTACGCCTGCTGATTTTGGCTATCAAATGCCCACTGACAGTAGTAAATTTTATAGCCCCTATGTTTCAAATGTGCAGCGGTTACCAAATGGAAATACTCTAATCAACGAAGGATCTGATGGTAGAATTATTGAAATCACTAACGATTATGAAATCGTCTGGGAATGGATCTCTCCTTATTTCTCACATAACGATGATGGTAAATTAAAAAACAATATGGTTTACCGCGCTTATCGTTATCCCTATGATTATGTACCACAGGAAGATCAACCAAATGAAACACCAATTCAACCGATTAACATTTCTACTTTCAGATTACCAAATGCTGGTAAAAAAGGTGCACAAAAAATAATTTCTGTTGCGGGAACCCTACCCTATTACAAAGATGTTGCCTTGTGTGTTGCAACAATCGATGAATCAAAACGGATAAACACTAAAAAGAAAAAACAACAATTGTTTGAAATTGACCGCAATATTTTTCCTGAAATAACTCAAGAAGAATTTACAAATCGAATTTTAAGTAATAAGAACACTAACAAAATCAAAATCGTAATGTTCGGTGCTGAGCGTTGTTCTCACTGTCGCATAGTCCACCCATTACTGAAAAAAGCAGTTTCTGAAAAGTTCAACAACCAATTTGAAGCATATTATCTTGATGTTGATAAAAATCAAGATATTATAGCAACACTTCACATTTTTGGGACCCCCGTGGTCACGGCTTATAAAGATGGCAAGGAAATTGACCAATTTCGCGGAGAATTAGATTTTCAAGGTATCTGTGAATTTTTGAATAACTGTCTCGCTGAAATTGAAGTTTAACTGTTTTCATAATTTATACTTTTAAAATTTATTTTGAAGAAAGCTAATCAAAAGTCAATCATCACTTATACGACCTAAAAGATGAGGAATAAAAAAAGGACTAGATCAAAATTAAACTTTTGACCTAATCCTTTTTTGTATAACTAAATATTCAATGAAAATATTTCACTAATATCAACACCAAAGAAAATCTTATGTACACTATTTTTCCTGTGTTTTTAATAAATCACGAATTTCTTCAAGAAGCTCAACTTCAGGAGCTACAACAGGTGCAGTCTCTTCTGCCTTTTTACGAATTAAGAACTTATTAACAAACTTAACCAGTAAGAACACAACAAAAGCAATAATTAAGAAGTTGATAATTGCATTAATAAAACTACCCACCTTAAATGTGGCCCCATTAACCTTGAAAATTAAATCTGAAAAATCGATTCCACCAATAAACAAACCGATAAAAGGATTGATCAGGTAATCAACCAGTGATTTAACAATTGACGTAAAAGCTCCCCCAATAATAACACCGACAGCTAAATCAATCACATTTCCTCGTGAAATAAACTCTTTGAACTCTTTAATCAATTCTAACACCCCTAATATTAAACTACTTTAAATGTACCAAGTCGCATAGACTTTTTCAACTATTTAAACTTTCTTCAACCATCTTATTTTATAATCGTTATTTCTTTCTTAACATCTTGAAGCATGATACATTTAAATTACAAAACACGAAGGGATTGTCATACTTTATGACCCAAAAATATTACCAAATTTCTATCGACAAGACATTGAGTTCACTAAATACAAGCACCAAAGGTCTGTCATTGAGCGAATCTGATGCTCTGTTGAAACAATATGGGCAAAATACGCTCACTGAACAAAAAAAGAGTTCTTTGCTTCAAAAATTTATAACCCAATTTAAGGACCTGATGATTATAATATTAATGGTCGCTGCTCTTATCGCTGCTTTTGCGGGTGATATTTCTGATGCTTTGATTATTTTCTTGGTAATTGTTTTAAACGCTGTATTTGGCGTATTTCAAGAAGCAAAGGCCGAAAATGCAATTGATGCGTTAAAAGAAATGACGACTCCATCTTCGAAAGTACGACGAAACAACCAAATTCAAACAATTAAAAGTGCAGATTTGGTCCCTGGCGATATTATTTTATTAGAGGCAGGTGACATCATTCCAGCTGATGTTAGATTTATCAGCACTTCTTCTCTTCAAGTTGAAGAAGCTGCATTGACCGGTGAATCCGTACCCGTAAATAAGAATACGGCTAGTATTCCTGAAGATGGTATTCCATTAGGTGATCGACAAAATATCGGCTATATGAATACCAACGTCACATACGGGACAGCCGAGGCTGTAGTTACTGCAACGGGTATGAACACAGAAGTTGGGCACATTGCAACGATGCTTAATAATGTTGATCAGACGACTACTCCACTTCAAAAAAGTATCGTACATTTAAGCAAGATCCTAAGTGTCCTAGTTTTGGCAATTGCACTATTGGTCTTCATCATAGGAATATCGGCTGATCGTGCTTCAATCTTAGAAATGTTACTAACATCAATTTCTCTGGCAGTTGCAGCGATTCCTGAAGGCTTACCAGCAATTGTAACAATCACTCTTGCACTCGGAACGCAAGCAATGGCTAAACGCAATGCATTAATTAGAAAACTGCCTGCTGTTGAGACCCTTGGGGCAACCGAGATTATTGCATCAGACAAAACCGGTACTTTAACTCAGAATAAAATGACAGTTGAAAAAATCTATCAAAATAATATTTTGACTGACGCTGATAGTGCACAAATTGATATGAGTAATTTGATGAAATCCATGATTTTGGCCAACGACAGTCAAAAAAGCGATAATGGGCTAATCGGCGATCCTACTGAAACAGCCTTAATTCAATATAATATTGATAAATCAAATAATGTCTCACAAGTTGAAAAGAATTCCCCGCGAATAGAATCAATTCCCTTTGATTCTGAGCGAAAGTTAATGTCAGTTATCGTAAAACATGAAGATAAACCTGTTCTATTCATAAAAGGTGCTGTTGATGAGTTACTGCAACGAACAACACGTATTGAAAAAAATGGCAAAATAACAGTTTTAACTGAAAAAGATCGGAAAAAGATTCTTGATATAAACCATGACCTAGCCCATGAAGCTTTACGTGTTTTAAGCTTTGCATATCGACCACTAGAGACCGTTCCGACCGAACCTTCATCACAGATATTAGAAAGGAATCTAATCTTTGTTGGAATGGTAGGGATGATTGATCCTGAACGTCCAGAGGTTAAAGATGCAGTTGCACAGGCACGCTCAGCAGGAATTAGACCACTGATGATAACTGGAGACCATAAGGATACAGCCACGGCCATTGCATTACGTTTAGGGATAATTGACAAATCTCAAACTGATGCTGTCATCACAGGCAATGATTTGGATAACTTGTCAACCGATGAGTTGAACTCCTCGGTTGACAAGTACTCAGTTTATGCCCGAGTTGCTCCTGAACATAAGGTTAGAATTGTTAAGGCATGGCAAAACAAAGGAAAGATTGTAGCAATGACTGGTGATGGGGTCAATGATGCACCTGCTTTAAAAACAGCCGATATTGGGGTTGGAATGGGAATAACTGGTACTGAAGTTTCAAAAAACGCTAGTGATATTGTTCTGGCCGATGATAACTTCGCAACTATTATTGTCGCCGTTAAAGAAGGACGCAAAGTTTTTGCAAACATTCAAAAAGCGATTCAATATCTTCTCTCTGCTAACCTTGGAGAAGTTTTAACTCTCTTTTTCATGACTATGCTTGGCTGGGACATATTTGCTCCAGCACAGATTCTTTGGATCAATCTAGTAACAGACACTTTCCCTGCTATCGCACTCGGAATCGAAAAAGCCGAGTCTACAATTATGCAAAAGAAACCTAGGGGTGCTAAATCAAGTTTCCTTGGTGATGGAGTTCTCTCTAGTATTACTTATCAAGGATTGTTAGAAGGAATATTAACTCTCAGCGTGTACTGGATAGCTATTAAGTATCCCTTCCATAACTCGTATGAATTGATTCATGCAGATGCCTTAACCATGGCATTTGCAACCTTAGGACTAATCCAACTGTTCCACGCCTTTAATTCTAAATCAATCCATGGCTCTATCTTCAACAAAAATTTGTTTTCAAATAAAATTTTTAACTGGTCCATTATTACCTCAGGTATACTTTTATTTGCAACAATTTTCATCCCAGCATTCAATGCTGTCTTTAAAGTTACACCATTAGCCCTAGAACAATGGTTAATAGTGTTAAGTGGTGGTGTGCTAATGCTTGTGATGGTTGAATTTGTAAAGTTCTTTCAGCGTAAACTCAGCAAATAATTTTTTACATTTTAAAAGGTGTCAAGTCAAAGTTTGAATTTTGACTTGACACCTTTATTTTTCTATATAAATATGTTCCACACATTTTGGTGGTTCCGCCTAATCTATCAACACTATGCCGTCACTTTTTAGAATTCCTTAAAGGCTGTATCAATTTCGTCGTACTCATCCTTTGTTAGCTCAAGATTCAATGCCTTAGCATTGCTTAGTACTTGCTCTGGCTTGCGAGCTCCTGGAATTACAACACTCATGTCAGGGTTTGCAACATACCATGCTAATATCACTTGTGCAGCAGTTGCATCATATTTTGCTGCAATTCCTTTAACACGTGACATATTGGCGATAATTTTCTTGAATTGTTCACTACTAAATTGTTCAAATTTTTCACCATCAACTGCACTATATTTACCAGTTAATAGTCCTGATGCTAACGGGAAATAAGGTACAAAAGAAATTTTATTTTCTTTTAGGTAAGGCAATAGGTCCTTTTCAGCAGCACGATGAACCAAACTATAATTATCCTCAACAATATCTACATCACCATTTTTGTTAGCTTCCTTAACTTGCTCAAGTGAAAAGTTAGAAACCCCGATAGCTTTAATTTTTCCTTCTTTTTTTAAATCCGCCAAAGCTGCTACGGCTTCATCCTTGGGTGTTTCTTCATCTGGAAAATGAATATAGAAAATATCAATGTAGTCTGTCTGCAGTCGTTTGAGTGCATCTTCAACAGCCTGTTTTAAGAAGGATGGCGCATTATTATTTTTCTTGTTATCTTGCGCTGGATCTTGTGATGCTTTTGTAGCAATGATTACTTTGGAACGGTCATATTCCTTTAACACTTCACCAATGATTTCTTCAGAACGTCCCAAGCCGTACATATATGCCGTATCAAGCAATGTAATTCCTGAATTCAATGCTGCCCGCACAACAGCATAGCCATCTTTATCGTCTAGATTTTTAAAAAGATTATGTCCACCAACTTTATTTGTTCCTAAACCTATCTTAGTAGCTATAACGTCACTTTTACCAATCTTAACTTCTTTTGACATTTTGAATCCTCCATTCTTTTTGTGTTCAATGAGATTATACGACAGACCACACATAATCTTTCTATAATCTGCTCAAAGATTTTGCAAACATATCTTGTATTACTCTTTCCTAGTCCACATAAAGCTGCACTCTTTTGGGCAACCATTTGATTTTAACTGGCAGCTTTGGCCCCTTATCACCATCTATCCGAGTTTCAAGCATCTCTCCTTCAATATTGCGCACAACAATTTCCTTAATATCAAAAGTAGTCAAAGTCGTTGATTTTCTTAGATTGCCTGTTAGCGCAAAGTACCCCAAATTCAAGAGCTTATTTACTTTCATATCATTAAGCATTGTTAGATGCAATCCATCTTCAGTCTCACCTAAATATTTTCTTCCTCCTACATAGTTAGAGGTAGTCATCAGACAAACCCAGACCTTCGCACTCATTGAAAATGTCTTGTTAAATAAGAGTGTTTGATGTGAACTATTCTTACCAATCTGCCTAATTGCATTATATCCGTATGCCGCAAAACCATATTTTTGTTTTTCTGTCTGTCTCACTTCGTTAGAAATATCTGCAAGGCTCCCAAAGACTAATGAGCTAATAATTGCTTGTCCATTACACTCTCCAATATCGACGGATTGCAACCTGCCTCTTAATATTGTTTTGACTGCTTCGTCAATGTTATCAGATATTTTCCACTTATGCGCAAAGTTGTTAACTGTCCCAGTAGGAATTATCCCGATTGGAACCCTTACTTTTCCTCGCAATAATGCTGTTACCAAAACATTGATCGTCCCATCTCCGCCAATGCAGATAATTCGATCAATATTTGGTGCTTCAAGTACTATCTTTTTCAGTGCTTCGTCTTTAGTACTTGTTTTTAGCTGGTATACTGGCAGTCCCCTGTTTTTTAAGATTGTTTCAACCTTATCTGCGATTTTTTGTGACTCCCCAGATCCAGATTTTGGGTTAAAATAAATCATTGTTTTTAGCTGCATACCTTTACCTCGTTTTTCTTTTGTTAGCAATTACTTTTTCGCTTCGCAAAACAATCGCTCCGAATACTAAAAATGGAATAATCAGATATTTTATGACTCGCATTTTTTCACCTACATTTTCTTTCTATAGTTTACTCTATCACAATAGTTTGTTGAGCATACCCTTCTTTGCTTTTATGGTGTTTTACTGAAAATATAGTAAGAAAAGGCTCTGAGAAATTTATTTCTTCACTTATTTATTGACTAATTTGATAACTTTTTCATAAAATAAACTAGTGTTCAGATTTATTGTTTTTTTTTCGCTACAAGTAGGATAAAATGTTTCCAATACACGGCACTAAAAAAGGGGTTAAATTAAATGAGTTTACTGAAGCTTTCAAATATTCATAAATCTTATTTTCTTGGTAAAGAAGAAAGCAAGGTTTTAAACGGTATTAATTTAGAATTTAATACTGGCGAATTTGTATCAATTCTTGGGGAATCCGGTGGCGGAAAATCTACTTTAATGAATATTATTGGTGGATTGGATCGAAATTTTGACGGTCAAGTCGCTCTCAATGGCGAAGTCCTTGATCATCGTAAAGAAAAACAGCTTGACAACTATCGTCGCGGAACAATTGGCTATATCTACCAATCCTACAATCTGATTACACATCTTACCGTTCTTGAAAATGTTCTTGTTTCTCTAGAAATGACAGAATTATCACATGCTGAAAAAATTGAGCGTGCGAAGGATTTATTAGCTCAAGTAGGACTTGCGGATCAAGCAAAGAAGCATCCCAATCAACTATCGGGTGGGCAAAAACAACGTGTTGCAATCGCACGTGCTTTAGCTAGTGATCCTGATATCATCTTGGCAGATGAACCGACCGGAGCTTTAGACTCAGTAAATACACAAGAAGTTCTCGAAATACTTAACAAAATTGCAAAAGATGGCAAACTTGTAATAGCCGTTACACACTCCCAAGCCGTTGCAGACCACGGTACAAGGATTATTCGCTTAGTTGACGGTCAAGTAGAAGATGATGAACATCTAAAAGATCCCTATAAGACTACAAATAATCCTACCCGAATTACCTCGCATCCACTACCTGCGAGTGCAAGCTATATCTCTGCATTTAGACATCTGATGTATAATATCAAACAAAATTCATTAATCATCTTAGGTACTGCAATTGGAATTTTTGCCGTGCTCCTATTTTCTGGATTAGGTAATGGAATTAATTCCTATATAAATGATCAAATTAATTCTCTGGTTAATCCAAGAACGATTACGGTTATGGCTAATCCTAGTGGAAAAAAGCTGAATAATACTCAAGCACAAAGAGAAATACAGCAATTCAACCAAGATCCAACCAACTTCTTCATCTCAAAAGATCAGATAAATGCCATCAAGAAAACAACGGGAACTTCCTATATTCAAGCTGGTTATCAATTAGGCACATATTCATTAAGTTATAACAATAAGAATGTTTCTTCTTCAGGTATTCAAAGTTATACAAAATCTTACACGTCTAATTCATTAACTAAGGGTAGCTGGCCAACAGGAAAAGAAATTGTTATTTCAAAGAACCAAGCAATTACCTTATCTGGAAGCTCCAAAAACTATCGTTCACTCATAGGAAAAAGTATCAACGTTACTATCAACTGGCTTTCGAACAGTAATACTCCTGTTCAGATGAAAACGGCGTTAACCATCTCAGGGATCTCCGATTCATCAAGTGGTGTATCAAGCGAAGTAACGGTCCTTTCGTATTCCGAAACCCGCTCACTTCTATCGTCCGCGGGTGCTAGAACCGATCCTAACTTCGTAGTTGTTAATTCAAAAAGCATTGACGGTGTTAACGACGTTGCAAGTCAGATTCGCAAACAAAAAGTCAATGGTAAATATGCTTTTTCTGTTATAACTGTTGGTGATATCCTCAAGACGGTTAATAATTATGTGAGCCTAGCATCAACCGTTCTATCTGCAATTGCTGGTATTTCATTGGTTGTTTCAGCACTGATGATTATTGTAACAATGTATATGTCAGTCGCAGAACGAACAAAAGAAATTGGAATCTTACGTGCTCTGGGAGAACGACGTAAGGATATTAGACGATTATTTACTGCTGAATCACTCCTACTTGGACTTTTCTCAGCATTCCTAGGATTGTTGCTGGCATGGCTTTTCAGTATATTACTTAATAATTTTGTTTACAATTTGATCAAATTTAACATAGTCCAGATCAATCTAGCCAATGTTATTTTTGCCATTTTGGTTTCACTCTTTATCTCATTAATCGCTGCGTTATTACCTGCTCGGAAGGCTTCAAAACTGAATCCAATCGATGCACTCTCAGCAGATTAATTTTATTATTTTGATTTTTTTACAAAATAGTTACTTATTACAAAAAAATCCTAGCTAAAATAAAAAAGCATCACGTGATCGTTGGCTCTAGTTCTGCCAACAATTATGTGATGCTTTTTTGTATTTAATTATGAAAGATTACTTCACTTTAATTACTATTTTCCCTCTGGCATGACCTTCTTGACTCTTTTTATGTGCCGCTCTGACTCCTTCTGCAGTCAAAGAATATACACTATCTATAATTACTTTTACTTCACCTGCAACAATTAAATTTCCTAGCTTACCCAGTTGCTTACCGTTTGGTTGTAACCACCAGCTTGAAACTTCCTTCGAACTTGCTTTTTGTTCTTCACTTGGATTCCCAGCAATTGTTACAAGTCGTCCATTTTCTTTCAGAATTGCTAACCCGTCATCAATTGCATTGACAGTATCAAATACAGCATCATAGTTATTTAACACTGCATCAATTTTTGTCTCATGATAATCTATGACTTCATCTGCTCCTAAACTTTTTAGAAATTCATGATTTTTTTTACTTGCAGTAGTTGCAACATAAGCACCAAGATGTTTGGCAATCTGAATAGCAAACAGACCTACACCTCCTGCTCCACCTTGAATAAGAACTTTGTCACCCTTTTTTACCTTCAAACGATCTACAATGACTTGCAATGCGGTCAATCCCGCTAAGGGTACCGCGGCAGCCGCTTCAAATGTAATTTCATCAGGTTTAAGGGCCAATTTATCTTCCTTAACGGCTACATATTGCGCATAAGTTCCCTTTTTACCATCAATATAAATGTCTGGTCTAGCGAAAATCTTATCGCCAACCTTGAAATCGGCAACCTTGGCACCAACTTGTGTGATAATCCCTGCCGTGTCCCACCCAAGAACCACAGGGAACTTCCATGGATACATTCCTTTTAAATAACCTAATCGTGCCTTCCAGTCGATGGGATTAATACTTGTTGCATAATTTTCAACAAGTACTTCATCTTCTGCTAATTCTGGAATTTTCAACTCAATTTCTTTCAAGTTGTCTATGTCGCCATACTCTCTAATTGCAATTGCCTTCATTGGTAAATTCACTCCTATATTTTATTAACGTTAATTATAGCTCCAATTATCATTGTTTACAAAAAATAAGTAAAAATAAAAAATCATCCTAATATCTAGGCTAATCATTTTCCATGGACATAATAAAAGCTTCCTGATTGATAGATGGAGTAATGTAATTCATCTATCAATCAGGAAGCTGCTGTAACAAAAATTCCAGTGCATAAAAATTATTGAGTTATATCTCTAAGTTCCCGTAAATTTTGCTTAGTCATTAACCAATAGCTGATAGTTTGAACTGCATTACATTGTAATGTTAGTAAATCAGTCTGCAGCATGCTCTTTTGAACCATCAGTTGTTCCTGCTTATTTGCAGTTTCATTATGAGTATTGAATAAAAGAACAAATGCATCGTAGTTGCTTTGAATAGATGGCTTTTGATTATTAATAGCATCCAAAGTTAATTTAATCTCAGTTAAAGAAAAAACAGGTTTCATCAATCCAATGATAATCGTTCCAGCTAGATGAACTCGTTGATATTTTTTTTTGTGTGGTGCAATCATAATTTGCGCTTTAAAATAATTGTGCAACATCGTTTTTGTTATTAATTCACCTGTAATCGGTTGAAGATAGTTATTAGTTAATGTAATCAGTTGATCTAAATGTAAATCAATCAGCGGTAACTCTTTCCATAAGGGAAGTTGTGGTCTGCCTTTATCCATTTCTAAGTCTCCTATGCCATCATTATTTAGCTTGAACAGCAATTCCAATCAGTCCCGGACCAGTATGAACTCCTAATGCAGGAGAAACCTCAGTTGTATAAATTTTGCTTTGCTCAGGTAACAGAAGACGAATTTTTTTAATAACTTCATCCATCAAGGGCTCATTAGCTCCATGAGTGATACCAATTCTGATATCATCATAATAATTAACATCACGAATTGCTAAAGCAATCATTTTTGCAATTGCCTTGGACTCACTGCGTGCCTTAGCAATTGGATAATAAATACCATTAGGATCACATGAAATAATCGGTTTAATGTTTAAAATTGAACCAATAAGTCCAGCTACTCGACCAATGCGGCCGCCAGCCCTGAGATAGTCTAAGGTAGGGATATAAAAATAAACATGACTTCTAGGAACCGCTTTGTTTACGGCTTGAACTACCATATCAAATGATAGCCCTGCTTGAATTAGTTCCTCTGTATATATGATAAATAAACCACTACCAATACCAATATTCTTAGTATCAATAACTTCTATGTCTATGCCTTTAATTTCTGCAGCAGCTTGTTTAAATACTTGATTGGTAACCGACAAACCGCTGGAAATTGTTAATGCAACGACTTTGGTATAACCGCGTTTCTTCAAAGAAGCTATTTTTTCCATTACAGTCCCAATCGAAGGACTAGCTGTTTGTGGCTTTTGTGTGCACGTTCTTAGTTTTTCATAAAACTCAGCCGGTTGAATATCGATTCGATCAAGATAATTAATTCCATCAATAGTTAAATTTAATGGAACCAACTCAATATTATGATTTTTTTGTAGTACTTCCACAGGTACATCTGAAGCAGAATCAACTAAAATACCAATTTTTTCCATTGACATAGACTTCCAATCATAGTTAGTTTTAATTCAAACATAGTTATTAAAAGCATTTAACATAGGAGGCAAAACCATCATATATGGTTTTTAATACTATATACATGATATTTTAAATACTACGTATAGTCAATGCTTATTTTTAATATTTCCCAGATACTAAGACAAATACCAAAAGTCATCTGTTCAAAAAACATAGATAAACATTATTATGATGAAAGTGAGTATGATTTTAATATTAAACTAGACATATTGATTATAGACTTGCTGCTACATCAAGTTTTGACACTTTTCTTTATTATTTATCGCCAGTTGCAAACGCTTGCAAAAATGGTGCTTAACTGTTATCATTTAGATAGAGGATAATTAGAAATCGTTAATCAGTAATTAGTTTTACTGATAAACTCACATGATGAGTTTAAAATAAGGGTTTCAAATAATCCTTAGGCAATCCAATCAGCATTTAATAGTATGAACGTTATGATGTAAAAATTGTAATTTCGGATTAACAATTAGTTGCTGTGAACAGGAACATGCGATAAGGGTAAAAGCTTGTTTAATGTCACTGTTGATTGGGTTGCTGTTTTTTTGGTTTGCACCGATTTAGCCTAATCAATCTACTGGTGGTACAGCAGTTTCATTTGGTAGAGCAGTTGGCCGTCGTTCATTGATTGCCTTTACTGATTTCACCGTTACTTTTGTTTTAACGTTTATATTGCACTTGTTTATAACATTTTGGGGAATTTTCTTACGAAAATCAGTTTTGTAGACTCACAAAAATATAGAATTATCAAGAATTGGGATAATGATCCCTTGCATGTGCCAAATATTGACTTAGGAACAGATTGTAATTATCTAAATATATCTGTATACTGACCAAAGCAAAGTATCAATTAAAGTAATTTTGAATGGAAAAAATAAAGATGGTTGACATTTATGTTGTAAGTGCTTTTAGCAAAAACAAAGCTGGCCTTGTTTTTGATAGACCTGATTTGAATTCAATTCAAAAAATGGCGATTGCCAAAGAGTTGGGGTATGCTGAAACTGCTTTTATTACCAAATCAAGCTTAGCAGATTTCCGTTTAGAGTATTTTACGCCTACGGAAGAAGTACCACTGTGCGGACACGCTACAATAGGAACGTTTGCATTTCTGAATTTGATGAATGAATTATCTAAAAGTGAGTATACAATAGAAACAAAGTCAGGAGTTTTGTCCATGAGAGTTGGTTCAGATGGCATGGTATTTATGGAACAAAACGCTCCAACTTTTTTTAATGTCCTTTCATTAAATTCCTTTACTGATTGTTTAGATACTAACTCAATTGATGATAAACTACCAATTCAGATTGTGTCTACAGGCTTAAAGGACATTCTTTTACCAATAAAATCAAGTAAAGAGCTCCAGCAATTAGATCCTAATTTTAGCGTTATGACTGAATTAAGTAAAGAACAAAATGTTATTGGTGTTCATGCTTTTGCACTAGAAGATATAAAGAACAATATTACTGCAATTTGTAGAAACTTTGCACCGCTCTATAATATTAATGAAGAATCAGCGACGGGAACTTCCAATTGTGCCCTAGCCTGTTATCTATTTAAATATGTTGAAAAGAAATCACAATATATTTTTGAACAAGGTTATAATCTAAATAATCCATCGAAAATTGTTGTTGATTTAACAACTCATGATGATATTATTGATGCCGTATTTGTAGGCGGGTACGGTTATCTAGTAGAAAAAAAGTCAGTATCAATTTAATTAGTAGTGATATGACATAAAGCACACTCTCAAACATACAGAGATGTGCTTTTTTTCAAAAAGTAAGTAACGCCAAGATTTCAAGATTTGGTTTCAAAGTCATTTGAGCTGCCCTTTGCTTATCGTGATTCAGGCTTGCCGATAAAGGACAATGCTCGCAATAGTGAGACTGAACTTAACAACATTGAAAAACAATTTTATCAAGTTAAAACCAATTGAGAAAAAAGAAAGCACTCTCTTCAACTATTTAGTCTGTACTGAAATTAAAGTATTATTAGGAATAACATCTTAAATCAAAGTGAAATCAAGAATAATATTGTTTCTTTTTAAACTTTGCAACAGAACCATAACTTCTTCTTGAATAATATTTACTGAAAGCTGAAGCAACAATTAATGAATTTATAAGATGTGAAAAAAACTTATTTTTGAAGCGTTAAATTGATGCTAATGTGTTATGCTGTTTTTATTAAAGCGTTTACAATCATATAATATAGGGAGCTGTAGTTATGACAAAATTAATTGCAACGGACATGGATGGTACTTTTCTTCGTGGAGACATGACATATGATAAGTTACAGTTCAGAAATATTCATGAACGAATGATGGCAGCTGAAATCAAGTTTGTCGTCGCAAGTGGCAATCAGTATTATCAGTTACAATCTTTTTTTCGGATTATCCTGATACTATATATCTGGCAGAAAACGGTGCTTATATTCGTACTTTAGAAAAAGAATTGTTTGTTAATAAATTTGATCGGATAGTCGCAGACCAAATTCTTGCGAAACTAGAAACTATTTCAACTATCAGTTTATTGGTTTGCGGGCGCTTGAGTGCGTATGTATTAACAACTACCAACCCAGAACAAGTGAGAACCATGCGTAACTATTACCATCACCTAGAAGTAGTAAAAAGTTATGATAATATTGATGATGACATCTTAAAGTTTGCTATCTCCTGTCCACCGGAAAAAACTGAAGAAATTGTTGAAGTTTTACGCCGCTCATTAGTTGGTCTGGCGGAACCCACAAGCAGTGGGCATGGTGATATTGACATTATCCAACCGGGTATAAATAAGGCAGCAGGCTTGAAAAAACTTGGAGATCTTTTAGAGATAGATTTAAAACAAATGGTTGCTTTTGGCGACGGGGGCAATGATCTTGAAATGATTAGAGAAGTTGGCCTAGGAGTAGCAATGGCAAACGCGCAGCCGAAGATTAAAACCACTGCTAATGCTTTTACAAGTGATAATGAAACGCAGGGTGTTCTAAAATTTATTGATAAAATCTTACTTGAGCAGTAACAGCAAACTATAAATAAACATCTCCTTATAGTAAATAATAATAAAAGGCTGACCAAATGAACCACTCTTCTTATCAGTTTGGAATGTAGAGCAACTTATTTTCAGTTATTAATTTCTTTAGCTATTCTGATTTATAATTTTGAGTTACTAAATTTAAAATTTCTATTTTAAACTCACATGATGAGTTAATCAGTACAACTAATTACTGACTAACGTTTTATGAAACACTTGGTTACGTTCGCAGTGGTGATATATATCAAGAAGATGGCATCGCTTGTGTTAACCTTATTAAGAATAACTAACTAAGTTTTATATCGACGTTTCCAATAAATCCTCAGCTATCTGCTTAATCTCCACACAGGATAATTTTCTTTTGATCCAAGTCATTTTAGATACTAAGTACAAGTTAATTTATGTTATGCCTGTTATACACTCTAGACCTTCTTCAATATAATATTAGAATATTGTTCTTGAAGATGTTGGCTGCAACCAGCACTTTTTTATTTTTATACCAAAGAACTACACCGGAAAAATCATTACTTTTTCTGGTGTAGTTCTTTAATTTGGGTCTTATAAACCAGCTTCTTAAAAAGAGCAAAACACAATTTAACGTCCTAAGAACCTTAAAGTTTATCTAACAAAAAATATTCAGCGATAATGTAAAAATTATAGGATTGCTTCTAAATAATTAAAAATCATTTAGTACGTTGATTTTAAATATTTTTTATCAATGTTTTCAATGTATTCCTTAGCATTTATTGACGCATGGCGTCCAGAATTAACGTTGTGGGCGCAAGCAGAACCACCCAAAGTAATAGTATATACATTGCGATACTGCATTGTACTGTCCATTCCAGAAATATAAAGCCCATCAACTTTCTCGAAATTATCATCAATTACTTCGAAGTTTTGGTTTGATCCAACTCCACCCACACCAATTAAATTTGATGGGTCAAGCCGTGCAATGTAAAAAGGGCCTTCTTCAATTGGAACAATCATATCAGCATCTTTTGCAAATTCTTCATCTCGCCCATTGTGTGCAAATTTGTTGTATTTCTTAATTGTTGTCACAAAATCTTTCTCAGGCAATCCAACTGTTCTAGCAAGTCCTACAATAGTGTCACTCTTGTAGAGTGAATTACCTTCGTTAATTTCCACCGCTTTAGATAAAATAGCCATAGCGTTTGGAATATTTTTTGTAATTTTATTGTAAATTTTTTGAGTGAATATTTGATAAGTTACCTTAGTTGCACAAATTGCCATCCTTTGGTAAAGCAAATTATACTTTTTGACATTTTCGTTAACAAAGCGTTTACCATTTTGATTTACCCATACAACTGGCCCACCTGATGGCAATGACATAAAACCATTAATTGGATCAATGTAAAGATGAACGCCTTCATGAGGAAGAGCTTGAATGTAGTTCATCATAAACTCTGGCGATTCTTTTAACATATCCTTTGCACCTATAGACATGGCCATTTGGTAACCATCTCCTGTATTGCTTGGCATCAAACAGTAGTGTAAATTCTGAGTTGACCACCCTTGTTTTTCAATTAATTCAGGGTTATGACCAACCCCTCCAGTAGCTAATAATGTTGCTTTAGCATTAATTTTTACCATACCTTCTGCCGTTTTTGCATATACCCCTTTAACTTTACTATCTTCAAAAATGATACTTTTAGCAGAAGTTTCAAGTAAGAATTTAACCCCTAATTCATCAGCACGTTTCTTCATGAACGGAACATATCCTTCAGAAGCAAAACCGTCTTTGTACCAATGGAATGTAGGAAACATACAAGTTCCATGATAATCATCAACCTTAGTCAGTTTAACCCCTTGTTTTACCAACCAATCAATATTTTCAGCTGAGTTATTAACTAAATCTACCCAAAAAGAGCCATCAACACGATATTGCCCTATTTCTGCTTCTTTAGCAATTATTTGTTCCTTGTCGGCATAAATTCCAACGGCTTTTTGCATTTTTGTATTAATTCCAAAAATGCCTTCAACACCACCGCCATTTCCAGCAACAAACCCATTTTTTTCAATAACCAATGTATTCATCCCGTCAGAACCTGCTTGTACCGCAGCAGCTAATCCAGAAATTCCTGCTCCAATAATCAAAAAATCAGTATTAATTTCTTTAACAATTTTTTGAGGAACCTCCCGCCAAAAAGCATATTCTTCTTTGCGAATATCAACATCTGATTTTAAAGTGAGATTTGCTTCAGCAGTCCATTGGTTAGCATTTAAGTTGTGAAAATTATCAATATTCCCACCGGCCTGTGTAATGACTTTTTCAATGGCATTTAACAATCCCTGCCGAGAGTGTGAAGCACCTGAAATTGTATCAATTTCGAGGGTTTGGCCTTCAATAATTTGTTCAGGCAAACGTGTAAAAACAGCTTCCTCTAAACCACCAGGAGTCATTTCCCTCTGAGGAATGATTTTAGTGATTTTATTATCTTTAATTTCAACTTTAAGCGGAATTGACTCTCCTTCATATTCTTTAGCAACGATTTGATACGTTCCCGATTTCAATTTTGGCATATTCATTTCCTCCTACAAATTAGAAAACACGCTGACAAAAGCTTAGAATTAACAGTACTCGCCCTTTTATGATTACGCTTTCAAGAAATATATTAACATCCCTATAAGGTTTATTCAATTCTTTTTGTGATAATTATCACAATATAACTATTTGAGCATTAAAATTTATAAAATGTGTGCAAAAAGTTACACCAAAGTTTTGTATTATTGTCTTACGGTTTCTACAAATTTTGCAAGTTCTTCTCGTTGCCGCTTCGTGATATGCCAAATACTGGGAGCTAATCCGTGTAAAAATAGACGTGATTCAGCAATGTTCAGCTTATTCTTTTCTAATACTTTTGCCAATTGCTTTTCAATCGACATTACACCACCAGAAGTACCAAACATGATGACTTTTTTAACCTGTTGCGGATCTAGAGTTTTTACAAATTCTTTTAACTCCTTATCCAGTGACATCATATGAACTGCTCCCCCAAGAAGCAAGATGTCAACTACTTGTCCTGATAGTGGTGTAGCAACAGATTCAGCTTTGACTCCTAATTTTTCAGCAATCAATTCTGCCATTTTTTTAGTGTTTCCAGTTTTAGAACAATATCTTATGACAATCACAACTTTACCTCCTGATTTAAAATATTTGTAAAATTTATTTTTGCGCGAAATGATAATTATTATTAATAATCTTAAACTGTTCTCGTAGATTCTTGGTAACAAAGACCTGCCGCTGTTGTGTGGTAAAGATAAATCCAAGTGAATCATCGATTGAAGATAATTTCAGGGTATTTATTCCATTATAGAATCCTATACTAGACCAAGCTTCACCTGTAATTGATTTTTTACTGATGACCGTCACACTTGCAAGATTTGTATTAACAGGGTACCCAGTTTTGGGATCAAAAATATGATGATATTTTTGACCATTATAATTTAGGAGCCTCTCATAAATTCCAGAAGTAACAACTGAACACGCCTTAGTGATTAACACACCCAGTGGTTTATTTCGTACATCGAAAGGATCTTGTATTCCCACTTTCCATTGCTGATCTTGATGAGGACCAGGGCCTAGCAATACAACATTTCCACCCAAATTAATAATTCCTTGGTTAACACCATGGTTTAACCACATTTGTTTTATAGCATCTGCGATATATCCCTTAGCAATTCCTCCTAAATCTAGTTCCATGCCCGCATGTAAAAGGAAAACAGATCTTTCCGTATCGTTAAGTTCTATTTGTCGCGGGTCAATTAATTTTAAACGTGCTTGAATATCCTTAACCGCCGGAACATGCGCATCTGAGAATCCAATGTGCCACAGTTTTACCAAGGGCCCTATTGCAACATCAAATCCCAAATCTTTTTGACTGATTTCAACGGCTTGTTTTATCAACTGATAACTAATCGGGCTGACCTTAACCGCGTGATTTCCAGCTGCATGGTTAATATCCATGATTTCTGACTCAGCACGATTAACTGTCAAAAGGTCTTCATAGTGTTTGATCAATGTATATGCATTATCAAGATCTTTAATTGTCGCAGGTGTAAAAACAGTTAAAACGATTTTTGTTCCTAATCCATGATAAGTTTTAGCCACTACGGTCATTTTAAACACCTCTGATATGAATTTTTGCCACACTATTATGTATAAAAGTATTATAAGCTTATCTTGAGTGTAGTATAACAGAAAATAAGTTCACAATACCTTACAGTTTTTATGGTCTCTTCAATAAGATAATAAAAACAATTTGATATCTCTTTTATGATCTATTTAATGCTTAATTAGTGACGCTTCTAGTGTGCTTTAAATCAACAAGCTTAGCTTCTGCAATTTCTTTATTTAACAGCTCAGTTTGTTCAGCGACCTCTGCCCGATCCCAAGCGAAGTATCTTGCCATTTTGTTAATTACACCTTGTTTAACTTTATCAAGGGTTTCACTTCTAAAATTAAGAAGACACCTAATGCCAAAGAATATGCAGATAAGGAATTACATCAAATGGGCAGCTTTTCCATCTCTGAAAAAGTTATGAGCATTATTTTTATAGTTGCCCTACTCCTTTATATAAAAAATTAAAATCAAGAAAACAACTGAACATAAATTAGATTGTTTCTTAATTCTCCATAAATTACCCTTCGTCCATATTTTGATGTAAAAATAATATGATATTTATAATCCCATCTTGCATGTGCTAGGTTATCGTCTTTTGAAAATGCCAAAGCCATCCTAACCTCCCACAAGTAAAAATTTAGGTTCATTTAACATGGTTAACCAAAAAGCAAGCAGAGACTTATTGCTTACTTTTTGGTTAACCATATTATTTGATGATTATAGAGCCTTGATTATAGTGTCTGTTGCTATTTTTAGAGGACATATTTAATTTTCTTAGCCATTGTCTTATTATTGATACCTAAATGATTCTGTCGTTGTTAAAATTAGGTAAGGTATCTCCATATATTTTTCAATTACTTTCAGATATGCTACTCCAAAAGAAAAACGTTCTTGCGATATACTATACGGTAACACTAGTAGATTTCAAATCTCTTGTGGAAATACACTTTTTGTTTTCAACAACATCCGAACTACACGTTGTCTGACAAAATCTATTGATTGAAGTTCATCTACTACCACATTAACTTATTCCGTGGATGTGAATTTTTGAATATTTGATCCATATTTTCTATCTGCATTTTAATGTTCTGATCAGTAGTTTTCTATATTTAAAGCCAAATTTTTAAAGAAATCTAGATCCACATTTTTATTCTCTCCTTCTTCTGTCAGATAATCACCCAGAAACGTTGAATTTACCAATAAGAGAGCCATTGGCTGTAAGAAGTCAAAATGTTTTTCACGTCCAGCACTTAAACGAAGTTCTTTGTTAGGAAAAATGAAGCGCATCATAACCATTATTTTTAAGCACTTAAGCGGCGTTAATTCATTTTTTCCCTCTAATGGGGTGCCTTCAATGGCTAGCAGAAAATTAACCGGTATTGAAAAAGGATTCCTGCTCTTTAAATCGAAAGCTAGTTCAACTAATTCTTCATCTGTTTCACCCATACCACAAATAAAACCAGAACAAACATCAATCTGATGCTCATTAACTCTTTCAAGTGTTGCACATCTGTCGTCATAATTATGTGTAGTTGCAATTTTGCAATAATTTTCTCTTGGTGTATTTAAATTGTGGTTTATCCGATCTATTCCAGCGCTTTTAAGCTGTGCCAACTGTTTGTCATCCACGAAACCGGCAGATAGGCAAATCTCAAGACCAAGTCTATTTTTGATAGTTGGGATAATTTCACACAGTTGATTAACTTCTCTTTTGGATGGTTTCGTTCCGCTAAGTGCAATGCAAAAGACACTTGCATGATTCTTCTTGGCCAGAATTGCCTTTTTTAAAATTACAGCATTTGGCACCAAGCCGTATTTTTCAATTTTTTCTTTGCTTCTCCGTGACTGGGCACAATAACCACAGTCCTCATTGCAAATCCCCTGTTTTGCACTTAATAAGACATTTAATCTTAACGAGTTTTGTGTCACTTGATTCTTTAAATAGACAGCTGCGGCAAAAATTGACCACCAGTCCTTTTTGCTATGAAGAATGTTAAGTGCTTCTTCTTCAGTGATTTCTCTGCTCCCAGCTAAAATATCTTGAGCTAATGTCATGTAATTCAATTTTCATGCTCCTTCTGTTAACAATAATTTACACAATGGTTAACAATAAAATAATTACACATAAAACAAAAAAAACAACCGTTAACTAGATTTGACAAAATGGTTAACTAAGATATATTGTTTAACTCGTAATTATTTACACTTAGGAGGTTTATTATGAAGGTACGAACGATAACTCAAGTTGCTTTGATGACAGCTATTTTGATTATTTTGGGATTGATTCCCGGTATTCCTATAGGTTTTATTCCATTACCAATTGTTTTACAAAACTTAGGTGTTATGCTTGCAGGTGCATTATTAGGCTCTAAGAGGGGAACTTTAGCAGTTTTCTCACTACTTGTCTTGGTTGCCTTAGGATGCCCTTTTCTACCTGGTGGTCGCGGTGGCATTGCGGTCTTCATTGGTCCTTCCGGCGGATATCTTCTCAGTTATTTACTCTGTCCTTTAATTATGGGCAAGTCTTTAGAGTTTTTTTCAAATAAGAAAATGTTGGTCGATTTTGCTATCATTTGGATTATTGGAGTTGTTTTTATCAATGTCTGCGGAGCTATTGGGTTAACTATATCAACGGGGATGACTTTTTGGAAAGCTCTGTTGTCTGTTCTTGTGTTTATTCCTGGAGATACAATCAAGTCGATTGCAGCAGTACTCATATTCGAAAAATTAAGAAACAATGCAGTTTTCAGAAGCAATATCTAGTCTAGTGTTAACTTCTTATGTATATAAAATACATCTTTTGCTTGGGAAGAATTAACTGACTTGATCTGCACTCAAATAATACTTTTTGAATGAGAAAGAATGTGCGATTATCGTAAGAAGTGTTAACTACAATCTAGTTAAGCCTAGCTTTAATTGATTCATGTCTGGTCGTAAAAAATGTTAATTATGCAGTATAAAATTTATAATTATTACAGGAGAACAACTTAATTATCTGTTAACTATTTTTGCTTTTCTCTGTTCGGCCAATATTATATCGAAAGAGCTACACCGAAAAAGGTAATGAAATTTTCGGTGTAGCTCTTTCATTTAGGAATCATGACCCAGTCCCCCCATTATTATGAATAGCCAAAAAAGAACCTTGATGAAATTACACCAAGGTTCTCTTTATTTTCAAAAAGAAAGAATACAATTTAGTGCCTAAATAGAATAAACGAAACTAGCCATACAAGAACTATTGCTCCAATAATTGATGGTACAATAGCCATTCCAGCTAATTGCGGTCCCCAAGAACCAAGTACTGCCTCACCAATAGATGAGCCCACTAAACCTGCAACAATATTACTAATCCATCCCATTGATTTGCCTTTACTTGTAATTGCACCTGCAATTGCACCTATAATCGCACCTACAATTAAGACCCATAACCAATGCATAGTCTCTCCCCCTTCGTACAACTTTGTTTCTCAAAACTATTTGTTAATTTTCGACTTCAAATCCTCGGCAGCATCTTTAACAGCATCCTTAGCATCACCAAGTTTTTCTTTGGCCTTACCCAAGAATCCTTCTGCTTTTCCTTGTGCTTCACGAGTCTTGTCACCAGTTGCTTTTCCTTCAACTTCTTTTGCTTTACCGGTAACCTTGTCCTTCATTCCATCGACTTTGTCATCCAAACTCATACATTTCAGCTCCCTTCGAAAATTCACTTCGTATTAAGCCGCACGTAACGCTTAACCTTACATAAATTGTAACAAAGGTTAATATTGTAATCAATTTTTTTGCTTTCATAAATAAAATGTGGGAATTTTTTAGGCTTTTCCCTGATAACTCAGCCTAAGCTACTTAAAAATTTATCATATTTTCGATTTGCTTGCTTTTTTTGAGTATACTAACCTTACAACTTTCACTAATTCTGTGACTATCAGCACAATTAGTCCTGTTATACTTGGAATTATCCAACCGTAAACAAAACTAATCGATCTAGTGTGAAATATATCCTGCATAAATGGCAAATAAATAATTCCCACTTGGAATAACAACAATATACCTATAATGTAAAAAGAGATTTTATTTTGAAAAAAATATTTTGAAAAAACAAGATGATCATTTCGCATATTGAACAAGTAGAATATCTTACCGAAAATAATAATATTCAAAGTCATGGTACTGCCCATTATATGTGACATTCCAAGAGCAGTCATGCCATTATATGCGATCATGCCTAAACCTGCGATCAGAATTGATACGTAGATTATTTCAACAATATCAAACTTCGTCAAAATTCCACGACCGATATTCCTAGGCCCCCTAGCCATTATTCCCTTTTCTGCCGGCTCGAAGATGAAGGCAAATTGAATTGTTAATGCTGAAACCATGTTGATCCACAGTAACTGTGTAGGATATAGCGGCATAATCTGGTTTAACAAGATACTGAAAACAACAATTAATCCTTCCGCAAAACTTGTTGGTAGTAAAAACCGGATTGTCTTTCGAATATTGTCAAAAACCAAGCGTCCTTCTCTAACTGCTGAAAGAATAGTTATAAAATTATCGTCTGCCAATATCATGTCAGCCGAACCTCTAGCCACATCGGTACCCTTAATCCCCATTGCAACACCTATATCAGCTTGTTTAAGTGCAGGAGCATCATTAACACCATCACCTGTCATTGACACAACGTGCTTTTTTTTCTGCTGTGCCTTCAAAATCTTTAACTTATCACTTGGAGTGGTTCGTGCAAAAACCGTATACTTATCAACATTGTCAATCAAGTCCTGTTCAGACATCTTATCAAGTTCTGGACCTGTAACAGCCTTTAAGTTTTCACCCATGTCAAGTTGATTTGCAATAGCTAAAGCTGTGTTAGGATCATCACCAGTAATCATTTTAACTTTAACACCAGCATATCGAAGTTGTTTAATGCCATCTCTAGCTTCTTCTCTTGGAGGATCAATTATTCCGACTATCCCCACAAATTCAAATTGCTTTCCTATTTTTGCCGGATCTACAAGTTTCTCAGCGTCATCGACCTTTTGCAATCCAAGTCCCACCACACGTTTCCCCTGCTTAGAAAGTTTTACAACTTTCTCTAACCACTTCTGTTCTCCTTCAAAATCAGGACTAAATTTCTTAATTTTACTTAATAAGGTCTGTGGGGCTCCCTTGACCATTAAATAACGCTGATTTGCAGCTTGGATAAGTCTTGCAGAATATCTAAATTCCGAATCAAAGGGAAGTGAATCAATCTCAGATACGTCTGGTTCTTCTCCTGTGACTTTATGATAAAGTCCGGTCAATGCTCCGTCAGTTGGTTCACCAGTAAGTATCCAGGCTCCACCTTCCAAATGGAATGAAGCATCAGAAGTCTGTCCAGCAATCTTAATAAGCTTACTCAACTTATCGTCATTTTTCCAGGCAACAACTCTATTCTCAGTATCAAGAATTTGGCCTGAAGCATCATAACCGACACCAGATATTGTGTACTCATCATTGAGAGTTATTATATCGGTAACCGTCATTTCATTTTTGGTAAGAGTTCCTGTCTTATCAGTATTGACAATATCAACAGCTCCTAAAGTCTCCACTGCAGGTAAAGTCTTAACAATTGCATTCTTCCCAGTCAACTTTCTCGTCCCCATTGCCAAGACAACTGAAACACTCGCAGGCATTCCTTCTGGCATAGAACCAACAACTAGGGTAATAATCGCAACTGTTAGCGTTGGCAGACTATAAATTTTAAGATGCATACCTAAGAAGAATAGTATTGCCGCAATTGCTACGATAGCCAATGATAATGTAATCCCCAATTTATCTAGGTTTTTCATCAGCGGTGTTGCCTTATTTTTGACTTTGATTACATCGGATTGAATCTTACCAATTTGCGACTGCATCCCCGTTGCTACCACGACTCCCGTGCCAGAACCACTTATTACGGCTGTAGCAGCAAAAGCCATGTTTGCTCTCTCAGCTAACGGAACATTCTCCAATTCAATCGGCTCTTCAATCTTATCAACAGAGTTCGTCTCACCAGTCAACGTCGACTCCTGTATTTTTAAGTTATCGGCTGTCAGTAGACGGATATCAGCTGGAACAGAATCTCCTGCTTCAAGACTAATAATGTCCCCAACAACAATTTCCTTAGCTTCCATCATTTTTCGTCGTCCATCACGAATAACAAAACTCTCGGCTACTAATAATCCTTGAATTTTGTTCAGAGCAGTGTCGGCAGAAACCTCTTGAAAAAATCCTATGAAGGCATTTGCTACAATAACTGCACCTATAACAATCGAGTCTGGGTAGTGACGCAGCAGGAAAGTAGCAATTGCAGTCACTGCCAAAATATAGACAATACTGTTATTGAATTGCTTGAAAAAAAGAACCCAATTAGACTTCTTCTTGACCTCTAGTTCATTTTTCCCGAATCGTTCTAATCTTCTTTTTACTTCTTTAGCACTTAATCCAATAGTTGCATTTGTCTGGTACCTGTTTTCCAACTGCGCTGTACTCGCTTGCCAATCTTGCCTCTGACTGGGGGCACCGTCGTCTCCGGAGTCTTCGCCTTGTTCAATTAAGTGTACTTGTTGCTCATCTTGCATTAATAAAATCATCCTCTTCTATGTTATATTTTTATCGATCTGGTATATGAAGTTCTAATAATACCCTTCTGATAGTCCTCACCTCCGATTAATTACTACCAATTATAAGGGATAGTCCTCTGAAAATAAAATTCTAGAGTTTAAGATTGCAAAAAAGGTTGTTATATTCAATAATTAACTGATGCTAACAAAAAGGACGTTTGAATATTGAAAAAAAATAACCGTATTTTAATTTTATGTGCCATTTTCGTAGCAACTTTTATGACTTCAGTAGAAGTTACAATTGTTACTACTGCTCTCCCATCCATAATCAGTCAATTGCATGGTTTATCATTTCAGAGCTGGATAATGAGTTCTTATCTCCTGATGACAGCAATTGCTACTCCTATTTACGGGAAATTAGCAGATGTTTGGGGAAGAAAATCATTATTTCAATTAGGTCTTGTATTATTTACTATTGGTTCTCTACTAAGTGGATTAGCACCAAATATCTTCTTTCTAATAATTGCCCGCTGTATCCAAGGAATTGGCGCGGGTTCCGTAATCCCCCTCACATTCACCATTATCGCTGATCTTTATTCATTCAAGGAACGTGCAAAAATCATGGCATTCACAAACACCGCATGGGGCTTATCTGCACTTATTGGCCCACTCTTAGGTGGATTTCTCGTAGACCAATTAAGCTGGCATTGGGTCTTTTTTGTCAATGTTCCTTTGGGAATACTAGTATTTGTCATAATTGCAGCCGGTTATCATGAAACTTATACTAAGCAGCAACTTACTAACATCGATAAAGCTGGAATCACCTTCCTGTCGCTTACCCTATTGCTGTTGCTGATAGGTATCCAGTTATTAAACACTCATGTTATTTTGGGAATTCTGATTCTTGTCATCTCGGGTATTTGTTTACTTCTTTTTTCTTCAGCAGAAATAAAAGCGAAAGACCCAATAATTCCAATCTCAATGTTTGTTAATCGAACATTCTCAAATCAAGTTATTACAGCAACGTTGCTGAGTGGGATTTTGATTTGTTATGAAATATACTTTCCTATCTGGCTACAGTCGCTCTACCATGTGCCCGCAACAATTTCTGGACTTGTTGTAACTTCGAGTTCTGTTATGTGGCTGCTTTCATCCTTTTTTGTTGGCCCATTACTGCAGAGATTCTCACCTAAAAAAATTATATTAGTTGTTGTTATCATCCAATGCATAAGTTATCTACCATTGATTGGAGCGGGTAGAAACTTTCCTGACTGGTCATTCTATATAATTGCAGCAATTAGCGGTGCTGGAATGGGAGTCGTTATCAGTATGAATATCATGTTGTGTCAACACTTAGTTGGACCAGAACAGGTTGGATCTGCAACCGCCATAATCACTTTAGGCAGATCGCTTGGACCGACAGTAATGGCCGGTGTATATGGCGCGACCCTAAATATTATTATTAAAAACAATCTTAATGGCGTTTCACTTGCTCAAGTTAACGATACTATCAGTTCTGCAAGTAAAACGGTGATTGCGCATCAACTCAATATTGAAAATATTATTTTGCAAGCTCTACACGGTGTCTTTGGAATCACCATTCTTCTTTTTCTTGTCATTCTCATTACAAATTTACTTGATCCAAATAAAAAGATTATTGACTGATTATTCTTTACACATTAATTACAATATTTATAACAGTTGGTTACTCCAACGACTTATAATAGAAAATGGATAATGATTTTTTCTAATTGAATTTTAAAAGGATGGTATAGAATGACAGAACAAACATTGATTTTTGGTCATCGTGGTTTTCCTGCAAAATATGCTGAAAATTCACTCGAAGGTTTTCACTATGCAATTGAGCATCACATAGATGGATTGGAATTTGACGTTCATTTGACCAAAGATAACATACCTGTCGTACTTCATGATGAAACTGTTGATAGAACTACTAATGAAAAAGGAGAAATTCGTTCTTTTTCGCTCTCGGAATTGCGAGAACTCAAATTGGAGAATGGTGAATCAATCCCGACTCTAAAAGAAGTACTGGAACTAGTTGGCACTTCACCTGTCCAATTAAATATCGAATTAAAAACTGACAAAATGAACTATCCCGGAATTGAAAAGATTGTTCTTGATATGGTTAAGAGTTATGACCTTGACAAGCCTGTTGTCTACTCATCTTTTAACTTGGATACTTTGAAAAGATGTAAAAAAATTGACGATTCGCAATTATATTGTTGGTTGACCATGCATAAGGTACCTGAAGCAGCGTTGTTTGTTAAAAAATTGGGCTTGTCGGGATTGCATCTTCATCACTACCAAAAAGATGATATTCTCCAAAGGATTTGGACAGTTAATGATTCATTTAAAATAAAAAAACTATTTAGTCAGCAAGTTGCTGGAATTATTACCGACAATTTTGAAAAAGCTTTTAAAATCAGAGAAAAGATGTTGTAAAACCTACACAAAGAGGAGCTGGGTCAAAAGTTAAAGCTTGACCTAGCTCCTCTATTTACTTGGACAAATGTGTTCCATAAGTTAACATTGTCTGTCTAACCGCTAATTTTGCGACTTATCTAATGTTTCTTAGCTCTCATCCAGACACGATATAACGTCAATAACCACGTAAACGAAATAATATACGTTGCGCTTGTGAAGGCAATGTGCATGCCATACACAAAAATACTGCTGTCATGAGCCGGATAACTTGTAATGGTGTACCCTATCTTTTGACTCATAGCAAAATACAAAATTGTGGTCACAAGGCTCGTTCCGGAAATCATCCCCAAATTTCTAGCCAATGCATTCAATGCTCCAGCTACACCAAGTTTGGCTTTGGGTGCATTAGTCATAATCAAAGCATTGTTAGGAGTTTGGAAAAAGGACATTCCTACTCCACCAAGTACCAAGAGACATCCTACAAACAATAAAGAAGACTCGCCATTAACGACCCGCCAGCCGAAAAAGGAGAGTACTAAGACTGTTAATCCGAATAACGTAACATATTCCTGATCAAATTTGTCTGCAATATAACCCGAAATTGGTGTTCCAATTAACATCGTCACCGGCCAGATCATCATATAGATTCCCGCCGTTCCCGAAGAAATGCCTCTTAGATTTTCAAAATAGAATGGTAATAATACATTAATAAAAAAGTTGCTTGTAAATATCAGAAAAGCGGCAACCAGACTAATCGTAAAGAGCGACGATTTGAAAATTGTTAAGTCTAGCAAGGGGTTCTCCGTATGAAGTTCGTGGATAATGAAAAAGATTAATAATATTATCGAAACAACAAACGAACTCAATGGAATAATTTCTACAAATCCTTGCTCTTGTCCAATATTTACACCTAAAAAGAAAATGCTAATTGTCAAAAATAAACTGATGATTCCTAAATAATCAAAAGTCACTTTTGTAGTAGACCTTACTTCCTGTGGTAATACTTTCATTCCAATAATAATCGCTACGATACCAATAGGCACATTTACCCAAAAAATATACGGCCATTTAAAATGTTCCAGTATTAATCCACCAAGTCCTGGTCCAGTAATTGTTCCCAATGACACAAACATTGCATTTAAAGCCATTGCTCTCGCACGCATCTTCATAGGAGCAGCACTCGTGATAATTCCAAAGCTATTACTCATCGTCATTGCGGCTCCCAGTGCTTGAACGACCCTTGCAAAAAGAAGAAACCATAAGCCTAAATTGATTCCAGCAAGTAATGACCCAATTGTAAAGACATAGGTCCCTATCTTAAAAACTTTAATTTTTCCTATTTGATCACCAAGGCCACCAAAAAAGGTTAATATTCCTGAAATAAATATTAAATAAATTGCAACTGTCCAAGTTGCCTTATTCATTGGAATTGCCAGATCTTTAGAAATTACAGGCAGTGCGATGTTAATAATCGATGAATCTAAAGTTGACATAAAAGTAAATATTCCAACTGCGGCAATTATTAGCCAAATATTTTTTTGTGCCCTACTACCCTCATTTCTCATTTTTTGTCCTCCATCTTTCATTTTCCCAATCATTTGAAACCTCATTTTGAAAATGAGTCCCTTTAATGCCAAACAAATAAAAAGAGTTGCTTTGGAATTTCCACAACTCTAATACTAACTAAATTAATTTCCCACAGAAAAGGAAATTAACATTTATCAAAATACTACCAGCATAACTATAAAACGTATTTTTGAATAGCTTTTGCTACCCCATCGTGATCATTATCATCAGTAGTTACACTTGCGGCCTCTTTAACCTGTGGAATAGCATTTTTCATTGCTACACCTAGCCCCGCAAACTTAATCATGCTCAAATCATTTTGTTCGTCGCCAATAGCCATGATTTCATCTGGAGTTATGCCTAAAACTGCCCCTAGCTTAGACAAAGCATTTCCCTTGTTAACTCCCTTTGCATTGGCCTCTAAGTAGAAAGGAGCACTTTTGGTAAAAACAAGCTCGTTTTCCATTTTTGAAAATGGTTCCCAATTGCTTATTGCTTTATCTAAAATGGCCTGTTCGTCAATAAACATTGCCTTGATTAAGTTAATATTACTCATTTCGTCCGGTGTACGATAGGATATTCCCAGTGAAACCAGATTGCTCTCATAAACTGTATAATATCCGATATCCTTATTTGCCGTGTAGATTCTGTCTTCACTGATTGCGTGAAAGTGCAGATTTAACTTTCGTGCCAATTTTTCAAGATCAAGATAATTCTGATAAGTGATTGGCTGCGAGCTGATAATCTTTCCCGCAGTTGTCTGAACCACTGCACCGCCAAAACAGACTACATACTGTTCATCTTGATTATCAAGTTCCAATTCTTTCAACAGTTTTCTAACACCTGAGATAGGTCTGCCCGTACATATTACGACCTTTATATTTCTTTCTTTTGCTTGAGTTATTGTTTCTTTAACTTTCTTAGTTAATTCCTTCTGCGAATTTACTAGCGTACCATCAATGTCAATTGCCACTAATTTAATTGAAATTATAATCTCCTCATTTCTTGACAGCTATGATTATGTTTTCAGAATAGCCTTAAATTAATTTACTGTAAAGCGTTTTCTACCTCAATAAACTTTCTAAACCTAATAACTTAATTCATGTTACTTTTTATATTCTATGTAATTTTAACACAAATCAATCATAGTGTAGTAAACTTGTTTTATTTTTTTTAAGTTTTGTGTTATATTACTTTTAAAGTAACAACAGAGGAAAGGAGATGCACTCTAATGGCTAATAATCGTTTGAGCGACCTAATTCACATTCTAGTATATATCGAGTTGCATGATAATCAAAAACTAACAAGCGAATTGATTGCAAGTAGTCTTAATACTAATCCTAGTCTGACACGCAGAATGATGGGACAACTGAGAAAAGCAAACTTACTTGAAACGACTCAAGGAGCGGCTTGTCCTAAGTTGGCAAAAAATCCAAATAAAATCACTATTTTCGACGTATACATGGCAACTTGTCCTGATTCTCCACTTTTAAAAGTCGATCAAAATACCTCGAAAGAGTGTCAAGTCGGTCACATTATTCCGACTATTTTAAACAAATACTATCTGGAAATTCAAAGTACCGCTGAGGCAAAAATGCGTAGAATAACCATTGCAGATATTGCTGATGATGTTAGGATGGATATTGCACATCATCAAAAAAATAGCGATACTTTTGCAAAAATTTAACAGTTATTCTTGACACTGAGGATAATTAACAATATACTAACATCAATAATTATCGAAAGGACGAGTTTGATTATGAGAAAGTCTAGTCTATTCACAGCGAATATTTCATGGCAAAGCCGGCATAGCGGATTGTAATTCGTAATTACACGGATACAATCTGGCAAACAGTTTGTATCTGTGCCGACTAACTTTCTTGTATTCTAAAAGAAGTCTGCATGGGTCTACACAGCAGGCTTTGGTTCGAGGGCGACCAGGCATGCTGGTTTGCCCTTTTTATTTGCTCTCATTATTTATAATAAAAAATGGGGAGATTTTAATTATGAAAAGACTTTATGGCTTTATTGCAGCACTAGTTATATTTTTAGGGGTAGCGTTTTTTATGACACAAAACAATTCATCAAATACAACAACGGCAAAGAAAAAAATACCTACTGTTGGAATTTTGCAGTTAATGTCTCATCCTGCACTCGATCAGATCCATAAAGGGTTTGTAGCTGGTTTAAAAGAATACGGTTATACGCCTGGTAAAAACATCAAAATTGATTTTCAAAATGCTCAGGGTGATCAGAGTAACTTAAAAACTATGAGTACTAAATTTTCAAATGAAAAAGTATCACTAATGGCGGGAATTGCTACTCCTGCCGCACAAGCTCTAGCCAATGTTGCTGGTAAAAAAACACCTGTTATCCTTGCAGGTATAACCAATCCATCTGGGAGTGGCTTAGTTAAGACAGATAAGCATCCTGGTGCTAACATTACTGGTACCTCAGGTGAATCTCCTCTAGAAAAACAATTGGCATTAATAAAGACAGTCATGCCTAATGCTAAAACAATCGGTATTATCTATACATCTTCTGATCATGGTGGCACCTACAATGCAAAGAAGTTCGCTGCACTTTGCAAAAAAGAAGGAATAAATTACAAACTCTATACTATTTCAGGTACCAATGATATGCAGCAAGTTGCTGAACAAATGGTTTCACAAGTGGATACAGTCTATGCACCTCAAGACAACGAAGTAGCTGCAGCTATGAAAACTTTAGTTGAAGTTGCTAACAAATCCAAGATTCCTGTTTTTGCAGCTGCTGATACAATGGTCAAAGACGGTGGTCTTGCATCATATGCAATCAGTCAATATAAATTAGGGAAAGTTGCTGGTGAAATGGCTGCACAAGTTCTTCGCGGTAGAAAAACTACGGATTTCCCAGTTAAATATATTACTAAGGGTGAATATGTAATCAATACAAAGGAAGCTAAATTATTAGGAATCACATTACCCGATGATATTGTTAAACAGGCACAAAGCAAAGGAGAAGTTTTCAAATGAGTATGATTGTCTCAAGTATTGGTCAAGGCCTCTTATGGGCCATATTAGGAGTTGCTTTATTTTTAACGTTCCGTATCCTGAATTTTCCAGATATGACTGTTGAAGGAACATTTCCGCTGGGCGCTGCCGTAACAACTGCTGTGATTACACGTGGTGTTTCTCCTTTTCTAGCATGCATTCTTGGATTCATCGCCGGAGCAATTGCAGGCTTATTAACTGGTTTGCTGTATACTAAAGGCAAGATTCCTATCTTATTAGCTGGAATTCTCGTAATGACGGCTTGTCTATCCATCAACTTGAGAATCATGGGCGGTTCCAATATTTCTCTCTTAGGAAAACAGACTATTTTCTCGAATCATTTTCTTGAATCACTTCCTAAATATTTTGACAGTGTTTTCGTTGGGTTAGTCACAGTCGCAGTTATTACCATTTTATTAATGCTCTTTCTTCAAACCGAATTGGGGCAGGCGTTCATTGCAACAGGTGACAACCCAATGATGGCTCGTTCATTAGGGATTAACACTGATTCCATGACCATTATGGGACTAATGCTCTCTAATGGCATTATCGGCCTTGGTGGTGCTCTGATCTCACAAAGTAATGGCTATGCAGATATTAACATGGGGATAGGGATCATTGTGATCGCACTTGCATCAATTATTATTGGAGAAGTTGTCTTTGGTGAGTTAACACTTAACCAAAGATTAGTAGCAGTAACCTTAGGAAGTATTATCTATCGTTTTGTTATCTTGATCGTCTTACAACTTGGTTTCAGTACAAACGATCTCAACTTATTGTCGGCAATAATCTTAGCTCTTTGCTTAATGTCACCTGTGTTAGGTAAAAAATTAAGGTTGACTAAAGTGTTGACTCAGGGGGGTATCAAGAATGCAAAATAAACCAATTCTTTCTCTAAAAAATATCGTTACAACTGTAAATGCTGGAACTCCTTCTGAGAATATTATTTTGAATAATCTGAACCTTGATGTCCATCGTGGAGACTTTATCACAGTTTTAGGTTCAAATGGTGCTGGTAAATCCACTCTTTTCAATACAATTGCTGGTAATCTTGCGATAACTAGTGGACAAATTCTACTAAATGAGAAAGATATTGCAAAAGAAACAGTTGAAAAAAGAGCGCGTTACTTAGGCAGAGTTTTCCAAGATCCCAAAATGGGCACAGCTCCTCGAATGACTGTTGCAGAAAATTTGAATTTAGCGCTTCGCCGAGGAAGTTCTCGCAACCTAACACTTCGTCATTTAAATAAGCACAAATCACACTTCAAGGAATTAACTAGCACCATGAGTAATGGATTAAATACTAAATTAGATGTTGCCACCGAAAACCTTTCTGGTGGTCAAAGACAAGCACTTAGTTTTTTGATGGCCATTATTCAAAAACCAAAACTGCTATTACTTGATGAACATACGGCCGCATTAGATCCTAAAACAAGCTTTCAACTAATGGAAGAAACAAATAAAATCATCTCTGAGCAGCACCTAACATGCTTGATGATTACACATCACTTAGACGATGCATTAAAATATGGAAATCGCCTAATTATTTTAGATAAAGGCAAGGTTATTTTTGATGTTGCTGGTCCAGAAAAAGAAAAGCTGACTAAGGAACAGCTGTTGAGCTTCTTTAATGACTTGGTCGAAGTATAATTGACAAATTAATTTTAGAATGTTAAAAAATAAGGACTATGCCCAAAATACACGGTATAGCCCTTATTTTTTCTTGCTTATATTATTAAACCAATTCTTTTTGCTCTACTGTAAATTTGGCCAAGTTTTCGAAATCAACCTTATATCCCAATCCTTTTTCTTCAGATACATTTATAAAAGTTCCATCAAGTTCAACTTCTGGTTTAATAATGTCAGCATTATAGTATCTATGTGAGGCAGCAATGTCATTTGTGGTCAGATACTTTGAAAAATTAGAAATCACAATATAACAAATAACTTTTTCTATCTAATATTTAGATTGTGTTGTTACTATTAAAATATGTCTATACACTTTGATCCCATTGCTCAAGCTGATTAATTGAATATTCTTATTTTTTTTGTTATATTGAAGGTGTAGTAGAATGTTAAGACTAATCTTAGGAGGTAATACAATTGAGTAAAGTTGCAGTTTTAGTTACTAATTTAGTAGAAGAAATTGAATATACATCCCCCGTTGTGGCTTTAAAGGAAGCCGGTCATGAAGTCACTACCATTAGCCTTGATGATACAACTACAATAAAAGGTAAACATGGTAATGAAATAAAAGTTGACACTGGTATTAGTTCTGTAAAGCCTACCGATTTTGATGCGCTTCTTATTCCAGGCGGTTTCTCACCAGACCAGCTTCGTTCTGATGAACGCTTTGTTGAATTTACGAAACATTTTCTGTTGAGTGATTCTCCACTTTTTGCCATTTGTCATGGACCACAGTTATTCATTCAAACTGGCCTAGTTAAGGGGCGTACAATGACATCATATAAATCTGTACAGCCAGACCTTTACTATGCTGGTGCAACAGTTAAGGATGAGCCCGTCGTGATTGATAATAACTTGGTGACAAGTCGTACACCCGATGATATTCCAGCATTTAACAAGGCAATCACTAAAATTCTTACTAAATAAATTAATTTTTCCAATAAAAATAGACGCTCTCACTTTGAGAACGCCTATTTTTATTAAATTAACTTGTCAATTCAAATCAAATCATTTTGTTTTCTCAGTACCAAATACTGGTCGTACTAAAATTCCCAACAATGCTACACCTAATACTGCAACTACTATGCCTGCAAGAACATTTCCAGTTAAGAAAATACCCAATGCAGTTGTTGCAACTAACCCAAAGATAGTTAAAAAGATTCCTAGTTTCTGAATCATATTTAAACGATTAAATTCTCGATAAAAGCCTACTTCTAAGAGTAAAACACCAATAACTGCGATAGTTCCGAATAAAATGTGTCCGAATACCATAATGATTTCCCCCTATTCTTAACTTTCTGAATTTAAAACAATAAGTATAGACCCGAGTATATCAATCATTTTAGTATTTCGTCAAGTAGATTGTGTGAAATATTTTTAGTGATATTTTCTCATTAACTCAGCCAGATGAACTTGTTGTGTGACAAATTCATGAGTACGACACACGTAATCATGTTCACGACCGATTTTTGCGATGTATCCATTAATATAATCAACTTCTGTAGGTCTTCCCTTAGAAAAATCTTGATACATTGAAGGATAATGATACTTAAGTGCATGACTTGTAGTCGTAACTGAGTCAATTTCCTCTTGCCTTGTTTCAATCAAATAAATTCCAGCTCGCTCGCAGGCATCATATGCTTCGTCAAACAATTGACGTGCCATCTGGGGAACACCTTCATACTCAATAAACTGTCCCATTTGGACTTCGAACATCGTACACAAAGTGTTAACAACAGCATTGAAAACCACTTTTGACATACACATTCCAAGATAATCCTCAACGACAATTGGTCCCAAATATGCTCTTTTTAAATCTGTTACAAATTCTTCAGCATCTTCAGGAATACTCTTACTTGCATACATGGCAAGATGCATGACTTCTGCACCCTTTTTCCCCATAAAATCAACATCTGCTGGACCATCTAGTCTCGTTGCAATCATAGCAGTACCACAAATTATCTTCTCAGGAGCAAAGTATTGTGCAATTTTTTCAAAATGTCCCATCCCATTCATTGCGGAAAAAACATATTGATCGTCGTGAAAAAGTCCAGCCTTAGCATCACGTGCAAGCTCTTCTTCCAACTGCATCTGTTTTTTAAAAACTATCCATACATCAGGATGGCCTTGATACTCTTCTGGATAATAAATATTGATTGGAACAACCCTCCGATTTTCATGATCTCTAGCTACAGAAACGCCACCTAATTCGCGAACTTTTTCTACATTTGGTTCCCATGTATCAATGAAATCGACCTCAACACCTGCATTTTCCTGCAACATAACACCATAACGATAACCCATTGCACCCGCACCAATAATTCCATACTTCATAACTTCAACAACTCCTTTCTATTTTTAAAACAAAAAACACCCCTAGATTGATTGCATCATCAACCCAAGGGCGTTCGTAAACGCGGTACCACCTTTTTTGAACTAAAAAAGTTCATCTTAACGGAAATAACAAAATTGTCTTTCCAGCTTTATAATGGAAGTATCCATCTCGCCTCTAAAAGCAAGCTCTCAAATGCGACTCTCGTAAAACAGTTTTGATATGTTTACACCACCACATACTCTCTAAGCAAAACTGAGTCATTAATATCCACATTTGAATAAATTTAGTCTATCAATATTGGTATTAGTCTATGCTTAGAAAGTTAAGATGTCAATCTTTTTTTAATAAAAAACTAATTTTAAATTCATTTTTAATATAATTAACTTTTCTTTCAAAATCTATTGACTACAACAAAAAAGTGTATTAGACTTCAAACATATTAAGAAAAAATGAGATAGCGTGTTGAAGAGAAGCTTTATTAATTAGATGGATTTAGCGAGCCTAATCTTGGTGAAAGTAGGTATCCTAGGTTAATAAAAATCATCTCTGAGCGTAGTGATTGAAACTCGTAATGAAGTAGTAAATCACTTTGGGAGCACCCACTATAGTGCTGACGAATTGATTTTTAGTTCGAATAAAGGCTCACTGTTGTGAGTGAATAAAAGGTGGTACCACGCGAAGGCGTCCTTTAGACATTTGTCTATTGGATGTCTTTTTTTATCTTCAACATCTATCTTATAAAAACATTATAGGAGGAATCTTCATGAAATTTACAGTATTAGGTTCAGGTGCTATGGGTTATCGTTATGGTGTTTTGCTCCAAGAGGCAGGCAACGATGTTGAATTCGTTGATGCTTGGAAACCAAATGTTGAAGCAGTCAGAAAACAAAACGGCGTCTTTGTTTCGCGTGATCATGAAAATAAACAACTTGTTCCCATTAAAATGTTCTATCCAGAGGAATACACAGGCAATCCTGATGTATGGGTAGTTTTTACAAAACAAATGCAACTTGAAAGTCTTCTTCAACAAATGGCGCCTAAGTTCAACGACAATCAGTATGTTTTAACATGTATGAATGGCATGGGCCATGTTGAAAAACTATTGAATTATTTTAAACCTGAAAAATTAATTGCTGGTACGGCCCTTGTTGCCACAGTGCTAAATGGACCTGGGGATGTTGATTTCATTGGTGCTCGTGGAGCCGGAACAATGAATTTAGCAAATTATACTGAAAAACCTGATGAAATGACACATAAAATCGTAACAGAACTTAAAAAAGCACAATTCAACCCGACTCTAACCACTAACTTCTTAGGAACTTTGATGGCAAAAGTGGTCTTCAATTCTGTTGTCAATACATTGTGCACCCTCTTTGAAATAACCATGGGAGAATTTGCAAGCTATCCTGGTGCCGACGAACTGAGTCGTCAATTGATTAATGAAGCATACGATGTCTGCGAACGTGCGAATATTACTATGATCAATTCACGGCAAGAGGAACTAGATAGTGTTAACTACGTATCAAAGGTTGCTAATCCATTACATTATCCTTCAATGTATCAGGACATGTCACACAATCGCCCAACTGAAGTGGATTACATCAATGGCTATCTTGTTGAGTTAGGCAGAAAGTATCGCTATGAAGCTTCTACTCATGCGTTCTTGACACATTTGGTTCATTTAGCAGAACATACAAGACATCATTAAAAAACACATTTATTAATTCACATAATTCAAAACCAAAACAAAAGGACTAGGTCAAAATACAATTGACTCAGTCCTTTTTAATTACGTATCAATGTTGTGACACAAAGTCGAGCTTTTATGACTTCTTCACACGATTTTATAACACTTCTTTAATTGCTTTATTTACACCATTTTGCTGTTCTGCAATTAACTTAACGCGACTCTCTATCACACTCGTATCCATTTTAATCTCGCGTGTCAATCCAGGAACTACCAACTTCGGTTCAAAAAACTCTTTAAATTCAGCCAGTCTTTCTTCTGTACGCAAGACTCGGGCAATTACGGTAATAAAGGTCGTAAATTCCATATCACCGCCAACAGTATCTTCCAACCATTGCCACTCATTTCTGATCCAATCCCAAGCCAGTTGTTCACCCTCAGCATTTGACAATACTCCAGCAAACCATGCGCGCAAATCTTGCGGCTTAATCGTGTCAGCATCCTCAAACTTATCAATAAGTTCATTGAGGATTGCTGGATCTTTAGAACTTGTTAATGCTGCGCAAATATCTGATTTGTAACTCCCATCTGCTGACCGACGATGTTCTTCCAGCAGCTTGTTAAACAATTCATGACTACCAAAATTTTTGACTTCATTTATTAATATTGCTGCACGAACATCAGCTTGTAAACTTGATAATTGATTTTTATTAGCACTAAACAGTTCATGTGCTTGAGCAACAGCCGTTTTATTGTTTCCATAAATTGCTGCACCGACAACATAAGGCCTCGTTAGTTGATCGTCAACTGACTCATTTACCCTTTGAATCCACCCCAAACGATCGACTTGGTGTGCACTTAATTTATTGTACAACGCTTTTAAGTTTTGTTCTTCAACAGTATGAGGTGTCACAAACTTACGCAGGTTTCTTGCTACACTATACAAGGCTGTGTTGACTAATGCATATTTACTATCTGCAAACTTATTAAGTAATGGGACAATTGTTTCATATGAAACCTGATTGCCCTCAGCTAGCAAACGCAAGTCTTGAAGAATTTGTAATTGTGTAATTGAATCATATCCTGTAACGTCCCGCAAAATGTCCTCAAGCAGCGTATCATCGTACTTAACAATAAAGTGCGAACTGTTACCAATATTAATCCGCAAAGGCTCGCCCTTTTTCTCTCGTAAATTCTGATACCCAGCAATCTTAACTTCTTTTTCCGACATAATCGTAGGAATTTCATCATAGTTACTATTCAATGGAATCTGCCATTGACGTCCCTGATCATGACCTTCACCGATAAAGAACTGTTTTTGTGACAAAATGAGATCATCATCTTCAACTTTTGCAGTTACCACAGGATAACCCGGTTGTTCTAACCAAGAGTTGATAATCTTTAAGACATCCATTCCTGATGCTTTGCCTAGTGCCTTCCATAAATCAGCACCCGTCGCATTATCATATTGGTGTTCTTCAAAATAATTCTTCAAGCCAGCTCTCAATGCATCGTCACCAATCAATGCCCTGACCATCACTAACATTCTAGCACCCTTAGCGTAGACAATTGCCCCATCAAATAATGCATCAATCTCTGCAGGATTTTTAACTTGTACATGCACCGATTGAACCCCATCAGTTGCGTCTCTTTGCAATGCAGCAGGTGACTCTGATGCTTGAAAAGTCTCCCAGATGCGCCATTCGGGCTCCAATGCATCAATTGCCACATATTCCATCATGTTGGCAAAGCTTTCATTCAACCACAAATCATCCCACCACTTCATGGTTACCAAATCACCAAACCATTGATGAGCAAGTTCATGAGCAATCACAGTGGCAACAAGCTGTTTCATCTCTAATGAAGTATTATCTGGATCAAGAGTCAAATATGCCTCACGATAGGTTACCAAGCCCCAGTTTTCCATTGCACCTGCCGAAAAATCGGGTAAGGCAAGTTGCCATGAATGTGGCAGTGGGTATGGCGTTTCATAGAAGTCTTCATAAAATTCAATTGAACGTTTGGCAATACTCAAACCAAAATCTAGTTCATTAGCTTTATGCGCTTTTGTTGCGAAGACCCCGATTTTGACTCCACTTTTAGTCTCAGCATATTTGCCTTGTAATTCTCCAAATGCAAATGCCACCAGATATGTTGACATGCGAACAGTCGTATCAAAATAATGTACACCATCTTCAACACGATTTTCAGGCATATTAGCTAGAGTTAATTCGCCTGGTTTTTCATCATATTTCAAAGCTAAGTCAAATGTTGCTTTTGCTTCAGGTTCGTCAACACATGGAAAAGCTTGACGGGCAAAGTTAGTCTCAAACTGTGTCCCAATAATCTGTTTTTTGACGCCGTCAATTTCATAATACGATGGATAAATGCCCATCATTGAATCAGTTAACTTTGTCTCATACTCAACTTTAACTTCAACTTTACCTAATTTGTCCATAGTCAGTCGAAGAGCGTCTTTTGTCGTGTCAATCTCAAACTTACTTTGTTCTCCATTTACTTCAACAAGATCAATTTTCAAATTTTTTTGATGAATTGCAATGTTAGCACTTTTTGCAATCCCTGTTATCCTTGTTGTTCCCTTTATCTTTTTAGTACCTCGATCTATGTCAAGATAGATGTCATAATGCGATGGTTGGAAATCATCGTAAAATCGTGCTATTTCAGTCATATTTTCTCCCCGCTTCATCAGAATACTTTCATTATACATCCTTATAGTACTAACTTTAAATAGACAAGTTTTATATACTTTTTTTTGAATGTTTGAACTATATATAACTTAAATAAGAAACAAGAACAATGTTAATGTGTAACAATAAAAGCTGAAAATTAAAGCTTTAACTCCTAAAAACATTTATACGAATCAATAAAAAGGACTAGTTCAAAATTCAACTTTTGACCCAGCCCCTAATCACTAATAAATTTAAATGTAATTTTCTTATTTCATGTTTATTTTTTCCCAAAAAATGTTGCTTTTACCACATTTTCTAGATTTCCGAGCCATTATTTTGTATAACTTCTTTGTACCAGTAAAATGAGTCTTTGGGAGTTCGTTTTAATGTTCCATTACCTTGATCATCACGATCAACATAGACAAATCCATATCGTTTCCTCATTTCGCCGGTCCCCGCTGATACCAAATCAATACATCCCCACATAGTATAACCTAACAGATCAATCCCATCGATATCGATTGCTTCTTTCATCGATTTAATATTTGCCTTTAGATATTTAATTCGATAATCATCATGCACTTTTCCATCTTCAAGAACATCAGCCCAGCCTATTCCGTTTTCAACAATCCAAAGCGGTTTACGGTACCTATCCCACAATGTATTTAGTGCTATCCGCAAACATTCTGGGTCAGTGGTCCATCCCCAAGCATTAGTCTCTAGATATGGATTTTTTACTCCGTTGGACCCCAAGTTTCCACTAGACTTTGCTTCTTCTTGATGCGTTGTGAATACAGATGAACCATAACACGAAAAGCTTAAGAAATCAGCAGGATATTTCGCAAGCAGCTCATAATCCTCAGGACTATCATCCAGCACAATTCCTTCCCTCTCATATTGTTTCCACCGATACTCAGGATATTTTCCACCAGTTTGCACATCAGAGTAAAATAGCATTTTTTGATTCAATTCCATAATTTTAACTTGATCAACTGGGTCACAAGTATATGAATATAAAGGCTGAAAAGCTAACATTTGCCCTACTTTGATTTTCTCATCTACCTTGTGTGCAAGTTTAACTACTTTTGCACTAGCAATAAACTGATTATGTGCCGCCTGAGCACGATTCTGTGGTGTAGGATCAAGAACACCTCCCGCAATATATGGAGCTAAATCCATAGCGTTAATTTCATTAAACGTCAACCAATACTTCACTCGATCATGATAACGTTCAATCACGATTGCCGAATACCTTTCAAAATAGTCAATTAACTGACGATTGACCCAACCGCCATATTTAACAGATAAATTCAGTGGCGTCTCATAATGAGAAAGTGTCACTAGAGGTTCGATCCCATATTTTTCCAGTTCATCAAACACCTTATCATAAAATTCTAAACCTAATTCATTAGGATGTTCATCATCCCCATTGGGAAAGATTCTTGCCCAGTTGATTGATAAGCGATACACCTTAAATCCCATTTTGGCCATTAATGCAATGTCTTCTTTGTAGTGATGATAGAAGTCAGTCGCCGTATGGCTTGGATAGTATTCGTCCTCAAGTACTGCAGGTATGGCACCTTCGGGTATTTCAAATTTTTCCCCCCACATTACCGGAGCATGTCCTTTTTTATTTGTTTTTTTATTAATCCATGTAACTTTTCGTGCCTCAGTGTGGGAGCCATTGGTTAATACATCTGCCGTGTTTAAACCTTTGCCATCTTCTAAATATGCTCCCTCATACTGATTAGCAGCTGTGGCTCCACCCCACAAAAAATTTTCTGGAAAACCCATTCTTCGACCACCTCTCATTGATTAAAATCATAGTTAATTAAAATATACCGTCAGGCCATTAAACCTTCCGCTTGCTCCAAAACTTTTGCACCTTTCATCATTCCATATGACTGCATATCAATTACATCCATCGGGATTTTTTTGTCAACTAATTTCTTTTCAATATCATTTTTCATATATCTAATCTGTGGTCCTAGTAAAACAACATCAATTTCCTTTTCTACCAACTTTTGATCAATTTCGGAGGCTGAAACTGCAAAAATATCATATTCCTTACCTTGTTCCTTTGCTGCAGTCTGCATCTTAGCAACAAGCATGCTGGTACTCATTCCTGCTGCACAACATAACATAATCGTTTTTTCACTCATAATAAACCCACCCTCTCATTATCAATTAAAGTACTTTATTACATACTCATTTTACATTATTTAGATAGCGCTTACAACCTTTCCAAAGTCTATACAAAAAAAGAACTGCATTTTAGCAGCTCTACCTCTCACCTATTGTTTCAAATATACATATGCTTGCTGTGCAGCCTGTCTCCCGAAAACAACTGTTTCTGCAATGGAGTTGCCTCCAATTCGATTATTACCATGTAATCCACCAGCAACCTCACCAGCAGCAAAAATTCCTGGAATCGCATAACCATTTCCGTCCAACACTCTGGTTTTTTCATCAACATGAATTCCACCCATTGTGTAATGAACCGCCGGTGCAACGTGGATTGCATAATATGGCCCAGCATCTAATTTGATATTCATTCCTGTTTTTCTTCCAAATGTTGTATCCACTCCAGCCTCGACCGCTTTATTCCATTCTGCTAAAGTGGAAGTTAAGCTATTACTATCAATTTTCAAGTTTTCTGCTAATTCAGCAACTGTTTCTGCACTCTCAACCAATCCTATATGATTATAGAATTCAATTGCTTTAACACGTTTTCTGACCTTCTCATCAAAGATCAAGTATGCACTTTTCCCTGGTAAAGCAGTAATTGCATGTGAAACAACTTTTCTTGTATCCAGTTCATCAACAAATCGTTTTCCTTCACTAGATACAAGAATGGCTCCTTCGCCGCGAACCGTTTCACCTATCAGGTACGCATGCGGCGTATCTTGTTGTACTGTTGGATGAATTTGAATCATTTCCATCTGAATTAATTCAGCACCTATTTCCTGTGCAAGCGATAATCCATCCCCAGTGGCGCCACCATGGTTGGTTGTCTTATAATTCAACAATTCTGGTCGATACTTCTTTATCCATTTAGTACCGGCCCCAAATCCTCCCGTTGCGATAACAATCGACTTCCCTACAACCGTCTTTCGCATCTCATCACTTAACCTGATAACTACTTCAGTGTCAGAAGTATTCTTTTTTATATGTTCAACTTTGACCTGTGTAAATAAGGGGATATTCTCTTTCTGAATAATACGCAGCAGTCCTTTAATTAGATATGCTCCAACTGGTGCAGTCGAAGCTGGCCGATGTGCTCTTTTCTTACTCATTCCGCCCGTTATTGTTAGATCGGTCAATTCTATATCATGAGAAGAAAGCCATTCAATTGCCAAGGCTGTATGTGTAGTAAAATACTCTAACATTTCCTGGTTATTCAGCTTTCCTCCACCTTGATACGTTTCATCGTAAAATTCGGCAAAACTATCAACTACCCCATTAGCTAATTGAACTTCTGTTTCAGCAGCATTCATCCCAGAAGACGCACGATTAGTATTACCTCCAATTTTGTCCATCTTTTCCAAGATAACTGGTTTAAGTCCAAGTTCATATGCTTGAATTGCACAAGTTAGTCCTGTACTACCAGAACCTATTATTATTACATCGTAGTCTGTTCCAAGTTGCTTAATCGGACTAGGTGTGAAAACAAACTTATCAGCCATTATTTTTCTCCCCCATATTTAGCTCTACTTGTATTTAAGTATTCCACTTCATTTATTTTTTTATTTTGCATCAATCATTGTCATCTTCTTAGGATCAACCCACTTATCAAAATCACTTTCTGAGATTTCTCCTGTTTCTAGTGCAGCTTCTTTCAACGAAATACCTTGTTTTTGGGCCTTTTGCGCAATTTCAGCACTTTTATGATATCCCAAGTGTGGTGACAGAGCCGTTACAGTCATCAGCGAGTTATTTACCAGCTCCACCATTTTCTTCTCATTAACTGTCATCCCCACAATCATTTTTTCGTTAAAACCATTGACGGTAAGTGTCAGCAGGTTAACCGATTCTAGAAAAGTATCGATAATCACAGGTTTATAAACATTCATTTCGAAATTTCCCTGTGATGCTGCCACGGAAATTACCGTGTCATTGCCAATAACGCGAACAGCTGCCATGGTTAGCGCCTCAGCCTGTGTAGGATTGACCTTGCCCGGCATGATCGATGAACCAGGTTCGTTTGCTGGAATGTTCAATTCACCATATCCGGCACGAGGTCCACTTGCCAAAAATCTGACATCATTTGCTATTTTAAGTAAATCTGCCGCCAATGTTTTTAGTGTTCCGTGTACAGCATTGATTGCTGAATGTGCCGCTAATCCATAAAATTTATTATTTTCCACATTGAATTTATCATGATAGTGATTGTTGATCTCAGTATTTACGATTTTCGTAAATTCCTTTGTTGTGTTCAATCCTGTACCTACTGCAGTTCCTCCAAGTGGTAATTCATACAAACTTTTCTTTATAGTATTAATGAATGATAAATCATGTTCCAACATACTTATCCAACCACTGATTTCCTGGCCAAATGTCAGTGGAGTTGCATCCTGCAGGTGCGTTCTGCCAATCTTTACAGTCTCCCAATAGCGTTCTTGCTTATCTCTTAACGTGGCTGCTAGTTTTTGGACTTCTTCAATTAGATTTTTCAAAGCCTGAGTCGCTGCAATATTCATTGCGGTAGGAAAAACGTCATTGGAACTCTGCCCCATATTAACATCATCATTGGGTAAAATTTCTAGATTGGAGTTAAGCTTCTTTGCCATATGTGCAATAACTTCATTAACATTCATATTAGTTTGTGTCCCAGAACCGGTTTGGTACACTCGCAATGGAAAATCACTTCTTAATTCTGCATCTCCAAGCTGTAATAAAGTATCTACTGCTTCGACAATTAAGTCTCTTTTTTCTTCAGTCATTTTCCCAAGTTGACGGTTAGCCACTGCGGCAGCCTTTTTAATTACTAACAGTACCTTAATTATATCCAAAGGCATCTTATTTCCGGCTTTAAAATTTTGCCTGCTTCTTTCAGTTTGCGCTCCCCACAAAGCATTGGCAGGAATATTAACAGACCCAATCGTATCGCTCTCAATCCTAAAATCCACTTTGTTGTCAACTCCTTAAAATAATAGTTTGTTACATTTTACACAATAAATTTTATAACAAAACAGTTAAAAACCTGCTTTGATTGCCTTTTTATTTTAAATTTCCCAGTTCATTAAATTCTGCATCTGTTAACTCAATCTTAGCTGCCTCTAAATTCTGCACTGCATGTTCTTTTGATTTGGTACCAGGAATTGGCATTATTACTGCACTTTTCTTCAGCAGCCATGCTAGTGCAATCTGTGAAGGACTTGCGTCATATTTATCTGCAATCTTTAACAATCTTTTATCCTCACTCAACTTTCCTGTTGCAAGCGGAAACCATGGAATAAATGCCAAGTGATTTTTTTCAGCGAATTCTAAGACATCTTCATCAGCACGATCTATCAAGTTATATCTATTTTGAACGGATACGATTGGAACAATTTTTTGTGCTGCCTCAATCTCGGGAACGGAAACTTGGCTTAGTCCAATATGTTTTATCTTTCCCTCACTTTGTAATTCTTTTAGCACTCCGAGCTGTTCTTCAAGAGGAACTGTTTTATCAATTCTGTGAAGCTGCAAAAGATCAATTTGTTTTAATCCCAATGAGAATAAGTTTAATTCAACTTGTTGTCTTAGATAGTCTGGTCGACCATTAGGGGTCCATTGCCCTGGACCTTGTCTTGTAAATCCAACTTTAGTTGCTACCATTACATTGTTACCTGGCCGTTGTTTCAATGCTTCTTTCAAATAGAGATTAGCGAAGAAAGGTCCATATGAATCTGCAGTATCAATAAAATCAACTCCGTTGTCAATTACAGTTGTTACTACTTCTACAGCATTCTCAACGTCTTTAGCAGGTCCCCAAACACCTTTACCAGGCAACTGCATCGTCCCATATCCTAAACGGTTGACTTTCAAGCCTTTGCCAAAATCAAAGAATTGTTCCATCGTAGTTCCTCCTTTTCATTTATATACTGATAATACATCAGATTGCCTCAATAATTGTTGCAGAAGTGTTTCTTTTTTATTTTCTTAAATTTTCGAGAAATTCTCATTGTTTTTCCTGACCCACAGTGCTATATTTAAGATAATATGAACATATACTCATATTATCATAGAGAGGAGTAGTAATATGGATCAACCCAATAACACAAACTTAAGATTTTTATCAGTTACGACTTTAAATATCCTAATCACCTTTTTTGAATTAGTTGGTGGTTTGCTTTCAGGAAGCCTTTCGCTGATTTCTGATGCATTTCATAATTTTAGCGATACTTTCTCGATTGTTTTAAGCTATCTTGCCAATGTAATTGGGAACAAAAAAGCTACTCCTAAAAATTCTTATGGTTATCGTCGCGCAGAAATTCTAACTGCATTACTCAACTCCATTATACTGGTTTTGATCTCTTTATTCTTACTATTCGAGGGAATTGATCGCATTCAGAATCCTGAGGCTGTTAAGGGTGCTATTATGTTCTGGGTGGCAATAATTAGTTTTATTGCTAATTTGGGTGCTGCTCTCTTATTACGCGGTGGATCACATAATAATCTTAATATGAAAGCTACTTACTTACATCTATTGAGTGACTCCCTTGCCTCAATTGGTGTAATAATCGGTGCTATTTTTATTTACTTCTTCAATCTTACTTGGATCGATCCCGTTATTACCATCCTAGTATCACTCTATATTGCTTACGAATCTCTACCGATTATCCAGCAGACATTCAGAATCCTTATGGAAGGATCACCTGATATTGATGTCGAACATGTTAAAAGTGATTTGCTGGCTATTCCAGAAATAAAAGATGTCCATCACTTTCACTCTTGGTCAATTAACGAAAATGAACTAATGGCATCTGTACATGTCAATCTCCCCGATTTGCCACTCAGTGAAACCGAGAAAATATATGGCAATATTGAAAATGTATTAAAAGCTAAATATAATATTAGTCACGTTACAATTCAGGCCGAATGTACCCGTGGCCTAAAAAAAGCAATGTGCCTGTCTAACGAAGATGAAGATAACGATATACGAAATGGCAAGTAAAGTTATGTTCCAATAAATATTGAACTCACAAAAATTTATTAAGATCCCAGAATAAAACAAGTCATATTTTCCAAACAAACAGCTCTACCAGAAGAAGTCATAATTTTTCTGATAGAGCTATTAATGTATTCTAGGATGAAAATACAGCCATGCTCCAGTGCCTTCAAAACAATACCCTAAAAAAATAAAATGTTTATATAACACGTATTGCAACTTGAAATTATAATATAGTTCTATTGTTATCCGTACTTTCGCTAATTTATTTCAATCTTTTGTCTGCCAATTGTTTCTTCATTATGACATCCTTGATCAAAAAAAAGGTCCCAGTGGCACTGTCAATTTGTCACTTAAGATAAAATAATATATCTTCTCGTATGCTAGTTGCCTTCGTTATTTATGGATAAGGCATTAATACCAATTATTTTCTCAAGTGTATTAACCAACCTTGAATAATCAATTTGAGAGTAATTACTCACATTAACACGAAGTAATTTTCCTAAACTAAAATTTGCATATCCGCGGTCCCTCATTCGTCTTTCAAATGTTTCTATACTTGGCATCCCATCAAATTTTGTGTTTGATTCTAATACATCATCACGATGATAGTGATTCATCAGATGTCCGAGATGTCGTGGTTCTTCTTGATCACGATTACGTTGACGCCAATACAAAATATCAACTGGAGCCTCTAGCCTCACAGTAATTACTTGATAATCGTTTTTATATGCAATGCTTTTAAGATATGGTTTTTGTTTATAGCTAAAAGGATAATCACACAGTATCTGTTTTTCATAACTCATCATGAGTCCAACTGCTCGATAAAAACGTTCTCGTGCCTCTTCATCAAGAACTTTTTTTTGCTCTAAATTATCAAAACCAATTTCATCGTATATGTGTTCCTTAAACATATCTAGCGGCGTATAAATTAGAAAAGGAAATGCTCGCATAATAATTCTTCCTGTGTAACTTTTACCTGTTCCTGGAGCTCCGGCTAATAAAATTAATGTTTTTTGTGCTGAATTCACTACTATCACCATCCCCCACTGCAAAGTAAAAGATTGGAAAATTAACGAACTTTTCTCCCAATCTTTACTGTCACATTAAACAATACTTTTTATTTATTCAAAAACAAACCTATCTTGTGTTTTACCACATCGTACACTGCCTTATTACATGGCATGATATTGTTTCGCAAAGAGTTATTAACTTCAGTTTTATCAAAATACTTCTTAGCAGTTCGTGTCCAAGCAACTAGTAATTCAGTGCCGACATTAAATTTACGAATACCATTTTCCGTCAGACGATGATAATCATTCTCGTTAACTCCAGTACCACCGTGGATCACAAGCGGCGTTGATATATTTGAATGAAGTTCTTCAATTAAATTCCAATTAAGTTTCGTTTTAGATTCAAACTGACCATGATGAGTACCAACACCCACAGCAAGTGCATCAACAGGCACATTACTCAGAAATTCAAGTGCTTGTTTAGGATCGGTATAGACCCCTTCGGCAACAGTTATTCCCTCCTCAGTACCCCCAATTGTACCAATTTCACATTCAACTGCTACACCATGTTTATGTGCATAATCTGTTACACGTAATGAACGTTCCATATTTTCTCGGAAGGGCAATGCCGAGCCATCAAACATTACAGAGCTGTATCCAGCATCAATTGCTTCTTTTATATTGTCAAAGGATTTAGCGTGGTCAAGATGTAAATCCACATCGACAAGTAACTCTTCAGCCATCATTTTACATACAGCTACAAAGTTTTTCATTCCAACATATTTTGCAGTAGATTCACTGGTTTGAATGATAACTGGCGATCCAGCATCTTTAGCTGCTCGAATCATATCAGGTACCATTTCAAGATTATGCGCATTAAAAGCACCCACAGTATAGTTCAATTTTTCTGCTTCCCCTAACATCGACTCAAGATTCTTGTACATAAGATAACTCCTCCTATTTAGATATAATTTTCAGAACATGTTTGAACGCAGAACTCGTTTTGACATATCTAATAAACTATCAGTTTTCCCAATCCATTTTTGAATTTCAGCATCATCTTTAGCCACTGCCGCAATTTTGCGTTTTTCCTCATAAAGATTCAATAATACGTTATATGCATCACCAAACTGTTCCTTGATCTTCAAGCTTGCTTCATATGCAAAGATAGCATTATCTGTTTGATTAAGTTTCACATATACCGTACCAAGATCCTCATACAATTTAATTTTTTCATCATCAGCATTAGCCTCGCTTATCTCTTTTTTAAGATTTGCTGCTCTAATGATAAGATTTTCAATTTCCTTAGAAGTTAGTTCTTTAGCATTAGTAAACTCTACTTTTTTCTTTTTATTAAATCCAAACATGGCATCATCTCCCATCACAAAATCAGCTATTTTTGTCATACCTAGATTGCCTTCAAAATCGGTGCAAAAATAAATGCATACATTAATGCTGCGACAATCGTATCAGAATCAGTAGCACTAGCATTTACAAAACCAAGGCTTTGCAAAGCAACAACCAACAGTGCTGGGAGTAACGTAATGAACAAACCGTGAAGCACACCTCCAATGATTGCCCCTCGTCGCCCACCAACAACATTACCAAAAATTCCAGCAGTCCCACCTGCAAAAAAGTTTGTTAACATACCTGGTAAAATAACGGCTAGACCCATCACTGGCATTAAGAACATACCAATCACTGTACCAATTGTAGTTGTGACAAATCCGAGAATAACTGCGTTTGGTGAGTATGGGAAAAGAACAGGGCAATCTAACGCAGGTTTTGCATCGGGAACAAGCTTCATAGCAATACCACGAAATGCTGGCACAATTTCTCCCAACAGAAGTCGAACCCCTGCCAACAGTACATAGACACCGACAACAAACTGAACAGCTTGTAGGAATGATTCGACCATATAATTAGTCGTACCAACACCTGCCCACTTTGGACCTGCAAATGCAGCAGTGATTAAATACAAAGGGACCATAACAACAGCAACTGATAGGTAAGTATCCTGCATAAATTCGAGAGCCTTAGGAAGTTTAATGTCCTCAACAGAATGCTTATTTTCACCACGTTCGCCAAAAATCCAGGCTGCACCTGCTTCAAATAGATAACCGACTGTACAGAAGTGTCCTAATGCAATTGCATCATTACCAGTAATTTTGCGAACAAATGGTTGAGCTAATGCTGGCATAGCAACAGCAAAAATACCGCCAATAATGCTCCCCAAAACAACCGTTACAACGGTATTGAAACCACAAATTTTACCGCCAACAACCGTCATTGTGGACATCCATAATAGCGCTTGACCGGTCAAGAAAATGTACTTCCAGGGTGAAAAACGTGCAATAATAATGTTAACAATGAAGATACCTAGGAATGTAAACGCAATTTCATTACCTAATCCCAACGTGTTCATTGCTTGCCCATTGATTGCTTCTATGCTTGGAACAACACCGTTCAAATGAAATGCATGTTGAAAGATTTTACCAAAGTATGTCAAGCTAGCAGTAATAACCGTAGAACCCGCGCTCAGAACCTCAAATCCAAGTAAAGTTTTAAAAGTACCTGTGAGCACCGTACCGAATGATTTCTTTTGCAGAACTAAACCCAGTAACGCAATAAGTGCGATGATAATAGCTGATTGCGTTAGAATATTTTGAATAATAAAATTAATAACAACCATATCGTCTTACCTCCAGACAAATTTACTGATTACTTTATTCTGACAATTCTTTGATAACTGGAATAAGCTTTTCCTTAATTTCGTTCTCACTAACAATGTTGTGTAAAAATACAAAATGAATTTCTGGGTCCATCTCAAATTTTTCAAATTGCATTTTAAAATTTTCGGCCGAAACAATAATATCTGTCCTTAACCCTGGTGCTGATGATATAGATTCGTGCTCTAAATCTGCCTCAATTTTTTCCTTGCTAAGCACATCCTCTACCACCATTTGGCAAGCTAAAGAACTTCCCAGCCCATTACCACAAATAAAATAAATTTTCAATTTCTTATTCATTTTTAAATCATCTCCTTAGTCTCATTTGGACCAAACAGCACTTTACAAAATTCGTTAATATCAGAAATATCAGCAAGTCTTTCAACCTTATCTTGATCATTAATTAACCGCACAACAGATTTCATCACATTTAAGTGTGAGTAATTATCAACCGCTGCTAGACAAAAAATAATTTTAACAGGATCATTTTCGGGATTTCCAAAATTGATTGGGTGGGCAAGTGTCATAATTGACACACCAAGTTTTTTTGCACCATCCTCTGGTCTTGCATGTGCCAATGCAATTGATGGACCAATAACGATATATGGCCCATAATCTTCAACTGATTCTATCATTGCCTTTACGTATCTCGACTCAATATAGTTTTCATCTAGGAGTGGCTTTGCAGACCTCATAATCGCATCTTTCCATCCACTAACTGGTACCTGTAATTGAATTTGACTATTGTTAATAAGATCCCTCAACATTGGTTGAACCTCTCTTTCATTTATTTTCAACCTATTTTTTTCAAATACCCGCCGTAGCTCAAAAACCAAACTATTGCTAATGTCTATACTATTTTTTTTGAGAACAATCAATATATTATTGAATAATCGTGCAGGTTCTAACTGATTTTCCTCATACTTTGATAGCTTAGAGTGTTCTTTTAAGAAATTTGCTACGGCTTGAACATCTTTAACAGAAGGTATCGGATTTACTTTAAGGCTCGGAAATCCTGCAATTTCAACATCAACTGTTTTAAAAACCAATCCAACTGGTATTTTATTCAGGATGTCAAGTTCAGACACACTTAAAATTGCCAAAACGTCAACATTGAAATGCTCTTCAAGTTTTGCTGCCAGTAAACGTCCGGTTGCCAATCCATAGTTACAGATAATTGCAATTCTGTACTTGCGAACCTGTTCTTGACAAATTTCAACCTGTGTAGTTGAAAAGTAGACAGCAAGATATCCTATTTCATCGTCTGAGAGATTCATTTGATACTCCTGACCCCTTTTTAAAAAAAAAGCTTTAACCGAATTGAAGATTTCTGGATAACTTTGCATAATAGTCCTTTTTAACGGATTATATGCATTTACACTCCTACTTTGTCTCTTAATTAATGCCGAGATATGCTTATATACCCGCTCGAATAGACTCTCACTTTTTGAAAATGGAAACTCAAGTGTTTCTTCCATCCACTCGATCAACGCCAAACATATAATTTGTGATTTAGCCCAATTTTCCAATTCTGCTGGTTCATCAGAGTCAAAACTACTAATTGTAAATGCCAAATAACTGGCCTCTGATTTACCAATAATTTTCAAACCAAAATGTCCAATTATAGCGTTTACAAATTCTGATTGATGATCGTTAAGTGTAGCCACATCTGTATCTGCGTCAGTATCAACATTATGACCATTTTGTACACGTAAGAGCCATACCATTGTCAGCACAATTGCTTGCTGTTGATAATTGTCATTTACTCCTAAATGTGAATCAGAAAAGATATCTCGTAAAATTTTTTTCAAATAAATAACATCAGTATTGTTAAAAACTTTTCTTGCTTCATTTACTAGTATTGTCGACCATTTAAATCTATCACGAACTATATCTAAGATATTAGGCTGATGACTAAACATGTCTGTAAACATCATTCGAATCGCACGTTCATTTCCTTGCACGCTTACTCCACTTGTATGATTGGTAACAATACGCAATCCATAAGGTTGAACCAACTTTCGCAAATCACGCATATCGTTGTCCATTGTACTTTTACTAATTTGCATATCTTCTTGTAATTCAACTAAAAATAAAGGGTCTTTAGCAAACAAGAATTCCATGAGCAAAAATATGATTCTTTGTTGTGGGTTTAAATACGAGTCATCTTGCACATTGTCGTTTGCCATCTGGATAAATTTTTTCATTATTGTCGAGGAGAACGGATTATAAATTGTACCCTTACTGATAACTATTTGATCAAGCCCTTTGCTGGCCAGCAATTCGTTGAGCTGTCTGATATCATTGCGTACAGTTTTGGTAGTCACTCCGAGCTGAATTGCTAAATCCTTCACCTTCAGCTCTTGTAAACCACTTATCACTTCTAATACCTGAATCAATTTATCTCGCATGTTCTCACCCCACATTTATATTTTATGTAACCGCTTACTATTTTAAAAGTACTAATTGTTTCCCTCACTATGGGAAAACAATTATTATTAGCTCTATACGCTGTAAAAGAGTATAATTCTTTCACTATATTTTCTTAATATCCTTCTAAATAAAAGCAGGTATTGTTTAAAATTTGTTCAGTCTCAAATGTACAACCTTTTTATTGTTGCTTGCCTTTAAATCCCTCTGTTCTTGTAAATATCATCTTACTGAAAACTATTATATTGAAAGTAAGTTTTTCTCGCTAAGGCTGTGCTGTTCTCACCCCACAAGTAAAATTTATGGTTTATCTAACCTTGATAATAAAAGGGGCTGTGCCATAAGTCCTTCAAAAAAGAAGAGATTAGCGAAAATTGTTCTTAGATTTTCACTAATCTCTTCTTTTTGTTTATAAAGGGGTATTGTTTTTGAAAGTGCTGGCTGCAATCGGTGCTTTTTATTTTTAATTATACCAAAAGAGCTTCACCAGAAAAA
>NZ_BACP01000033.1 GCF_000260415.1 Liquorilactobacillus mali KCTC 3596 = DSM 20444
TTTAGACATGACACAAGAAATTATTATACACATTATTCATTAAAATGTCAACATGTTTTTAACTTAAATTGAACTTCAAAATTAATAATTTATTAAAATAACCTCACTATGTACATCCTTATCAAGGATAAAAAGACAAGCAATCTCCTTGACAACAATGAATATCATACCAACTATTTTATATTGCGTCAACAACTTTTTTTATTTTTATTCTCAACACTTTATATTACCAAATGACCTGAATCTTCTATCATCGGTAAAACCCTCCACATCAAAAAGGAGTCAGGCCAAAAGATAGCTTTTGACCTAACTCCACTGTTTTATTTAGATAGATATGTTCCATAAGTAAAGGTGTTCTGCCTAATCTCAAATTTTACTAGCCTAAGTCACACTCTATACTAGTTTAGTTTGGACAACAAATTTCAAATTATGTCTACTTAATAACCTCTAGTCCATTCATATATGGGCGAAGCACTTCTGGTACAGTAACTGTGCCATCCTCATTTTGGCAATTCTCTATGATTGCCGCCACTGTCCTCCCAACAGCAAGTCCCGAGCCATTCAAGGTATGCACAAATTTCAGCTTCCCATCTTCATCACGATACTGAATATGTGCCCTTCGTGCCTGAAAGTCTTCACAATTAGAACAGCTTGAAATTTCACGATATACATGCTGTGAAGGCATCCAAACTTCAACATCATGAGTCATGGCTGCTGAAAAGCCCATATCACCAGTCGAAAGTGTAATTACATGATATGGAAGTCCCAACTTATCAAGAATATTACCAGCATTTAGAGTCATTTTCTCTAATTCATCATAGGAGTTCTCCGGTTTACAATACTTAACCATTTCAACTTTGTTAAATTGATGCAGTCTTATCAGTCCTCTCGTATCCCGGCCAGCACTACCGGCTTCTGATCTGAAGGATGGTGATAGTGCAGTAAAATATACTGGTAAATCTTCATCTGGAATAACTTCATCACGATAATAATTTGTCAAAGGTACTTCGGCAGTAGGAATTAAAGTTAAATCCTGTCCTTCAATCTGGAAAACATCTTCTTTGAATTTAGGAAATTGCCCTGTGCCAAACATTGAAGCGCCATTCACCATATAAGGTGGTAATACTTCTGTATAGCCTTCCTTCGCATGCTCATCCAGCATAAAGTTGTAAATAGCGCGTTCTAGCCTGGCACCCCATCCCTTGTAGTATAAGAAACGACTACCCGAAACTTTCGCCCCACGTTCAAAATCTAAAATTCCAAGGTTCTCTCCTATATTCCAATGCGCCTTTGGTTCAAAATCAAACTTACGAGGAGTTCCAACAACTTTAATTTCTACATTTGCTGCTTCATCTGGTCCAACAGGAATCGTCGGGTTTGGTAAATTGGGTAGTCTCGCTGCCATATCAAGAACTTTGTCATTCACCACATTAAGCTGCTCATCAAGTTGTTTTATCTCATTACCGACCTCTTTCATTTCAGCAATAGCTACCCCTGCATCTTCCTTATTTCTCTTTGCCTGAGCAATTGCCTGTGATACTTCATTTCTTTTTTGTTTCAGTGTTTCTGTCTTAACGACCAATCCACGGCGGATCTTATCTTGTTCAAGCAAGTCATCAATTGTTTCAGGTTTAACATTGCGTGTTGCCAGTCTTGTTTTGACTTCATCTTCATTAAGACGAATCATCTTGATATCTAACATTTGTGCTCTCCTCCAATTTTTAAATAAAAAAGCCTTCTCATCCCATAATTGGGACGAAAAGACTTCATTCGCGGTACCACCCAAGTTCGATTTCAATAAAATCGCACTCAACTAAAATAACGGTTTCCCGTGCAGCATTACCTGCCCACATAACGAACGCTGGAATTTCGACTTCATGATTCTCACCAACCATCATGTCTCTGAAAGTCTACTTATAGGCGTACTCAAATGTTTTCTGATATTCTGATATATTATCTGTAAATAATAGTAATGGTTTTTCAATAGAATTGCAACTATTATTCAACTTTTTTACTTGCAATATCATGTGGCGTCAAATCAACTTCCTGTAGCGGAATCATTTTTGTGTGATACTTGATCTTATAATAGAAAAATAGAATCAAAAATAACGGAATACTCATATAACTAACACCGATTGCTTGCCAATCCCAGTTAGCGAATGACTTTAAATCCTGCCCGATTATCACCAGGACACACAAAACGAAAGAAAGTAAGGGTCCAAACGGAAACCACTTTGCACGATATCTCAAATTATCCAATGACATACCTTGCACCTTAAAAGCTTTTCTAAAACGATAATGTGAGATCGCAATCCCAAGCCAAGCGATAAATCCCGTTAGCCCGCTTGCACTTAGCAAAAACGAATATATTCTAGTACCATACACACTTGCAAAAAAGGTCAGCAATCCAACTGCAGTTGTTCCCAACAATGCATAGAAGGGAACTCCTCGTGTATTTAATTTATTAAATATCCGTGGGGCATTACCATGATGTGCTAATGAAAAAAGCATCCTTGTAGAAGCGTACATACCCGAATTTGCAGCAGAAATCACTGAAGTAAGGATTACCGCATTCATTACGCTTGCAGCAGAAGCTAATCCTGCCCGCTTAAAAACAAGTGTAAATGGACTAATCGTAATATCACTTGCACTTGAGCCTAATAAGTTAGAACTTGTATATGGTATCAAACAAGCAATTACAAAAATAGAAAGAATATAGAATAATAGAATTCTCCAAAATACTTGTTTAATCGCCTTAGGGATACTCTTTTCAGGTGTAGCAGATTCACCGGCCGTAATCCCAATTAGTTCTGTTCCTTGAAATGAAAAACCTGCTACTACAAAGACACTTAATAAGGTTGGGATTCCTCCAACAAATGGTGCTTTATGATAGACAAAATTTTCAAGTCCTACAGCATGACCGCCCATAATGCCAATTATCGTCAAAAAACCAACTACTAAGAAAATAATAACTGTAACTACCTTAATCAGTGACATCCAATACTCAGCCTCTCCAAATGACAAAACTGAAAAAGCATTAATGGCAAATATAATTAACAAAGCAACCATACTGAATATCCATGTAGGAATATGGGGAAACCAAAATTTCATCACTAAGGCAACTGTACTGACATCAACCGCCAGAGTGATTGCCCAATTGAACCAATAATTCCATCCCATTGCAAAGCCAAATGCAGGGTCGACAAATCTACTGGAATATGTTGCAAATGACCCTGTGACCGGCAAGTATGTTGCCATCTCACCTAGGCTTGTCATCAAAAAATAGACCATCACGCCTATACCTATGTAGGCTGCTAAAGCCCCACCAGGTCCTGCGGTACTAATTGCAGAACCACTTGCAACAAACAGACCAGTTCCAATACTTCCACCAAGGGCAATCATCGACAAATGTCTTGTCTTCAGCGTACGACTAACTTTTCTCGTAACTTTTTTTGCTTCCATTCTTCCTCCTAAATTTTCAAGAGGCAACCAAGCATGTGCTCCAGTCAACTAGCTTTTTAAACATAAATACAACATAAATAAAAAAGTCTTACCGCTAACAGCAGCAAGACTTTTATAATTCATAAGTGTCAATAAAAAGTCATACTCGATAGCTCTCCGCACAAATCTGCACGACAGTTCCCAACCTCTTAAGCTGAATCCCAACAACTAGCTGTTAAAGCAACTAATCATTTCGGCAAAATCTCCTTTCACTGCAGCTCATCAATGCTTCACCATCTCACTGCAGTTACTGATATCATTTGCAACCTCTTTTCGATATGACTCAATTATACGCCGTCCCAAATAAAAGACAACACCTATTAAAAATAAGTGTTGCCCTTTCTAAACTAATAATTAATGAATTTGATCCTCTAAAATTTGTGTACCTAATTCGTGATTAAAGCTGTAGTCAACTGGAATATCGACTACAACTGGGCCCTTTGTTGCAAACGCCTTATCTAGAACTGCTTTGAGTTCACTTGCCCTTGTAACTTTCATCCCGGTAGCACCAAAGCTCTCAGCATACTTGGCAAAATCGACCGGACCAAATTTTACACCGGCATCTTGCCCATACTTAAGCTCTTCTTGGAATTTAACCATATCGAAATTACCATCGTTCCAAATAATGTGCACAATATTTAAGTTAAGACGGACAGCCGTTTCCAAGTCTTGACTGGAAAATAAGAAACCACCATCACCAGAAACTGAAACAATTTGCGTATTTGGTCGAACTAAAGCTGCTGCAATTGCCCATGGCAAAGCAACACCTAGCGTCTGCATACCGTTACTGAATAATAAATGACGAGGAGCATAACTTCTAAAGTGACGCGCCATCCAAATATAGAAACTACCTACATCAACAGTTACTGTCATATCATCGGTTATATGCCTTTGCATCTCACGGATGACACTTAATGGATGATTTAAAATTTGATCATTTTTAATTGCTGGAGCTTCATCGCGTTCTTCAAGCTTAACATGCAAATCTGCCAAGTATTTGCGTGATGTTTCAGGAACCTTATAACCTTTCATGTACGGTAACAAGAAATCTAATGTCTGCTCAATATTACCAATCAACTCACGTTCAGGCTGGAAATTCTTATCTATTTGAGATTCGATTGTATCAATAACTACAATGTTTGCATCCCCAGTAGCATTCCAGTTTCTCGGTTCATATTCAATTGGATCGTAACCAATTGCAACAACTAAATCACTCTTTTTAAGTAAACGATCACCTGGCTGGTTGCGGAATAACCCAACGCGACCAAAGAAATCATTCTCCATATCACGAGGAATTATTCCTGCTCCTTGGAATGTTTCAACAACTGGCAAGTGCGTCTCTGCAATCAATGCTCGAATTGCCTTTGTTGCCTCTGGAGACGACGCACGCATCCCAACAAGCAAAACAGGCATTTGAGCCGCCTTGATCCTTTGTGCAAGCAATGTAGACTCAACTGGACTCGCTGGTCCTAACTTGGGTGCAATCAACGGTTTGATTACCTTTGTATTCACTTCAGAGTCAACAACATCTTGAGGTACAGAAACGAATCCTGCTCCCTGTTTTCCTGCCTCTGCTTCACGATAAGCATTAGCAACAACTTCAGAAATATTGTCAGGATCTTGCACTTCAGCACTATATTTTGTAATTGGTGCAAACAAAGCTGCATTGTCCATACTTTGATGTGTTAAGCGAAGTAAATCAGTTCTTTGAACCTGTCCTGAAATAGCCAAAACAGGATCTCCTTCAGCTGTTGCAGTAACAAGACCAGTTGCAAGGTTACTTGCGCCAGGCCCTGAAGTCGTCAATACGACACCTGGTTTACCAGTAATACGGCCAATACCTGCAGCCATAAATGCGGCATTTTGCTCATGACGAGTTAAAATTAGTTTTGGTGCTCTTGAATTAGTTGGATGTTCAAGTCTTTCAAACACACGGTCAATTTTTGCACCAGGGATACCAAATACATATTCAACATCATGATTTGTAAGACTGTCAATTAATGCATCGGCACCATAATATTTTTCCTTGTCTTCCATTGTAGTAAAACTCCTTCTCAATCAAATCATATTGACTTGTCTACATCACTAGTAAATGATGCTTGTAAATTCAAGAATTATGATAGCATTAGGGGCAGTTAAATACTAGTTTGTTTTTTTCTTGTGAATAAAATAATTATTATTTATGTAAGCAATTACTTGTACTTATGGAATTATATAGCTTAAAAAAATATGCTTTGTTAAAAATGTAACTTTGAAAAAAGCCGCACACTACTCTACCCTTTTATCTCAATATTTAATATCCTTCAACAGATCCCCCAGTTCTTGATTCTTTGTCACATCAGGATCATTCCAATCGACAAGCTTAAATTGTCGATTATCAAAAGTCTCTATGATTATATCGTAAACCGTTTTTTCACTTAAATATTCACACCATCGTTTATCTGCTTCTTGAAAAATTTCATCAATCACATGTGTCGCCTCATGTGATATTGGCAAGAAGTCCTTAAAAACCAAGTCAAGAAAGCCTAATTCAGGATATGTTTTTATGTTTCCCTCAGTCGCATTCACAATTTGGAGCAAAGTTATCTCTTTTGGATCCTTTGCCAAAGAAAATCCACCACTATTGCCAGAAACGGATGTTATTAAACCTGCAACTACTAATTTACGCATTATTTTTTGCAAATAAGTTTGCGAACCCTTTATCCTTTCGTGAATCATCTGCGATGACAGTGGTATATCTCTTTTTTGAGTTGCTAAAAGTGCAATAATACATGCTGCCTGCTCAAAGCCCTTGGTTAACTGCATATTCAACTTCTCCTTTTCTTAATATTTTTTCATAAGCTATTACTTTATTATTCATTAGTTGTATATCAAAATATGGAACATCAATGATTGAAGAGACTGAAAATCCTACCTTTTCCAGCACACGCTGTGATGCAATATTTCGGTTAGTGACGTACGCCTCAATTACATCTATCCCCATTTTGTTATTCTTTATCCATTCAACCAGTAATATCAAAGCTTCAGACATATAACCCTTATTCCAATACTTATTATTGAGAGCATACCCTATCGCCACTCGTTTTTCAGTTTGTTTCGCAAAATCAAGTCCCTGTTCATATAAACAAACATTTCCAATAACTTTACCAGTTTTCAGAATTATTACCCAAGCTAGGTCATTATCAAGCTCAGCGTAGAAATCCTTAGCTGCCGAATAATTATCGCTTTGAATAAAGCCAGCTGCTTGAGCGACCTCTTTTTGAGAGCTGTACTCATATAAATCATCAACATCACCAAGTTGAACATGTCTTAATAGTATTTTATTTCCACTGATCATCACTAATTCTCCGATACTGGATATAGTTTATCTACTGCTTCTTATTGAAAGTATAACTCATATCACGCTTTGATTGGGGTAAAATTAATAGTAACAGTAACAAAAAGTCTCCAAACCCAAACAAAAATTTCATAAGTATCAAAATTCCTGGTAAACTGCAGTCATGAAGGCGCCTTATTTGAGCAGTTGTAATTGAAATATAAATCAAAGTCATCCACAGGCTTATTGCGATTCGTTCTGTCAAATCTACAACGGCAGGATTAATTTCATTCACAATTACAAGTACTTCCCCCAACGCCAAACCAAATATCAACGACAGTGCAAATATGCCCGCAATTGACCACCAAAAGTCAGCTCTTCCCATTCTTTTTTGCAATACAAACATATCTTTAATCATTAATTTCGTAGAAACAAAAATTCCAGGTTTTTCATTTTCATTCTGTAATAATTTTTTCTCCTTTGTCTCATCCGGATTCGGCTGTATTTCTTCTTCTGCTGCTTTTTCTGAAAAGTTTTTTACATCAATAAAAGCTTGATCTTTCCCACAATATACACAATAATTCGCATTAACTGGTATATCTTTTTTACAAAATTTACATTTTTTTGCTTCAAAGCCGGCTTCAAAAATTGCCTGTTTTGTTCCACAATGATTGCAATAATGTTCATTTTCCTCAATACTGTATCCGCAACTTTGACATTTCATTAATTAAACCACCTTGTCCCTTCTTTGGTATACACATCAATCAATTCAATTGTTTCACCATTTTTAATTTTACTACAGTTTTTATTTCTTATATTTTTAAATATTAACAAAAGTATTACCTTCATACCAAATCTTACCAAACATACATCATTTACACATGCTTTCCAATCAAAAAGTTGTTTTTAACTTGATCTCAGCACATACCTATTTGCAACTGTTTCGTATTTGTATCAATATAAGCTACTTTCTTATTATTTTTTTAATTGGTCATAACTATTATTCTCTGTTAAAATTATAACTGTTAATTCATCAGAGGAGATGAAATATTGTGGTCAAAGAGCCAGAATTAAAGCGCTCAGAATTAAACAAAAGGAAAAAAAAGTTATTAAACCACTGAAACACAAATATTTCACGGCATTTCTATTTGTCTTCGTTGTGCTACTTGGAATTTTCTTTCTGTACCTAGGTCATCTCTATAAAGATGCCCAAGAAATGACGACCAAAATATACAGTTCAAGCAAGATAACAAAAGCTCGCAATACTCAAAATTTATTAAAAGAAGGTAAACCTATTTCCATTCTACTGATGGGAACAGATACCGGGGCTGTCGGCCGAAGTTTCAAGGGTCGGACTGACACCATGATTGTCCTAACATTAAATCCGCAAAAAAAGAAAATGACAATTGTTAGCCTTCCACGCGATGCCCTTGTTGCAGTAACTGGATATAAACAATATTATCCCAGTAAGTTAAATTCAGCGTATGATTATGGCGGATCTGGTACCGCAATCAAAACCGTTCAAAATTATTTAAATATCCCAATTGACTTTTATGCAACAATTAACATGGGTGGGCTTGAAAACATGGTCAACGCTGTTGGCGGCATTACTGTCAAGCCTCTCTTGACTTTTTCATATGATGGACATTCATTCGTTAAAAATAAAAAAACGCATATGAATGGCAGTGCAGCTCTTGCATACGTTAGAATGCGTCATTCTGATCCATTAGGAGATTATGGTCGGCAACAAAGACAGCGCCAGGTCCTAACAAAAGTTGCTCAGAATGGGACAAAATTAAAATCTCTCTTGAAAGAGCGTTTCTTCAAAGAAATTCAGAAACAGCTGAAAACAGATATTACATTTAACGACATGATAATGCTGGCACTTAAATATCGCGTTGCGACACGTAATATGACTTCAGATCACTTGCAAGGCGAGGCTGATTTGGTATCAGGCATATCCTTTGAAGCAGTTCCAGAAACTGAAAAACAACGAATTACAAACTTGATTCGTTCTTCACTTAATCTTGAAACTGCAACAACTGGTAATACTTTACTAAATTCAAGTAGCATAAATACGACTGAAAAATAACATACTGCTGTATATAAAAGGGACCGAATCAAAAGCCAAATTTTGATCCAGTCCCTTTATTTATTTCATATAAGCGTGTCCCATGACTCACAATTATCCGTTTAGTTTAAACTAGTACTCAAGTTTTATCACCTTATATCACACTTTATTTTTAATCCTGTACTCTAACTCTAAACCTGTTCGAATTTCTTTTGGCGAAGTTCAATGATCGAATCACACTTTTGAGCAACATCAAATTCATGAGTTACGATTACCACACATTTATTTTGTTCATGTGCAATTTGTTTAAACAACTCAAGTACGTCATTTGTACTGCTTTCATCAAGATTACCCGTTGGTTCATCAGCCACTACGAATCTTGAATCACAACACATCGTACGTGCAATTGCCACTCTTTGCTGCTGCCCACCAGATAATTTCGTTACCTTTCTTTTTGCATTATCTTCATCAATGCCAATCTTATCAAGTAAGGACAAAGCATACCTTTTATCACCTGTATGCTTGGCACCAGTAATTGCCATTGCACACAATAAATTATCAAGCGCAGACATGTATGTTAATAGATTGTATGATTGAAATACCATCGAGACACATTTTTTTCGATAGTTCATCAAACCAATCTTCTTAAGTTCTTCGCCTTCAAATTCAACTGTACCGCTTTTGGGAGTGTCAAGTCCAGCAATCAATGACAAGAACGTCGTTTTACCAGAACCGCTCTTTCCGATTATCGCATACAGCTTTCCAGCATCAAACTGTAAATTAATATCTTCAAAGAGCTTTTCATCAGCATTGTCATACCAATATGTCAGATTTTTTGTTGTAATCATATTCTGCCTCCTATAATATCAAAATTTTCTTCGGTTCTAATCGTAAAACATTAACGGTTCCTGCTAAAATGGCAATCAGGATAATTATCAATCCGAAACCAAACAATTCAATTATTGACATCATATCGACTGATACTTCTAAGTTAGATAAGCTGCTCTGTTGATTTCCGACACTCTGACTTTGTTGTGTAGCACCTCCACCACTTGGCATTCCGCCTTGGGTTGGTGCGCCACCTTGGCCTTGACCACTACTAACGGTCATCGTGCTTGTCGTAGAAGTTGTAGATTGTGAGACGAGTTCCTTAGACATGTAGTTTCCAACAAATCCTCCACCAATTACTGCAATAATTGTCGAGAATATTAAGACGACAAACATTTCTGTAAAGAATTGGGAAATAACCTTCCATCTTTTCTCACCCATTGAAAGCAAAACTCCAATTTCGTATCTTCTTTCCCGAATCATTAAAATAACAATCAATGCAAGGATAATTGTTCCAGCAATACTTACTAGCCATACAATCTTATTGGCAAATGATTTAACATTGTTCAGCGGTGTCAACAACGATTGATAAGTGCTGTCATCAGTCGTCAATGAGAACTTACTTGTGCTAATCAATTTCTTAGCTTGTTTAATGAATGTACTTGCCTTTGCAGGATTATTCATTGTAAACGTTACTGATTCTGCTTTACCAGTTGTTCCCTCAACTTTATTGACGTATTGCGCCGACGTGTAGATTGTGTTGCCTGGATCAGATTGTCCCATTCCGCCTGTGCTTGCAGTATTAGACGCTTTATATATCCCAACAATCTTCAAAGTACGAACCTTATCGTTCGTATCTTTAACTTTAATCGTTGAGCCAACTTTTAAGCTATTGTCCTTTGCCAATTCCTTTTCAATGACAACATTATTAGTATCAGCATCGCTGGCTGTTAATCCACGTCCAGAAACCAACTTGGCACTGCTGCTTGATAGAATAGTAGAAGTACTTGAAACTCCAGAAAGTGTAATGTCACCTTGACTAGAGCTTTGCGACTTACTGCTTCCACCCATTGATGGTCCTTGATTGCTTGAAGATGTAGATGTCGTTATTGCAGTAAATGATTTTGCATTTACAGTTGTGCTATTTGTGACATTATAGCTTTTAACATAACTAGACTTAGCTATCTTTTTAGCTGTAGCAATGCTGACGCTTGGTAAACTCAAAGTTGTCGGCTTAGACTTACTCTTTCTAGTTTTCTTAAAGGCTTGTTCTCTGTTAGCGGTCAATGTAACCGTGGCATTTGAACTTTCTTTAGCTGTTGCGATTGCGCTCTTTGCCGCGTTTTGAATAATGATTCCAGATAGTACAAATAATAATATTGCTGACATCACTAAGAGAAGTAATATCGATCTGCCTTTTTTCTCTTTAATGTTGAGAAAAGCTCTTTTGATAAAATTCATTCTTTCGCCTCCATGTTTAAAGTGCCATGACACAACTTTTTTTGGTAACTTCCTCCATTTTTGTTTTATGCCTTACCTAGTTGTTTTAGAGATTGTCCTTCTGCACTTCATTAATGTTAATTGGAAGTTGTGAATAATTTTAGAATATTTCCCGACAAAAGATTCCATTAAATTTGTTAATATCGTGAACTTCCTTTTCCAAATAAAAAAGGGAGTGTGACATAAGTTGGTAAGCTTTGAATACTAATACGAAATTACGAACATAAGTATATACTTTGTTACGGGTAATCCGCGGTTAGACTGAAAGTTTCAACTTATGGAACACGTGTATACAAGACAAATAGGGGGCTGGGTCAAAATATACCTTTTGATCCAACCCCCCTGTAAATTGATATTTAATGTTTTACAGTAATTCTAAAGTATGTTCTGGCTGCCAATTCTGAAATGAAAAATCCCATAGCAATAGCGCCGGCTATCATTGCAACTTGTACCAAATTACTAATTGCTGCCAAGTCATTTCCAACGGCAAAATTGCGCACAGCCTTGTATGCCTGTCCCCCAGGGACCAGCGGAACAAGGCTTGGAATATTGAACAAAATCATTGGCATCTTTAATTTGCGAGCCATAAAGATTGAACTAAGCCCTATCGCTAAAGCAGCTACCGCATTAGCCAGCATTGTACCCCCGTTAGCCATCTTAATCACCAGATAGGTCACCCAGCCTAATACACCTACCCAACCACAAGAATTAAGTGCTCTATGTGGAATATTAACAATAATGCCAAAACCAATTGTTGCTAAGTAACTGCAAATTATCTGTATTATCATCATATCGTACTCTCCTCATAAGAAGCGGAAAACAAAAGCAATCCCCATGCCGATTGCACAGGCACTCAAAAGCGCCTCCATCGCACGGGCCATTCCACTAAGAAAATGCCCAGCAAATACATCACGAACTGCATTAGTGATTGGTACTCCAGGTACCAGTGGCATTACACCACCAATAGTAATCATTCCAATCTGTGCCCCTAACTGTAGTCGCACAAATAAAACAGCTATAACTCCTATGAGAAAAGACGCCAAAAATTCACTAACAAACCTGATTTTAAGTCGGTTATTAATTAAATAATAACAGCTGTATCCAACTCCCCCTGCAAAGGCCGTCGCAATTATATCATGCCAAGATCCGCCATACATTATCATCAGAGTTACACTCACAATCACAGCGGCTATCAGCTGTAACCAAAAAGAAAAAAAAGGTGTTGAGATATTTAGTTTTACCAAGTTGTTGCGAAATTCGTTCAACGAAATTTGTCCGTCCTGAAAAGCTCTCGAATTCTGATTAACGAGGGAAACTTTCTCTAAATCAATCGTCCTCTTTTGGATAGGTTCGACCTGCGCAGCGGCTTGCTCTGGAATTGACATTAAAATTCCAGTGGTTGTTTCAAAAATTTTAGGATTATCAATTCCTGCATTACGTGCAATTCGTGTTAGCGTATCATCGACCCTAGCCATATCTGCACCATTTTCAATCATGATCTTTCCTGCCATTAAAATTGTTTCAATAATAAGATCGTTTTTAGTCACAAACTTCACAACCTTTTTGGGAGAATTATCTAATACAATTATAAAAATTGCAATTATTTTTTTAAATTAAAATAAGTAATTATTAGACTGATGATTGTAAATACCAACACCAAAAAAACTATTGTTTCAAACAATAATTCGTATGAAAACATTTCAACTATCACACCGCCTAATAAGGGCCCGACTGCATGACCAATTGAAGCCGCAATACTGACAAATCCTTGATATTTTCCTCTTTCAGAATTACTACTCAGCTTTGCGACAATTGCTGGGATAACTGGGAATGCAATTACCTCACCAAATGTTACTATTATCATTGAAATCATAAAATGTAAATAATCTTTCGCAAAAATCAAAGATGCAAAAGCAGCCACAAACATTACATAGCCTAAATATACTTTTTTGAAATCATTTATTCTATATTTTTTATCAAGAAAACTGATAATCGGCTGTCCAATTACCACAATTACCCCATTAACTGTCCATAAATAACTATATTTATTTAATCCAATTCCTAGTGATTGCATGTAAACAGACAGGTTTGACTGCCACTGTGCATATCCCATCTGAATCATTAAATACGTTAGTAATATTCCGCTGATAATAAGAATACTCCTAGTTGCTGTTTTTTGAGACACTTTTCCTTTAGCTGGGTTCTCGCCCTTCTCAATCCTGGTATTTTCAAACACATATTTTGTCAGAGCAATTACAAAAAAAGCTATGTACAATAAAAGTGTTACGACGAAAATATATCTAATGTTTAATTTGACGACGAAACCCACGATCAATGTTCCTAAGACAACCCCAATATTTGCCATAAAATACATCATGTTGAACACATAACTTGCTTCATGATTCTTAATAGAAGCAGCTAAAGCATTAATAATCGTGTTTGCAATTGCTCCGGCGAAACCATTAACAATCAATAGTATTGGATATGCCGGCCATTTATTGAAAAAAACCAATAACAGCAATGCAACAATCGAAACCATAATTGAAAATAGCATCCAAAGGCGACCATGGCCTTGGTCATATATGTACCCGCCAATATAGCTTCCACCAATCATAATTAGTGACTCTATAAATAAAACCATCCCCGCAAGTGCTAAGGATTTTCCCAGATAGTCGTGCATATATACAGTTGTGAGCGGCCAAATGAAACTTGTTCCAGTACTTGAGATCAAGTTCCCTATTAGCAGCCATCTTAATTTTAAACTTTTCATCTCTCTCCTAACAAAAAAAACCGAAGCGAGACAGCTGTCTCACTCCGGTTGCTTTTCGACTTTAAATTAGTCTTTTGTAACGTTAACTGCTTGTGGTCCGCGGTCGCTTTCTTCAACATCGAAAGTAACATGTTGGCCTTCATCTAAAGTTTTGAAACCGTCGCCTTGGATAGCTGAAAAATGAACGAATACATCGCTACCGTCTTCGCGAGTAATAAAACCAAAACCTTTGTCTGCATTAAACCACTTTACTGTACCTTGTTCCATGAATAAACTCCTCCTTGTGCCTATCAGGCACTATCTAATAATAGTTGTAATTCTTGATCGGCACAAATGGGGAAAGTTATTTGAAACATTCTAACCACGGTAACCTATACAAAAATACATCCTTAGTATATCATGTCATCTAAAAAAAGATAGTGCCGTATCACTATTTTACAAAAATATAGTGTGCCGCTTTAAAACTAACACTCATTTCTTGGCCTGTTTCTGTAATCATAATCTTAATTGGCCCTTCAAAAGGAGAATGTCCTATTATTTTTAGCTCATCACCAATTTGCAGCTCAATGTCATCTAAGTAAGTCAATAAATCATGATTATCAATGAAGCGTTCGATTTTCACTACTTCCCCATCTTTTGCTTCAGCCAAAACGTTGTGGCCATCTTCTTTATAATCACCATTTTTGTTTGGAATCACCCCGCCATGAGGACAATGTGTCGGATGATTTAAGAAAGCATCTAAATGTTCCATTAAGTTCTCACTGGCAATATGCTCAAGTACTTCAGCATCAGTATGAACATCCTGTAATTTGTAGCCTAATGCAGACACCAAAAATGTCTCCCATAAGCGATGTCTTCGGACTAATCCTTCTGCAACTTTAATACCCTCTTTAGTTAAAGAAATTCCTGCGTAAGGTGTGTGTACAGCCAAGCCATCTTTAACTAATTTTGCCACCATTTCAGTGACAGACCCAGCCGCAACACTCAGGCTTAATGAAATCTGCTTGTTTGAGACCTTTTTCTGGGTCCCACCCAATTCAAAAATGATTTTTAAATAGTCTTCTTTTTTTGGTGTCAAACAGTTCCACTCCTTTAGCACCCTCATAATTATGTTAATACATTCACACTACATTATAGCAAAAAAAAATCACCCTGCCAAAATAATATAAATACTCTTTTATCAAAGTACACTATTTTTTCAAAACTTGCAGCATGTCTTCGGGCAAGTCACACTCAACTTCAATATATTTTTGTGTAAATGGATCTAAAAATTTTAATTTAAATGCATGCAATGCCTGTCTCGTCATTCTATCTAGATTACCAGCATACAATTTATCTCCGAGTAAGGGGTGACCAATTGAGTCAAAGTGCACTCTAATCTGATGAGTTCTCCCTGTGTGAAGCTTAACCATTACTAATGAATTATCACCGATACGGTTCTTTACCCAATATTCGGTAATAGCTTTTTTTCCCCCAGACATAACTTCTCTGCGTATGTTGGAATCCTTTCTTCCAATCGGTTTATTAATAATTGCATGTCCTGATAACAAATTACCCTCGACAATTGCTAAATAATACTTCTCAAAGTCTTTACGATCAATCTTATCAATCATTCCTTGGGCGACTTTATTCTTAGCAATTAAAACAATCCCGCTCGTAAAACGATCGAGCCTTGTAATAATATGCGGTACTAGATCATCCGAACCAGATTCAACTAAATAGCCTTTTACGTAATTAACAAGTGTCGTTTCTCGATTACTCGGCCCAGGAACAGTTGTCATTCCAGCTATCTTATCAACAATCAGCCAATTCTTGTCCTCATATAATATCGTAAGTTTACCCTGAGCTGCCACTATATCATCATTATTTTCATTTGGTAGCTTTAGGGTTACCGCTTGATTGCAAGCTACCATTGTTGTTAGCTTGCAAGGCTTCGTACCAACTATTACTTCGCCTCCACCGCGCCTTATTTGGTTCAAAAGACGTTGGCTTAATCCGTTAGCTAGTAACAATTTCTTGACAGTTTGTTTAATTTCGCTATTTGTCCATGTATATTCCATTAACTAAATTCCTATCTTATTATCCTTCTCAGTAATCCCAAAATAAAGAGCACTGCACCAATCCCAATCAGCAACAACCCATAGCTTTGAACTTGATCAAATGTAATTTGTAATAATGTTCCAATCAACCCACTAGCTTGGTCTGCCATACTTGCAATTTTATTTGGAATCTCTGAATTTCCAATTAAAAAAGCAGTTGCTGCCAGGAAAATACCACTCCATATAGCCGAAATTCCCCAATAATACACAATCCTAAAAATATTTCGATCATGAATTATTAATAATAACGATAGAACAATAAATGAAATAATTCCAATGATGAATATCAGGTTATTTGTCTTTTTAACATTTGCAATCACCTTTGCCAGTTTTGCCGCCGGCGTTGCACTTATTTTGCTGGTAATATAAGAACTCATTTCACTCAAAAATGTATTCTGGGCAGACTGATAAATAGCACTATCGGTAGAAATACCAGCACTTTCAGCTTTTTTTGTAAGATTTTGCTCAATTTGTTTCTTAATCAATGTACTATCAATTATTTCGCTTTTCCCAGCATAAATATTACGTGTAACACTTGCTAAATCTGTCTTAACCTGACTCTTGGTAACTAGGTTAGATGTTAAGGAAGACGGAATGTTATTTTGAGATGCCAAAGTGGCCACAACACTATTTAGAGTAGCTGTAGCCTGCTTGACGTAAACTGTTTTAGTAACCTCCGAAACAGCTACCTTGACATTCAATATTGTATTTTTCAGTGCATATGTACCAGCACTCATCATCAATGCTATACCGATAAAAAATACTAAGTACCGGCTTACGCCTTTTCCTGGTTCATTTGTGTATCGTTCTTTTCCAGTACGTCTGTACGTTTGTCCTGGTTCAATCACCATAAAACACCAACCTTTTAAAGTTATCTAAAGTTCCACTATTAGTATAACCCAAAAAATCAGATTAAAAACAACATCTACTCATTCTTAATCTTAAAGCGTTTCATTACAGCATAACTTCCAAGTAGACAGACTACACCCGTTAGTATTGCCACAACAAATGGCATAGCCGGATTCCATTTCCCCACCTGTATATTGGCCCCACCATACCCGATAGTAAAATGGAGAAAAGAATCAGCATTTTTGATAGCATTTCGCATGTGGTCATTTTGTGTGGCCATCGAAATCCAATTAATAAAGACCACACCCATTACAAAAAGTCCAATAAAGATATACACTTTGGCCTTTTTAGTGAATAAACTAAAAATACTACCTACCATGATTGCTCCGAGCATTACAACCGATGTTGAAATTAGGATAAAACATAATCCCATAAAAGAATTCATTGCCGTACTACCAAAATACTTGCCATATACCTGCATGTACAGAGAATTTTCCTGCCATGAATGGTGTGTATATGGATTTAAAAGTGCTACAACAATTGCGATTAACTGTCCCAAAATACTAATAGCTAAAAAAGAAAGTATTCTTGCTTTCCAAAATGTCTTGCGTGATATTCCATTTTGAATTAATAGTTTGAAATCATTGTAAGAAAAAAGTGCAATTCCTGAAATAAGAATGGCAAGAATTGGACCTACTTCAGTATTTTTTAAAGCACTGTTGACAGAAAGATTTTCAACTTCAAATCCATTAAATACCCAGGGGAAGAATAGTGACGAAAAGACTAACCAGACTAACATGTAGCCAAGTTTTCTAAGTGTATTCTTAAAAAAATAATTGGTAACACTAATTTCTTTTTTTGTCATCATTTCTTAGTCTCCTCCATATTAGTAAGATTAACGAAGAGTTTTTGCAAATCCATCCGCTCAACAGAAACAGTATCTGGCAAAATCCGATTATCATCCAAATTACCATAAACATAATTTCCATGAATGCTTCCAAGATTCTCTTTACCTATTATATTGAGGCCACGACAATAATCATCAACATCTTTTTGCGGTCCAGCTATCAAATATGCCTTCTTTAATACATCTTCGACATCACCATCAATCACAATCTCGCCATGACAAAGAATAAAGACATGCTCGAGTATATTTGTGATTTCTTCAATGAGATGCGTTGATATTATAAACGTTTTTTGCGTTTTGACATAATTATCAAGCAGTTCACGATAGAACAATTCACGATGGTTAGCATCCAATCCCAAGATCGGTTCATCTAAAAAAATGTATCTTGCAGGGACAGTCAAAGCAATGATTAACTTAAAAATGCTTCGATAACCTGTTGATAATTTACCAAATTTTTGTTTTACATCTAAACCAAACTTGTCAGCTAATTCATTAGCATAATCATAATTGAATGAACCATAAAAAAGTTCAGTCAATTTGAAAATTTTCTCAATCTTCGTTCCTTCAGGATAGAGATTACGTTCACTCATCAAATAAATTTGGCCTAGTGCCTCATCAAGGTCAAAAACACTTTTACCATCCAATAATACATTACCAGAATCTGAAAATATTCGATTGGCCATGATACTTAGTAAAGTACTTTTCCCAGCACCATTTCGTCCAAGAAGACCATATATCTTTCCAGGTTCCAATTCAAAATTGACGTCGGATAGGATTTTCTTTTTATTAAAACTTTTTTGAATATTCTTAACTTCAATTCCCATATCAATCAAAACCCCCGTTTGATTAAATCTAGTAGCTCTTCCTTTGATATCTGTAACCTTTTAGCTTCATCAACAACCTGAACAATTTCATCTTGGTAAAATAATTCTCGTCGTTTCCTTACAAGTTTTTCGTATGCACCTTGAGCAACAAACATCCCAATCCCGCGCTTTTTTTCAACCAAGCCGTCACTTACCAATAGATTAATTCCTTTAAGCACTGTTGCAGGATTGATATGAAAATCCCGCGAAATTTCAGTGGTCGAAGGAATCTGTTCTTCTTCGGCATAATTTTTAGTAAAAATAGCTTCCTCAATCTGACTGGCGACCTGCAAATAGATTGGTTCCGTGCTGTTAAAATTAAAATGCATCTTTTTCACCTCATCATCATCAACCGTAAACTCAAGGATACTAACTTTTGCCATTAATTGTCAAATCTTCCTTAGTACAATCCTTTGATACATGAAGAGCACTATGAAATAGTATAGCAGGTACAAAACAGCAAATATCATAAACGGCAGCCAAATACCATAGTATGGATTAATCAGTATTCCTTTAAACAAGTTCAAACCAATTAAGACGTGCACAACACCTACAATTGCCGGTAAAACAAACAATATTCCAATTTCCTTAGCAATTGCTCCTTGCAGTAACGACTTACGCACACCTAATTTAGCTAACATTGCATACCTTCTGACATCTTCAAATGCACCTGAGAGAATTTTAAACATCAAGCAGCTTGCTAACATTGCCAAAAAAGCAATTCCAAGGAAGATTCCCATAAACTCTAGTCCGGAATAAAGCGGCTTTACTACATAAATTTTTGCATCATAGTTTCCCTGAATCGCATCTGTCCTATCTTTCTGTTTACTTTTTGCATATTCAAGATTTGAAATTTGTGAAAGGATACTCTGTGAATCATGTGTATCTTTTGCTCTAAAGAATAAAGCAGTCTTTTTTTGCCCCTGAATTGCAGCAAATTTTTGTGCATCTACGAGCACGACTTGCTTGTTAGGCTGTATGCTCTCTGTAAACATCTGCAATGGATAGCTGTCTTTTTTGAGTTCAGCAATGCTTAACTTTGTATAGCTTGAAGTAAAACTTTTACTATCAAATTTAACAGTTTGGAATGGCTGGTTTTCAAACTGTGTTTCTTCGAAATAAACAGCATTTCCTGAAACTTTATATGAATAACTTGATTGTCGTTCAACATCTAATTTTTTTATTAAAGTCCGCTGTTTCGAAGTTGGCTGGAATAGGCCAAAGGTATATGCAGTTTGTGTTTCTGCCGTCTTGTCTGTAATATTATTGAAACCAATACCTGTTGTTATCGCACCAAGTGCCAGTGCCAATAGCATCGTAACTACTGTTAAAATTTTGGTATAGTCGTGTATTCGAAACTCTAGTTGCCCCAAAGTAAATCCATTTAAGTTTTTCTTTGCTAACTTTGTTTTACGTAACAAACTAATTCCAACTGTCACAATCGAATTGAAAACAAAAAATGTTCCAAAGGTGATTGTAAATAAACTAATTGGAATGGTTTTGACCCCATATTTAGCTGCATTTAGGATTACCCCATATCCAATCGTAAGCAAAATAATACCAATTAGAGCCTGGATAAACTGCATCCACATAGGAAGTTGTTTTTTTGCAGCTTTTTGCTGGCTCTTTAATAATTTGAGTGCAGGTTTCCTTGTCATTAAGAAAGTATTGTAGACTGCTGCCAAGAAGAATAGTCCAAGATAAAGAATGAAGGTCCAAAGAATCGCTTTCCACCAAATGGGTGCATAATATCTTGCAGTTAAGCCTAAAGACTTAATAACGATGTTTTGCATTCCTGTGCTCAATACAATGCCAACAATAACACCGACGACTGTCGATAAAAAACCAATCAGCATTGTTTCTATCCAAATTAGTTGTCCAATTTTCCCCTTGCGTGCTCCCAACATCATGAATAATCCATAATCTCTTTGCCGCATACTTAACAAGAAATTGTTCGCATAGTTAATATATACAAGTGTGATCAACGTTAATAAGACAGAACCAAAGGTAAATATATATCCTATTATGCTAACTATTGCACCATTTTCTTTCAAGTATCTTCCATTCGTAGAAAGTGTCTCAAACAAATAAAAAATGGAACTTGAAATTACCAATCCTGAAAAAAGTACTAAGTAATCTTTCCAACGATTTTTAATACCATTTACCGCTAACTTTTGTAGCATTAATTTTTCCCCCACTCTTATTGCTCAAATGTTCCTAAGAGATCTAGGACCTCTTGGTAAAAATTACTCCGATTTTGATTATCTTCTCTGATTAGTTCACGTTCAATTCTGCCATCTTTAATAAAAATTATTCTTTTGCAAAAGCTCGCTGAAAAGGCATCATGGGTAACCATCAAAATTGAAGTTCCCATATTTTTATTAACTTCTGACATAAGCTCCAATAATTCACGGGCGGATTTTGAATCAAGTGCTCCCGTTGGTTCATCACCAAATAAAATTGCTGGATTATGTACCAAGGCTCGCGCACACGCAACTCTTTGCTTTTGTCCACCGGAAAGTTCACTTGGATAATTTTTTAATAACTCAAAGATGCCAAGTTCACTAGCAACCTTTGTTATAATCGCATCAATCTTCTTAGCCGAGACTCCTTGCAAAGATAGCGGCAAGCCTATATTTTCTGCAGCAGTTAAATTCTCAAGAAGATTAAAGTCCTGAAAGATGAAACCGATTCTACTAGCACGAAAATCAGCAAGTGCATTTCCTTTTAACTTTGCTATTTCTTCGCCCTTTATCTTTACTGAACCACTAGTTGGCCTATCAAAAGTCGCAAGCATATTCAAAAGGGTTGTTTTTCCAGAACCAGAGGCTCCCATAATCCCCACAAATTCTCCATCTTTGACACTAAAATTAACTGCTTTTAATGCTTCATATTGTTTTTCATTCTTTTTACCGTATATTTTTCTCAGATTATTGACTTCGATAATTGTTTCTTGCATCCTTATCTCCTCCGTTTTTTGTTAATTGGTTAATTACTTACGCAACTAACCATATCACTAACAAGCTGTTGAGTCAATCACGAAAAAAACTTAAATCAGAAATTCTAAATTTTATTGTCAGAAACCAAAAAAGCAAGACATGTAAGTATGTCCTGCTTTTTATCGCAATAAATCTCAAATAATTATTTAATTTTACTTGCTCGCTTGAAACTGTTGATAATACCAACATCATCTGTCTGTAAAATTAATCCTGAATACAACCTGCCAACATACATTGCCAAGCCAAAAGTTGCTGTTAACAATATCAACAACGATGATCCCACTTGAATAAGACTAACATTACTGTATATCAAGCGCATTGGCATAAAGAATGATGAGATAAACGGAATAAAGGATGCAACTTTTACAATAACATTATTCGCATTTTGACCAAATACCAATGATCCGACAAATCCAACTAAGACAACATAAATCACTGGTTGAACTGCCTTTGAGGTATCTTCGGGACGAACAACAAGTGCCCCGCATAATGCTGCCAAAATTGTAAAAATGATTACACCCAACAAAACATAAATCAAATTAATCGATAACAGATTACTTACTACTTTACCAATCATTGTATTATATTCTGCAAACATTTTTTTTGAAGTTTCCAGTTTTGGTAAAATCAGATACATGGCTCCCCCACCAATCAGATAAATCAAAAGATGTGTTGCAATCACAGCAAAAGTTCCAAGGATTTTACCGTAAAAATACCTTTGGGCTGGCATGCTAGAAAACACCATTTCCATAATTTTTGTTCCCTTTTCCGATGCAATATCTTGTGCTACCGTTGTTGTATAAGTAATCAAGATAAAATACATTAAAAAAATAGTAATTGTGAACGAAATGGTTTTTATCGTTTCGTCCGACACTCCTTTTTTGGATACCTGCTGTTCTAGAATTGACTGTCTTGCAAGTGCTTTTAGTTGTCCTTGTGTCAGCTGTGCTTTTTGCACATTTAAGCTCTGCTGATTTGCCTGCAGTATTTGCTGAAAATTAGATTTTTGTGTAGTACTGAGCTTTTCTTTCCCAACATATCTAGCCACCAATTGACTATCATTTTGATTGACTACCAAATAACCCTTTATCTTTTCTTTCGTCAATGCATTTCGAGCACTCTTTTGCGAGTGATACTTAAGTGTTATCTCGTCCTTATCATACCTTAGCTGTTTAGCTATTTTCTTATTAGTTGAAACAATTGCAATCTGATCGCTGCTACTCTCGCCGAATGTACTACTTAAATAACCAAATCCAAATGAAATAAAGATAAATATAAAAGGTGATATTACGAGTAAAATAAAACTCCAGCTCTTAACTTGTCTTCTATATGTCTCCATAAGAACTAATAAAATCTGTTTCATCTCATTTACCCGCCTTCATTTTAAATATTTCATTCAACGTTGGCGGTTGCTGATCAAAGGTTTTTACATAATGTCCGCCCGTAACTTCATTAAATATTTCTTTACCGTATTTTTCATCTTCAATATCTAAGCGATACGTTCCAAATTTAGTTTTTTCCACAGCTGTCACATGGGCCAAGTTTTGGAGTTTTTCTTGTGTCATTTCAGTTTGTACAAAAATTCTGGTACTTCCGAAACTAAGACGTAGCGCTTGAATCTCACCATCTAAAACTACTTGTCCAGTGCTAATCATTACAAGTTTGTCACAAAGTTCCTCAACGTTAGTCATGTCGTGATCGGAAAAAATAATTGTTGCGCCTCGTTTCTTTTCAGCTAAAATGACTTCCTTTAATAAATCAGTATTAACAGGATCCAAACCGCTGAAGGGTTCATCCAAAATTATTAACATTGGCTGATGAATTAGCGTACATATTAATTGTATCTTTTGCTGATTTCCTTTAGATAGGCTCTTTATCTTATCATCTATTTTACCTTTAACCTCAAGCTTATCCATCCATTTGAGCAGTTCTTTTCGTGTGACTTTTGCAGCCATACCTTTCAAACTTGCCAGAAATCTGACTTGTTGAAAAACCGTCAATTTGGGCATTAGGCTTCTTTCTTCTGGTAAGTAACCTATACTTTTATATGTTTTATCCGTGATTTGATCATCCTCGAATACTATCGAACCGTCAGATTTAACAAAGTTCAAAATACTATGAAAAATTGTTGTTTTTCCTGCTCCGTTCTTACCAATCAATCCAGTAATCTCGCCCGATTCTGCAGAGAAACTAATATCTCTCAAGACCTGCTTGTTACCAAAACTCTTACTTAAATGAACTAATTTTAACATCCACTCTCCCCTTACCCCTAAATATTATGTATCTTTCACACTATACCAATAACTAGGCTTCTTTTCACTCGTTTTTAATAAGTGTTCCCCTAATGTTGTCTAGAATAGCCTGTTGCAATTTATTGAAAACATGTGACCGTCGATAAGCAATACTCGTTACAAACATGGGAACATCTGTATCCAGCAATTCAACTTTGACAATATCTTTACGTGTGGGGTTCACAACTGCTGTCAAGAAACCTATTCCAACTCCATCAGCAATCAGGTTCATCAAACTGTGTGTACCATTCGACCTGAAAACAATGTGCGGTCGAAAATGGTTACGTGCAGCAAGCAAATCAAATGCATGATTATGCACAAATCCATTTTTGAACAACACAAAATCTTCACCTCTTAGATCTTTGAACCATACCTTTCTCTTTTGCGCCAATGGATGGTTTCTAGCTACAAATATCTCAAAGGGTTGGCGATCAAACTCCTCTGTCATAATTAATTCATCACTTAATGGATCAATTGAGCCTAGCAATGCCATGTCAATTTCGCCATTTTGTAGTGCTTTCAAAGTTGTTCTTGAACCATATTCCATTGTCTGAATCTTGTCTAATAAACCAACTTTTTTTAAGTTTTTAGCAACTTTTGGAAAATAATTATTTTCAATAATAGGTGGTAGTCCCATTGACAACATTTTTAGCCGACTACTCGTAATTTCTTTTTGAGCCAAATTATAGTGAAGCAGCATTCTCTTAGCATGATTTAATAGCTGCGCACCACTATCAGTTATCAATAATCCTCCTTGGGCGCGGTGCCTGATAATTAAGCGCGAATTCACTTCTTCCTCCAATCTTTTTAGTGCAAAAGTAATTGTTGGTTGGCTAACCCCAAATTCTTGTGCAACTTTTGAAAAATTTTTAATTTCTGTCAGCCTTATAAAATATTCAAGATCCCTCGTATTCATAAAAAGCCCCTCCCTCCCTTGATAAAACAGCATTCTAAAACTCATTATAAGAAATTATTATTAAAAAAATATTTTTTGACTATAAAAAACCAATAGATCTATTCTATGTATATCTTAACAAAAGGAAGGTCTAAATAACATGGGAATGAATATTTTAAATGATCCGTTCAAAAACAAAGGTACAGCTTTTACATTGGAAGAACGTAAAGAACTCGGCTTGGAAGGTCTCTTACCTCCATATGTTCAGACACTTGACCAACAAGTTGCTCAAACATATGCACAATTCCAAACAAAACCAACTGATCTTGAAAAACGCATGTTTTTAATGGAAATTTTCAATGAAAATCATGTACTTTTCTACAAACTTTTTAGTGAACATGTGGTTGAATTCATGCCAATTGTCTACGATCCCACGATTGCAGATACGATTGAAAACTACAGTGAATTATATGTACAGTCTCAAAATGCTACTTTCTTATCCATCGATGATCCTGATACTATTGAAAACTCACTTAAGAATGCCGCTAATGGCCGCAACATCAGATTAATTGTTGTGACTGATGCCGAAGGAATACTTGGCATCGGTGATTGGGGAACAAATGGCGTTGATATTGCCGTTGGTAAGCTGATGGTCTACACCGCAGCTGCTGGAATTGATCCTAGTCAGGTATTGCCTGTTGTTTTAGATGCTGGTACAAACAATGACAAGCTTTTAAAGGATCCGCTTTATCTCGGTAATCATCATAGCCGCATCACCGGTGACAAATATTACGAATTTGTTGATAAGTTTGTTGAATCTGCTGAACACTTATTCCCAAATCTGTATCTTCACTTTGAAGATTTCGGTCGTGATAACGCTGCTAACTTGCTTAATAAATATAAAGACAAAATTACAACGTTCAATGATGATATTCAAGGTACAGGGATCATTACTCTTGCTGGAATCCTTGGTGCATTGAACATCTCCAAGCAAAAAATGACTGATCAAATTTATCTTTGCTTTGGTGCCGGTACTGCAGGAGCTGGAATTACAAAACGAATTTATGATGAATTTATTCAAGAAGGATTAAGTGAAGAGGAAGCTCGCAAACATTTCTACATGGTCGACAAACAGGGCCTGTTGTTTGATGATGATACAACTTTGACACCAGAACAAAAACCTTTCGCTCGTTCAAAGAGTGAATTTGCTAATGCTGATGAATTAACAAACCTTTTGGCAGTCGTAAAAGCAGTTCATCCAACAATTCTTGTTGGTACATCTACACAGCCAGGTGCATTCACAGAAGATGTCGTTCGCGAAATGGCTGCTCACACTGAGAGGCCTGTTATCTTCCCACTTTCTAACCCAACCAAATTAGCAGAAGCTAAGGCTCATAATTTGATTGAATGGACTGAAGGGCGTGCACTTGTTGCTACTGGTATTCCTGCTCCTGATGTTAAATTCAATGGTGTATCATATCATATTGGTCAGGCAAATAATGCTCTCGTGTATCCTGGGCTTGGATTAGGTGTGATTGCTTCAACTGCAACAGTATTGAATGACGAAATGATTTCAGCTGCTGCCCATTCACTAGGTGGCATCGTTGACCCCAAAGAAGCTGGAGCTGCTGTCTTACCTCCTGTTTCAAAACTTGATCGTTTTTCAACCACAGTTGCTCTCGCAGTTGCTGAGAGTGCCAAGATTCAAGGGTTAACAAGAGAAAAAATAGATGATGTTGCTACTGCCATAAATGATGCCAAATGGGCACCTGAATACTAAGGAGGACTTAGGTATCTTGGCTACAAAAATAAATTATAAGAAGTTTATTATTCCCATAGTTGTAGCATTAGTTATTTGGTTAGCAACTCCTTTCCGTCCTGAAAGCGTCTCGATTGCCGCATGGCATATGCTAGCGATATTTGTTGCTACTATAATTGGCTGTATCACCCAACCATTACCAATTGGTGCAGTTGCAATTTTGGGATTTACTACAACCGTTATTACACATGAAGTTCCTATTGATACTGCAGTTGCAGGATTCGGTAATAATAGTATCTGGTTAATTGCAATGGCATTCTTCATTTCAAGAGGGTTCATCAAAACTGGATTAGGGCGCAGAATTGCTCTCGGATTTGTAAGAATTTTTGGTAAAAAAACGCTTGGGCTTGCATATTCATTAATTGGTGTTGATCTGATTCTTGCACCTGCAACACCAAGCAACACTGCCCGTGCAGGTGGTATCATGTATCCAATTATCAATTCTTTATCTAGGTCCTTTGGTTCCGCTCCTGAGGATAATACCCAACGTAAAGTCGGATCATTTTTGACCTTTGCTGAATTTCACGGAAATATGATTACTGCGGCAATGTTTTTAACGGCAATGGCTGGTAATCCATTAGCACAGTCATTAGCAAAAAGTGCGCATATCGATATTTCTTGGATGGGATGGTTTATTGCCGCACTTGTTCCTGGAGTAATAAGCTTAATCCTTGTTCCGTTTATTATATACAAGCTTTATCCACCTGAAATTAAAGAAACCCCTAACGCTAAGAAATGGGCTGATGAACAGCTTGCAGAAATGGGTAAAATGTCCTTACCTGAAAAATTTATGGCTGGAATATTCGTTATTGCCCTGCTCCTTTGGGTTTTAGGTGACACATTAAATATAGATGCGACTTTGACTGCCTTTATTGCCCTTTCTCTTCTATTATTAACTGGTGTACTTAACTGGAGTGATATCTTACAAGAAAAAGGTGCATGGAATACATTAACGTGGTTTTCTATACTGGTAATGATGGCTAATGAACTGAATGTGCTTGGTTTCATTCCATGGCTAAGCAAGACTATTGCAAGCTGTGTTCATGGCTTGTCGTGGCCTCTTGTCTTGATTGTTCTAGTTTTGTTCTATTTCTATTCACATTACCTCTTTGCAAGTGCAACGGCACATGTTAGTGCAATGTATTCTGCTTTGCTAGGCGTAGCGGTTGCTTCGGGTGTTCCACCCTTGTTAGCAGCATTATTCCTTGGATTCTTCGGTAATTTATTTGCATCCACTACCCATTACAGTAATGGACCAGCACCTATTCTTTTCTCAGCAGGCTATGTTTCACAGAAAGATTGGTGGCGTCTCAATGCAATATTAGGTATCGTCTATCTGGTTGTTTGGCTGGGAATCGGTAGCTTATGGATGAAAGTTTGTGGAATTTATTAAATCATAGAATAATACATTTAAACTAAAAAGCACAGTTTGAACAAAAAAGTTCAATCTGTGTTTTTTTATTGCCTAAAAGATTTCAAACAATTCCTTTTTATAAATTCATTATAAACAATATTTAATAAATAAATATTCACTTTATTATTCAAAGAAAAATGTCGTGTGCAATTAATTAAATAATTAAAAAGCCCATTTCTGTAATTTAAATGAGGTTTTAGTTAGATTCTATTTAAAAAAATCTCAATAACCGTTATTTTATTAATTATGAAGCTTATAAAAATTCGAAATTTATTTTCAGCATAGTTAGAGGTGTTAAACATGATAGCTTACAAATATGATTTTGTACCTGCAGGTGAACAGACACTCCATATTGCTTTTCCTGAACAAATTGATGTCTCAGAAAACCAACTGATTCAGGAGTTAGCCCAACAGCTGCGGTCTCGTTTTATTTATGAAATCACAGATATTGTTCCTGCATATAGGACACTAACCATCAGTTTTGACATCAGAAAAACGACTTATTACGAATTCAGTTCTAAGTTAAAGGATTTTTTGGCCCATTATGTTCCCGATACAAAAAATGATCATGGTCGTATATTTGAAGTTCCTGTTTGTTATGATTCCGAGTTTGGAATAGATCTCGAAGATGTTGCTGCCTTTGGTAATATAAGCGTCGAAGAATTAATCAAACTTCATTCAACTAATAATTATTTTATTTATATGATGGGGTTTTTGCCTGGTTTTGCCTTCATGGGAAATGTACCTGATCAGATTGCAATGCCTAGACTTTCCGCCCCGAGAGCTTCAATTGCTCCCGGAAGCGTAGCAATTGCAGGAAAACAGGCTGGAATGTATCCCGTCGACTCACCAGGCGGTTGGCGAATCCTTGGTAGAACTCCAATCACACTTTATACCCCAAATAATCCACTACCACCATTCCAAGCAGGTGATTGGATCAAGTTTTCTCAAATTGACCGAACTGATTATTCAGCAATAAAAGAACTTGATGCTCATGGTGAGTATCAGCTTAAAATAATTTCAGAATGAAAGGAGAAAATTATGCCACATATTGAGATTATTAATTCAGGCTTGTCCACAACTATCCAAGACCTTGGGCGTACCGGTCATCAAGCAAAAGGCATCCCTGTTTCAGGTGCTATTGATCAATATTCACATCGGTTAGCTAACATTCTAGTAAATAATTCTGAGAAATCTGCAACTTTAGAATTTAGTATTCTTGGGCCTACCATCGAGTTCAATGTTGAAACATTCATTGCAATTACTGGTGGTGATTCTGCTCCTATACTTAATGATTCAAATATCAGCTTAAATACTACGTATCCAGTAAAAAAAGGTGATATCCTAGCGTTTCATCCCATGAAAAGCGGACGTTTTGGCTATATTGCTTTTGCTGGTAATGGACTTCAAGTCGAATCTATTCTTGGTAGCCGTTCTACTAATACTAGGCTTAATCTTGGTGGATATCATGGACGAGCACTTGCAAAAGGAGATAGTTTAACCATCGACAACTGCTACCAGATGCCGAGTCTAGTAAACCGTAGCTTGCCTTGGAACGAGCCCACTGGAAATTCGATTCGCTTTATTAAGGGACCACAATGGAACATGTTTTCCGAAAGTGCAAAACAAATGTTTAAAGATGGACCTTTTACCATATCGTCACAGGCAGATCGTATGGGATTCAGGTTAGATGGACCGACTCTTGAAATACCGCAAAAAAATATGCTGTCTGAAGGGGCTGTTCTGGGAAATATCCAAATAACTAGAGCAGGTCAGCCAATTGCTTTGTTAGCTGATCGCCAGACTGCAGGCGGTTATCCAGTAATTGCGACAATAATTGGTGCCGACCTTGGTAAATTTGTCCAATTTTCTTCAAACAGTCCACTTCTTTTTGAAGAAATTTCACTCAAGGAAGCCACTGCCGCCCTTCGCAGCCAGTACCATTTTTTGAGTGAGCTGGCAGATTCCATTTATCAAAAAAGGTATCAATATCCTATTGGTCCTATTAGAAAAACAAGTAAAAAGATTGAAGAAATGATTTTTAATAGTTAAAGGAGACTTCTGTTATGGAAATACCAAGTTTGGATGAACTGATTAGCAAATTTCAAGAGGCAGGTCTTACACAACTTGAGATTAAAAATGGTGAAGATAAGATTGTTTTGAAAAAGGAAATAACAGCCCTCTCTCCTATTAATTCAGTTGTAAGTGAACAAAAACCTGCAGTTAATGTAGAAAATGCAGGAAGTAAGGAACTCACAATAAATGCTCCATTCGTTGGAACATTCTACACATCACCAAGTCCACAAGAAGATTCCTTCGTCAAGGTTGGAGACAAAATTCAAAAGGGACAAGTCGTTGGCATCATAGAAGCTATGAAGATGATGACTGAAGTTAAATCTGAAGTTGCTGGTACTATTACAGACATTCTAGTCGCTAATGAGAGTACCGTTGAATACAATACGCCCCTCATTGCACTTAAGAATTGAGGTGTTGGTTTTGAAAAAAGTTCTTGTTGCTAATCGTGGAGAGATTGCTGTTCGAATCATCCGCGCCTGTCACAATCTTGGTTTAAAGGCAGTAGCCGTATACTCCACTGCTGATAAAAATAGTTTACATGTTCAATTAGCGGATGAAGCTATCTGTATTGGACCAGCTGAACCAAATAAAAGTTATTTAAATATTCACGAAATAATCGCGGCTGCAGAGATTACACAGTCGGATGCTATTCACCCCGGATATGGTTTCTTATCAGAAAATGAAGAGTTTGCTAAAAAATGCGAAGATGAAAAAATCACTTTTATTGGTCCTCAGTCACATGTGATTGCACTGATGGGTGAGAAGTCTCGTGCACGTGAAACGATGTTAAAGGCGGATGTTCCTGTTGTTCCGGGAGGAGATACCGAATTTACCGATTTAACCAGTGGTTTAGCATATGCTAAAAAGATTGACTTTCCAGTAATGTTAAAGGCAAGCGCCGGTGGCGGAGGTAAAGGAATGCGTGTGATTAAAAGTGCTGATGTCTTTGCCAAAGAATTTGGATTAGCCCAGAGTGAAGCTCAACATGCCTTTAATGATAATCATATGTACCTTGAAAAATATCTCCCTCATCCGCGCCATATTGAAGTTCAAATTATTGCTGATCAGCAAGGTAATGTAACAGCAGTTGGAGAGCGAGACTGTACCATCCAGCAGCATCACCAAAAAGTAATTGAAGAGGCTCCCGCGATTGCATTGCCAGAAGAAACTCGTCAAAAAATGTTTGCTGTTTCTGTAAAGGCTGCAAAAAAAATCGGCTACGTTGGAGCGGGAACAATGGAATTCTTGTTAGATGACCCGAAACATTTTTATTTTATGGAAATGAACACTCGTATACAGGTTGAGCATCCCGTCAGCGAACTAACAAGTGGACTTGATCTTGTTGAATTGCAGTTGCTGGTTGCTCAGGGCAAAACTCTTCCTTTCAAGCAGGAACGTATCTCAGCAAATGGATTTGCATTGGAATGCCGTATAAATGCCTTAACTGCTGGTGAGATAGCTGGTTTACATCTTCCAGCTGGATATGGAATCCGTGTAGACACGGGCCTCTATCAAGGATATGTTGTCCCTCCTAACTACGACTCGATGATTGCCAAAATCATTACATTTGCTCCATCAAGGCAAAAGGCAATTACTTTGATGAAAAATGCACTTGATGAAACAGTCATCTCAGGTGTAAGTACAAACCTTGATTTTCTGATGCAGTTACTAAATGAATCTGATTATGTTGAAAATAAGACTGATATTAATTGGTTAGATAAATTAACTGCAACAATCTAATTTGGAGGTGTTCTCATGGATCTACTAAAAGATATAGCATCATTATCACCAGTTGAAGTTCGTCATCTGATACGTGCGGGAAAGTTTACTAAACCTACTAGTGGATTAGCTTCAGGATATACCCAAGCAAATTTAGTAATTTTACCAAAGGCGTTGGCATATGACTTTCTATTGTTTGCTCAAAGAAATCCTCGTCCTTGCCCTATTTTGGAAGTTAGTGATGTAGGAAGCCGTGAATTGCATAAATTTGCCCAAGATATTGATCTAGCAAATGACTTTCCACGTTATCGCATCTATCGCAATGGTATCTTTACCGATGAAGTCACAAGTGTTGCAGATTATTGGCAAGATGATCTAGTAAGTTTCTTAATCGGTTGCAGTTTTTCCTTTGAATCAGAGCTGATTGCTGCTGGAATTGAAATTCGTCATATAACCGAAGGCGTAAATGTTCCAATGTACAATACCTCTATACCGCTTGAATCTGCAGGTAAATTTCATGGCAATATGGTTGTCAGCATGCGTCCAATTCCTGAGAATCAAGTAGTGACAGCCGTCAATGTGACTGCCGCCATGCCAAAGGTTCATGGTGCACCAATTCAAATTGGCGACCCTAAATCGATAGGTATCACAGATATTTCGAAACCAGACTATGGTGATCCTGTCACAATAAAGCCTGGAGAGATTCCTGTCTTTTGGCCGTGTGGTGTTACTCCACAGAATGCAATAATGCAGGTAAAACCAGAATTTGTAATTACCCATGCCCCTGGTCATATGCTGGTAACAGATATCAAAAATACAGTACTAAAATATGAATAGGAGTTGATCTTAGTGACAAAAATTGATTTAAACAGTGATTTAGGTGAAAGTTTTGGTCGTTACAGTCTGGGCAGAGACAAAGAAATCATTCAACTTGTGACTTCTGTCAATATCGCTTGTGGATTCCATGCTAGTGATCCTGATGTGATGGCCAAGACAGTTGCTCTGGCAGAAGCAGCCGGTGTCGGCGTTGGTGCCCATCCGGGTTATCCTGATCTGCAAGGCTTTGGCAGACGAAAAATGCAGCTGCAGCCCTCAGAGGTTGAACACTTAGTAACCTATCAGATTGGTGCACTTCAAGCTTTTACATCTTCCAAAAAGCTCCATCATGTTAAACCCCATGGTGCACTCTATAACATGGCAGCTAAGGACTATGAACTCTCGTTGGCAATCTGTCGGGCTATCAAGTCGGTTGACCCAGATCTTCCAATCTATGCCCTTGCAGGCAGCAAAACAGTTCAAGCTGCAGAAACAGTCGGCATACGTTGTGCACAGGAAGTGTTTGGGGATAGAAATTATCTGCCTGATGGTAATCTAGTGCCAAGAAGTGAATCAAATGCTGTAATTACTGACCCAGCAAAAGTTGCTGCTCATGTAATTGAAATGATAGAGAATAAATCGGTGACTGCCATTGATGGTTCGACTGTTCCATTACAAGCTGACTCCATATGTGTCCATGGTGATAATGCAGCAGCATTGGCAATTGTTGCCAACCTCCGCGAGACACTGCAAAATAATAAAATTGTGTTTCAGGCTTTTTAAAGAAAACATAAAGAGAGAAGGAATTGTAATATGATGAATAAATCAAAAGATTCTAATAACATCCCTGATTTAAATGGGCCTAAAGCTTCACCTCGTAGCATTGCTATGGGCGCTGCATTCTTAATGGCCATGGCTGCTGTAGGCCCAGGATTCTTAACACAAACTGCTACATTTACTGGTCAAATGGGCGCCGACTTTGGTTTTGCAATTCTGATTTGTATTGTTTTTGATATTATCGTCCAAATGAATGTTTGGCGTATCATTGTTGTCAGTGGTAAAAAAGCACAAGTAATCGCAAATGAAATCTTCCCTGGCCTTGGATATGTACTTTCATTTCTTGTTGCAGTGGGTGGCCTCTTCTTCAATATTGGAAATGTTGGTGGAGCGGGTCTTGGCCTTAATGTGCTTTTCGGTATTTCACCCGAGAATGGTGCCGTAATTGCCGGTGCTCTTGCAATTATCATCTTTGTTGTCAAAAATGCTTTAACCGTTATGGATCGGACTGTTCAAGTTCTTGCTGTTGTTAAAGTCGCAATCTTACTTTATATTATATTCATCATGGCTGTGCCGTATCAGTCAGCCGTTCAACATACTTTTATGCCTACAAAAATTGATTTCTATTCTATTGTTACAATCGTTGGTGGAACTGTTGGTGGTTATATTTCATTTTCCGGTGGTCATCGCTTGATTGAAGGTGGAATGAAAGGCAAACAAAACATTAAGTATGTTAATGAAGGCGCCTTGACAGGAATTGGGATTGCCTCTGTTATCCGTGTACTGCTCTTCTTAGCTGGTCTTTCCGTTGTTGTAACAGGCTACAAGCTTGATCCTACTAATCCAGCAGCTTCAATTTTCAAATACGCTGCTGGTAACTTTGGATACAAATTCTTTGGCTTATTGCTCTTTGCAGCTGGGATGACCTCAATTCTTGGTTCAACATTTACATCAACTTCTTTCTTAGATTTTGCAGTCAAGTCAAAAAATGGTCTACAAAAATCACGTAAAATACTAATAATCAGTTTTATTGTAATCTCAACTGTTATCTTCTACATTATTGGTAGTCCCGCAAAAGTTCTTGTTTTTGTTGGCGCTGCTAACGGATTTGTACTTCCAATAGCATTAGCGATTCTCCTGGTCGCCAGTGTCTCCAAAAAAATTGTTGGTGACTATCGCCATCCAAAATGGTTAATTATTTCTGGTTGGTTTGTTGTTGCTTTCATGGCTTTTGCAAGTATCAAGACAGTTATTGGATTATTTTAAAACAAGCTAAATATTATTCTACAAAAAAGAAGACTGAGTCAAAATTTAACTTTTGATTCAGCCTTCTTTTTGATTGCTTATAATCATGTTCCACAAATCGAAATATCTTACTAATAAGTTATTTTGTATGTGGCAGCGCCTCTTGAATTTCTTTTTCAAATGCCTTGGGTTTTGTCTTCGGAGCAAATCGCCGTAAAACTTTACCACTGGGATCAACTAAAAACTTAGTAAAATTCCATTTAATTGAATTCCCTAATTCACCAGGTGCCTCTTTTTTCAAATATTGGAATAATGGAGCAGTTTCTTTTCCATTCACCACAGTCAGTTCATGCATCGGAAATGACACTCCATACGTTGCTTGACACGCCTGTGCGGCCTCTTGTCCATTGGCAAGTTCTTGCTTAAATTGATTGGACGGAAATCCTAAAATAACCAAACCATCATCCTTATACTTTTCATAAAGCTCCTCTAACTCTGCAAATTGTGGAGCCAACCCACATTTTGTGGCCGTATTAACAACCAGTATCGTTTTTCCTTCATACTTTGAGAGTTGATACTTTTCTCCGTTTTCACGTGAGACTTCAAAATCATATATTGTAGCCATTTCTGTGTCATCTCCTTCTTTGTACACAAGTATAAGCCTTATTTTTTATTTTGATAAGATATTAGATTGCCCTCAGCTGATTTTCATAACCACTTATTACTTTGAGCCATTTTAATTGCCTCAATTCTATTATGTACCCCCAACTTGCTGAAGATCGCAGACAGATAATTACGTACTGTTCCTTCTGACAAGAAAAGTTGTTTCGCTATTTGTTTCGTTGTAATTCCCGATTCTGCTACTGCAAGAACTTCCATTTCTCTTGTACTAAGTGGATTATTTTCCACAGAAATCATGTTTACTACAAGCTCCGGTGCAAAAATAGTTTTGCCCTCAGATACATCTCTAATTGCCGTAATAAGTTCATCACTGGGACTATCCTTCAACAAGTATCCTGCGACATTTGCTGCAACTGCTTGTTCAAAATATGCCTTTTGTGCAAATGTAGTCAAAATAATAACCTTTTCATCCAATTTCTTTTTATTTACTCTTGAAGCAACTTCCAGTCCAGTCATTTTAGGCATTTCAATGTCTAAAATTGCAATATTTGGTTTTAGTATTTGCAGATCCTGCCACGCTTTTGCTCCATCAACAGCACTACCTTTGTGAATAATAAGTAAAATACAGCAGGCATCAGTAATGTAAAAAACAAAAAAGATTTATTTCGAATTACTAATCTTAATACATCAAATTTTAACCGTTTCGTAATCTTTATCATCTTCACTGTTGCTCCTTATCTATTGTCATCTCCAAAGACTTGTACATTATTTTTACTTGGCAGCAGGCCTAGTAAGATATTCAACAAGGTTGTCTTACCCGCACCATTTTCACCAATTAGTCCAATAATTTCCCCTTTATTTATAGTCAAATTAATTTTTTTTAGGATTTCGGTTTCACCGTAACTAAAATTCAAGTTTTTAACACTTATAATCTGTTTCATGATGCACCCCCATGTAATCCTATCTTAGAACGGGATAATAAAAATTCCCAGTCATGATTGTAATTGACTGGGAATGACAAATGTCATAACTTTATATTATTTTCCGGTGAATTTAGCCATCAAGATAAATGGATACACGCCACCATTTGTTTCTTGATCGTGGTGGTTCACAACTTTGAAACCAAGCTTTTGATACAATTTCCGTGCACGAACGTTGAATTCTGCAACATCAAATAAAACTTTTTGAGGTTTTTTTAACTGAATTACATAATTCAATATTGCGGTGGCAAAAGCAAAACCCTTTCCCTTGCCAGTCAACTCTGGAGCCATTCCAAGACCAATCTCAATGGCCTCTTCGTCATTGGTATCCTCGACCGCAAAGAAGCCGACCAGTTTCCCCGCCTGGATAACTTGATAATAACTATCACCACGTGATTCTTCACTCAGTAGCTCTTGATAATCTTCTGGATCAGCCGTCATATCATAAAATTCATACTCACCTTGATAATGCCATTGTGCAATCAACAATGCATTTGGAGAGGTCAATCTTTCAATCTTAAACATCACTTATTCACCTCAAAAACGATTGTATCTTACACTTTAAAAAGCAGCAAGAAGTTTATTTTATTTATTTTCAGCAAGTTTACGATACACATCGACCAGCTCTCCGGCTAAATCTCGGAAAGTAATTGCATTCATAATGTGATCTTGTGCATGAACCATTAATAAATTAACTTCCGCATGTTCACCATTAGCTTCCGCAGTCAGCATCCCTGTCTGTGCATTATGAGCCTGTGCCATAAACTCATCTGCGGTTTTTAACTTCTTATCTGCTGTCTCAAAGTCACCTTCTTTAGCAGCCCTAATCGCTTCAAATGCTGCCCCTTTAGCATTCCCGCCATTTATGATTAAACCCATGATCGTTTCTTGTTGCTTTTCATCCATTTAAATCATCTCCGATTTATAGTTGTACTCCTTGTGATTCAATAACTGTTTTATACCAATAAAATGAATCTTTTCGACTCCTTTCCAACGTTCCTTCAGCTTTATCATTTTTGTCAACATAGATAAAACCATATCGTTTATCCATCTGACCACTTCCAGCTGAAACCAAATCAATACATCCCCATGGAGTGTATCCCATTAATTCAATTCCGTCTTTTTCAACAGCTAGCTTCATCTGCTGAATATGTTTCTTCAGATAATCAATTCGGTATTGGTCATGGATTGATCCATCCGCTTCAACTTTATCAATTGCACCCAGACCATTCTCAACAATGAATTGGGGTATATGATAGCGATCATTCATCCAATTCATTGCATAACGTAAACCTTTAGGATCAATCTGCCATCCCCAGTCTGATGCTGGAAGATATTCATTTCGTACTACGTCCTCCATTTCATCATAGCTATAGACCGAATCAGCATCGTCATGAGCTGAAACCGTAAATGACATATAATAACTAAATCCTAAATAATCAACTGTCCCAGCTTGAAGGACATCTAGATCTTCTAAAGTACGATCAATTTCCAAACTGTGTTCTTTTTGGTATTTTAATAGCCATTCAGGATACTTCCCAAGTACTTGCAGATCGCCTAACCAATAGCGCCACTGCATTGCACGTTGGGCTTTGAGAATGTCTTTAGGATCAGAAGTCGCAGGATAAAGAGGAATCATCGCAATCATAGCACCAATCTCAAAATCAGGATTGATTTTATGTCCTATCTGGACTGCCAAAGCACTTGCAACTGCTTCATAATGAGCTGCTTGGAACATCGTTTCCTCCACATTTTCTCCATCTCTTGGTACAATCCCGGAGTTAGTAAAAATTGAAAAACCGCGTTTGTAATCTGTCTGATTATTGATTTCATTGAACGTCATCCAATATTTAACTTTATTTTTGTAACGTTCGAAAACAACGGTTGCAAAGTTAACAAAATAATCAATTACTTTTCGGTTACGCCATCCGCCATATTCTGTTACAAGATGATATGGCATCTCAAAATGGGAAAGTGTGATTACAGGCTCAATCCCATATTTCAAACATTCATCAAACAAATTATCGTAGAATTTCAGCCCTTCCTCGTTTGGCTCTCTTTCATCACCATTTGGAAAAATTCTGGTCCAAGCAATAGATGTCCTAAAACACTTAAATCCCATTTCAGCAAAAAGCTTAATGTCTCCCTTGTATTGATGATAAAAATCAATTGCATCATGATTAGGATAATACTCTCCAGCAACTACCCCCTGCGTGATTTTTCGTTCGACTCCATTAGCTCCATTGGTCATTACATCTGCAACACTGACTCCTTTATTGTCTTCTTGCCAACCACCTTCCAATTGGTGCGCAGCTACCGCCCCGCCCCACAAGAAATCTTTTGGTAACTTATAAGCATTTTCTCTATCCAATCTGCACTCCTCCTTAAATAATTACACTCAATTGCTTCAAGTATAAGTAAAAGCATTTGATAATTATCAATAATTAATTTTCTCAAACAGGTCCTAGAGTCTCAAAAATAAAGGGTTCCCCTAAGAGAGCCCTTTATGGTCTGCCACAATAATTCTTATTAACCAAAACCAAGAGGGACTTCTTTGCAACTCATTGACCTCGTTTTTTTAATTATCTACTAATTCTTATTATTCTTTCTGAGCTTGCTCTTGTTCTTGTTTTAACAAGACCTTATCATAATGCCTGATGAATGGATACCACACGATAAATGCAACTGCCGCACAAATGATTGCCAGTATTCCACCTTTCCAGCTTGCCGTCGCTATAAATCCACCCAATCCAATTGGTGTTGGCCATGGCTGTTGAGCAATAATCTTATCTACCAAATGCGTAGTAACTGCAAAGTACCCAACTATCCCAGAAACTAATGGTGCACAAACGAACGGAATAAATAGCTGCACGTTATAGACAATTGGTAATCCAAAAAGTATTGGCTCATTAATATTAAAGAAAGCGGGTACAATCTCTGCCTTTCCAATTTCTCGTAATTGAACTGATTTCGCTCTAGAAACCAACCATATTGTCATTCCTAAAGTTGCTCCGGATCCACCGATAATAACGAAAGCATTCATTGGATCACCAGCAAAGAAATGATCAGCCCCCAACTTATTAGATGCCATGTTAGCTAGGACAATTGGAGTATAAAATGAGCTCATGATTGTTGCACCGTGGATTCCAAACCACCAGAGAAAATGAATCAAGAAAATGATGACCAAGAATCCCCACCATGTATCTGCAATATCACTGACAAATGAGAATGGGATGTAGAGAACCTTGAAAATATCTGTCCCTACAAAAATAAGCAACATATTGAGTACAGAAACAACGATTGCAACACAGAACCCTGGAATCAAGGAACTGAATGAATTAGCCACACCAGCTGGGACTGCAGCTGGCATTTTAATTGCCCAGTTATGCTTTATAGTAAAACGATAAATCTGTACTGTGAGCCAACCAACAACTAAACCAGTGAAAATTCCGACAGCAGCTATCCTAGTAACACCGGAAGTTGAAACTGCATATCCCCCGCCAATAATGTTTGTTTTGCTAAGAGATTGTACAAATTCAATAGAACCATCTTTCCACACTAATTGTGGAACGGTAATAAACATTGCCATTACAAACATGAATAAACTACTAAGTGGATTTAAATTGAGATGTTCTTCTTCTTGATATATTTTGGTATAGCTATAAGTGAATGTTCCTGCAAAAACAAGAGCTAAAATTCCCATTGTTGAATTATAAATAACTTGGAATATGTTCGTAAAATGTCCGACAGTGTTAGCATATAGCTCAGCAAATCCTGGTATCTGAAATGCTTGTGGCAAAATTTGTAAAATTAAAAATACGGCACCAATAATTGAAAACGCAATAACACTATAACCAGCATCCATAATTGCTCGGACAAAACGCGAACCAGCAAACTTGCCTACTTTCTCAGTCATACTTTCTTTAAAAGAATCAGAAATTTTCATTAGATCAACGCCTCTTTTCATGAATTTTTTATTTTCGGTATAATCAAATTTGCGATATGCACTAATTAACTCTGTAGCTAAATTCGTAAATTGAAACTGGTACCAAGTCTAATCCATATATTTTAAAATTATTACTGTTGCCTTACTTGATAGTATTCAGCATCTTCATTCTAACGTTTTACCTACATTCATCATTAAGTTCATGAACTACACTAACTATTATTCTTCATCACTATCCGACATTTAATTCTCTCTTTTGGAGACTAATTACTTTCTACAAAACCATTATTTTTTATTACTTAACATCCCTCCTAATTAGTTACGCACTTGATATCCAATATGATTTATCTACATTTTTTCACCTACCTTTACTTACTTTATTACTTACTAACTCTATTTTAACGAAAAAGCTTAATGTTTACTACATATTTTAGAAAGCGGTTACATTATTCAGATAATGAAACATTTTCTGCTTTTGTAATTTTTAAAATGTTATTGTATAATCCAGTTATTACCCACTTTGAAGAAAAGGTTGGATTATGAAATGATTGATTTAAAAGGATTTACCCCAACAGAAATTTTAATCTACAATTATTTGATTGCCCATCCCGACGAGGCACTTAACCTGAGTATTCGTCAACTAGGAAGTGCTATCCACGTCTCCTCCGCCTCCATCATTAGGTGTATTAAAAAGATGGGTTATGATAGTTTCTATGAATTTAAGTACAATCTGAAACAGCAACAGATGAATTTGCAAACAAAAAAATTAGAGGCTGACTATGATACTAAAATTATTAATATAGCAAGCACTTTTTTTAGACGTCCCCTTTTACAACAATATTCACATGAACTAGTATCTTTCAAAAAACTAATTTCCAATGTAGACAGTGTCTTGTTCTTTGGTATCGGTACATCAGGAATTCTTGCTCAATATGGGGCTCGACAATTTTCTAATTTTGGAATCAATTCCATTTATAATGTCGATCCTTTTTATCCTCTACCTCAAAAGAAGCAAAGCGATGCTAATCAGATTGCTATTATACTTTCGGTCAGTGGTGAGACTCCTGAAATTGTTGACAGGGCTCTTAGTTTAAAGGCTGATAATTTTCACATTATATCTATTACCAATAACAATTATTCTACTTTGGCCAAGGTTTCTGAAATCAATTTTTCATACAATATTAAACCTGAAGTCATCAAGGAAACGTTAAATATTACCACTCAAATTCCAGTAATTTTTATTCTAGAAGCACTAGCAAGAAACATTGAGCAAAACTATTAAAAAATAATCAAAAAGTTCTGATATTTATTAACAAAGATCGATAATATCAGAACTTTTTAAATTGTCTCTAACTATATTCACGCTAATCTAAGAAATTATTTATCATTAATATTGTTTGCAGCCATTGTTCCTGCAATCCGACCAAATGTAAAAATATCTGTTAGTGAATTACCGCCTAGTCGGTTTCCTGCATGAATTCCGCCAGCAACTTCACCGGCTGCATACAGATTGTCAATTATCACACCATTTTTATTCAGCACATGTGCATTTTTATCGATTTTCAATCCACCCATTGTATGATGCATTGCGGGTTTGCGTGGTGTTGCATAAAATGGAGCGACTTGTACTTTCAAATCGAAGACTTCCTTGCCAAATTCAGGATCATATCCTGCATCCACGTATGAATTATATTTATCAATTGTATCAACAAAAACATCTGGTTCAATTCCAATTTGTTGAGCTAATTCTGTCAGAGAATCTGCCCTATACAAAGTACCAGCAGCCACTTGTTCATCAATCTTTTGTTGGTTTGTATTGTATGCAGTCTCTTTAATTTTGTCATCCGCAATTAGATAGAATAAACTTCCGTTATCGATTGCTGCTTGTGTTAAAACATCACGACTCTCGTATTCATCAACAAAGCGTTTGCCCTCCTTATTGACTATCACGTAGTTAGCAGGTGGAACTTGCAAACCTGTGAATAATTCTCCAGTTACTGGATCTGAAACAGGCATCATCTGTGTAAAGCCCATTCCAACCAAAGCTGCATCAACACTTTCTCCCAACTTAATTCCATCTCCCATAATCGCAGGAGAATTGGAAGTGGCTATCCCGTCATCTATCTTCGTCCAATACGTATTATACTTTTGAATCATCTTTGTATTTGCTCCAAAACCACCTGAGGCCAATACTACACTCTTGGCATGAATAATGACCTGGCGCCCTTCAAAATTATGTCCAACTACTCCCTTGATTGTTCCATCTTCTATCAATAATTCTTGCACAGGTGTATCAGTCAAAATCTTGCCACCTTGATTATTGATAAAGTTTTCGAGAGCAGAAATATAAGCATATCCCTGACTTTTTAATGGTTTATGTCCTCGACGCCATTTTGCTCCAACAGGCATGGAGACTTCATTAGGATCAAATTCAACTCCTATATCTTCGAGCCATTTGACTGATTCAAGTGCCTTATTGGTTAATATTTTCACTAATTCGTACTGTCCATGAATCTCATTGCCATTTAAGTCAGTTCGTTTTCCACCAAGATACGTCTGAATTCTGTGCCACAAAATGCTATCAAACAATTTATTATTTCCACTCTGTAGATAATTTTCGATTTGTTTTTTTAATTTTTTAAAGTCGTTTTTGTACTCTTCATCAATTTTATCCTCATCTTGAGACAGAACTTCCTCTAAGGTCGCCTTTTCACCAGGAAGTGCAGCAAAAGTTCCCTGCCAATCTGGATCTGCAGCATTCATTGGTCCACCAGTACGAATAGTATTTCCACCTACTGCAGGGAATTTCTCCACAACAATTACTTGTCGCTTGGCTTTCAAAGCACACGCTGCGGCACTCAATCCTGCACCGCCTCCACCGACGACCACAACATCTGTTGCTAACTCAAGAGATTCTTGCTCAACTATATTTTGAGGTTTTGGTCTTCTTTTCAGAACGGCTGAGTCTCCTCCAGCTAAGTCAATAGCTTCCGCTACTCCGTCTATCACACCGTGACTCGTAACTGATGCACCTGATATAACGTCAATATTTAACGTTTGCCCACTGACAATTTGTTCTGGAATTCTTTGAAAGACAGTATCAGCAATTCCTTCTGTCTCATTCTTCGTATCAATTTCAATTTTTTCAATTCTTTTTTTTGATACGGTTATTGTCATTGGTAACTTACCATTATGACCAATTGCACTAACTTGATATTCTCCTGGTTCAAAATGCACTTCTTCAGAAGCATTTAGGAATTTAGCCGCTTGAATAAAATGCAGAAAATTTTTAAAGCACGAACGTAAGAATTTGATAGTTGATGCATCTTTTAAATTATTTTGTTCATCAAAAGCAGAACCTGAACTTCCAAGCAGAAACTCATTACCAGACAATACCCAAGCATCAACCCCTGGTGAATCTAAAATTTGTCTTAAATGTAGCTGTGCACTAGATGAACCTTGAATCCTGATCGATGTCCCTATTATCATAACCGGCTTATTGTTAAATGGGTGTTCTTTGAAAGACATCCACTCGATAAAACTATTCAATGCAGATGGAATGGAACGGTTATGTTCTGAAGTTGAAATAATTACACCATCTGCTTCAGTTATTTTTTGACTAATATCCTGAACTAACCGCCCTTCCCCGATCTCTATCGATTCATTGAATAAAGGTAGTTGTCTGATATCAATAATTTCAATCTCAGCTAGATTACTAAATTCTTTTTTAACAAAATTCAACAATAATGTAGTTGCCGAATCACCAACATTTGTTCCACTAATTCCAATTAATTTCATTATAATTTCCTCCGGTAATCTTTATTATTGATTTTTAACAACAAAGCGTACGAAATCTTCAAAATACTTGTCTAATTCTTCTTTTTTGGCAGAATTCATTAATTCACCCTTATCATTAAATGCCTGAAGAGACCCACCTAACAAGTATTCCCTGCCAGGCATCAATAGTCCGCTCAATTCAGGTGCATTCAATATTTGTCGTAAATGTGACTGTGCACGGGATGTTCCCAAAGTTCCGTATGAAGCTCCTGTAATCATAATAGGTTTATCTTTTAGAGGTTGTGTGGTATATGCAAACCATTCCAGTAGACTTGCTAAAGCAGCAGGAATAGTATGATCATATTCAGGTGTACTAATAACGACACCATTTGCTGCAATTATTTTTTCTGATATACGGTTAATCGTTTCCGGTGCTGTTTTAGATACAGGTTTATTAAAAAACGGAAAGTCTGTTAATTCGCAAATTTCAATTGTTGCTTGCACAGAAAAGCGCTCTTTCATATACTGCAGAAGTTTTCGATTCGTCGATTCAACTGCTCCTGTCCCTACAATTCCAATTAAATTTATCATACTAAATAACTCCTTTTATTTATGTGATTTTATTTTCAATGATTCTTATATTTTCAGTGAAAATTAATAATATTTTCAAACCATAATCTGATTTTTACTTATTTATAGGCAAAAAAAGTATACTTAAGATCTATCATTAAGTATACTAACGTTAATATAACTTGTGAAGTTTTTATTTAATTATCAAGTAATAACTAATTTGCTATTGAAAGAAGGAATTTTTTTGTTTTCAAAAAATCCATCATTAATGCTGCAATACCTTGATGCACTTCTAAAACACAGCAACTTTACTAAAGCTGCCAAGGACTTGTATATATCGCAACCTTACCTAACACAGATTATTAAACAGCTCGAACAAGAATTAGGTGTGCCAATTATTGATCGTCAAAGTCAAAGGCTTAGGCTCAGTGAGGCAGGAAAAATATACTATCACTACCTTGAAAAGCAAAATACTACAAATGCCATGTTAATTCAAGAACTGTCACAGTACACTCAACCAGATAAAACTATAATTAAATTGGGTGTGTTACAAAGCCTAGGGAGCTTTTTGCTTCCTCTCTTTTTACCCAGATACTTACGAGAACACCCTTCTGTTAACCTAATTTTAGTTGAAAACATTCCCGCAGTTAGCGAAAAATTAGCTGTTAACAACGAAATTGATTTTTTTATTGGTCAAAATCCTGAAACTATTGCACCTTCATTACGGTTAGAAACAGCAAAAGCAGAGAGTTATTGTGCAATAATTCCTTCTAACTCACCTTTTTTTGAAGAAAAAAAACAGCAGCTCTCAATTGGGTCAATCCCAATCAAGTCACTGCTAAGTTCACCACTAGTCCTAAGTTCACCTGGATCTGCTATTCGTAACCAAGTTGATTCACTTTTTAGTAAATACAAAATTAAACCAAAAATAATCATTGAGAGTCAAAATATTATAACTGCTGTTGAATTGGCTACACACGGACTTGGATTAACAATTGTACCCATGAGTATTATTAATAAGCTAACTCCTGGTACATATAACCTCTATCCCTTATCAACTAACTTGATAACCCTAAACTACTTTATTGCTACGAATCGTACAAAGACACTTACCCTTAGTGAAAATGACCTAATTGAATCTTTTCTAACAATTGGAAAGTAACCTTGAACTCAAATTGTTTTTATTCCCGCCAATATAGCTGCTCTGGACAATCTCAACCAACTTTTTAATCGTTGTCCCTGTATCACAAAAAGTTAATTCCGTAATTTATCCTTCCCAAAGACATCTAATTTTGGCGTAACACCCCTTACTGAATACTATTACGTATCCTATTCTATTTTGCTTTTTTCTTATTTCTATGCCTCATACTATATACGATTGTTGCTACAATTAAGACTGCTGCACCAACAATCACTGAAACACGTGTGTCTGGATTAATAAACATGAAGAAGACAATCACAACAAGCATTATAAGTGCAAAATAATTTGAAAATGGATATAGCGGCAATTTAAACGGGTGTTTTTCCATCAATTGCAGATTATTCTTGCGAAAACGAAGTTCTGCCAGCAATATCACAAACCATGGTATCATGCCAGGAAGAACCGATGAACTAAAGACAATCACAAACATATCGGATGTTGACTTACTATATGCGCTTGCAATAATATCAATAACAAATCCAATTAAGATTCCGCTGGAAATCCCAAGAATGGCAATATTTGGCACGATTCGCTTAGACAAATGACCAAATATTTTGGGTGCATCTCCCTCATGTGCTAATTTAAAAAGCATTCTACTTGAAGAATAAATTCCCGAATTCGCACCCGATAAAGCTGCAGTTAACACCACAAAATTGATGATTGAAGCTGCAGCCGTAATACCAACTTTAGCAAACGTTGAAACAAACGGCGAGCCAACTGAACTTAACTGGTTCCATGGATAGATTGTTACAATTACAAAAATTGCACCAACATAAAAAATCAAAATTCTAAACAAGACAGATTTAACTGATTTAACAATTGCTTTTTGCGGATTGGCAACTTCACCCGCCGAAATACCCAACAATTCAATTCCTTGATAAGAACCAACGATAATTGACATTGAGAAGAAGAATCCTGTAAAACCACCGGTAAAGAAACCGCCATGACTCCACAAATTACTGAGACCAATAGGGTGACCATTATTACCAAAACCAAAAAAGATTACCATGAATCCTAAGATGATCATCATAATAATTGTAATCACCTTGATCATTGCAAACCAAAATTCTAATGAACCATACGCTTTAGCACTAGCAAGATTAGCTAATAACAAAAATACAATAATAATAATTCCAGAGAAAAATGGATTAATATTTGGCCACCAATACTTTAAATATTCGGTAGCAGCAACAACCTCCGACATTCCGACAACTATGTATTCAAAGACATTCGCCCATTTAGCAAGATAACCAGCTAATGGATGCACGTACTCTGTTGCATAGTCTGCAAAAGAGCCAGTACCTGGATTAATATAAATCATCTCACCCAAAGCACGCATTACTATATATAAAACCAAGCCAACAAACATGTATGCCAGCAAAACTGACGGTCCTGTCCATTTAATCGTAGATGTTGCACCCATGAACAGGCCGACTCCAATGGCTCCGCCAAGTGAAATCATTTCCATTTGTCCAGCGGTCATGGAGCGTTTTAAATCAGGTGCACCATTTGATTCTTGTTTCATTCTTTTACCTCCAAAAAAACTGTGACAAAATGATTGTGATGTCATAGTCCTTGCACATTGTAAAACTAAAAATGAACTAGTAATTCTTAAGTTTCATCTTCGTCATACCTTAATAATCATTCTACTCATACAACACAACATGAATAATTATAGATAATTTAAATAATAAGCGCAACTTTGGGGGGAAATTAAAGTTGTAAACTTTTAATTTATCTTTCTCAAATAAGCCATATTATAGTATTTAATTTCTATTTTTAAAATTTGTAGGATGTAAAAACTTAAATTTTTTGTTGCTTTCAAATAATTTTGCAATTTGAAGCAATAATTGCTCTTGCCCTTTACCAGTCTCAAATTGGATTCCAAGAGGCAATCCCCCGGCCGTAACATGGGTGGGTAAACTTATTGCTGGATTTCCAGTTAAATTTGCCTGCTGTGTAAACGGAGAACGAGTCAGTGCAGGCAGCCATTGATCCCAAATCAATTGTTTTTGGTCCCTGGGGCTTAGCTCTTTGATCTGCTTCATTTTAAGCAAATCTTCATCACTAACTAAGGGATCATCTATTCGAGGTGCTGCAGAAGCTGTTGCCGGTGTTAAAATCACTGAGTATTTTTCATGCAGCAGTGCCATTTGGTAAGCCGCATTATCCCAACTATATAAAGCTTTGCTATATTCGGCAGCAGAAACATTTTTCCCCGTTTGATATAGTGCCCATGTCAATGGTTCCATATCGTCCACAGTTAATTCACGTTTCGTCGATTGTTGAATTGCATTAAATGTTGCGGCCATCTCGCCTTCATTCATTGTATAGTAAGCTTGCATCAAGCGAACGCCATCCGTTGGTAACTCAATTTCTTCAGTATTGAATCCTTGATCATTTAAAAAAGAGACAGCATTTTCTACTGCACTTATTGCTTCCCTGTCAACAGGTGTCCCAACCGGTGATTTAGTTGTATAACCAATCTTTATTTTATCGGGCTTTAACTTAAGACCGTTTAAAAATCCATAAGTGTTCAATGGTACTTGAAAGACTCCTGCAGGTTGAATAGTCTGTAAAGAGTCGAGAAGAGCAGCTGTATCGTCGACGCTCCTAGTTAATGCAAAATTAATGGATGCTCCTTGCCACGAGCGCCAGTCATTCGGTCCAACTGGAATTCGGCCACGTGTTGGTTTTAAACCAATAGTTCCAGACCAAGAGGCTGGTATTCTAATTGAACCTCCGCCATCGTTTCCCGCAGCAATTGGTAACATTCCATCTGCCACTGCTGCACCCGCTCCACCTGATGAGCCACCTGCTTGATAATTGATATTCCAGGGATTACATGTTAGTCCATTGATTTTAGAATCAGTAATATTCTTCAAACCAAATTCTGGAAAATTAGTTTGACCAATAATGATAAAGCCTTCATGTTGCAATGCTTTGACATAATTATTTGTCATCTGAGCCTTATTTTCCTTAAACATTCTATTTCCAAAAGTTTCTGATTCTCCCTTAAGTGACTGCCCTAATCCCTTAAGTAGCAACGGTACACCGAAAAAGGGTTGTCCTTTATCCTCTAGCTGGCCGGCTTCTTTTAGAGCTGCTGCCTTTCTAGTTGAAATAACGGCATTTAGTTGAGAATTATCATTTGCTATCTTAGCTAATGATATTTCAATCAATTCGGACGAACTAATTTTCTTTTTTCGAATTAACTCAGCTAGCTCTAATGCAGGTTTTAACAGCAATTTTTGCTCATCATCAGACATTTTAGACCTCCTTAGATTATCTTAGTTTTAGTTACTAATTTTCCTTCTTAATTTGTCTTTGTCTTTAAATTCAATAAATGGTGAAATAAATAAAAGATAACCACTCCAAATACAACTAGCAAAATGAATGCCATCGTACTCCCCACACTAATATTTTCTGCGTGTGTATATCCTGCACGATTAACTGAATCCATTATCAAAGCCAACACAGTAGTTCCAATTGCTCCTGTGACTTGCTGTCCCGTGTTATAAAGTGCATTCGCATCATTACGAAACTTCTTATCGATATGTTTTAAGCCATAAGCTACTGAATTTCCAAAAGCCATTGAACGACCAATTGCAAATACCAGATACGCTAAGGTAATACCCCAAATGCCTAATTGTGAACCGCCAAATGCAAGTCCAATAAGTGAAAATGTAAATAAGATATCACCTATGTATAATGGCATCTTGCCACCAAACCGATCTAGCATCCATCCATAAATGGGCTGTCCAAAACAATTAAACATACTGCCTGGCAGGAGAATTAATCCCCCAATTAATGATGTTGCCTGAAACACTTCTTGCACATAATTAGGTAACAAAAAATTGATTCCAACATTTGAAAATTGCAACATAATGTATGGCAAAAAGCTAAACAAAAAGGCTTTTTCCTTAAAAACTGATAGTGAAAAAAGTGCTTTAGTTGCTGAACTTGAAAGCCTAACAAATATTCCTGTTAAAATTATGCTCGCAGCTAATAAAATAGCAAAAGTAATGTATGAATGTAAGCCAAGATCATTCAAACCAATGATCAAGCAGATTAAAGCAGCCCCTAAAATCAAGAATCTCGTCCAGTCAAATGCATACTTTCCTTCAATTGGCGCATACTGTCTAATTCTTTTAGTGCCCATTGCTAACAAGATAAGTGCTAATGGCAAAGTTACCCAAAATATTACACGCCAACTTGCAAAAGCTACAACTGCTCCGCCAAAAGTCGGGCCTAATGCTGGTGCAACCAGTATAATCAAATTTGCTAAACCAATATATGTTCCAAGTTTTATTGCTGGAACAACGTCAAGAATAATATTAACCATTAATGGTGTACAGATTCCAACACAACCTGCTTGGATCACACGACCTACCAGCAGCATCCAAAAATTAAATGCACTTCCGCAAATGATATCTCCCAGACTAAAAAGAATGACCGCTATAATAAATAACTGTCGATTTGTAAATCTTCGTTTCATATAAGCAGAAGTCAACATGATCAATGCTGCCATTAATAGGTATCCTGATGTCACCCACTGAACTGTACTCAAAGACTCATTAAATTCGCGCATTAAAGCAGGAAATGTCACATTCATCGATGTTTCCGTCAACACCCCCATAAATGACATTAGCGCAACAATCGCAACAACGACCATAGGATTTTCTTGTCTTACTGCTGGTGCTTGCATTCTTATTCTCCCTTTAATAATTTATATTGCATTAAATTGTTTAATTAAATGTACACATCTTAATGCGACAGTGATAATTATAGTGCAAAAATACGAAATACGGAAAATAAGTTTTTTATTCCAGTATCGTTTATAAGTTTATATTATTTCTTACGACAAAAAGAGACCTCCTGCTCTTCCAAGAGATCTCTTTTTATTATGTCGTTATGACAGTCCATTATTTAGCCTATCAAATTCTTTTTTTGCTTTGTAACCATCAGAAAAAATAAATAGGCAAGGCATGCAAAACCGCCAAATAAGAAGAAAGGAAATTTAGGATTCAACTGATAAACAAATGATCCTAGAAGTGGTGAAACAATTCCTGCAATACCTTGAATCATTGCAACAGTCCCAGCTACTGCACCCTGTTGACTTTCAGAAACAGCTAAAGAACACCCTGCAGATAATGAGCTCATGCCTAAACCTGCACCCGCACCAATAAGAATATAACTAACAAAAATTAAATAATATGCACTCGTTATAGTTGCAAGAAGCAAACCAACAATTATTAGTGGTATTCCCACCATCATCATCATCTTGGCTGTCCACTGTAATACTTTCATTTGAAGGACCTGAACAAGCATTAAAGCGATCCCAAGTACAAAAAATAATAGCGCTGCAGTTTGTGCACTTCGGGTAACCGTTTGTTTAAAGATATCATGCAAATATAATGAAGTAATTAACTGTAGTACAACAACTACTAGCATTACTGCACATCCTGCTAATAACCAGCCTGCCAACTCCAATGAAAAGAAATTCCTTTTTGATTTTGTTTGCTGTAATGTATTCGTTAATGTTTTTTCAGGAGATTTTATTTTCTGTTGTCGTGGTAAAACAGCCACCATTACAAGTGAAAAGATTAATAATCCTATGATAGTTAAGTAAAAAGGTGTATATAAGTTACCAATCGTGGAAACAGCACCACCAATAATTGGTCCTAATACCATAGCAAGTCCAGTTGCAAATCCAAGAGAAGCCATGTCTTTAGAGCGATCCTGTGGTGAAGAGATGTCAGCCATATATGCACTGGCAGCCGTAGGAGTAGTTGTCATGAACATTCCTAACAAAAATCTCGTTCCCATTAGACTATAAACCAGTACATTGGCCGCTTTGCCAGTCGAAATCGATAAATGAAAGAGAAAAACGTATAGTATAAAAAAGATAGACATTCCTAATAATCCGGTAACGATAACCATCCGGCGGCCCAATTTATCACTGATTTTCCCCCAAACTGGGGCGAATAAAAGCATTGCGAAGGCTCCACACGAAATCATTACACCAATTTGGCTAGGAATCATGTGTGCTTTGGTAGAAATTGCGGATAAGATCGGCATAGTAACGTATATTCCTAAATACGATACTAGTGTTGCTAAAAAAAGTTTGTTCTTCATGGTTAATTCCTCTCATGCTAATATTTTTACAACCAATTAACATTCTATACACTATAGGTCGCTTTCTCTGCTCCGCAAAGACAGAAATGTCCCTAAAAAATGCTTAATACCGATGATAACTTCTCTAAGTAAAACTAGGGAGTGTGACATAAGTCGGTAAAATTTGAGTACCAACAAGAAATTATGAACATGGCGAGTAATTTGCTATGAGTAATTCGAGGTTAGACGAAAAATTTTGACTTATGGAATACGTTTATCCGAGATAAATAGAGGAGCTAGGTTAAAATTTCACTTTTGGCCCGGCCCCTATTATTAAGCCAAATAAAAAACTGACACTTGGAAACACAATGCGTTCCATGGTCAGTTCTTCTTTCAGATGCCCCAATAAATTCCCCGCTCTTCCTTAATATCGATGCAAGCTACGATACTTGGTAGGTGTCATCATCATCTTTTTCTTAAACATTGCAGCAAATTTACTTGGATTCGTGTATCCTACTTCATTCGCAATTCGTGCCACATAAAAATTTGTTTTCTTAAGTAATTCACAAGCCTTTTCAATTCGCTTTTCTCTTAAATAGGCATGAATTGAGGCTCCATAAAAATCACGATATCCTTTTTTCATTGAAGTGGTGGAAATTTCAAATTTGTGAGAGAGCATTTCTAAACTAAGATGTTTCGTAAAATTTTGATCTAGATACTGCCTCAAACGGCGAATCTTATCCAATATTCCTACAGAAATGATTCCTTTGGGGCAATTATTCTTTGCTATTGTCTTAGAAGAAAGATAAATCAGCAATTCAGCAACTTTCAAACGCAAATAAGTTATTGAACGCCTCAAAGTAGGCGTGCGGAGGTCCTCAAAAAGTCTGTCAATAAAATCTGTCTTTAAAAAAACATGATCTCTATTCTTACGATAATTATCGCAAATTGTATTTAAGTTGAATTTCTCTCCAGTCATCTGCATGAGTGTTTCTTCTTTTGCCTTTGTGTTGATTATAATTGTTACCCCACTGTATTGGTGAGATGGGAAAAAATATCTCATATTTTGTTTTTCACGCCAATCAAGTTTTAAAAATCCGGGTTCAAAAAAGACATTCTGCTTATCAGCAATGCCATAATCAACGTGTCCGGCATAACAATAGTCCAAGCGTAAGCTTCCTGCAACAACCTTTAATGGTGATTCAAATTTACCAAAATTATATTGATGAAAGAAAATTGTAACTCCTTCAAAAAGAGTAAGATAATCTGTTTGTACCACATCTTCTTTATTAACAAGCGACAAGGTTTTGGTTTCTTCTTGTTTATCTTTCTTCCATCTTATTTGTTTTTTCATTTATCGTCACCAACCTTTTACAACCTACATTTTTTATAGCTGCCATTTTTTTGCTTTTTCTTTGATTTCGACAAAGTCACGGTAAATACCAGGTTGCTCCATTAATTGCTCGTGCTTCCCTTTTTGGACTACTTTCCCTGCATCTAAAACCACAATCTGATCCGCATTTTGAATAGTCGCCAACCGATGAGCAATCGTTATAATTGTTTTATGTGTAACCAACGAAGTGATAGCACGTTGCAAGGCCTGTTCATTTTCAGGATCAATGCTGGCCATCGCCTCATCTAAAATAATGATTGGTGCATCTTTTAAAATTGCTCTCGCTATAGATAACCGCTGCTTTTGACCTCCTGATAAGGAATTACCACCTTCATCAAGTACTGTGTCATATTGTTGTGGCAGTTGCATAATAAAATCATGGCAACATGCTTTTTTACTTGCATCCATGATTTCAGCCATAGTTGCACCTTTTTTCCCAAACAAGAGGTTGTTTCTAATAGTATCATGAAATAAGTACGGCTTTTGAAAAACGATACTTATATTCTTTATCAAACTACTATACGAGAATTCTTTTACTTCATGTCCCCCTATAAAGATTTGTCCTTCATCACAATCATAGAAGCGTGCAATCATCTTACAAAGAGTACTTTTCCCACTACCCGAAGGCCCAATAATTGCTGTAGTCTTATTCTCTGGAATAGTAAGTGAAATATCATGCAATACTTTTGGCTTGCCTTTATCATATCCAAAAGTAACATGCTTGAATTCAATTTCAAAGTTTTTGAGATTCATATCTGAGCCATCCGTATCAAGTAATGGCATTTTTTCCAATTGCTGTAAGTGATGCAGATTGTTATCAATTGCACCTAAAATATGTGTAGCATCTGTCATTTCCTTAATACCATTAAAAAGAATATAAGCAAAAAACATCAATGTCACAAAAAAATCCAATGATAATTGACCGCTTTGCTGATTAGCTACACAAATTGCCATAACAACTACAGTAGCAGTATCTAAAAGCAGCAATAGTAAACAATTGAAAAAAGCAAACTTAGACTGTATCCTTAACCGAATTTGCTTACTTTGTTTAAAAACAGGCTTTAAATTATCCAAAACTGTACTTTCTTGTCCATATGTTTTAGCAACATTAATTCCTTTAACGAATTCAACTACACTATTTGCCATTTTTGTCTGAACTTGATTGGATATCTGAGAATTTTCTCGACTTCTTTTATTAATCAGTTCTATTATAAGTGTTCCTAAAATAAGTGTAACAAAAACTATCGTTCCAACACGTACGTCAACTACAAACATAAATAGACTCATGACGAAGAAGTTAATATAGCCATTTACAATTAAATCAATCATTTTTGTGCTTTGCAGTTCCAGCATTGACAATTCAGTTGTAACTGCATTCAGTAAACTGCCAACATTGTTTTTACTAAAATATCCCATCGAAGTTTTTTTCAATTTTTGCGCAATTTCAAGTCTTGACTTTGCAGCGATTTGAAAACCAATACTTTCTTGAGATTTTGCTTTTAGATATAAAAATAAAAACCTTAAACCACAACATAGTGCAAGCACGCAAAATAAAAAAAATGCAACTTTGACTGGTGAAACATCCTCACTTTTTTTATAGTTTGAAACTACAGCCTGCGCGGCTATCCAAAAAGGCAAAGCTGCAAACATCGAAGCAATGAAAGAATATAAAAAGCCGCGGTACAATTGTTTCTTGTAACTGCTGCTCCACTGCATGATTCCTCTAATAGTATTAAACATACTTTCTTCCTCCTAGTGATTGTCAATGTGCCATCCCTCAGTTTGAGTATAGGAAGCCCATAATCGCTGATAAGTTGGGCAACTTTCCAATAGTTCTGCATGCTTTCCATTCCCAACAATTTTGCCAGTATCTAAAACTATAATTTGATCAGCATTTTTGATTGTACTCAATCGATGAGCTACCATGATTACTGTTTTATTTTTTGTTAATTTTAATAATGACTCTTGAATCTGTTGTTCATTTTCAGGATCAATGCTTGCGGTAGGTTCATCTAAAATAATAATAGAAGCATTTTTTAAAATCGCGCGTGCAATAGAAATTCTTTGCTGCTGTCCACCCGAAAGCTGACCATTGCCAAAAGAGATTTCAGTCTGAAACCCCTGCGGCAACTCATTTATGAAATCTATACAGCGCGCTGCTTGTGCTGCTGCTCGAACCTCCTTCTCAGTCGCATCAGGATTTCCCATTCTAATGTTATCAGCAATAGTTCCTTTAAAAATAAAGCTGTCCTGTGTAACATAGCTAATGGTGCTATTAAGTTGATGGAGCGTTAGATCCTGCAATGCAACATTACCAATCATAATGTTTCCCTTTTGAATATCCCAAAATCTAGTCAACAGCTGAAGTAAAGTAGATTTCCCACTTCCTGAAGGCCCCACAATGGCGCAAAAACTATTGGCTGGAATCTTTAAGTTAATTGCGGTTAAAATAGGGTTATCTGAAGTATAACTAAAATCAACATTGGCAACCTCGATACTGTTATTAATAATCTGACCAACTTCTTTTTTATTAAAAGCAAGTATTGGCAATTCTAAAAATTTCTGTGTATCAATAACACTCTGCTTCATGGCATTAAAATCATTCGCAAATAAAGAAAGTTTATTCAACGGATTACTTAATCCAATTGCTAGTAATAATCCTAACAATAGTTGATTCAGGCTCAAGTCCGTATCTAAATACAACCAAATCCCAATAGGTAAGACTCCCAACAAGGTAAACGGTAATAATGCAAAAATTAGATTTTGAGTCTTCCATGCGGTTCTTAACCAATTCAGTGTGTAGTTTTTGAATTCTGTAACAGCACTCGAAAACTTTCTGAAAGAAGAACCTGTCTGATTGAATGTTTTAATGACTTCGATTCCTTCAATGTATTCCACCATAACGTTGTTGACTTCATTATTAGCTTGCATATACGCCTGATATTTTGCTTCAAAGTTTCTCATTAATAAAAACAAGGGAATACTAGCTAATGGAATGGTTAATAAAGCTGAGAGTGCCAAACGAAAATCTAATATAAACAAATAAACTGCTGTTACGATAATTAAAAGTATATTGGCTGAAAGTTCAGGAATCATGTGTGCTAACGGTATTTCGACTTCCTCTGTACGATCTAGAATTGCATTTTTAATACTACCAGCCGAAAAATGTTTGACTACTCCTAAAGAAGTCTGCATCAGTCTATTGGTAATAGCATTACGCAAATTATTTAAGGTATTATATGCAGCATGATGTGAAAGTGTCGTTGAAATTCCATAAAAAATCGTTTTTAACACAAATGCAAGCAACATTGACCCCAATAGTACAATAAATTCTGAATAATTATTTTGTTTCATAATTATCATTGCCATTAGCCGTGCACCAATTACGTAGGGAACAATTCCAGCAAAAACACTTAAAACTGAAAAAAAGACGGACCAAATAAATAAAAGCTTATGCCCATTAGCAAAATGGAATAGTATTTTCAACCAATTCTTCTTCATTAATTTCTCCCCTAACTTCAAAAGTATCCCTTGAAGTTTAAATCCACTTCATAGTTCGCAGTAATCCATTTGGACAAAAATGTTCTATTAAGACAATTACTTTTGTAGATTGAATGAGCTGAGTTATGAAAAATAGAAAAAATTACAGAACTGAACACAAAATAAAAAGCCCTCCGAGGAGAGCTTAATTATTTTTAATAACCAAATTGGCCTTTAATGATTCATCTTATGACATTAATCAAATTTTTGTATTAAACTAAAGTATGCTTTTTTGAGTTTGTGAATCAAAAAAGCATTGAAAACTAAGCTTTGCTTAATAAAATTTCTTATGCCTTAATTTTCAACAAAGATTCAGTCAAAGCTAATTTTAAAAAGATTGTACTTATATTTTCCCGATTTAAGTATTTACAAACTTAAGCATGTGCATGTGCAATTTTTGCTCCAGCTGCCGCTGCTACTGCAGCAATAATATCATCTAAAAATGTATTAACACTTCCATCCGTTGGTGTGTCCAATTCTTTGAGAATTCCATGTTTTTCTTTGTCCAGATACCCGAAATTAGTTGTAGCAATTTTACCATAAATACCCGAAATTCCACCTTCGGCTATCAATTCATCAACACCAAAAACCCCACTATCTTTTTCAATAATACTTTGTAATGGCTCAGGCAATTGGTGTTTAGAAGCAAACTGATCCAGTACGATACCAACCATAGCATTATTTAACACTTCTCGCTTATGCAAAACATCAACCACAGCCTTTTGAACTTCTTCGAGTGTCAGGTCAGGAATATAGTTGCGCTGAATATTGTAAGTAATAGATGCAATATCATCTGCTTCTACTCCTTTAGATGAAAAATAATCTGTTACAAATTTATAAGATGCCTTATCTGGATATTTAAATTTTGGATCATTCATTCTACCTTGCCCCTCTCTACTTAGATTTACACTCTCTATTCTAAAGTAAATACTTACTTTATTCAAAAGGAATATGGATTATCACTATCAATTGTTGGAAAGGCTGCAAATAGAAGTTCTTTATTTTTGTATACAAAAAAGCCACTTGGAAACTGAATGGAAACAATCTCTAAATGACTAGTAGTTTTTAACCACATTTAACTTAGTACCGTTTGAATTTAAGTAACTTTTTTTAACTTAATCCTATTATTCGATAAATACACTTTGCAGGTCATTTATGCTGAAATATTACTTCATAGAGAGCTAATTTTCACTTAGACAGTATACTTTTACCTTCTGTTTCATCAAACTATCCGAACTAAAATTAAAATTCAGGCTACCTTCAACATAAAAACGTTCGGTAAAGCTACTTTCACCGTCGTTAATAAAAACTTCGATAGAAGAACTATATACATATATTTTTAACTTTAATTGTTCTTTCAGACTAAAAGATGCTTGCCGCTTTCCATTTTTTCCATCTCTTAGTAAATATGCTTTTTGCTTTATGGGATTAAATTCGATAGTAAGAATTTGATTTTTAACTTCATCACTTAGTTTAAAATAAACACTTGTGTCAGCACTATCACCCCAGCTAAAATTAGCATTAATCTCTAAAGCATGGGAATTGCTATTAAAACTAGTTTCCTTACTGAATTTATCTTGAGTAAATAAAAGTTTAGTTCTAAGCGTCTTTAGTTTTGCTATTGGATAAGTATATAATCTATCCCCTTGCATTCTCAGTTCACGCGGAATCGTCATAGTTCCTGCCCAGCATCTGCTTGTTCTTGCATTTTTATTTCCCACATATCCATCCAAGTAAACATAATTCTTCTACCATCTTCTACGATGCACGTTTGTGTTGCATAAAAATCATGACCGGAATCTAATTCATATTACTATGCTTGTTATTAATCCAACTATTTTTTCAAATTTATAAGAACATTTCCCCAACTCTATCACCTGCATTAAAATCTTCAGCAGTCAGTTGTAATCTTGAGATTTTATCATCTGAATTGGTTAAAGCAACCATTACGTCACTAGCTAATCCTACCTCAGCAATCTCTTTAAGATCCATATAACCAATCTTATCTCCCGGATTCAAAACATCGCCAACTTTAACCACCAAGTTAAAAGGTTTCCCTTGCATATTTACTGTATCTATTCCTAAATGAATTAAAACTTCAACATTATTTGCCATCTTCAAACCAATCGCATGCTTAGTATCTGCTATCATTGTTACCTTGCCAGCTACGGGACTGACAATTTTTTCAGATATTGGAAACACAACAAATCCATCACCCATCATTTTTTGAGAAAACATAGCATCAGATGACTCTGTTATAGACCGAACTTGACCTGTTATCGGTGCATACAGATGATTATCTGCTTGTACAACTGATTTTTTCAAAAAATTAAACATATTCTCTCCTCCTATAAATCCCAAACTTTTCCAGTTAACTGGCTCTTTCCGCCTATACTTTGTGCAAAGATTTTTGTTTGATTATCGTTTGGAAATATTCTTGCTGAAAAAACAACTTCACCTTTACCAATGAAAATCTCAACAGAAGAAACATCAACAAAAATATGAACTCGAAGGTTTTGTCCGAATTTGAATTTTCTTTTTCGTTCAGTTCCATACTTCTCAGCAAAAGATATCCCACTCTCTTTTCGAGAAAGTATACAATATTGATTCTTTCTATCAATGATCAATCTAGTATGCTGTGAATTATCTTGATTTGCTCGCAAATCAAGGACAAAGCTATCTGCTGAACCTAAATTAACTTCAAAGTCCAATTCTTGCGTGACATTTTCTGTAGTATCTAACTCTGTCATGCTGTCAATGAGTATATCCGCTTTCTTTTCCTTTTTTCGTAACTTTTCCAACTCTACGATAGGACGTTGCAGTAACTTCTTATCCTCAACAATAAGCTCCCGCGGAATTGTCAAACACCCGGAATAATGATACTTAGTAGTTGGATACTCCATCTCAGAAATTCCAAACCAAGCCATCATTATTCGACGTCCATCTGGGGCTTCCAAGGTTTGCGAGGCATAAAAATCAAAGCCTGCATCTAACTCGTGGAACTGTCCATGTTTAAAATCAAGGTTTTCGTAATTTAGCGGTTCACCAATGAAATAACCTGTTTGATAAACATTTTGAAAATAATTATCCTTGGGTGATAGGCCTTGTGGGCTAAATAGTAATACCCCTTGCCCATTCAATTCAAAGTAGTCTGGGCATTCCCACATGTACCCCAAATTAGCTTCACCCGTTTTTAATTCACCATATTTTTGCCATTTTGTTAAGTCATGTCCCTCGGATTTAATAATTTTAGCAGTTCCAGTTAAGTCTTTTCTTTGAGCACCCAAAATTGCATAATAGTCATTAGCATGCTTCCAAATTTTAGGATCGCGAAAATGACCAGTACAATCTGCAAAGGTATCAATAATCAATGGTTTATCAATTTTTTTGAATTGATTGTACTCATCCATCCAAGCACCTACTTGATATGGCAATCTTCGCCAATTATCAGTCTGTGTGTTGGTCCACGTATTACCAGTATAAATACAAAATAGTTTATCATCAATTACAATTGCACTACCTGAATAAGTCCCATGTTTATCCAATTCCGTATCACTTTCAATTGCCGGCCCCAGGTCTTCCCAATTAATCAAGTCTAATGATGCTATATGATACCAGCCATGATGCCAAATTGGTGGATCTTGCTTAAAAGCTAATGGTGTCCACTGGTAAAATAGATGATATTTTCCATTGAAAAAGCTGAAACCATTTGGATCATTCAAAAAACCTGACTTGGCTTCAATATGGAATTTTTGGCGAAAAGGGCTTGCCGCCGTTAATTTTTCTTCTTCTCTAATGATATATTCAGGAACTTGCCTAATATGTTTGGTCATGTTTTTGAATTGTGCAGATTTATTAACCATTCTCTTTTCCTCCAAGCTAAACTCATGTTTTTCATTAAGCCACTTCATTTTGTTTTTTAATGAAAAATTTTCCGATTATTATTGTTGCAAACATTCCAACCAAACAACCTATCACGTTCATTAAAATATAATTCAGGTAACCATTATTTTGTGGTGCTGCAATTGCAATACCTGTTAATCCTGTCGTTCCAAATGCAACAGCTGTAATTTTCGTAAGATAAGTAAAACCAGCTGCGACCGCTCCACCAATACAACCACCAATTAGTGGATACCGATTTTTAATATTAATCCCAAACAAAGCTGGTTCAGATATTCCAAATAAGACGGAGAAGAAAGCAGAAATACCTACTTCCTGAGCTTTTTTATTCTTACGGTTAAGCAACATATATCCCAATACACCACCACCTTGACCCATCAATGATCCTGAGAAAAGCGGATTTAAAAAATCATATTTTGTCGAAGCAATTAACTGCGCTTCAACGGCCCCAAACATATTATGCAAACCTGTAATAACAATTAATTGTTGGATTCCACCAAAAACAATATATCCAAAAATACCAAATGCACTGGACATCCAAACTAAGCCTTTAGTTATCCAAGTTGAAAGTGCTACCCCCACTGGCCCAATTACCATAAAGAGTAAGAATGAAGCTACTAGAATTGTCAACATTGGGGCTAAAACAAATTGAATAACGCCTGGTAATTTTTTTTGGAAAAAATTGTCCGTTTTTGCAACAATATATCCCATTATTAAAGCCACAATAATTTGTCCACCAAAACCTGTCAGTGACAGATGCCAGCCGAAAATATTAGCAATCAAGGCCTTAGCTGCGCCTGTTTGTACATCGGACATTGATGGGAGACTAGAGGACATCATAACTGTTCCAATTGCTAGTCCCATTACTGGCCGACCGCCATATCTCTTAGTAGCAGCGTAGCAAACCAATAAAGGTAGCATTGCAAAAATTCCAGATGCACCCAAATTTATAATTACTGAAATACCACTTAAACCAGGAATTGCTTGCACTAGCGACTGACTGCCAATTATTTTTTGTGTAAATAGGTTATTGACCCCGATTAAAATACCGCCGGCTAAGATTCCCGGCAAAATATCCGAAAAAACACCAGTTAAATCATCTAGAAAACGTGAGAACCAACTTTTTTCTTCTTTGGGATCAGCTATATCTTTTTCTGCTGAACTATTTTCTGTGCTTTGAGCAGGAATACCAGTATGTTGAATAAAAACTGAAGTTACCTCATCAACTAAGCCTGCCCCAAAAATAATTTGAAGCTGATTGCGGGTAATGTTAACTCCTTTTACAAGATCCAACTGAGAAATTTTATCAGTATTAACTTTGCTTGTATCTTTCAGATTAATTCTAAGCCTCGTAGCACAATGAAAAGCTTCAATGGCATTATCTTTTCCGCCAATTTCTGGCAGAATACCATCGGAAATTTTTTCATATACTTTACGTTCATGCTTCATGGAATTACCTCCTTCAAAATATTAACTAATTATAGAAACCTGCAGGATTCTTAACAACTTCATTATAGAATTGTGTAAGCGCTTGTTATATGGTAAAATGTTGCATAAACATAGCGAAATAATGCAAGGAGGTTATAAGATAATGGTGCAATTCTATGGCTTCAATAACAAAGTTTATAATCCTTATCTATATCTGTCGTCTGGTGGCAGTGACCCAGCAAAACCCATGCATACTTACGGACCAGCTGGTAGAACTGGCTACATGATTCATTATGTTTCAGCTGGTAAAGGGTTCTTCACAAGTAATAATAAAAAATATACTTTGACCAAGGGGACATTCTTTTTTATCGAACCGCAAAAAATTGTAACTATGTCCGCCGATAAATATGATCCATGGACAACCCATTGGATTCGTTTCACTGGAAAATTAGCTACTGAATATATGAAAAGAATAAATATTGATCATACAAATCCAATTTTCTTCATTACCGACCATCATGCTCAAATCATCCGCGATAAAATTTTTGAATTATTGGAAATTTCCCATATGGAGCGTGAAAATGATTTTATTTACACAACAAAACTTCTGCAAATATTGGATCAACTTCAAATAATGTATCCTAATAATTTGCAAGATGAACAGAATTCCTCAGATAAACTCTTCACTAAGGCAATGCAATATATTCATAACAATTATGAAACTCCTATTACAATTAATGATGTTGTTGAATATATGTCACTCGATCGCACTTATTTATATAAGATTTTTAAGAATGTCATCGGTGTTGGACCAAAAGAATATTTAACAAAATGTCGGATGCGTAAAGCAAGAGAACTCTTAGAGTCGACTGATGACTGGATTAATATCATCGCATACTCCTGTGGCTACTCTAACCCTTTACATTTTTCTAGAGCATTTAAGCAATTCACTGGTCTTTCCCCTAGCATTTATCGTTCAAATAATAAGAAAGCTATTGAAACAAAAAGCTAGGAATATGGTCTAACTTAGGAAGATTTGAACGTCGACACGAAATTACGAACATAAGTCTGTTCCTTAATATGAGCACTTTGGATCTCGATATAGAATTTTTACTTATAGCTCAAGTTTGTTCTAAGCAAAAAAGTTGAATCAAAAAATTAATTTTGACCCAACTTCTTATTTATTTTTGTATAAATGTATTAGATAAATCAAAATTTTTATGCCCACAAGCGACCTTATGTCTTATACCATCTGTTCTTTTTTCTTGTTAACCAGTATGTTTCTTGGCCTTTTCTATAATAGATTTTTTCAACATAAAAAATGATATGATATCAAAGAAAAGCGCTATTAACCCTAAAAAAATATAGGCATTTCTAAATCCAAATTGGTCATAGGCACTGCCAATTAAAACCGATAAAACAATCTGTCCAATTTGACGTGAAAATTGAAAACCAAAAAGATATAGAATTGACGATAAGCGCAATTCGAAGTTTTCGTTGAGGTATTTAAAAATTGCTACTAAGAATACTGGTATCTCAAAAGCTTCAGCTAACTTCATAATTGCTAGTAGAGCTGGTCCAGCAACAACTCCCGAAAGAATAATTCTAATCGACATAACAAGACCTGCCAAAAGCAAGGAATTTCTAGCACCCATCTTATTTACTAGTTTTGGTGCTGCGAACATCATTGCTGCTTCAAGAATTACCTGCACTGAATTAACATGCCCGTAGACTTGGCTTCCTTGTGCTTTTGAAGCGAATAAAGTATAAAAATAAGCAGCGTACTGTTGATCATATAAATTATATGCACATGTTACTCCTAATGAAAAAATTACTAATACCCAGAAATCCTTCAACTTAAATAATGCTTTCAAATCATTTACTGATACAGATTGAGATTGTGTCAGGTCTTCCTGATTAACATCGATTTTGGTTGTTAAAATAATAACTAACATGATTATGGCTGCACCTGAAGCAATCCAATAATTGTAGTCTGGATTAATAGTGAATAATTTCCCAGCAAAAAAAGTAATTGCAGCCCAGCCTAGTGACCCCCACATTCTAGCTCTTCCATATTCAAATCCATACTTCAAACTAAGTTTTTGTGCGTAAGACTCAAGTGCACTCGAACCTGCTTGAAATCCAATTCCTAAGTACACCCCACCAACTAAAGAACCAATTATCAGATTATTAGTCAGTAAAGCCCCATAAACATAAATAAAAAATGGACCTGAAAATGCTAGTAAAATACCTAAGAAAATTAGGACATTTTTCTTTAGCCCCAACTTATCAAGAATATACCCATAAAGTGGCTGAGCAGCTAAGGTTACTGCCGCATTAAGACCAAACACAATTCCTGAATCCGTCCCATTTAGACCAAGCGATTTGCTTAACCAGATTGAATATAAAGAATAACATGCTGCAAAGCTAATAAAGAAAAAGAAAAAATATGCACTAATTGCCCAATAAATCTTTCTTTCAAACATTACTATACCTACCTTATAATCATCTATCTGTAAGTGCCTTCGTTTTGATTATACGGGCTATATAACTGGAGTCAATCAGATATTTGGCAACATTTTAGCGGTTATAAGTATTTATTTTGTGGTTTTTCAATAATAGTCAAGTATTTCTATTCAACAAAATGATGGATAAATTTTGAAAAATAATTTTTTAAAATTTTTTTAATTGCTAATTATGATAACGAGTCATAATAAATACTAAAATATTATTATAGACAAAATTTAGAATTATCGACGTCGGGCTCCTTTGTTGAGTGTTGGGCATCAACTAGAGAAGTATTTTCTCCATTTTAACCAACTTACTAAAGAAAAAGTTAAAATTATTATTACGGATACAAACCGTGCTTATTCAAAACTCACTAAAATAATTTTCCCAAATTCAATCGCCGTTATAGATAGTTACCATTATATTTTTTCGTAAATATACTATTTTATTTAATATTACGTTCCACATGTATAACCAAAAAAGTAAATTCTTCATTGCTTACTTGCAACCCATATTTACGCTGAATAAAGGCACAAATCTGATTAGCAACACGTGTTGCTATAGGGTACTTGTTTTGTAGATGCATAGTCATAACATCATCACTGCCATCTAGTTGCCTATCCGTAAAAAGTCGATTAGCAAAAAATTTAACGTGTGTAATTAAACGCTGGTAACTGATAGAACCGCTTGGCAAGTCTTTTTTGGCTTGATACCTTACAAGATTAACTACATCATCAACTAATTCAGTAATTTTTAAGCTATCATAGTCTTCATCATTATCTTGTTCTGCATTAATAATATGAAAAGCTATATTGGCAACCTCTTCTTTAGGTAGTTCTACATTAAAACGTTCATTGATAAGAGAGATAGCCTTTTGACCTACCATAAACTCTTCTGGATAGTACGTTTGTACTTCCCAATACAGTTTATTCTGAATATTCATACCGTTTTTTAATCGTTGTAAAACAAAATCAATATGGTCCATGAGAGTAAATGATAGACGCGTTGTCAATGTTTGTTTTAATTTTTCATTCGCATGTTGAACAATCTCTGTAGTAACATTTACCACCTCAGGTGATATTTGATCAAGTAGAGCCATAATTTGACTCTGTTGTTCCGATTGTATTGGAACAAAAAATTGATAAACATCAGATTGGGGAATCACTTGACCTTGCTTTGCGCCATAGCCAATTCCTTTTCCTAAAATGATGGATTCTGAATGGTTTATGTCCTCAGCAAGTACCACACTTGAGTTCAATACTTTCTTGATTATCAGCGACATTTACCTACACTCCCTAATGATTACTTTTACAACTCGGCTCCATTTGTTTCAATAACATGCTTATACCATCCAAAAGAATCCTTGCGATAACGATTATACGTACCATTACCATCATCATCTGCATCTACATAAATAAAACCATAGCGCTTTGACATCTGTGATGTTGCTGCACTAACTAGATCTATTGGTCCCCAGCTAGTGTATCCCATCAAATCGACACCCTTTTCAACGGCCTCTTTCATTTCATGAAGGTGATTTTTAAAATAAGTAATTCGATAATCATCGTGAATCGTATTATCATCATTAAGAATGTCAGCGGCCCCTATCCCATTTTCGACAATAAATAATGGTTTTTGATATCGATCATACAATTGGAGCAAAGAAATCTGTAAACCCAATGGATCCACGGTCCAACCCCATTCTGTGGTCTCAAGATATGGATTTTTCCCGCTAATAACTGTGTTCCCACTAGTCATTTCTAAACTAGACTCATCGGCAGCAGAAACTAAAGACATATAATAGCTAAATGAAATGAAATCTACAGTGCCTTCACTAATAATAAGCATTTCTTCTGGCGTTATCTTAATATTTAATTTATGCTGTTTGAAAAAGTTGAGAATCAAAATTGGATACTCACCCTTGACCTGTACATCAGCACAGAAGTAGTTCAATGTATTGCTATTAAATGAGGCTAGAATATCTTCTGGATTACATGTACTTGGATAATCAGTAAGTTTCGTAAGCATACATCCTACCTGTGCTTCTGGGAGCATTTCATGAATCATTTTCGTCACAGTTGCGGACGCTAAAAATTGATAATGTAATGCCTGATATTCATCTTGTTCAAGGTTTTTACTTTTTTCCGGAATAATACCGGCAGAAGTAAAAGGGTGTCGAGTTACGCTATCGATTTCATTGAATGTCAACCAATATTTTACTTCTGGATACTCTATAATACATGTTTTACAGAACCGAACAAAGTAATCAACAACCTTTTTATCAACCCACCCATTATACTTGACTGCAAGATTTAATGGCATTTCGTAGTGTGATAATGTGACAATCGGCTCAATATTATATTTTTTCAATTCAGCAAAAACTTTCTTATAATACTTCACTCCTGCAGTATTAGGTTCGAGCTCTTCACCAGTTGGGTAAAGACGTGTCCACGCAATAGATAGACGTAACACTTTAAAACCCATTTCAGCATACAATGCAAAATCTTCCTTATAGCGATTATAACCATCAACACCCCGACGCTTAGGATAATCATTAGCAGTTTTAGTATCTATGGCACGTTGAATATTTTCTGAATTAATTTCCACCTGTTTCGCATAGTTTTTTACATCCACATTTGACCTGTACATTGCTACATCTGCAACGGACAGACCTTTTTCATCTACATTCCAAGCGCCCTCTACCTGGTTAGCTGCAACTGCACCGCCCCAAAGAAAATCTTTACGTAATTCCATTTATTCTACCCCCTATTTAAGCTATAATTGCAGGAAACTCAACTTCTTGTTGCTTATTATCAGTAACAATCATCATCACAGTTGGATCATAACCCTCGTTAGAAATTTGGGAAATATCAAACTCCATCAATAACTCACCTTTCTTGACATTCTGCCCTTGTTTAACGTGTAATTTGAAACCTTTACCGTTCATTTTAACGGTATCAATTCCGATATGAAAGAGAATTTCGATTCCGTCAACAGTCGTCATACCTAATGCATGCTTAGTTTCATAAATCATAGCGATCTTTCCGTCAATTGGAGCAAAAAGCTTACCTTCTTTTGGAATAATCGCAATACCATCCCCTAAAACACCACTAGAAAATACACTATCGCTAACTTGAGAAATTGGCTCAACCTTACCAGTAACTGGAGAAGCTAATCTGACTGCACCAATCTTGTGCATTTTTATTTTTTCCTCAGCAACTTCAATTGCTTCCGGACGATCTTTCCAAGTAAATAGTCCAACTACAAAGGAAATAATCATGGTGACTGCCATACCGACGAAGGCCCATAATAGATTATTACTATCGGCCTTAGAGGCAAACATAGTCATGCTTGCAATGCCTGGTCCTACGGCAACAAATGCTTTAACTCCGAAAAAGCCAACTAAACCACCACCTATAGCACCAGCGGCCATCACACTACCAAGAGCACGCTTATTTTGTAGTGTAATCCCATAAAGGGCCGGCTCAGTAATGCCAAAGAATGCTGAAATAGCCGCAGAAATAGCGGTTGCACGTAAATTTTTATCCCTAGTTCGTAGAGCAACTGCAAAACAAACACCACTTTCAGCAAAGTTATGTCCAATCGAAGCTGGTAGATAAAGTGGTTCACCGGCAGTAGTAGAAACTTGGGCAACTGCATAGGGTATAAACGCCTTGTGCATCCCTAATGAAACAAGGAGTGGTAACAAACCTGCTAACAATGCAGTAGCAATGAATCCGAAGTGACTATAGAAGAAAAAGATAACTTTAGTAAATTCTTCGCCAAAAACATAACCTGCAGGGCCAAGAAAGAGTAACGTGATTGGTACTGTTATAGTAAGAGCAACCAATGGCACGAAGAATATACGAATAGCCTTGGGTGAATATTTAGTCAAGATACGTTCAAGTACAGAATAGAGTAATACGCATAAAATTGCAGGAAAAACTTGTGAAGCGTAGGTAATATTGGTAATACCCATTCCAAAAAAAGTTGCTCCCTTAGTTAAAGCAGTAGTCATATCAGGAAGTAACAGCGCTGCAACAGCCGACATCGCAACAACAGGATTAACATTTAATTTTTGTGCAGTTGTAAATCCTACTAGCAATGGTAGAAATACCAATGGAGCAGAACCAATCAAGTTCAAAACATTATAGGTGCTGCTAGTAGTACTCATCCAGCCAAATGCAGAAAAAAGTAATAAAATTGATTTGAGCATTCCACCCCCAGCAATTGCAGGAATAAGTGGTTGGAAAACACCTATTAAAAAGTCAAGAAAGACTGCACCCGGTTTCATTTTCTGTTTCTGAGAAGTTTCCGGATTGCCACTAAGATTACCTAACTCTTCATGGACTGCATCAAACATTTCCACAACATTGTTACCAACAATTACCTGACATTGTCCAGCCGCAATTATGGCTCCCATAACACCTGTAACTTTTTTTAATTCATCCAAATCTACCTTATCAAAATCATTCAGGGTAAAACGGAGTCGTGTCGAGCAGTGTATAACTTTATTAATATTTTCTTTTGTACCTACAAAGCGAATAATATCCTTGGCACTAGATTTATAATCAATCATGTCTAAACCTCCATCTATTTGTAGTTAACAAGTTGGACGGGGCCCGAACCAGTTTGCAAATAAAAAGCAGAACCCAAAAATACCACTAAATGGTATCTTCGGATCCTGCCTGCATTACCAGTTACATGTCCACAACTTATCTATGGGAGCAGTATAGCCTTTTTTGTATACGCTGTCAACAAAAAATAATCTCGCTATTTATATTTTAAATTGTAGATTCTTTAAAGCTTATCCCTTCCTCTATATTTTGTGTAAAAAAACAATTCACCATTTAAAACTCCATCTATACTATACATATTGTGCTAATCAATTAAACTTTTTAGAGTACACAGTTATTCTCTTTTAACTTCACCTAATGGCAAAAACTATCTATAAGTGTTATTTTGTCGGTATTTACAAGTCAAATTAGTTACATATTTTATTCCCACCTAATGAGATAGTAAGCCCTTGATTTACCCTTACAAATAATTAACACCCATATTAGTAAATTAAAAAATCAAATTCGGTGTAATTCTTCTAAAAATATCTTAGATAAAATTGATCAATCCCTATTTTATTTTTTAACAGCATCAAATCGATAAATTCAGAACCATTGTCTGATAAAAACCGGTCACTTTTTAAGCAGAGGGTTTTTAAACAATTCTTTGTTAACCTCAACAAAATCGCCTTGATGTTCTTTTCCATCAGTAAGAATTTTTACAATTTTGCCAGCAACATCGTCGGGTAAACTAAAACCTTCAGCAATAGTATTTTCATTCAAATCTGTTGTTGTCGGACCTGGATGAATGCTCATAATTCGAATAGACAAGTTATTCTTTTTGAAATATGCTGACAAAGACTCTGTCATTGAGTTTAATGCTGCCTTGCTAGTCTTATATGCTAATGGATTAAAGAATTCATTGCCACCAGTAGGGATTGTAATATCAATGATTCGGCCATTGTTCTTTTTAAGCGTTGGAATTAATGCTTTTGTTAATACATACGGTCCAAAAAAATTTGACTGCATTGTTTCCCGAAGTTGTGCAAGATCAGTATTATCTGGTCTTGCACTCATATCTCCAGAAATCCCAGCATTATTGATAAGCATAGATAAATCACCATAATTCTTTTCTATTGATTCAGCAGCACTCTCTAATGAATTAATATCATCCAAGTCAATATGAATATATACAGATTTCACATTTTCTTTTGCTAATTGCTGGACCGCATCATTACCACGTTGTTCATTTCGCGCACCAATTAAAACCTGATTACCCTGTTGCCCTAGGACTTTTGCTAACGAAAATCCAATTCCTTTATTCGCACCAGTGATTAAAATACTCGACATATTAAAACTTCCTTTCAAAAATTGTTGATTAGAAGCGACTCACTCGCTACAATCAATAGTATAAACATTCGACTATGGTTTAATGCAAGAACAAAGGAGAAAAAATGACATATACAATCAAACAGGCTGCTGAAAAATCGGGGCTTTCTGCTTCTAGTCTTCGTTACTATGATAAGAAGGGGCTTCTGCCCTTTGTCTCAAGAAACAGAATTGGCTATCGTGACTTTACAGATAGCGATCTAAAGTTAATACACACAATTTGCTGCTTAAAGAATACTGGCATGAAAATCAGAAATATTCGTCGATACGTCAATGAGGTTATGGCCGGTCCCGATACGATCCCTGATCGTGTTAAGCTTCTAGGGGAACACCGTGCAGCAGTGCTAGATGAGCAAAGAAAAATTGCTGAAAATTTGAGTGAAATCGACAATAAACTAAATAGATACCGCGATCCGGATGCAATCAAAAAGGTGAATACAGACATTAAGAATGCAACTGAAGAAAAAATATCCGAATCTCTTTCTAACTCGTATTTCAATAACAATTAAAGGACTAGGTTATAAGTTCCTAAGTTAAAGATTCCTACATCTTCGGACATCCGCGTAAGTATGGTCATACTTCTAAAATTAATTTTGTTTGCGTACACAAAAGGTATCTTCAGTAATCATCGTATTAATACCTTGGCAGACCGTTGGCTGACACAAGAACAAGTTCCGGCTTACTGAACAATTTGTCGCTTTAGAATTTCAGATGAAGTTGAGAACTTGATCAATCAATGTATTCAAAAACTATCCAATATTTAAAACAAAATAACTTTATTGATGGAACCAAAATTTTAGCTGATGCCACTAAATATAGTTTTGTTTGGTGTGAGAATACTGTTCGTTTTAACAAGCTTAATCGCTCTGCAATTTTATCTCTTCTGGAAGAATTACTGGAATTGCCTTGATGGCAATGAACATTAGAAAGTTGGTGGTGATGGGCACCAATTATAACTGTTTTATAAACACAAAGAAGAGGTTAGCGAAAATCAAAAAACGATTTCCGCTAACCTCTTCTATTTTGAAGGACTCATGACACAGCCCCTTTGACAGGAAACTATATTAAAGCCCCTCAATTGTTATCCCTTATTATTAATCATAAATGCCGTTAAATCAGCATTCCCCATCCATATTATATTGTCACTTTATTCCCACTCTATCGTTGCCGGTGGCTTCGATGTAATATCATACACTACACGATTAACATGGTCGACCTCGTTGACAATTCGAACTGAGATTGCCTGCAAGACATTCCATGGAATCTTAGCAAAGTCAGCAGTCATTCCATCAATTGAGGTTACCGCACGAATTCCGACAGTATAATCGTAAGTCCGGCCATCCCCCATAACACCGACACTGCGGATACCAGGAAGAACGGTAAAGTACTGCCAGATTTCTCTCTCAAGACCGTGATTAGCAATTTCTTCACGTAAAATCAAGTCACTATCACGTACAATCTGGAGTTTTTCTTCTGTGATTTCACCAATCACACGAATTCCAAGACCTGGGCCAGGGAATGGTTGACGCCATACAAGTTCAGATGGCATCCCAAGTCGCTCACCTAATTCACGGACCTCATCTTTGAATAATGTCCTCAAAGGTTCAATTAACTGGAATTGAACATCTTCTGGCAGTCCACCAACATTATGATGCGACTTGATTGTTTGGGCAGTATCAGTTCCAGATTCAATCACATCAGTATACAGAGTTCCTTGTGCTAAATAATCAATTCCATCCAACTTAGCAGCTTCATCATCGAATACACGAATGAATTCATTTCCGATAATCTTACGTTTCTTTTCTGGATCAGAAACACCAGCAAGTTTGTCCATGAAGCGCTTCTTAGCATCTACTTGGATAATATTCAAACCAAATTTACCTTCAAGACTTGCCATAACTTGCTCGACTTCGCCCTTACGCAACAAACCATGGTCTACAAAAATACTTGTCAATTGTGTACCAATTGCTTTGTGCAATAAAACACCTACAACTGATGAATCGACCCCACCTGATAAACCTAGAAGGACCTTCTTATCACCAACAGTCTCGCGAATCTTAGCAATTTGCATATCAATAAAGTCATCCATTGACCAGTTATCATGCGCCTCACAGATATCAAAAGCAAAATGGCGTAGGATGTCATTGCCATGTTCTGTATTACGCACTTCTGGATGGAACTGTAAACCATAGAATTTCTTCTCATCATTTGACATAGCAGAGATTGGACAATTGGCACTTGTAGCCGCAACTCTGAATCCCTCAGGAACACTTGTTACCAAGTCACCGTGACTCATCCAGACTGTCTGAGTGGCTGGTAATTCTTTGAACATCGGTTCATCAGCAGATGCTACATGGATATCTGCCTTGCCATACTCCTTATTATCAGCACTTTCAACCTTGCCATCAAGCTCATTAGCCATTAGTTGCATTCCGTAACAAATACCTAAGACTGGAATTCCGAGTTTAAAAATATCGGGATCCACATGGAAAGCATCCTTATCATAAACACTATTAGGACCACCAGAGAAAATAATTCCCTTAGGTGCCATTTTCTTAATTTCAGCAGCTGTCAGGTTATGTGATAGCAATTCTGAATAAATGCCGAACTCACGAATTCGGCGGGTAATCAATTGATTATACTGGCTTCCAAAATCAAGCACAATAATCTTGTCAAAAGCCTGCATGTCAACATTAGTCAAGAAGTTTCACCTCATCTTCAAATTTTGGATCATTCACTACGTTCATTCTACCGATTAGAGCTTTAAGGGTCAAATCAATTTGCCCCAGTTTCAAGTAAATTCCGGACAATTTTTAGTATTTTCTAATATTTACGCAAAAAAAGTTCGTTTACTAAGTGATTTTGTGTCTTGTGTAAAATTAAATCTGCGCGATTTCTTGTTGGCAGGATGTACTCACGTAAATTTGGCCTATTTATAGTAAGCCAAACCTGTCTGGCCATTTTAGTTGCCTTAGCTCGATCACCGATCGCATATGGATAATAGTAATTGGAGGGGTCCTGAAAAGCCGTATCTAATAGTGTTTCAAAGCGTTCGAGATACCAACCCTGAATCAAATCTTCGTGTGCATCTACGTAGATAGAAAAGTCAAAGAAATCACTAACATATATTTGCTGGTTACTTGGCAACTGCAACACATTGATTCCCTCAACAATCAAAATATCAGGATTATCGACAACATCAAACTCATCAGGTACTATGTCATAGACCTTATGTGAATACTTGGGTGCCTTAGCAGGCAAACCATTCTTCACATCATTAGTAAATGTCAATAGCCGTCCCATGTCGTAACTCTCTGGGAAACCCTTTCGCTGCATTATTTGACGTCTCTTCAATTCTTTATTCGGATATAAAAAGCCATCGGTCGTAATCAACTGGACTTTTTTCTCAGGATACGTTGTGCTTAAAAGTGTCTGCAACAATCTGGCAGTTGTACTCTTGCCTACCGCAACGCTTCCCGCAATTCCCAAAATAAAAGGGACTTTATGTGCTTCAATTCCTAGGAATTCTGCTTGCTGCTTCATTAGTTCTTGACGTGATTTCATATGAATCCCTAATAAATGAACTAACGGTTGATAGATGTCTTGAACATCAGTTAGCGAGATACGATCATTGACAGATTTAATGCGTGACAATTCTTCCACTGATAATGAAACCTGATATTTCTGATATAAATTACGCCACTCATCACGTGGAATCTTGTAATAATTCATCTGATTATACATTGCTACTCCCTACATGTGATTAAATTAAGGTTATTATAGCATCTTACAGGTTTGAATATTAGACTTTATTTGTAAGAGTATGATTCCAGTTTAAAAAATCTTCAAGTACTAAGATAAAATTGCAAAAAATACGAAGACTTTACTGCGAATAATTAGAGATTAGACGGAGAAATTTAACTTATAAAGCACATTTATCCGAAATAAATAGAGGAGCTAGGCCAAAATTTAATTTTTGACCCAGCCCCCAAAATAATGATGTTAATAGTTAGTATTTCTAGTCCTCAATCAACTTGTAAGAATCAGACGAAATTCGCTCAAACAAAGTTGATAACTCATTTAGCGCAACAACATTTAATCGGTGCATTGCCCTCGAACAAATCGTATAAACCAATTGGCGTTCATCCTCATCGTGATAGTTTTTCTCACTAGCATCCCACATTATCACTGCATCAAACTCCAACCCCTTCGCCAAGAAGGCAGGTACTATAATATTGCCTGCTGCCAAGCGCTGGTTTTCAGTCTTGATCAATGTTATATTGACTCCTCGCGAATGTAATTCATCCGTGAGCTTCTGGCATTGTGCTAAAGTTTTGCCAATAATCGCCGTTGTCATTTTTTCTTTATCATTACTTTGCAATTGCTCCATGACTTTTTGAATCATTTGTTCTTCGTCACTGAATATCTGTAGCTCAGGCAATTCACCTTTACGTTCAAAAGCTTCAACAGATGCTCCTCGGAGCAGAACTTGCTTTGTAAATTCGGTTATTTGTTTTGTTGAGCGGTATGACTTAGTAAGTTGCACAACTTTGATTCCATCCTTAGGAAAAAGTTTGCTCATTTCTTCTAATAGAATGTAACTTTCTTTCTTAGTAAAAATAGCCTGATTCAAGTCACCTAATACAGTGAAACGTGCCCTCGGAAAACTTGCCTTTAGGCATGCCAGCTGGTACGGCGTGTAATCCTGGATTTCATCAATAAAGACGTGTCGAATATCCAACTCTCCACGCTTACCGGTAATCAAATCATACAAATATAAGTATGGACTAACATCCTCCATCAGCATTTTCTTCTCTTTAATAGCGGTAATCACGCGTGTTATTTCTTTTTTCCATTGTTCCTCAGTAATTCCTGCTTGTTGGACATCCAATAAATCAGGAATACTGTTTAGAAAATGAATATATTGCGCATTGATATTTAAGAACCGATTGTGCTGGATATCTCGTTGAATCTGCCTGTATTGTCCCATTACATACCGTTTCGTTAGGAAGTGCAATTCAGCATCCCCATCTCCAAAATCACGTGCACGGTCCCCATAGAGCTGCGTCAATTCTTCTGGACTTAATTCCTGAACTGCCTTTTCCACCCATTCTTCCTTAGATGTCTTATCAACTCGCCGACTAAGTTGTTTCAGCAATCTTTCTTTCGTGGCTTCGAGACGATTCCGCAAATGATAGTTCTCATTGAAACTATAGTAGATTTTTTCAATGTGCTCTTTATCAAAGAAAGTATCCCCTCTGAAGCGGATATCCTTGAAACGCATCCCTTTATTTTCAAGAAAGTTACCATATGTTGTTGTTGCATTGAAGAATTGCAGACTATCTTTCAATCCTTGGATTTTTTTCTCTTCAGCTGTCTCAACCCGTTCAAAGCGTTGCTGCAAAGTCTCAACTTTTAGTTTAGGTAATCTACGCTGAGCATATTGATAATACGTCATTTGAATCATATTTTGTTCACCTAAATCAGGCAACACTTGATCAACATAATCATTGAATAATTGATTAGGAGAAAAAAGAATTACTTGACTTGAAGTTAAATTACCTCTAAAGCGATACAGTAAATAAGCAACTCGTTGTAAGACTGCGGAAGTTTTCCCTGAACCAGCCGCACCCTGTACAAATAGCAACTGTGCTTTAGTCTCACGAATAATTTGATTCTGTTCTTTCTGGATTGTTGTCACAATACTCTTCATTTTTGTATCTGAAGAATCATCTAAAACATCTAGGAGCATTTGATCACCAACTGCTTCATCAGTATCAAAAACTGTCTGAATTTTAGCATTTTCTACTAAAAATTGACGCTTTAACTTTACGTCAACTTTCTGCATTCCATCTGGGGTCTCATAAGATACCTCACCAATCCCCCCATCATAATAGACACTGGAAATAGGTGCACGCCAATCATAGATTAAGAAATTATCTGGACGGTCACTAAATGATCCTAGACCAATGTAAACAGACTCAGTCTTTTGTTCACCTTTTTCCTTAAAATCGATTCTCGCAAAATATGGTTTCTTTTCCAGCTTTGCTAAAACATCTAATCTCCTTGCTGCTAATTTCCAATTATTTTCACGCTCTTGCAAGAGTTGTTGTTGCTGCCTAACTGTCATCGCAGTTTCAAATATTCCTGAGTAAGATTCCGTTTTAATTCGTAGGTTATTTGAGAAGTCTTTTTTGATAGCTTGGGAATCCTTTTTTACACTTTCAATCTCTTTATGATGTTTTTTCTCGGCAGTTTTAATCTTACCAACTACATCATCCATTCTTCTTTGTTCTTTAGCCTTAATATCAGAATTCATTAAATTCCCCCCAGTTGCCTAAATTCTCGTCATACAATTTTAACACCTTTATTCGTTCCCCACAATTAAAGGATATCTTTCATTATTTAAAAAATTGTAAATACTATGTAAAACACTAGCATTTAAATTCAATTTTCGTTAGAATGGTCTACAAATTAACTTAAGGAAGTGATGTCTTGATTAGCAATGTACTCTATTTTTTATCCCATCTTCAACTCTACTTGTTGCCGTTAGTTGAGACATTAGGCGGTTGGGTGTATATTGCACTCTTTGCTATTGTTTTTATGGAAACCGGACTTGTAGTATTCGCCTTTCTTCCTGGAGAATCCCTTGTTTTCTTTGCAAGTACTCTAGCTGCAATTACGGGCTCTTCTCTTGATATCAAAATTCTTGTCCCGGTATTCTTCTTTGCCGCCTTGATCGGTGATACAGTTAATTATGAAATTGGCCGTAACCTGCATAGGTTACCACTCTTTAGAAAATTTCTCTCCGCGGAGAAGCTTTCTAAAGCACGCGCCTATTTTGAAAAACACGGAGGAAAAACGGTAATGTTTGGAAGATTTATTCCTCTAATCAGAACTTTTATCCCTTTGATTTCAGGAAGCGCCCGTATGGATTACAAGCGTTTTTGCATCTATAATCTTCTTGGTGTATTAATTTGGGTTGTTTTAGGTTCTTCTCTAGGTTACTTCTTTGGACAATTGGATTTTGTTCAAAACAATTTTTCTGTCATCCTAGTATCCTTTGGACTGATATCAATCATACCTGGAATCATGATCTCACTCTATCATCTTATAAGAAACAGACAATTTATTTAAAGTTGGCTTTTGAAAATCATTTATCGACTATATTAAGAAAAAGACTTTCTTCTGGTTTATTACTGGGATTAAGTCTTTTTTCTTGTTTCAAAGCTACTTGCACTCTATCTACAGCTCCAACACAAACTGAAAGAAATAATATAACTAACTATGTTAAGAACTTTCATAGTCTTATAATTATCTGTATACTATTAATGTGCACTAAGCTAGTAAATTGGCTTTAAATTAGGAGGAGAAAAAATGGTTTTCACAATTTATTTTGTTCGCCACGGACAAACGATTTTCAATCATTATAATCGAATGCAAGGCTGGTGTGATTCACCGCTAACTGAAAAGGGAATATCTGATGCACATAAGGCTGGAAAAAGACTTGCATCAAAGCATTTTACAAGTGTATACCATAGTGATACTTCACGTGCCAAGAATACCTGTCATATTATTATGGATGAAAATAATAATTCAAAAGAACTTCCTGAACCAACCGTTCTTCCACAGTTCAGAGAACAAGGATATGGGTATTTTGAAGGCAACGATGCCAATCAAGCATGGTTTGTAGTTGGTGCCAGCCATAACTGCCGTTCCTTTCCAGAAATAATCACGAAGTATTCAATTGAAGATTCACGTAACTTCATGAAAGAAGTCGACCCATTTCATAATGCAGAAAACAATGATGAATTCTGGAAACGAGTCAATTCTGGTTTCGACTATATTCGAAATCAGCAAAAAGATGGTGATGAAGTCTTGGTTGTCAGTCATGGAACGACTATCCGCAGCATCGTTCATCGATTTGCACCTGATATTGATATCGTCTCTCTCAGCCCGCAAAATGGCTCCGTAACAAAGATGATTGTTTCTGATAAGTCAATTTCAGTTGAATATTTCAACCATTATACAGATGAGCAAAGCTATTAATAATTTTAGAAGCTAAATTTAAAATAGTAGAAGCTAGGTCAAAAGTTAAAAATTGACCTAGCTTCTACTATTTTTTAATTCTACATTCACTCACTATAATAGTCAGATTTTTCATCTCAACAACTATTGATCTACTTTGAAATGTACTTACCTGTTATTTTTCATAACTGGCAGCACGTTCTTTATATTTAGCAACTTCGTCTTCTGAACAACGAACAAAGTGTCCAGGTGTGATTTCGTGCATTTTACGCGGCTTATTTTCAGTGTCAGTTTCCTGTGCTGGATCATAAACAATCTGCTTACGGTTACGCTCAAATTCTGGATCCGGAACTGGGACGGCTGAAATCAAGCTTGCGGTATAATCATGCAGTGGCTTAGTATAAACATCATCAGATGTACCAACTTCCAAAAGCTTGCCATAATGCATAACCCCAATTCGATCTGAAATGTACTTAACCATTGAAAGATCATGTGCAATAAAGAGATATGTCAATCCCTGTTCCTTCTGTAAATCCTTCAGCAAATTAACAACCTGTGCCTGAATCGAAACATCCAACGCAGAGATTGGTTCATCAGCAATAATAAACTTGGGCTGCACAGCCAAAGCGCGTGCGATCCCTATCCGTTGACGTTGTCCACCTGAAAATTCATGTGGATAGCGGCTTGAATGATCCTTATTTAATCCCACTATTTCTAGGAGATCCTCGACCATCTTACTACGTTCCGCATCGCTTTTAGCCAGATGATGTATATCAATTCCTTCAGCAACGATATCCTTAATCTTCATTCTTGGGTTTAGAGAAGCATATGGATCTTGAAAAATCATCTGCATTTCTCTTCTAAATGCATGCATTTCTTGTTTTGTTTTTAACTTATTAATGTCTTGTCCATCAAAAATAATCTCACCATCGGTTGGTTCATATAAATGAATAATACTTCTACCAGTCGTTGTTTTACCAGAACCTGATTCACCTACAAGACCAAAAGTTTCTCCTTCATAGATATCGAAACTTACATCGTCGACAGCTTTGACCAAATCAGATTTCCCCACATTAAAATATTGTTTGAGGTGCTTAACTTCTAATAGCTTTTTCTTTTTTTCTGACATGGGTCTTCTTCCTTCCTAGGCCTTTACTGACTTATTGGCGCTCATCTTAGCAAACAGCTTTTGACGGCGCACAATCTCGGTTGGTGGAGTTACTTTTGGAGCATCTGGATGTAACAACCAAGTAGCAGCGTAGTGAGTGTCTGAAACCTTGAAGAAAGGTGGTTCTTTTTCAACATCAATCTTCATTGCATACGCACTACGAGCAGCAAAAGCATCTCCCTTTGGTGGATCCAACAAGTCAGGAGGGGTACCTGGAATTGCCTCTAACAATGTACTTGAAAGAGTTGGCATTGAATTCAACAGACCCCATGTGTAAGGATGCTGCGGGTTATAGAAAATCTCATCAACTGTTCCATATTCAACGATTTTACCCGCATACATTACAGCAACTCTATCAGCCATGCCTGCAACTACACCCAAATCATGAGTAATAAAGATAATTGAAGTCTCAATTTTTGATTGAAGTTCCTTCATCAAGTCAAGAATTTGTGCCTGAATTGTCACATCAAGAGCAGTAGTTGGTTCATCAGCGATTAGTATCTCCGGATAACAAACCAGCGCAATTGCGATAACAATACGTTGACGCATACCACCTGAGAATTGATGAGGATATTCATTAATTCTCTTTTCTGGGTCAACAATCCCTACTAATTTCAGAATATCAAGGGCCTGGGCCCAAGCCTTCTTCTTTTCCATTTTCTTATGCTTCATTAATGGTTCCGCAATCTGCTGTCCAATTTTCATTGTTGGATCTAATGAAGTCATTGGATCCTGAAAAATCATTGCGATATCCTTACCACGAATATTCTGCATCTCTTTTTCAGATTTTTTCAAAATATCTTGGTCATGATACATGATTGACCCGCCAACAACTTCTGCATTATTTGCAAGTAACCCCATCAAACTCTTTGTTGTAACTGACTTACCTGACCCAGATTCACCAACTATTGCAAGCGTTTCACCTTTATCTAGATGAAAGCTAACATCACGGATGGCTTTGACATCACCAGCATAAGTATGGAAATTTATTTCCAAATTTTTCACATCTAAAATTCTCTCAGCCATTTTGCCACCTACCTTCTAGTCTTTGGATCAAATGCATCGCGTAAACCATCACCTAACAAGTTAAATGCAATCATCAATACACACAATACGATTGCTGGATACCACATCTGATATGGTAAGAACTGGAAGTTCTTCTGTCCATCATTGAGTAACACACCAAGTGAAGTTTCAGGAGCACTGATACCAATACCAATGAAACTCAGGAAGGCTTCAAAGAATATTGCCGTTGGAATTGTATACATTGTTTGAATGATAATAATACTTGAGAGGTTTGGAACCAAATGCTTCCAAGCTATCTTAGGAGCCGATTCTCCCAAAGAACGGGCGGCCAACACATACTCTTGCGACTTGAGCTGCAGCGTTTCCGCTCGAATCATTCTGGCCATCGTTGTCCAACTTGAAATCGCAATTGCGGCGATAATCGACGTCATACCTGGTTTTAGAACCAATAACATCAAAACAACGATAACAAGACTTGGGACGGACGAGATAATTTCAATAATACGCTGCATTACATTATCAACTCGCCCTCCTTTCCAACCGGATATAATCCCATATGCAACACCAATGGTTAGATCGAAGAACGTTGCTACAAGTGCAACTATCAATGAAACTTTTGTACCATAAATAATTCTTTCAGCGAGCGAGCGACCTAAATAATCTGTCCCCAAAACAAAATATTTACCTGAAGGAATATTATTTTGCTTATATTCATCTACCCATTCACCAGAAACCTTCAGTTTCCCATTAAATCCATTAATCGGAACACCAGGTATTTTTGCTGGTAAATTAGCATAATTAGGAGCCGACTTAACCAATGAAGCATGATCAATAAAAAATGATGAACCAAAGGCCACAACTATCATCAAAACAATAATCCAAAGTGAGATGAACGCACCCTTATTCATTTTTAAACGGCGCCAAGCATCTTGAACGAAGGTTAATGATGGAGCAGCAATTTTTTCGTTGTCTAGCTCTTCAGCTTTTGGTAAAGCCTCAAAGCTATCTGGACTTAATTTAATTTTTTCTTCCATCTGCTTAATCTCCATTTCCACTTAGTCGAATTCTTGGATCAATGATTCCATAAACAATATCTGTCAGTAAGATAACAACAACTAAACCAGCAGAAAACAGCATTGTCACACCCATAATCGTTGGATAATCATTTGTTGTAATTGACTTAACAAACTGTTCACCAATACCAGGAATAGAAAAGATATTTTCAATAACCATTGATCCTGTCATAAGGGCAACTGTATAAGGCCCAATCAATGTTACTAAAGGTATCAAACTATTTCTCAATGCATGATGATAGACTATACCGAATTTTGTTAGTCCCTTGGCCCGGGCAAGTTCGATATAATCAGAACTCAAAACATCCACCATCCCAGTTCGTATGAAACGAGCCGTTTCCGCGAGCGGTCCAACTCCCAAGGCAATTGTTGGTAACACCGTGTAGCTAAAGCCACCCCAATCAGCAATTGGGAACCAACCCAATTTAAGAGCGATATAGAATTGCAATAATACAGCCAAAACAAAGTTAGGTACTGATTTACCGATGATAGAAAGAACCGTGCATAAAGTATCAATCCAAGTATTTCTATTGATAGCTGCAAAAGAACCAATAATAATTCCAACTAAAACACCAAAAATCATTGCTTGAAGACCCAATTGAGCCGAAGCACCAATTCTACTTGAAATCAAATATGAAACTGGCTGATTACTATATTGGAATGAAGTTCCTAAGTCTCCATGCAACATACCACCAAGATAAATAAGGTATTGCAACCATACCGGTTTATTCAACCCATATTGTTCATTCATAATTTTAATCTGCTGCGGTGTCATCTTTTCCTGATTAGAGTACGGTGTTCCTGGCATTAATTTCATTAAAAAGAAAGTAATTGTTGCTACTAGGAATAACGTCAATAACATATAGAAGACACGCTTTAAAAGATATTTGCGCATAATTTTTCCTCACATTCTAGTTCTTACTCTTACTCCAAAGCTATGACAGACAATATTTATTGTACATTATAATATAATTTTGTTCCATACACCAATTGGGGGATAACTATGTTCAGTTAATCCCCCAATTAGCTTTTAATATTATTTTAACTCAACTAATTATTTTGCAATATAAGTGTTCTTAAAGTTGTAGTTAACACCAGCAGCATTGTAGATAACACCCTTAACTTTTGATTTAACTAAAGTTGCAGTTGCTTGTTGATACAATGGAGAAATACCCTGGTCATTCAATAAAATCTTTTGTGCTTTAACTAAGTCATTCCAACGTTTTGTTGTATTACCAGCATCGGTTGTCTTAGAAGCTTCAATCAACTTATCGTATTCAGCATTCTTCCACTTACCATTGTTTTGCGAGTTATCTGATGTAAAGAGATCTAAGAAACTAATTGGATCAGAGAAATCGGCACCCCAACCTGTAACAACGATTCCAAAGTCTCCACTTTCTGAACGTGCTAAACGCGTCTTAAATGGTACATTTGAAACGGAAACTTTGGCACCTGACAAGTTCTCTTCAATCTGACTTTGCAAGAATGTTGTAGAGTCTTTGGCTTTATCCGTATCATCACTAAGTAATTGAATGTTCAGTGATGTAACACCAAGTTCTTTCAAACCTTTTGCCCATAATTTCTTAGCTTCTGCACGATTTGTTGCGACAGCACTCTTAACCGATGCTGCTGAAGCAAAATCTTCGCCATTCAATTTGGCTAAACCTGTTGATGCTAAACCTTTAGCTACTGTTGAACCATCACCAAGAACTTTGTTTACAAATTGTTTGCGATCGATAACCAATGAGATAGCCTTACGGATATTAGCATTTTGATATTCTTTCTTTGTTTGGTTATATTCGAGATAGAATGTTGAAGCCCCTTTACGAGTCACAAGCTCTTTTGAGTTAGCTAATTGCTTTGCCTGTTCTGCACTCAATGTTGTTTCATCTAACTTACCAGATTGATATAAGTTATATGAAGTCGTTGTACTCTTATTAACCTTAAAGTTGATTGCTGAAAGCTTAACATCCTTCTTGTCCCAATAATTGTTATTTTTCTTCAATGTCCAGCTTAAGTTTGAACCAGTCCATTTTGTAAGCTTGAATGGTCCGTTATATACCATATACTTAGAAGCTGTACCATATTTGCTGCCGTATTCTTTAACTGCTTTTTCATTTTGTGGGAAGAATACTGGGAATCCCATCAATAACTTGAAGTATGGAAGTTTCTTATCCAATGTTACAACCAACTTATAATTACCCTCAGCTTTAATACCTAAAGTAGAAACAGCTTTCTTACCATTCATAATATCATCAGCGTTTGCAATACCACTGAATAAGTAAGCATATTGTGATGCCGTCTTTGGATTAACTGTTCTTTGCCAACTGTAGACAAAATCTTTAGCCGTTACCTTTTGGCCATTACTCCATTTAGCATTTTTACGCAACGTAAATGTATATTTCATCCCATCGCTAGATACTTGCGTCTTGGTAGCAATTCCTGGTTCAATCTTGCTATCCTTGCCTAAACGATACAAACCTTCGTTTGTATTGTTTAATGTATCAAAACTTACAACATCAGTTGCCGTTGACAAATCCATTGTCGGCAATTCTGCCGTTTCGTTCCAGTTAAGTACTTGCTTTGATGCTGTAGAACTGCTCTTAGAGCCACAAGCTACTAAGAATAATGAAGACAAAGCTACAACCGTACCCAGCTTTGCGAATTTATTTATTTTCATCGCACTATTACTCCCCTTGTTCGTTTCAGATAAGAAACTATTTTTTTCTAACAGTGATTAAATCTTATATGATAATTAAATTAAATACAAGTGTAAGTTCTTACTTTATTCATATTTCTTCCACACTTTGCCTGTATTTATGCAGTTTTTTCGAATTTTATAAAATAAAACATAGAATTCACTTTTTTATTCAAAGAAAAAACCGCTTTTATTTTTGTAAAATAAATAATAGACTTACATTATTAATGGTTTTATACATTATTAATATTCGTCTTTAACTTAATTAAAAATCACTAAGAATTGATTATACTTCTTTTCATTTTCTATTTGGTCTTTTTTCTCCCATCAACAGGTATTTAGTAATAAATGTTATACTTAGAAATAGTAAAGGAGGAATTTACAATGATTCCAGTTATTACTGCAGGCATCGAAGCACAACAAGAAAATTTTGACTATTTAATGGACGAATTAACAGAATTAGTAAAAGCAAATAATATGAATGTGGTTGCTGATGTCCGTCAACGACTGCAAAAACCAGTGTCCGCAACTTATCTAGGAAAGGGAAAAGTCTCGGAAATTGCTGAAATCGCACGAGCGACTGATGCACAATTTATAATTCTAAATGATGAATTATCTCCAACACAAATCCGTAATCTTGAAAAAGATACTGGTATCGCTGTTTTGGATCGTACAGAACTTATTTTAGAGATCTTCTCAAACCGTGCTCGTTCAAAAGAAGCACAGATTCAAGTTGAAATTGCGCGTTTGAAATATAAGATGCCTCGATTAAGAGTTGCACCAGATATCAAACTAGATCAACAGAGTGCAAGTGGTGCCCTAGCAAACCGTGGTGCTGGTGAAACAAAACTCGAATTGAATAGACGAACTCTTCAAAATAGGATTTCTTTTTTATCGCGAGAGCTAAAAGAAATTGATAAGGAATTTGAAATAAAGAGTAAATCACGTCGCAAGTCAAATCTGCCTAGTGTCGCACTTGTAGGTTATACAAATGCTGGTAAGTCAACCACAATGAATGGCCTACTTTCATTGTTCTCAGAGGAAGAAACCAAACAAGTCTTTGAAAAAGATATGCTCTTTGCAACCTTGGATACTTCTGTGAGGAACCTAAGTTTTCCGGATAATAAAAAGTTTCTTCTAAGTGACACTGTTGGGTTTATAAGCAAACTACCACATAATCTGGTCGAAGCATTCAAGTCAACATTAGCCGAGGTTAGGGAGGCCGATTTATTAATTCAGGTAATTGATATTTCTGATCCGCACTCCAAAGAAATGATTGCAACGACAAATCAGACACTTGAAGAATTGGGTGTTAGCAATAAAAAAATGATCTATGCTTATAATAAAGCAGATAAAGCTGAAGTAGAATATCCCACTATTGAGGGAATGAATATCACTTACAGTGCTCAAGATAAAGCATCATTAGAGGAACTTGCAAATTTGATTAAAACAACCCTTTTCCCAGGTTATCAAAAAATGAAGTTTCTAATTCCTTTTACTTCAGGTAACTATCTTGAACGGCTGAACTCTCAAGCAAACGTGCTCAATACTGAATACACTGTTGACGGCAGCATTGTAACAGCCGAAGTCTCCCCCATCCAAGCACAATATTTCTCTAAATTTGTTTATTCTGAGTAGGACTATTATAAAATTTTATGTATAAAAAAGCTGAGTCAAAACTAAATTTTGGCTCAGCTCTTCTTTTTTATCTCAGATAAACGTGTTCCATAAGTAGAAATTCTCAATCCAAATCCGGATTATTCGTAACAAATTACCGTCGTACACATAATTTCATGTTAACGCTCGAATTTCATGTCACACTTCTGAGTTGTTGAGACTTTTCTTTTTTAAAATCATTACCACTGTATTTGATAGCTTACCCAACTCTTTTTTCCAGTCTTGAAGCAACTAGTGACAAGGCGTAGCAAACGACAAAATACAAAACAGCCAGTGCAACGAACATAGGAATCATGTATCTCGTGTTCTGCCCATAAATTATCTGTGCGCGATACATTAATTCTGGTAAAACAATGATTGTGGCCAAAGACGTGTCCTTTATCAACGAGATAAATTGACTTACCAAGGGCGGTATCATCTTTCTTAACGCCTGTGGTAAAACGATATACCGTAGTCCTTGCCAATAAGTTAACCCGTTTGCGCGTGCACCTTCCATTTGTCCAGTATCAACAGCCAAAATCCCACTTCTCACAATTTCAGCGATCATAGCTGATTCAAAAACTGTCATGGCAGCAATTGCTGCGGTTAATGGTTCCATCCTGATTCCAATTTTTGGTAATCCAAAATACGTGAAAAAAATCAGTAGCAGCAGTGGCAAATTCCTAATCAAATCAATAATAACTCCAACAACTCCTGAAACAACTGGGTAGCGAATATATCTAATAATTCCTAGAAATAAGCCAACTATTGAACTCAAAATTATTGAGACGACAGATACTTCTATCGTGACCCATAATCCCTCTAGTAAGAAGCGAAAATTTATCCAAGTGTATGCTTCAGCAAAACTATTCATTTATCCGTCCCCCCCTAGGCTAATTTTTTTTCGAGATACCGCATATAATAACTTAACGGTAATGTGATTATTAAATATAAGACACCTACAGCAATATAAGTATTAAAAGTATCAAATGTCGCTGAAGCAATCATATCTCCTTGATACATTAAATCAAATCCAGCTACAAAGGCTAATACGGACGAATTTTTCACCAAATTAATAAACTGATTTCCCAATGGTGGAATAACGTATTTAAAAGCTTGGGGCAAAACAATATGCCACATTGCTTGCATGAAACTTAATCCATTTGCACGTGCACCCTCCATTTGTCCACTATCAACTGCTTGAATTCCCGCTCGAACTGTCTCAGCAATGAATGAAGAAGTATAAAGAGTCAATCCAATTGTTCCTGCAGTAAAACCATCCATTGGTAAAACATATTGCGGTACAACTACATAAAAGAACATGCCTATTACTAATAACGGAATATTACGAAACACTTCGATATAAATTCTGCCGATAATGCGTAAAAACTTAGACGGTAAAACCTCAAAGATTGCAAACGTAGAACCGATTACCAGGCTAAAGAACAATGCAATCACACTACACAAAATTGTATTTCCCAGGCCGGTCAGCAATTCTTGCCAATGCTGTTGAAAAACACTAATCATTGTTGACTCGCCTCCTTCAAGTTAAATCCAGCTACATTTCCGAACCATTTTTGCAGCAGCTTCTGATATGTCCCATCTTTTCTCATTTCAGCCAAAGCCTTATTGATTTTATTCTTTAACTCCGTTTGCCCTTGATTTACGGCTATCCCATAAGGCTCATTAGTGAATGTTCCCCCAACTACCTGATACCCAGGGTTCTCCGAAGCAATTCCGAATAAAATACCATTATCTGTTGTAAGAGCCTGCCCTTGGCCTGACTTCAAAGCAGTAAATGCCTGCGCATAATCTTCAAGTTCCAGTATTTTGGCTTTTGGTGCTGATTTCTTAATATTAACAGCAGATGTCGAACCTTTAACTGCTAATACTGTTGTTCCAGTTTTATTCAAATCCTTAACACTCTTAATATTACTGCCCTTCTTTACCAGCAATGATTGTCCAGCTGCAAAATACACTTTTGAAAAATCAACAATCTTTTCGCGGTCTGGTGTAATTGTCATTGTTGCAATGATTGCATCAATATTACCATTTTTAAGTAGTGGTATTCTTGTCTTACTTGTAACTTGGACGAATTTTGCCTTACCGTTTGGGCCCAATATTTTTTTAGTAACTGCTTTAGCAACATCAATATCAAAGCCTTTAATTTGCCCAGTCTTGACATCCATCAACCCAAAAAGACGAGTATCGGCCTTAACTCCCCACGTAATGGTATTGTCAGCCTTGTCCTCACTCCATGTACTTTGTGACTTTGAAGATGAGCAAGCACAAAGGAGCCCTCCAAGAATAAAAATACTTAGCGCAAGGAGCAATTTTCTTAGTCTTTTCATCAACTCTCCTCCTCTAATGCTTGATAATCTTACTTAGAAACTGCTTTGCACGTTCTTCTTTGGGTGCTTCAAAAAATTCGTCTGCATGTGCATCTTCTAGGATCTCACCCTTATCCATAAAGACAACTCGGTCAGCAACTTCACGGGCAAAACCCATCTCATGAGTTACGACAACCATCGTCATACCTTCTTTTGCAATTTCCTTCATTACGTTCAATACATCATCAATCATTTCTGGATCAAGTGCAGATGTTGGTTCATCAAACAATAATGCCTTAGGTTTCATAGCCAAGCTTCTAGCAATTGCAACTCGCTGCTTTTGCCCACCAGACAATTGTTTTGGATAAGATGCAGTCTTATCTGACACACCGACTGACTCTAATAACTTCAAAGCCGTCTCTTTATTTTCCTTTTCATTTCTTTTCAAAACAAGTTTAGGTGCTAACATGATGTTTTCAAGCACAGTCTTATTATCATATAAGTTAAAATGCTGAAAGACCATCCCTACATCCTTGCGAATCTGATTTAAATCTGTTTTTTTATCAGCCAAGTCATAGCCATTAACTAGTAATTGACCCTCTTCGATCTCTTCCAAACCGTTAATTGTACGAATCAAAGTACTCTTACCCGAACCTGACGGACCGATTACAACCACCACTTCACCTTTTTCAACCTGTAAATTGATATTTTTCAGAGCATGAAATTTCCCGTAATACTTTTCAACTTTTTTAAATTCAATAATTGACATTTTTTGTTCCCCTCCCGTGTAAATTAATATACGATAATAAACATTCTAATTAAATTTTCCTTTTTATGCAAGATATTTCTTTTTATCTCTTGCCTAATTGACGATATTAATGACTTTTATTTAGCAAATTATTTATTTTCAATACTAAATAATCTTCCCAGACAAAATAAAGGAACTGGATCAAAATTTAAATCTTGACCTAGCTCCTCCACTATATTATTTCGTATAAACGCACTCAAATTTTAAAGGCTTATGTCATACTCTCTTTCAATTACTATTTTTAAATTCACCTGAATATTCTAACTTTTTACTTGTTATTATATGCTACCTGTACACCAAGGTTAAAAGGCTGCTCCTCCGACACAAGAGAAGATCTACCTGCAAACTTGTGTGGCCCACCTTCGATTACAACTGCAGCAAGAAATATTTCGTATTTATCGCCTATATCGGCAACTGGGGTTAATCCAACCCGTACTATTTCGCCTAACTCTTTTCTCTCCAGCGGATTTACTCCACCAAGAATAACAAATTTATCTCCGCGTTTCTCTAATTCGAAATATGGAAGTGCCACCGGTTCCAGCAGCGCATCAATTCCGTTAGTATTTGTACGAGCCACCTTAAGCTGATGTTCTTCTGACAGCCCGCCAAAATTTAAACTAAGATATCCTTGTTGCTCCAATACCTCTACTATTTTTTTAGATTGTTGTGATGCTCTTGATTCATTTTAAGCGAGGCCGGCAACATCTTCTCATTATCAAATATTCCGTTAGTCTGCACATATCCTGCTTTGGACAGGTTACTATTTTTTTCTATCTTTTCTTCCCTTGGCTTCATATGCAATTTTTTCTCGATCCAAGGAGAAAAATCAATCCGTGATTGTTTTTTCGTAAAATAGTGAATAACATTTAAATATGAAAAGTACGCCAACGCAATAAATGCCAAGATAAAAAGTGCTCCTCTTGTCATAAATCCATTCTTAAAAAATTGATATGCTACGTATAATAGATAAAAATTTCCTACGGTTCCAAGAATGGTATAAATCCTATTTTTCAGCTTTACATTTATATTGATATATCCTAAATAACTATTGATAATCCCAATTATACTAAACAAAGAGGCACCTCCTATTCCGACCTAGTCGTTTGCGCACTCGAACTTGTATTATCAGTTTGAGTACCCTGTGTCGAACTGCTTGTAGTAGTAGAAGCGGTAGATTGACTTGCGCTGCTCTCATCTTGAGTTTGATCATTATCACTTGAAGATAAACTGCTACTACTTGAGCGTACGCTGCTGCTTGACCTTGATATTGTGTCTCTTTCTTCTGAACTGCTATCTTTTTCTGAGGAAGACAGAGACTCCGACGAACTGCTTGAAGAAAGACTGCTTGAGGAAGGTTCGCTAGATGGGGCTGAACTTTCTGAGCTTACTGTCCTGCTCTCATTTGAACTGACTGCGGATGTTGATGTTTTTGTCACAGTCCGCCCTTCATTTGTATGTGTCACAGTATTTACTGCAACATTCGTAGCTCCAAGTGCTAAAACTACTGACATTACCGCAAACGGCGTAATGAACGGTGGCGTTCGATATGCCATTTAAATCGCTCCATTTCTAAATATTATTTATAATGCTATTCTAAAATATTTATAGGATGTATGGTACTTCCTACATCTAATTTTTGCCTAATCTTATACAATCTGCACAGATCCCGTATAGTTCAAAATGATGATCATCAATTTCACATCCAGGAAGCTGCTTTTCAAAAAAGTCCAAAGGACACATCTGTACTTCTTGAACTTTTCCACATTTTTTACAAATAAAATGATGATGATGCTGATGCACAAAGTCACACTGATACTTGACACAAGCAATCCCGTCACGTGTCCGCTGCTCAATTATCCCAACTTCTTGAAACTCCTTGATGTTTCGATAAATGGTATTGTGACTCATACCTGGATAAATCTCATGCATATACTTATCAACGGCTGCAACATTAACATATTGTTCTTGAAAATGGCTAAGATACTCTAACATACTTATTCTTTGCTTTGTGATCTTATAATTGTTTTTCTGTAGTATTTTCACTGCAACTTCAATCATTTTTTTCGCCTCCATAATAATAGTAGCGTTCAAGAGTATAGTCTTCATTTGATAGTTAGTCATTAACTACCAGTTAATATTAAAATTACATATAGTGTTATGTTATACCTTAAATCCTGCATCTTTTAATGTCTGATTCACGATGTGTTTTGTATTCTGCCATACTCCATTTTCAATTACTGTGCAAAAGGGTACTAATTTTTGCGGTATAGTCATATCCCGTCTTGCTTCCAAACTTGTTAAACGTTTTGCAACTTCCTGCTCGGATTCTCCGCGCTTCAAAATCCGTCCTGAGATTTGCTTTGTATCAGGAACCTTAATATACCAAAACAATGTTTGAATATCTTTTATTGCCTTTTTATAACTGAGAACTCCCTTAGTGTCCAACACTATGGTTACTGTATCCGACTTCTGAAATGCCAACTCCAGTCCCTCATAGGAAGAACCATACATGTGTCCTGCGTATTCCACATACTCGATAAAGTGATTTTTATAAAAACTGTCTTCTGATTCGAAGTAATAATCAACTTTATTTTTTTCCATTATCCTAGGCTGTCTTGTGGTATGCGTAATCACCCGCTGAAATCCATACTTTTTTAGCAAATAATTCTGCACGGTCGTCTTTCCTGAACCCGGTGCTCCACATATGACTATCAATTTTTTCATCTTTTCATCCATTCCAAGTCATTAATTAACTAAGCTGTCTTTTTGCATTTTGGATAGTAACCATTATCCATATAGCAATTATAATGACTATAGTCCTTTATTACTATGAAAAAGCCAATAAAAAACTGTTATTTCAATATTTTTTCATACATTTCACAAAGAATACTATCACTCGGGCACTCCAAACCAATTTATTTTCCTAACATGAATTGACAGATCACTTCAATTACGTTTATTATCTAAGTCAGTATTTTAAATAAAAAAAAGGTGAGGTATTTCTTTTGAATCTAAAGGAACGCATTTTACGCAAAGAAAGTCTATCTCGTTATATTACCAAAGATAATCGTTTTGTAAAAACCTTGGGTGCTGGTGATCTTATTGCACTTGGTGTTGGAGCTGTCATTGGTGCCGGAATCTTCATACTCCCAGGAACTGTGGCTGCTATGCACACTGGCCCAAGTATTGTATTATCATTCATTTTAGCAGCGATAGTCTGTTCCACAGCCGCACTATGCTATGCTGAATTTTCTGCTTCATTACCTATTGCTGGCAGTGCCTATTCATTTGGGACTATCGTCTTTGGTGAGATTATTGGCTGGTTTCTCGGTTGGGCTTTAATACTTGAATACATGCTTGCCGTTGCTGCCGTATCAACAGGATGGTCAGCTTACTTTAAATCTTTTCTACTAGGTTTCGGTATTCAGATTCCTAAAGCACTAAGTGGCAATTTCGACCCCGCAAATGGAACATACATTAATCTTGCTGCGGTTCTAATCATCCTCTTGATTTCTTTTATGCTCTCTAAAGGTGTCAAATCTTCAATTAGGATCAACAATGTTATTGTATTGGTAAAGATAGCTATTATTGCAGTTTTCCTAATTGTTGGTGCATTCTACGTTAAACCTGCCAATTGGCAACCATTCATGCCCTTTGGTGTCAATGGGGTATTCGTTGGTGCTTCTTCCGTATTCTTTGCTTACCTCGGATTTGATGTGGTCTCCGCTTCAGCAGCTGAAGTTAAGAACCCTCGTAAGAATATGCCATTAGGTATCCTAGGAACACTCATCATCTGTACCGTTCTTTATATCTTAGTTTCCATTGTTTTGACTGGCATGGTTTCTTATACTAAGCTTAACGTGGCCGATCCAGTTGCTTTTGCACTCCAATCTGTTAACCAAAATTGGGTAGCGGGTATTATTTCGATAGGTGCCCTAGCTGGAATGTTCACAATGATGGTTACTATGATTTATAGTAGTTCTCGCTTGATCTATTCGATCGGACGAGACGGTCTTTTACCTAATTTCCTTGGAAAAATCAATTCCAAGAGTCACACTCCTAATAACAGTATGCTTGTCGTTACAATAATTATTGCCGTTATGGGTGGGCTGGTTTCACTTAATCAACTTGCCAATTTGGTAAATATTGGTACCTTGATTGCATTTACCTTCGTTTCATTTGGAGTAATTCCTCTTCGCAAACGAACGGATATTTCACATGACGGGTTTAAAGTTCCGCTTTATCCTATTTTACCAGTTATTTCCGGAATTTTGTGTATCATCATGATGACACGCCTATCTGTAGAAACATGGGTTGCATCAATCATTTGGTTTGCCATAGGTATGATTCTTTACTTCACTTACGGTATAAAGCATAGTAAATTATCTGATTGATTCTATTAACATGCCATGTTAGGTTTAAAACGATCATTAGAATTATTATTAATATTATTACTCGCTAAAAGATGAATGATTTGTTTATGTTTTGCAAGCAGTAACAAGAGGCCCGTTCGAAAATTCAATTTTGAACGGGCTTTTTTTGATCCCGCATAAACGTGTTTCATAAATCAAAATTCTCCATCTAACTTCGCACTACTTACTTATAGCCAAGGACTTGCTGTGCTCTTAATTTCTCGTTAGTACTCAGGTTTTACCAACTCATGCTGCACTCTCTATTTCACCCTTTTTTATTTTGCTCAATATATTGTATAATCAAGCGATTGAGGAATTTAAAACAGGAGGTATTATCTTGAAGAATAATCAATTCGCTCATATCACTACTTCAGATTCACAAAAAATTGCTGAGCTTAAAAGTATTGGTTACTTGACTACAGAGATGCTTGCAGAAAAGGATCTCACTAAACTGTGGCGTGCGTTAACTATCCAGATGTTTCCACAGGCATTAACTGCCAGCTCACAGTCTGAGAAGCTAGCATCACTTTTGGCAGATGAAAATACTAATTTACGTACATATACTGATCAAGGAAACTTTTCAGTAACCGCATTTTACAATGTTGCACTACAACTATTAGAATTTCTACCATCTATTGATTTTGATTTTTCAAATCCATTAGTTGCAATGAAAAAAATCAATCTTCCATATACTAACGACATTTCTAACAAAACTGCATTATTAGCCGCATGGTATGAACTATTGTGTACCCATACCAAAAATGGTCAACTATTGATCGATGTCCTGGCTGCAAGAGGTTTTTTCGTGAGTCTTTACGGAAAAATCAATCATCCGCTCTTCTTTAATGGTAAAGCCCAGCCGGTATTTGACACAGATAAACTAATCCGTGAAGTTGTCTATGTTGAATCTTCATTGGATACCGACAAAGATGGTAAGCTAGATTTGCTAAAAGTAGAGGTAATCAGGCCATCTGAAACAAATACTGGATTAAAAGTACCAGCATTGTATACTGCTAGTCCCTACAATCAAGGCACTAACGATGAGGATGGGGATAAGCGTATGCATTCTATGAATGTTCCTCTGACCCACAAAACTCCCAATAATACTGTTTACAATGATATTGCCTATCATTCTCCTAAATTGTCGCTGCCTATGCCAAGAGTGAAGGTTGGGACTACTAAAAAAGCAGCCGAAACTTTCGGTAGAGAATTCTCGTATACACTCAACGATTATTTCCTCGCACGAGGTTTTGCTGCTATTTATGCTGCTGGTATTGGTACAATGGAATCAGATGGTGTCCGCGCGTGCGGTTCAGAAGATGAGACAGCCTCAACTGTCGCTATTATCGAATGGCTAAATGGCCAACGAACGGCCTTTACAAATAAAACCGATAATATTCAAATCGCAGCTTGGTGGTGTAATAATGCAATTGCAATGACTGGAAGATCTTATCTAGGAACACTCGCAACTGCCGCTGCGACAACTGGTGTTGCTGGACTTAAAACAATTATCTCCGAAGCTGCGATTTCCAGTTGGTATGACTATTATCGCGACGGTGGCTTAGTAGTAGCCCCAGGTGGATTTCCTGGAGAAGATGCCGATGTACTTGCATTGGAATGTTTCAGTCGGAAAAAACAGGCTGGTGATTATCTAACAGTAAAAAGCTTTTTTGACCAACATTTGCAAAAAATTACGGAAGGACAAGATCGAACAAGCGGAAACTATAATTCATTTTGGGATGCCCGTAATTACTTGAAAAATGTAAAAAATATTAAAGCTGACATTGTAATGGTACACGGATTAAACGATTGGAATGTCAAGCCCCGTAATGTTTATCAATTATGGAATGCACTAAAGGAATTACCTATAAAACAAAAGCTTATCTTACATCAAGGACAGCATATTTATATCAACAGTTTTCGTTCACTTGACTTCACTGACATGATGAACCTCTGGTTATCATATAAATTATACAGCGTACCGAACAATGCTGCCGAAGTTTTACCAGATGTACTGGTGCAAGATAACTTGCAGGCTGAAACATGGCAGAGTTATCAAGACTGGGATTCAAACGAAACTGTACAAAATTTACTATTGCAACAACATGAGCTTGTTCCTGAAAATAGTGAACTGCAAGATGGGGCATCTAATTTTCAAGATCATCTAAACGAAGAGGACTTTTCCTTGTACTCTGCAAATCATTCACTATGGAAAGAACATCTCCTCCAAGTAGAAAATTCGCCATTGAAAAATAATCGATTGATTTTTAAATCCGCGATTTTTGATGAAGAGATGCTTTTACGAGGTACCCCTGAAGTCACTGTAAATGTTTCTACAAATAAAGATCACGGCTTACTAAGCTTCATGCTTGTTGATTATGGAAATGAAAAGCGACTCAAGCCTGTTCCCACCACACTTGCAAGGAAATCTCTCAGTCTGGGCTTTCATTGGCGTGAAGACGACTTGACAGAGTTTACAATGGACAAAGTAACTCCTTGGAAGATGATCTCTGTTGGTCATATCAACCTTCAAAATCGTACTTCCTTATGGAAAAATGACGAACTGATTCCGAATACTTTTTATCCTGTTTCATTAAAGATGCAGCCAACTTTTTATAAAATCCCCCAAAACCATCAATTGGGATTAGTAATTTATGCCACAGATATGCGGATGACGGTCCGTGGAAATGAAGAACAGTCATATTCAATTCAATTAGCAGAAAGTAAATTGTCACTTCATCTCTCTAAAACGCCAAAATAAATACTTTTTTGTGTAATCATGGTGGTATGATTAACTTATTGATAAAGAAATCAGGTGTATACTAATGAAACAAGGAACTACTATACTTACATTAGACAACGGTTATCATCTTTGGACCCATACAGAGGGTGAAGGATCAATCAAATTACTTTGCCTTCATGGCGGCCCTGGTGGTAACCATGAGTATTATGAAAATTTTGCTAGTAAATTAGCGAATATTGGTGTTCAGGTAACCATGTATGATCAGCTAGGATCTTGGTACTCAGATCAACCAGACTTTAGCATTCAAGAAAATGTTGATAAGTTTCTAAATATGGACTATTTTATTGACGAAGTAGAAGAGGTCAGAACTAAGCTTGGCCTAGAAGACTTTTACTTGATTGGTCAATCATGGGGCGGTATCTTAACACAGGAATATGCACTCAAGTATCCTGAACATTTAAAGGGAATTATCATCTCTAGTATGACTGATAATATTGAAGAATACGTAACTAACATTAATAAGATTCGCGAAAAAGAATTTTCAAGTGCTGATCTTGCTTTCATGAAAAAATGTGAATCTGAAAATGACTACGCTAATGAACGTTATCAATCTTTAATTGACAAATTGAATCGTGGATATGTCGACCGTAAACAGCCACCAGCGATCTCGCATTTAACAAATACGATGGCTACACCAGTCTACAACTATTTCCAGGGGGATAATGAATTTGTTGTCACAGGAAAAATGAAGGGCTGGGATCGCAGAAAAGACATTCACAAATTGCAAATGCCCACTCTAATTACCTATGGTGAACATGAAACAATGCCACTTGAAACAGCTAAACGCATGGCAGCTACTATCCCAAATGCAAGATTGGAAACAACTCCAAATGGTGGACATCATCATATGATTGATAATGCCCCTGTTTACTTCAAACATTTGGAACAATTTCTTGTTGATGTTGAACACAACAACTTTCCAGGATCCAAAAATTAGCACAAAAATAGGCGGCAAAGGAAATACATTTTAACAGTTTCTACACTTAAAAAAAAGCTGAGGGACCGGATCAAAAATTAAATTTTGATCTAGTCCTTTTATTTATTCCATATAAATGTGTTCTATAAGTCACACTTTTTCTTTTTGCAGTCTCAACCTAACTGACTTATATCTTCATCCCAATTTCATACAGATGGTTAAAAATAATAGCTTTTGCCGTTGTTGCAAATTATGGGCAAGTTCTCAGAAATATAGAATATCTTTTATCCCTTTGATATACTGAATCTGAAATAATCAGATGTCAGGAGACTTACCCATTGGAATCAAAAACACCAATTATTCAAGAATTTGCAAATTATACACTTAAAAATATTTTTGCTTCACTGGGGCTTTCATTGTATGTGATTGTTGATACTTTGTTCATCGCACTCGCTGCTGGAGCGATTGGCTTAGCCTCTTTAAATATTGTTTTACCAATTTTCAATTTATTCAATTCTATTGGATTAATGCTCGGAATTGGCGGTGCAACTATTTACTCCATGAACAAAGAAAGAGACTCAAGTAATAATGACTCTTTATATGGCCAACTGCTTATCTCAGGAATTTTGGTTGGTATTTTCTTTGTAATTATTGCAAACATATTTACCAACCAACTTTTATACCTGATGGGTGCTAATTCACAAACAATTAATGTTGCTGCTCCCTATCTCAGAATTATCTCCTTTTCAGCCCCACTCTTTATTGTGAACTACATTTCAGTTAATTTTATTAGAAATGATGGTAATCCCAAGTTAACAATGATTGCTACCTTGTCTGAAACAGGCATGGTAATAATCATCGACTATCTTTTAGTTTTTGTGCTTGGGCTTGGAATGAATGGGGCTGCTTTTGCAACACTCTTTGCACCTCTGACAAGTCTTGTAATTCTTACACATCACCGCTTTTTTCCAGCAAGAAAGCTTAAGTTAAAATTGAGAATGCCAAATCTTACTTTGGTAAAATCTGTTATTAGGCTTGGCTTCCCCTCCTTGTTAACAGAACTAAGCACAGGAATTAGCATCTTCGTTTTTAACATCGTTCTCTTAAGATTAGGTGGTAATTATGAGGTTGCAGCTTATGGCGTCATTGCTAATATTTGTATCATTGTTCTAGCTTTCTTTAATGGTGTTTCATTTGGAATGCAACCACTTGTTGCTCGTGAATATGGCAAAAACAATTGGAAAGACGTACGCAAAATACTTTACGCAAGTTTAGTAACCTGCTCTGTAATTGCCTTAGTCTGTTATATATTTTTAGTTGTCTTAAAATATCCTGTCATCAATATTTTTAATAACGAACATAGCAACTTGCTAGTAACATATGCCAGCTACGGTATTCCTTTTTACTTTCTAAGTATCTTCTTTTCAGGAATCAACATAAATGTCATGATTTTTTCCGTTTCTATCAATCAGCCACGACTTTCATTTTTCATATCACTTCTTCGCGGCTACTTAATTTTATTACCAACTATTGTCATCTTTGGTTACTTATTTGGTGTAACAGGTGTTTGGCTAAGCGTTCCTTTTACCGAGTTAGTTGTTGCCCTTTTGAGTATACTTTTTCTACGGAACATACTCACTCAGAACTTTGCATGATATAATCTACACGTGAGGAGTGTTATTTAATGAATATCAAAAGAATTGATTATCTTGCTTTAAATGTTGCAAATATCCCGCGTGCTGTGCGCTTCTATCACGAAGTTTTTGATATGCCTATCATCTCTGAAAATACTGAAAAAGCAGTTATGCGTTGTGGACACCAATTACTAGAATTACAGCTGGCATCGGCTGCAAAAAGCAGTCAAAATGTCAGTTTCTGTATCGTAGCAAGTACACCTATGGAAGATGTGCTGAATCATTTAGCCAGTTACTACATCCCCACACTCACTGATCCTGTCGAGAAAGTTGGAGCCTCTGGAAAGATGATCGCTGTTAAAATAAAAGACTATGATGAAAATATTATTGAGATTGCTGTCTACAGGCATTAAACAAATTAAGCTGGGTATCCAAAAGAGGAGCTGCTTCAAAATTTATATTTTGAACCGGCTCCTCTATTTATCATAAACATATTCCATAAATTAAAATGCTTTTTTAACTTCAAATTACTCATAGTTAACGGACTCACCATATCCGTTATTTATTATTAGTATTCTAATTTACGGACTTATGTCACATTTCTTGCTAAAACATAAACTTAAATTTTCATCTCTGCCGCCTATTTCTTGAAATCTACTCTTAAGCTAACAATTTTGATAATAATCGCACCTAAAACAGATACTACTAACTCTCCGGCAGCGACTGTTAGATACGTTTCCCAAAAAGGAGCATGACTGACCAAATATAGTTCCAGTGCAACACTCCACATTGAAAGCGTACATACAACCACACTAACGGTTAATTTGCCCGTTGTCGTCTTTGCGTATTTACTCAACCAGTAGCTGATCGATGTCATCATAAGTGAACCCAACGATCCAAAAATAACATCCACCATTCCAAGACTGGACCAAAGGTTAGCGATTACGCAGCCAATTGTTATTGCCCAGATATAGCGTTTATTGAAAACCGCTAAATTGTTCAAGGTTTCTGAAAGTCTAAACTGGATGGGTCCATATGCCATTCCTGAAGCTGTCAAAGTCAAAACAACATACAATGCTGCAACTAATCCTGTCTTAATAATTCCCGCTGTTTTTTCGTGTGAATTTTGCATCTATAATACCTCTTTCTAGTTTTTTATTTTGGTGGGATTTTCGCGAACCACCATTGGCACCGTTTACGATTATAACAAAAATCAGTATAGATAAAAAGATACTTATTTGTAAATTAAACCTTAAACCAAAAAAGCAGTATGACATGTCCAACAAAATTTTAGTACTAGTGCAAAACACCAACAAATAAAAAGGACCGGATAAAATTTTAATTTTGACCCAGCCCCACTTACTTTTATTAACTTATTAATTAAAACTATTTTTACATTGCTCCTGTGCTTGTATTGAACGTATACCACTTACCATTGATAAATTGCTTTCCGTATAACATTTGACCATTTCCATTGTAATAGACGGTCTTATGCTGGTTTGCTATATATTGAAAACCGGTCTTCATTGCTCCTGTGCTTGAGTCAAATAAATACCATTTACCATTAATATACTGTTGTCCATATAACATCTGACCATTTCCATTGTAATAGACGGTCTTATTTTGGCTCGCTATATATTGAAAACCGGTCTTCATTGCTCCTGTACTTGAGTCAAATAAATACCATTTACCATTAATATACTGTTGTCCATATAACATCTGACCATTTCCATTGTAATAAACAGTCTTATGCTGGTTTGCTATATATTGAAAACCGGTCTTCATTGCTCCTGTGCTTGAGTCAAATAAATACCATTTACCATTAATATACTGTTGTCCATATAACATCTGACCATTTCCATTGTAATAGACGGTCTTATTTTGGCTCGCTATATATTGAAAACCAGTCTTCATTGCTCCTGTACTCGAGTCAAATAAATACCATTTGCCATTAATATACTGTTGTCCATATAACATCTGACCATTTCCATTGTAATAAACAGTCTTATTCTGGCTCGCTATATATTGGAAACCAGTAACTTTATTAGTAGTAGTACTACTTTCCGTAGTCGTTGTTGTTTTTTCAGTTGGTGTCGCAATTACCGTTGGTACTGTGGTAGTACTGCTGGAGGTTGTAGCTGCGGTATTACTTAATAGTCCCCCATAATCAATAGAAACATCCACTGAGTTGCCCTTGAAAGTAGCTGTGGAAGAAAATTGCCATGCTCCATATTCTTGATCCTGTAAATTAGATGAGGAAGGGTGATATGGATACTCTGCAATCCATGTGCGGGCCTTGCCAACAGTATTAACAACTTGATCTATCCCGTAATAATACTTGTATGTATAAACACCATGGTTACTATAACCACTACTTTGAAGAGTATTCCAAAAGGTCTGAAGATTACTTCCAACACTACTTCCTAATGTAGTATCCTCAACATCAGCAAATATCAAAGTATTCTTTGCCAAATTCAAACTCTTCATTTCGGCAATTACATTGTTGGCTTCTTTCACAGCTTCAGTACTATTTTTGAATCTCACAAAGTGGTACACATCAACATTCATTCCAGCATTCTTCGCATAAGCAACTTGCGTACTTGCATAAGGGTTCTTATATGTCTGTCCTTCAGTTACTTTTACAATGACTGATTTTACTCCCAGGCTCTTTAGCTTACTATAGTCGTCCTGAGTCATCCAACTTTGATAAGATGAAACATCAATCGCATCTACAGTCGGCCGTCCCGCACTGCCGATTTCCCACACATCAGTCGTTGAACTAGCAAAAACTTTATTATTGGTTAATTTCTCTCCAAAAAAACAAATAGAAACAGCTATTAATGTCATTAACACTAAACGTACATATAAATTCTTGCCTTTCTCTGTAGCCCCATTATGATGTCTAAAATTTTTCAATTTTTCTCCTCTACCTCTATTAATACTCTATACAGTCATATTTTTAATTAAATAAGTCAGTAATCTTCCGAATTTCAATCTTCTCATTTTCTGTAAATGTCATATTTTTTGCTGCTTCTAGATTATCATCTAAGTGTGCTTCACTGGTTGTTCCTATTATTACGCTTGAAACCACTTCCTCAGCAAGCAGCCATGATAAAGCCAATTGAGACAGTGTTTGATTCCTTTTTTGTGCAATTTCATTTAGTGCATTCAACTTAAGCAGAATATTCTTTTCGCCCTTATCGAAAACCTTCTTGCTTGTATGATGGATAGGAAAGTCTGCTGGTATTTCTTTCAAATAGCGGGAGCTGAGCAACCCTTCTGCTAAGGGGCCATATGCAACTAGGCCGCGATGCTCTTTTCTAAGAGTATCTAGCAACCCATCATTTTCGATTGTCGTATTCAACATGTTATATGAAACCTGGTTGACTGTAAAAGGTGTGCCTAATTCTTTAAAAAGTCTAATCGCTTCTTTAGTCTGTTTATTATCAAAATTTGAAATTCCAATATAAAGTGCCTTACCCTGTCTAACTACCTGATCCAATGCCTGTACAGATTCAAAAAGATCTGTTTTCGAATCAAAACGATGGGCATAATAGATATCAACGTAATCTGTTTGCAAGCGCTCTAAACTACGATCAATTGATTGCAATATAGACTTTCTTGATAACATCTGACCATATGGTCCTGGACCAGTCTCATATCCAACCTTTGTCGTTATTACAAGCTCGTCACGGTAAGGTTGCAGCTCATCTTTCAGAATATTACCCAGTAATGATTCCGCAGAACCGACTTCTGGTTTACCGTAGCGGTCGGCACAATCAAAACTGAACACTCCTCTGTTAAAAGCATGTAGAATTAATTGCTTACGCTCATAGTAAGGACTATTGCTATCAAAATTCCGCCATAATCCAAGTGAAATAACTGGTAAAACTAATCCAGTTGAACCAACTCTTCTCATTGGCAAATATTCATATCGTTTATCATCAGCTTTAAACATCTGCACCATTCCTTTCACTTCAATCAATCATACGTACATCATCAATAATTCAATTTCTGTTTAAGATAATTTTCAAATTGCCCATATGGCTTATAGCCTTGAATCTTTTCCTTTGGGATGCCATCCTTAAATAAGAAAGTACAGGGAATACTCAATACATCAAAATTCTGGGCGATTTTCTGCTTATTTTGGACATCCACTCTTCCAAAGAAAAGTTCATTGCCAAAATGCACCGATAGTTCTTCAAAAACAGGTGTAAACATCTGACATGGGCCACACCAATCTGCATGAAAATTAATGAGTGCCAACCCTTCAAGTGGAATATCAGATTCACTTACTATTTCCGTTAACATACCCCATCAGCTCCCTAGCTGTCATAGAATGAATTTCTCAATGACTTCTGCAACTGCACTGTTATTATTATCATTTGAAGTAATGACGTCAGCATTTTCCTTTATCAACTCGTGCGCATTTGCAACGGCTGCTCCGAGTCCCGCAGCCTTTATCATGGCTAAGTCATTGCCGCTGTCGCCAATTGCGATAATCTCGTCTTCTTGAATATTCAACATCTTACCTAGTTTTATAAGTGCTTGACCCTTATCGGCCTTAGCAGAATTAAATTCGATATAACGGTCCGAAGAAAAAGTAATATTCAGTGAATAATCAATATCCCTTAGAACTTCTTCTTCAATTGTCGCGCGCTCTTTTTTGCTTTCTATATTAAAGATGATCTTCACCAATTTGGTTGTCGCCAACGCATCAATGTTATCTTCTTCCAATTCTTCCCACTCAGCCACTCTTCCTGAAATATAATTAATTTCTTCAGAATTAATATTCCAAATATAGAGCTTGTCCAGTGAATATACGTGAATGCAGTAATTATTTTTTACACCTAACTCGAACAGTCGCTTTACAACTTCAAATGGTAAAAGATTGGTTGTTAGAATTTGGTTTCCCTGATTCTCCACAATTGCTCCGCCATTAAATGAAATCACATATGAATTTTCTTGTTGATACAGTCCTAGTTCACGCAAATTGTCCTGCACTGTCAAAAAACTACGGCCAGTGTTTGGAACGAAGAAAGCTCCTTGTGCAACCGCCTTCTTAATTGCTTGAACGTTTTTCGGCGAAATCTTCTTTTGATCGTTCAAAAGTGTCTCGTCTAGATCACACGCAATTAGCTTGTACATTTTCCTGATCACCAATCCTTCGAATTTTAGAATACATTTTTAGCTATCTTCTCACACGATTTACAATAAACGTGACAATAATTGCTAACAATACAACGCCAGCAAATAACGGAGCAGGAATTTCAATATCTATCATTGGAATCGAAATAAACAGCTTTACCGCAATCAAACCAATTAAAGCATATGCCATTACCTCAAGTTCAGGTATGATTTCCATAAGTTTGATAATTATCTCAGCGATGCCACGCATACACAAAATACCAATCATTCCACCTATCAGTACGATCACGGGATTTGAAGAAATTGCTAGCGATGCCAACACAGAATCAATTGAAAAGACAATGTCCATCAGTTCAATGGAGACTACAACTGACCAGAACAGTGGTAATAGCCGTTTTCCCTTGCCCTTTTTCTTTTTAGCAACGGGGTGGTATATATGATAAAAATGTGCAAGTGATAAATAGAGTAAATATCCTGCACCAACTACCTTGATCTCCCAAAAATTTATCAAGTATGTTCCTATCCCAATAATTAAGAAACGAAAAACGTATGCGCCCCATAAACCATAAAAAAGAGATTTCTCTTGTTCTTCCTTTGTAGGTAAAACTTTTGTTTGTGCGGCCAACACAATTGCGTTATCTACTGAAAGCAAACATTCAATCAATGCGAGTGATAAGATTACAAGCCAATCGCTTCCAGATTCAATTACCAATTTCCAATTTTCAATATTAAAAAATGGACCATACAGTTTAGAAATAATGTCCAACAAAAAAGTCCTCCTGCAACTAATTTTACTAATTTAACTTAATCTTAACATATTATAATTTGCAATTAAACTGCTCATCCAGCGACACTAATCAGTTAATTTTCTATCACCAAGACTAAATGTTATTTCCTTGTAACCCTTACTTTCTTTATTATCGGAACCATGCACATTTGTTAAACCCTTGCCAATGAAATATGCCTTTAAAATGCTATAGCTTTCCGCACGTTCTTTACTTGATAATTGCTTACCATCAAAGACTAAATCGTTGTTTAAAGTAAATATCTTTTCAATATCAATTTGCTGATTAACCCGACCTACCATGAAATCAAGTGATACTCCAAAAAAGATTGCCAATTTCATAACTTCCGCATAAGAAGGTGTATTAATGCCACGTTCCCAGCTTCCAATCTGTGGTCCAGAGTTAGGATGAGTTTTTAATTCGTCGTCTATATTCATTTCATTTAATTGTTTTGCCAGTTGTGAAAGCGTTAAACCGCTGCCTTTACGCAATGCCTTTAATTGTTCCGGAAACATATAATTCACCCTCCTAATATTTATAAATTCGACTATTATATTTAAAAGAACTTATGTGCTAAAATGATTGAGAAATTCTTATTCTTTGTGAAAGTCAGGTGCATACAATGTCAATAATAGAACTTACTATTCCCTTGCCCAATGAAAATCTTGTAACTGCAACTGCATATGTTTTACCCATAACAACTCAAAAAAACAAAGCATTTCCTGGGATTGTCCTTTGTGCTGGTGGTAGTTTCAAGCATCTTTCCCAGAGGGAGAATACCTTAGCAGCCCTTGCTTTTCATTCTCGTGGCTTCAATGTCTACTCGCTGAATTATTCCTTGCTTTCTTCCGAAACTGGTTCGCTTTATCCAGCTCCCTTACATGAGATTGCTTCAACTGTTGCCTTCGTCAGAAACAATGCAAAAAAATTAAATCAGGACCCTAATGCAATTATTACACTTGGATTCTCGGCTGGTGGACACATTGTTTCTGCGTTAGCTGGTACATGGGCAACAGTTAAATTGGCTAGTGAGCTGGATTTAACCAATGAGAGTATTAAACCTAATGCTCAAATTCTAGCATATCCGTTAACTGATTTAACTAGCTTCTTTACACATAAATCAACAGAAATTAGCCGCATAACCACAATTCCTGAATTAATGAATACCCAGAAATTAGTTAACGCAAAAACACCACCGACATTCATCTGGAATTCCTATACAGACACAGCTGTACCTCTTAGCAACACCCTTGGTTATATTAAACAGTTAGCCAAAAATAAGATCCCCTTTGAATCCCACATTTTTTCGTCTGGCATCCATGGAACTGTGCTGGCTAATTCACTTACTGCGCGCCCCGAAAAGGGATCCTCTGACATTAATGCTCATGTTGCAACATGGGTTAATCTCGCAATTGAATGGGCATTTTTCCAATTCAAGAACTCATAGAACCTCGACTAACTCATTTATACTTAGTAAATACAAATATTTATGGGTTACCTTTTTTCTTAATTCATTCTCTAACGCAGCCGCGTACAGTTTCAGTTGACCCTTATAGCGGTTGACCAGTTCTTTCTTTTTTTGGACATCTCCTTGTCTAATATAATCTGTTTTATAATCCAGTAAAATAACTTCTTTACCAATTTCAATGTATACATCAATAATACCGTGAATAAGCACATCGGCCGCAATATTTGTCTCAACATCCGGAAATAATTGACTAACAGGCATTAACATTGAAAATGGGACTTCTCGATTTACCGCTTGCGGCTCCTTCAAAAGCAGTTGGCCGATGTTGCTCATAAAGAAATTATCAATTGACTGAATTTCAATTTTCTTTGCAGTCTCTTTTTCCAACAGATTGCTTTCGACCAAATTAGAAATAGTTTGCTCAATTGACTGGATTGTAACAGTTTCTCCCAACTTTATCTTCTGCAATACTAAGTGAGTTGCTGTACCTACTTGTGCAGCTGATACATTATTTTCATTGTTGAAGAAAACCGGTAATTTAAATTCCTTATTTACTATTCGGTTAGCCTTTTTCTTAAAAGTATTCTTCCCCCACTTTTCTAAAAACGGCAGCTCTGTTTCTGCAGGGTCAGCAAACACCCTTTTTGCCTCTGAAACAGCTTGGTAAGCAGTGGTTATTGTTAAATCCAAATCTGGATATTCAAAATTCAACAGTTTTTTAATTTTTTCCTTCTCAGGATTATCTGAATTGTCATTCTCTTTTGCTAATAGCATATCTGCATCATCTTGCTTAGCGCTTTCCAACCTGAATCTAGAATTATCATAAAATTCCACCGAAAAATTTGCATCAGTTTCCTGTATTTCTTTTGGTGCGATACTTGAAACGGCAAATGTTTCTTTAAAATAATTTGTTCTTATCAGACACATTCCTATCCAATCCATGAAATTCTTGCTCTGTTGTCTGATAGTTGGGTTAAGCACCAGCTGCTGGTCTTGTACGGATTGTTTCCAAGTCGAAATTGCTGTTTTCTTATTCGTGTATGTACCAACGATATATAGCAATTGCTCTGATCGTGTCAACGCAACGTACAGCAATCTCATCTGTTCAGCTGCAAGTTTTTTTTGTGCAATATCCTTGATTATCATCTTAGGCAGCGTATCTTTCTTTACCCGTTCATCATCAAGATACGAAATACCAATACCGTCATGAACATCTAATAAATAATCTTCTCGTAGATTCTGCTCATTAAATTGGTGATTTGCATCCATCAAGAAAACAACTGGGAACTCTAATCCCTTACTACCATGAATCGTCATGACCTGTACCGCATCATCAGACTTCTTTGCCGCTGCCTCAGCTAAATCCTGATTTTGTTTCTGCATTCTATCAATAAATCTGACAAATTGAAAAAGTCCTTTAAAACTCGTTTTCTCATATGCACTTGCGCGCTCATATAGGGCATGCAAGTTAGCTTGCCTTTGCATCCCGCCTGGCATTCCACCGACATAATCCAGAAACCCAGTTTCTTCATAAATCTTCCAAATTAACGCTGCTAATTCATTCTTTCTTGCAGTATTCCTCAATTCATTCAAAAGATTCATGAACCAGTCGACCTTGACATAAATTTCTTTGCCAAATTTACTTTCAGTAGTACCATCGAAATTCTTCCAGAAATTTTGCAGTGCCTGATAATAATCACCGGTTCGCTGATTGATCCTTAAATAGGCCAACGCATTCTCCTTCAAGCCGACAATCGGTGATCTAAGAACACTGACCAGAGGAATATCTTGCAATGGATTGTCTATTATTTTCAGGAAAGACAACATTATCTGAATTTCGGTTGTCTGAAAATAATTCTGTGCATCGTTTAAAAAAACCGGAATTTCAGCCTTTTGAAATTCATCCATAATCAATAAGTTGTTATTTCTTGTTGGGACTAGCAAAACAATGTCTCCGTAAGTTAATTTCCGAATCTCATGTTTTGTACGATCATAGATTTTTTTATTTTGTGCAATTAATTCCTTGATTTTGCTGATCACTGCTAAAATTTGCCCCTGCGCCGTACTATCAGGAATAAAATCTTCCCCCATAGTTTCACCGCTAGTTGTGTTAGAGACATCTTTACCATCTCCAGACTCATAGATTAAAATTTCAGCTGTTGGCGATAACTCTGGATAATATTTTGCACCAAATTTTAACTGTGCATCTTCATCGTAGTCTAATTCACCGACCCGATAATCCATTAACTGTTTAAAAATCAGATTTATAAAATCCGTAACATTCTTAACGGACCTAAAATTTTCTGCAAGAATTACTTTTTTGCCCTGATTACCACTATCTTCATTGCTCTGGGAATATCGTTGATACTTTTCTAGAAACATTGTTGGATCAGCCAACCTAAAGCCATAAATTGACTGTTTGACATCTCCGACCATAAACATATTTCCTGGAGAATTCTTGGCTAAGTAACCTATCAATGTTTCCTGCAATTGATTTGTATCTTGATACTCATCAATCATTATCTCACTGAATTTTTCTTGCAATTTACTGCGAACTTTCCTCTTGTCCGCAGTATTTCCAGATAATATTGAAAGTGCAAAATGTTCAAGATCACTAAAATCTAATACATGTCGCTGACGCTTGGCCTGTGCAAACTTAATAGCAAAGTTTTGGACAACTTCTACCAATTTCAAAACTAGTTGTTTACTATCTTTCATTAATTCAAATTGTTGCTGTTCATCAAACAAGAAGAAGTCTTCAACCAGTTTTGCTACCCTCTTTTTAATATCTGTCCGTAGACCTAGGATCTCCTCTTTAGACTCTTTTTGAATATCATCTAACTTAGCCATCCGTGGTGCTGTTCCCAAACTAAAGTTCATTAATTGGGCCCGAATTTCATTCCACGTAGTTGTTTCGACACTGGTTTCAAGTTCAGAAACAACTATCATATCTTTTTGGAGTTGCTCTTCCCACTTCTCAAATCCTTGATCTTCTGCGATCCTTAGTGCTTGAGTCAAATTGCGCCTAGCCTGAGTTAAATTTTCTAATATTATTGGCCTAAGCTGTCTAGTAAAAATCTGGCTTTCTACCAGACTATCAGCATCAACAGAATAACTCTTTCCCATCATATCAAGCCATCCGTCAAAATCTGAATTTGCATTAGCAAAGTCAAATGTCTTAAAAACAAGTTTTGCCAGCCCATCATCACTACGGTCATCAGAAAAGTTTTGCGTCAATCTCTCAAAAAGTTCATCTGACTGCATATAGTATTCTTCACGTAGATCATTCCACACATCATCACGCAGCAGTGTTCTTTCTGTTTCGTCAGTCAACATTCTAAAAACGGGATCTAGATCGATCAAATAATAATATTTCTCTATTAATCGTAAGCAAAATGCATGCAATGTACTGATATTTGCAATATTTAAGCGGCTTAATTGCTGTACATACCACTGCTGTTCGCTGCCATGTGCATTATTTATTTCAAGTTGGAGTGCTTTTTGGACTCGGTCTCTCATTTCTTTTGCAGCAGCTTCTGTAAAGGTCACAATCAACATGGTGTCAATCCCGATTTTCTGCTTTATATGTGAGATAACACGTTCTACCAACACACGAGTTTTCCCAGAACCCGCCGAAGCTGCAACCAAAATGTTTTGTCCACTGCTCCCAATTGCCTCTTTTTGAGAGTGAGTAAATTCAAATTTTGCCATTTGTCTCACCTGCATCTTCCATCAATATTTTGATTACTTCTTCTGGAGTTATTTTAGGCAGCTTACGATAATGATTCTCCGGCAGCATTGCATCAAACTGAAAAATTGACTTGTATGGTGAAAACTGTAGTGCAGTCCGCTTATTTGGCCATTGCACAGGGTTCAACGATAATTCACCGCTCAATATTTTATTTGCTGCTTCCTTAATTAAATTCTCATTATGCCGTAATAATAGTTCTAATTCAGCGAGCGTTACTAACTGATGCCGCCCACTGGCCTTAAAGCTGCCATCTTTCTTCTTTCTAAAAGGATAAAGACTCGAATAACCATTACTTTCTTCAGCCAATTTTTCATCCATCGCCTGCAGCAAATTCTCATCTGAAATAATTAAGCCATCATACTTATTGGCTTTAAGCCACAACTCTTCTTTCGACTGCTTCAAAAGATCCTTAGCTCTTAATTTTGGATTAAACAAATGCATGTATAATGCTCCAGCCGGTTTAGTTCGCTCGTTATTTGCAATCTTGTCAAAATTCAGCATTAATGTATCCAAGTATGTCAGCATCTGTAATGCCAATCCATAATATGCATCTCGGAAATCAAAAACATGCGAACTTGACTTGTAATCAACGATACCAACGTAGTCCGTGTCACCCACTGAAATTTGGTCTATCCGATCAATTTTACCGCGCACATTGACCTTACGCCCGTTTCCCAATTTGAATTCCAATGGCGCAATTCCATTTTCAGCCCCAACATGACCAAACAGCACTTCCGTTTGCATAATCTGTGCATTACTTCTTACCTGCTGCTTTTGCAATGCTTTTGCTACCTGGACTACCGTTGCATCCAATTGTCTCGATAAGTACTGCATCCTCTGTGTACTATTCAAAATTTGGAATTGTGGCAGCTGTCTGATTTGTTCAGTAATAATTCTGATTTTCTCTTGAAGTTCTTCAACAGATATCTCAGGCAGACGGATATTTTCTGCTTTCAACATCTTTGCCAATGAGTCCATTGCTAAATGAAAAAACTCTCCTGTATTAGCAGCTGATAATTCAAAAATGCTTCTCTCTTGTAATTTCAATCCATACTTCAGAAAATAAGCATACTCATTTGCATAAAATTCTTCCAGCTTAGATATTGAAGTATTTATTGTTTTTCCGTACAACAAATCAACCAGTTCTGGTTTTAACTTTTCGGGTATATTCTGGTAGCTCAGGCTTGCCAAAATTTTATTCATAAACTCTGTTTCCTGCCCATCCTCGTTCAGAAAATTATGAATTTCAACCCAAATTTTAGGAATTTGCTGTTCTTGAATCTTAGCTTGTCTAAGAATCTTCAATAATTTCTTAATTGTTGTTTTCTTTGTGCCCACATAGTGTTTTAAAACATATTCAGTTGTATCCATTATTTGTGGTTCCCGAATTTTTGAATCCAGTTTGATTCTATAGTGATCAGCAATTCGAGTCACATAAGGAGATGGTCTTAATTTTTCTTTACCATCATCGGCTAGCGGATAGGACAAGTACAACTTATCTGAGGAACTCATAAATGCAAGATAACCTAAAAATGGTTCGGCGGCCAGTTGATTTAGAGTATCATCATTCAGATACTGTTCTGCATTCAAAGCCGGATTTAAATATGAGCGATCCTCATCAGAAATAATACTATGTCCATTGATTTTATCAGGCATAACTGCATCTGTAGCACCGATTAAAAAGGTGATTTTACGATCATTCATCTGTACCATTCCGCTCTCAGAAACGATTATTTGATCCAAAGTAGAAGGTACCTGACTATATTCTGCTCCTTCGAACCCTGTTTGCAGTATCTCAACGAATTGATCCTCATCAAATTTATGTTCTCCCAACAATTCAACATATTCATCCAACAAGTTGCAAAAGGTAGTCCATGTTTCTTCAGGTTTAGCTGCTTCTTCAATCTTCCCCTGTTCAAGTGCCCTATCACGCCAGTTTATCAATTCATCAGGAATACCTGCTTTAGTTAGAAAGCTGCAAAGGATCTGAGCAGCTTCACGTCCATTTTCAGCTTTTTTTATTTTTTCAAAGAAGGGAGGAAGTGTTGTTTTTATTAAATGACGAATAACATTTACTTTCCTAGAGATCTCAACTTCTTTGTCCGTCTGTGTTCCCGTATCCCCTTCAAAAAAGCGATAGTAAATCCAATCATCTTCCCGTAGCCAACTTTTTCCTTCAAAGCCAAATTTTAAGACCAAATTTTCTGTTAAGTCGAGATACTCCCTGTACTCCTTACTTGTTATGCTTCTCCCATCAACCTTTGGCAGCAATAGTTCTGTCTTTAGCAGTCTCATCAGATCATCATACCGATAATAATGCTTTTTCACAGCGAATAACGCCATTATAAATTCGACAAAAGGATGATCTGTCATCTTCTTTTGGAGATCAATAAAAAAAGGAAGGTGGTATTGTGTAAAGACTGGTGCAATTACATTACGGTATAAATCCAAGTGACGAGTCAATATTGTGAAATCACTATAACGGTATCCTTCATTTGCTACACTGTGTCTAATTCGAGTCGCAACTTCTTCAATCTCAAGATAACGATTATTAGCAGAAAAAACACTTAACCCCTTGGAAATATCTTCTGATTTCAATTCAGTAGGCCTTTTTACCATTCCAATCCAATATCCCTCCAAATCCAAAAGAACTGGTGTTTTAACGCGGTTACCTGCGGCCGTAACATTCTTAACGTTAATTTGATTTTGTTTAGCATATGCAACAAGATTTGTATATAGCTTGTTAGAACGGTAATAAAGAGAATTTTTTCTAGGATTAGCTTCTTTCTGGTGCTCATCTAGTATCAAATCAACATATACTTCTTTAGCATTTTTTACCAAAGTCTCAACCAATTTATTCTCACTCGCTGTTAATTGGGAAAAACCGGTTACCATAAAGCAACTGTCCACCAAATTAGTTTTAGCTAGTTTTTTTGTTAATGCTTGTAATAGCTGATTATTATCTAAGTACTTACCAACCAATTTCTTTTCATACTCTTGATAAATTATTTGCAAATCTTTTAATTTGGCATATAAATCACTTTGATTATTTGTCTGTTCAGCAAAGAAAGCCAAATCCTGACTATTGATCTGGCCCTTACTGAACTCATCAAGTTGCGCAACAACTTCACTTACAAAGCCTGATTGTGCCTGTTCGCCCTTGAAAATAGTTAAATTATTCTTTTGCTCTTCTAAAATGCTTAACACTAGCATATTTAAGCCAGCACTGGATAGTCTGGTTTTCTGATAAATCGCACTATCTTTCAAAAAAAACCATGCTAATCTTGAGAATGAGAGAATTTGAACCGAACTTTGGGCAAAGACCTCCCCATCTTGTCCAAAAGCCGCTCGCAATTTCTGTAAAATTGCAATCTCTGATGCAAACTTAATATGATTGGGAACAAGAATATATATTTTTTTAACTGTTTTTCCTTTTTTTAACCTAATCACTTGTTCAACCAACTCATTTTGATGATCCTTTGCTGCACTTCCTAAGATAAAGCTCAAGCTCATGCGTTTATCCTCCTTTAATCAAGTCACAGTTATTTTATCACAAAAGAAGAAGTCTGTTGAAAGCTAGGAAACTTCGAGCACTAATTTAAAATTGCGAGCAAAGAGCATCCTTGACTGTGAGCAACCTTAGTTGGAAAGAACATTTTGACTTCTGAAACATACTTATGCAAAATAATAGCGGAGCCAGGTCAAAAGTTAACTTCCGACTCGGTTCCGCTTTATTTTTCTGTAATTATTCTGTTATGCCAATGAATCCCACGGCTCCATCTTAATAGCCTGTTTACTCAAAATTTTACTGTCGTTCTCATTCAAATATTGTTTCTTCACGATTACCTCATATACATGCTGGTCAAACCAGTCGTCACTCATTATGAAATAACCCTTTTCACCATACTTGTCTCCCCAACTATTCTCAACCTTCCATTTGACAGGGACTCCTTCAACGATATCAACACCAACAATTGCCATAGCATGCGAAACAGTCCCATCGCCTGTACTTAACCTGTCAGCCTTGTCGAGCCTTAAATCGACATCAAAAAGCTCACTTTTCTTATACAATTCAGACGATAGAATACCAAGTTTTCGATTACTGTCCTTGCCAACATCGCTACCAAACCAAACTGCTTCACCGTCTTTTAGTTGTGCAATCGTCGTGGCTTTTAAAGAATCAATGACTGTGTTAGCAAAAGTAACCTGCATCCCTGCATGAATGTAACTTTGACTTGGCAACTCATATAATTCATTTAATTTGTGGTCCGGTGCATTTGATAGACAAACATAATCTGCAAAATTCCATTCAAAATACTTCTTAAAGAAATTTTTTGGCGTTATATTTTGATCAATGAAATACTTTTTATCATCATTTCGGTATTCATAATCAAACTTTGCTGGTGGTTCACCAAAGGCATAAACCAGCATTCGATAAACCTCTGTCAAAAATTTATTTTTAGTAGTTTCAAGGATTTCACTAGATTTACCTTCAGTAACAAGTTTTCTTAAAAAAATCCCATCTTTTCTAAGCTTTCGTACTAATACTGCCGAAATTTCACTGGTTTTCTCACTATTAAATGTTTCCGGCATAGCAGACTTTGGAACCACCCCATATTTTTCAACTAAAGCCGCTGCATTGGCCCATTGTCCCCCATCATCATCAGGAAAATCAAACAAATTTTTGACTGCCCTATCAGAAAAAGGCAAAGCTGCGGTTCCAATCACACTCTCATAGAAATGATTTGCCTTTTCTAAACGATCATAAAAGGAATTGTAGTTTTCCGATAATTCAAAGTCCTTAACTTTATACTTACTGGCAAATTGATGTCTCATTGTATTGAGGGTAGCAAAAAGCCAGCATCTGCCGCTATTTTTTTGATTGGAAATATTTCCAGTTTCCAATTCCAGTGAAAAAACTCGAGCCAAGTTCTTTTGCATCTCATAATCTTCACTTGTTGCCGTTACTCCATTCTTCTGCACTGCACGTGCAACAACCTGATTGGTCTTAGACTTGCCATATTCTCTTTGAAATTTTTCTAAATCTTTTTCTGATATATCTCTACCCTTAGTATTCATGAATTACCCTCACCTTCAAAATCCAACAACTCATCTTAACACATAATGAATTATCTTACGTCCGTTAGTTGGTTGTATTTCTCGCGCATTTCCATGGTTAAATCGCTTCTTCAATTTATCTAATTGTTCAACACTTACAGTGATTGGCTTTTCAATTACCCACCATTCTACGTTTTTTACCAGTGGTGGTGTGGTTAACGAACCTAGATAGTGATATACGCCTGAGCCAAGACTTGCAATCAAGTTATTCAAACTTAGGGTTGCAGAAAATGGATCTTTTTCACTCTCGTTTACTGGAAAATCTTGAAAAAAGCTATCGAGCTCCTTACTGAATTCCCCTAATTCAACATAGAGTGCTACTACCGCAATCTGTCCAATCATATTTTGATGCACAAAATGCAACTCCATTGGAAGCGATTTTCCATCTATTGTGTGTTCTGCAGGAAAATGAAAATGGAGTTGTTGAAAATCAAAAGTTCTTCCTTCAATAATTGCCTTACCCTTGCCGTCATACTGCAGATTGTTCCCTTTGTTCACAATATTAATAAATCGATATTCATCGTCAAATGACAATATTTTTTCTTGCGCGTTAACCTCAATTGTATGTAAAGTATCAATATTGATTGGTGACTGCCAATTTGGAACAATTTTTGACCATTTTTCTTGCTGTTCATAATTTAACATACTGTATTCCTCTTCTCCTAAGTATACAAAACATTCTTGGACATTTTGTACTTGAATTCAATTTATATGCTTAGAAGTTGATAATATTTGAGGACTAATCATAGAATAGTGCACTTTTCACCAAGAGTAATACACAATTAACTATGTGATTATAGTCTATCGAACACCGCTATAACAGCTCTTGGATCAATAAAAGGACTAGATCAAAATTCAAATTTTGATCTAGTCCCTTGATATTATTAAATAGTATATTTCTTGTTAAACAACGAGTCCACAGATTGATTACTGAAAATCAAATCAATCGCCTTAGCAAATGTCTTGGATACTGATAAGACTTTGAGCTTGTCAAATTGTTTTTCTTCAGGTACATCAATCGTATCCGTTACGACAACTTCCTTGTAATAAGAATTTTCTAACTCTTCAACTGCCCTACCTGACAAAATCGGATGGGTAGCACATGCATACACCTCAGTTGCGCCAGCATTCTTAAGTGCGACTGCAGCATCTGATAATTTACCTCCAGTATCAATTAAATCATCAAAAACAATGCAACGGCGTCCACTTACATCACCAATTACAGTCATATCTGCTGCCCGCGTTTCATCACGTTTATCAACAATTGCAATAGGTGCCTTCAACAAGGTTGCCAAGTTTCGGGCAGCTTTTACACCATTATGATCTGGGGCCACAATGACAACATCATTTGTAATGCCCTTCCTTCTGAAATACTCAGCTTGCACAAAAATCGCAAGAAGATGATCAACTGGAATATTGAAAAAGCCCTGCAACTGACCGGCATGCAGATCCATTGTAATTACTCGATCAGCACCAGCCAATTGGATAAAGTTGGCAATTAATTTTGCGGTAATCGGTTCCCTTGGACGTGCCTTGCGATCTGCACGAGCATATCCATAGTATGGTAAAACAATATTAATTGTCCCAGCACTAGAGCGACGAAGCGCATCCACCATAATCATCAATTCCATAAAATTCTCATTAACCGGCTCCGAAATAGACTGAATAACAAAAACGTCATCACCACGAACGCTCTCGTTGATATTTATCTGAATCTCACCATCACTAAAATGTTTCACAGATGCTTCACATAATTGTGTTTCCAGCTCAGTTGCAATTTTTTCTGCCAACTTCTGATTAGAATTTAATGCAAACAACTTTAAAGTGGCTTTTTCTTTTTTCTCGCGCATGGCTGCCTCCAATTTACTCTTTTGACTTATTATAATAAAAAAGTCCTTATATTACTACACTTTTGTTACAGTATTTATTCTCTGATTTGTCCATTACCTCTGACAACATACTTAGTTGTCGTCAGGGCTTCAAGCCCCATCGGACCACGGGCATGCAGTTTTTGCGTTGAAATTCCAATTTCTGCCCCAAATCCATATTCAAAGCCATCCGTAAAGCGTGTTGATGCATTCACATATACAGCTGCTGCATCGATCTGATCTAGAAACTGCTGGCTTTTCTTATAATCATTTGTGACGATTGCCTCGGAATGCTTCGTACCATGCTGATTAATATGCTTGATTGCCTCATCAACAGACGAAACAACTTTGACCCCAAGAATATAGTCGTTATATTCCGTGTCCCAGTCTTCTTCAGTGGCTGGTATTGCTGATCCTTGCAGGATATCCAGTGCCGCTTGGTCAGCCCTAATTTCAACATTATACTTCTTCAATTCAGCGACAATTCCAGGCAGATACTCGCTTGCAACATCTTCGTGGATTAGCAGCTTTTCAGCGGCATTGCAGACTGCTGGTCTTTGACACTTGGCATTAACTATAATTTTCTTTGCCATTTCAAAATCTGCTGTCTTATCTACATAGATATGGCAATTTCCAACACCAGTTTCAATAACTGGAACTTTAGCATTTTGCACCACAGTTTGTATCAATTTTGCCCCTCCACGAGGAATTAAAACATCTAGGTAACCTGTAAGCTGCATAAACTTATTGGCAACTTCATGCGATGTATCGGTCAACACTTGAATGGTATTCTCGCTATACCCATTTTCTTTCAAAGTTGCTTGCAACACCTCAACAAGTTTAAGATTAGTGTTGAAAGCTTCCTTACCGCCTCTTAAAATAACGGCATTCCCTGATTTAAAACAGAGTGCAGCTGCATCAACCGTAACATTTGGACGAGCCTCGTAGATGATTCCAACGACTCCTAGGGGAACTCTTTTTTGTGTAATCTGTAGACCGGCATGGTTAATCCAACCGTTGGTAACATTACCCAAAGGATCTGATAGCTGCGCAACCTGTCCCAAACCTTGTGCAATTTTCTCTATCCGCTCTTCATCTAATGTAAGTCGGTCAACAAAACTTTTAATTAATCCCGTTGCACCAGACAGGTCACGTTGATTGGCTGCAAGAATTTCACTGCTATTTGACCTCAAGGCATCTGCCATCGCAAGCAAAACTTTGTTTTTATCTTCAGCTGAAACAAGACTCAATTCATAAGCTGCATTTTTGGCTTGGCTTCCAATTTTTTCTAAATCAATTTTCATAAGCGAAACCTCCTTCCTTACTCCTTGTTGATAAATAACGTTCCTAACTGTTCACCATTCAATATTTTAAAAATCACGGATGGATTTTCTCCATTGGCAAGAATCATGGTCTTATTTGCATTAAGCATTCTCTTTGCAGCTTTTAACTTCGTGGTCATGCCTCCAGTTCCAAGCTTAGTTCCACGGCCACCGGCCTTATCAAAGGTTTCATCGTTAATCTCATTGATTGTGTACAATAGTTTTGCATCATCAAACTTTCTAGGATTCTTATCATAAAATCCATTAATATCGGATAACATAATCAATAAATCCGCATCAATCGAAATTGCAACAAGGGCCGATAATTGATCATTATCTCCAAATTTAGTATGATGATCCAATTCGTCAACGGCAACTGTATCATTTTCATTAACAATTGGAATAATTTTTAACTTTAACAACGTTTCAAAAGTATTTAAAACATTTTGTCTACTCGTTGGGTAATCCATTACATCATGTGTTAATAGTATTTGTCCAATTCTTTGTCCGTAGACCGAAAAGCGCTGCTGATAAACCGTCATTAATTGTGTTTGCCCAACCGCTGCAAGGGCTTGTTGTTCAGGAATTGTACTGGGTCGTTCACTCATCCCTAATTGTCCTAGTCCAACTCCGATTGCACCCGAAGATACTAAAACAACTTCTTTGCCTTCATTTACCAAGCCGCTTAAGCTATAACACAGCTGGTCAATTGCCTGCAAATTCAATTTTCCATTTAGATGTGTCAAAGTACTTGTCCCTACCTTAACAACAATCCGTTGAGCTTCAATATGGCGCATCACAACCCACTACTTTCTTAAATAATTAACTATTCTATCATTTTTCGTCTGGACTTTCACTTTTATTCTCAACATGATGTCTAACCTCCAGCCAATCGATATAATTACGATTAAACTCAGTTACTTTCAAATCAAGTTGATCAATTGTTATAATATCATTTCTTTTTACTTTGTAATTTTCAAGCAGATACCCAGCTATTGTGACACTCTCAGATGCATCAAAACTCTTATTTTTAATCTTGAAAAAGCGTTCAAAATCATAAAGAGTGGTTTTCCCAGAAATCTTGTATCCGCCATCTTTGTTCTTAATAATATATTCACTGGACACATTATCTATTTCATCTTTAACAACACCAAAAAGTTCCTCATAAATATCTTTATCTGTAACGATACCACTTGTACCACCGTATTCATCTAAAACTACTACAATTGGTGTTTGCTTTTGAATCATCTGCTGTAACAGTCCCTGAATAGGTGTTACTTCTGGAACCGTGATAATTGTACGTAATAGTTTGCTAACCAAAATACTATCATCAACCTGAGCTTGCCTTATTAAGTCATATATATATACATATCCTAAAACTCGATCTTTATCATTATTTGCAACAACTGGGAAGCGACTGAACCCCTGACGCAGATAGTTATTCACGACCGTCTTGACTGAATCCGTAATATCAACAACTTCAAGGCTTGTACGATCCACCATAATATCCTTAGCAATTTTATCATTAAAGTCAAAGGCCCGCTGCATGTAAATCAAATCATTCTTGTCCAGTTTTCCACCAGTTACAGCATTGCGTGACAACCTTAATATTTCTGCCTGTGTTAACACATCATTGCTCTCTGTAGCTGGTGTCAAACCAAATAAGCGGATTATACCTGCTGCAGAAACATTCAACAACTGAACGAAAGGATAAAAGAGAATATGGAAATAATGTAATGGTGTAACTACAAGCATCATCATTCTCATTGGCATTTCAATACTCAAATTTTTTGGAACGATTTCTGTAATAACAACTTCCAGATAAGTCAAAAAGAGCACTCCAAGAACTGCTCCTACAGCATGCATTGCTGTCGTTCCTAGAGGAGTAATTTGCAATACATCAACAATCATTGTCTCAATTGTTGCCTCACCAATCCAACCTAGGATGATACCTGCTAAGGTCACACCTACCTGAGTTGTTGAAAGATATTCATTTAGATTCTGAACCATTTTTAGAGCAATTGTTAATTTGCGTTTGTTTCCTTTTCCTTCTTCGAGTGCACTTTCAAGTGCGCTTTTTCTAGTTTGTACGAGTGCAAATTCTGCTGCAACAAAAAAGGCCGCAGAAAAAAAAACTATTGCTATTATTAATACATTGGAAGCCAGCTGACCGCCTGTCAAAATCCATTCCCCATTTCATTCATTGTTCTATTGCATATCATATCATTTTTTTGCCTTTTAATGATGTATATAATCTCATTTTTTTAATTCTTCACAAAAAGAAAAAAGTATGACAATAATAAAATCCGCCATACCCTTTTCATATTACGTAAATTAATCGCTTTGTTGTACTATACCAAATCACTACTTTTCTTTGATTTACTGCCACATCTTTTTTTTACTTGCGCTATCCAATTCTTAAAAAACATTACTTGTGTATCTGCCCATGAAAAAATGGGAGCTTTCATCTGTTCAAAATCTTCATAATAATTCTGCGGCTTTGCTAATGTTTCAAACTGACTTGGATATGCTTTCAGTTCTCTTTGATATTCTTTTGCGAGGGCATCCTTGCCATATTCGAGATGGGCGAACAAGAAGACTTGAGGTTCGTTTTTAGCTTCAACTAAAAATAGATGGTTTGTCTCTGAAAGTGCCTTGATTTCTAAATTCTTATTTTTCCTAATTTGTTCATGATTCAATTCAGCATAACGCGCATGCGGAGCTGTGAAACCTATAGGCAATCCTTTTAACAGTTTCGACTCTGTGAATATTTTTTGTCTATAAATACCGAATAGCTTGTGCGCTAACATTTGCTTCTCAATTCCATAATAAAAATTTGCGGCTGCCATTGCTCCCCAGCACACATACAATTGTGGAATATCCAATTTCTTCAAAAGCTGAAATAATTCTTTCAATTCGTTCCAATAAGTGACATCTTGAAAATCAATTTTTTCCAGAGGAGCTCCAGTAACAATAAAAGCATCCATTTTCTCCACTTCAAGTAGATCTAACGGTTCAGATATACGTGAAACTTCTTCTGGTACCGTGCGTTCTTGATAATGCATTGTTGGATAAAAATACGTTACCCTAACAGGGATATCTTGTTGTTTCAATACAGAATTAAAACGTTTCTGAGTATCAGATTTGTCATGCATTACATTTAAAACTCCGATATTTAAAGTTTCGCTCTCCAATGTTTCGCTCCTAACTAAAATAATCTATCGATTTTTTATTTTACCGCTCTAGGCAAAAAACTTCTAGTATAATTGTGAAGGAAATATGATAATAAAAGTAATTAATCAAAAGGAGGCTTCTGAATGTCATTACCAAAAAGAAATACAGTCCCTGTCGAACTGACCTGGGATACTTCTACCCTTTTTAAATCTGAAAAAGAGTTTAATACTCATTTAACAAAACTAAAACAGCTTGCTGATTCTTTTATCCTAAACTTTCAGGGCAAGCTAAAGAATTTTGAGACAATAAAAGACAGCCTTATTGCTTTAGCTGAGATCACTAAGGAAAAAGATTGGTTAGAACATTATGCATTTTTAAATCAATCAGTTGATATGTCTTCAGCAAAAGCCAATAATCAATTGCATAAATTTGAAAATATCAGTGCCCAACTAGCATCAGAACTATCTTTCTTTGATTCTGAAATGCTTGACTTTCCAACTGAAGAGCTTGCATCTTTTGCTGCAAAGCTTCCCGAATATAGTGCTGTTTTCAGGCATTACTTGAACGACAAGAAACAACGCCTAGCACCGAATATTGAAAAAACATTAGCGGCTTTAGCGCCGACTTTTTATGCCCCAGAGAATATCTATACTCAAATGAGAAGCTCAGATATGCATTTTGACAATTTCACAATTGACGAAAAAGATTATCCAATGTCCTTTGTTCTCTATGAAAACTATTACCAGTATCACGCTGATATCAAGATTAGACGTGCTGCGTTTGCAAGTTTCTCCAAAACATTGAACCAGTACAAGAATACTCTTGCTGCTATCTACTACACAGAAGTTTGCAAACAAAAAACATTTGCGACATTGCGTGGCTATAGTTCCGTTATTGACTATTTATTAGCCGAACAGGAAATTCCGCGAGATATCTATGAACGTCAGATTGATACAATCATGGAAAAATTTGGACCAGTTATGCAGAAATATGTTAAATTAATCAAAAAAGAGCGAGGAATTGATGAACTAACTTTTGCTGATTTGCAGATTGATCTTGACCCAGACTACTCCCCTGACATTGCGCTTGAAGATGCACCACAATATATATCTGATGCAATTGAGATTATGGGCAAAGACTATCATGATATGATTATGCAGGCATTTCCTGAAAGATGGGTCGATTTTCCGCAAAACCAAGGAAAAGAAACCGGTGGATTCGAAACGACCCCATATGATAATCATCCCTTCATCTTGATGTCATGGTCAGATCAGTTCGCTGATTTGTACACATTGATTCATGAACTAGGGCATGCGGGACAGGCATTGCTGACTGCTGCAGTCAATCCCATTCTTGTGTGTGATCCATCTACATACATTGTCGAGTCACCATCTACATTTAACGAGTTGTTACTGACACATTCATTGCTGCAAAAAAGCAATGATCCACGGATGCAGAGATTTGCTTACACAAAGATGCTGACGAATACTTACTATCACAATTTCGTGACGCATTTATTGGAAGCAGCATATCAAAGAGAAGTTTATCGTTTAATCGATAATGGAGAGAGTTTTGACGGTGAACGCTTATGCGCTATTAAAAAAGGAGTACTTCAAAGATTCTGGGGCGATGCTGTCAAAATTGATGATGATGCTTCTCTAACTTGGATGCGTCAATCACATTATTATATGGGACTTTATTCTTATACCTATTCTGCTGGACTAACGATTGCAACTCAGATGTACCTGAAAATAAAAAAGAATCCTGCAAAAGTCTCGGATTGGTTGAACTATCTAAAGCTGGGTGATCAAAAAGCACCCTTAGATGCAGCCATGGTCGCAGGTGTTGATATGTCGTCAAATGAACCACTAGAAAAAACAATTGCATTTCTTGACAACACTGTAGAAAAAATAATTGATCTAACCACAGCAATTAAAAATCAATAATTCACACACTGCCGCTGCAAAATCAGGAGTAAAGAGGAGTGGTTCAAAAGGTAACTTTTGAACCACTCCTCTGTTTATTCTGTATAAACATACCATAAAAAAGTGTTTCACGTCATGCTGCTTCTGTCCACCCGGCGACCGCTAAATACTCGTAATTTCAAATTAATTACCTAAGACTCTTGGAGATTACTATCTTCATTCTTTTTTAAATTTTCCTGTATCTGCTTAATACTCAATAAGGTGTCAGCAACTATCTTTGAAGTCTCGTTTTTCAAGTTGCTTGTGTCTGAGTAAGATCTAATAAACAACCCCGAAGCATTTAAACTAGGTGATATAACAATAAGATTTGTTAATAACGGTACTGTATCCTCTACATCAAAAAAATTATCAACACGCTTAATATTTGCAAAAGGCAAATTGATAACACCCGTCTCTAATACTATTTCAATGGATTCATCACCCATTTCTATTGGTTGAACAGCTTGTACTACTTTTCCTTTTGAAAAAGCATTCTCAAAATCAGCAAATAAACGTGCCATAAAATTGTCCTTTAATTCACCAATCTCTTTAACTTCGATCTTATCCAATACTATTTTAGTAATTTCATCTGCTTCAACTTGATTAATAAAATCCTTAACTTTAATTTCCATTCCTCTTTCACTTCCAAACTCATTAAATGATTATTCTATTGAAGATTCTAACCCATATTAAAAGTAAGTTTGGATAATGTCAAATTACATGGAATATCACTCAGTTATATCAGCAATCCTCCATAGTCTGCAAAAAGGCGGATGGCGTAAGTCAGTAAAATTTGAGTACTAACCTAAAATCGCGAACATAATAATTCCCTGACTCCGAATAAATTTGAAGTTAAACGACGAATTTCGACTTGCAAACCACATTTATCCAGAATCAATAAAAAGTTTAGCTCAAAATCATCCTTTACCCAGTTTTGTTCTCTATCTTTTTGTTCTATGCAGTTCTATGCATTAAATAACTATTATTACTCAACAAAATATTTCTAATTTCCACTGCAAACTTTGCTCTAGCAATTGGGCGCAAACGCTCCACCAATCTCGTTAATGGCTTTATTTTCGCTAAATTATTTAATGCCATTGCAATAGTATAAACAAAATGTCGTTCTTTATGATAAATTAACCCAGGATAAACGAATACAGCCCGTGTTCCCAACCGCTTTTTCAATTCATCTTCAAGCACAAGCTTGGCTTTCATATAGGCTCCCATCCCCAACGGTGCATAATTTGCGGAAACGAATAGAAACTTAGTATCCTTGGCCTTTTCTCCTATAAACTTAATTACACTCATCACTGGTTCCACTGTTTTTTTATAATATTCATTATAATTTTTTGCAAACAGTACTCCTATCAAGTCAACAACCCAATCTGCGTCAGCAACTTCCTCTTGCCATGTTTCCGGTCTGGCTAGGTCAATACTTCTCCATGACACTTTCGGCCATCTTTTTTTGTCTTCCTCTGTTCCGCCATGTCGTGACATACTGACTAGTTCCATGTCATCATAAGAACTCAATTCTTGAATAATACCCTTACCTACGTACCCTGAGCCGCCCAATAATACAATCTTCACGCAAATCACTCCCTAATAAAAAAGAAACATGACACAAATCTATCTTGTCATATTTCCTTAATATGTTCTCTATAAATTCATCATCCTAGAAAAATTGACGCAAGATATCCTTCAATGGTGGCAATTCTGGAATCTTCCAATAGTTCTCGAGATATTCTTGTCCAAACTTCATATATCCTTTTGCCTCATCCATAACAATCTTTCCTGGAAGTGGCGCATTATCCTTAACATAAGCATTAATTAAAATAGGTTTATCTGTAATTGTATATGCCTTGTCCAAGGCGGCCTTGAATTCATCATTAGATTTAACAGTGATACCAACACCACCGCATGCCTCAGCAAACTTAGCATAATCTACATCAGCCAAGTCGATCTGATAATTCAATTGCCCTGCTTGTTGTTGCTCATACTCAATAAATGCAAGCTTTTGGTTGTTAACAACCACACAAATAATAGGCAGCTTGTATTTTACAGCGGTCACAAAGTCCTGCATAACCATCGCAAATGCACCGTCGCCTTGTAATGCAACGACTCTCTTATCTGGATAAGCTACTTGTGCAGCGATTGCCCCTGGAAGTGCACAACCCATTGTTCCAAGCCATGCAGATATTGCAAACTTCTGATCATCTTTAACGTGTAGGTAACGTGCACTCCAAGATGTGGATGTACCAACATCAATAGAATAGATTAAGTCTGATGGAGCTGTTTCATCAATATAAGCCGTCATACTTTCTGGTGAAACCGGACTAGTATTCAACTTACGTTTGTTAGCCATCCATTTGTTCCAATTACTCATGCTCTTTTGACATGCTTCCAAGAACTTGCCATCCGTCCGAATAGCACCTAAATCATTGAGTGCTCCAACAAACTTCTTAACATCACCTTGCACGGCAACATCAACACTATAACGTTTACCCAAATTTTCGGCTTTCAAATCAACTTGAATACTCTTAGCTTGTCCCTTTTCAGGTAAGTAAGGCCGATATGGATAGTTTGTCCCAAACATTATCAATAAATCAGCATTTTTCATTGCCTCATATGCTGCTTTAGTACCCAATTTGCCTACATTGCCTAATGAGTTAGGATGATTATCTGCAATCGTCCCCTTAGCGGGCAATGTTTCTATAAATGGAATTTTATTTGTTTCAACGAATTTCTTGATATCATTACCAGAATGCTTAGCACCAACTCCTAGCAATACTACTGGTTTACTTGCACCTTTTATCAATGCAGCCGCCTCATTAAGCTGAGTCTTATTAACCTCTGGTGTGCTTAATGTAAATGCACGTGCAGAAGAATTATATTCTCCCTTTAATGTTTTATTAGGAATGTCATCAGGAATAGTCAATACTGCGACACCTTTATTCTCATAAGCGCTTCTAATAGCTTGATCAATAACTTCTGGTAGATTGTCCACCGCTGAAATAGTCCTATTAAAAACAGCTACGTCATCAAACAATTTCGCGGTGTTTACTTCTTGGAAATACCCTTCGTTTAAGGAAGTTGATGTAACCTGCCCTAATAAAGCCAATACAGGTACATGGTCCATTTTCGCATCATACAGTCCATTCAAAAGATGAATTGCACCAGGTCCTCCAATTGATAGACACACACCAATTTTGTCTGTATATTTTGCTTCTGCTGCTGCAGATAAGGCAGCAACTTCTTCATGACGCACTTGAATAAACTTTATTTTGTCTTGTTGGCGACGCAGAGCATCAATAGTAGTATCAATCGAATCACCGGGTAATCCATAAACATTTTGAATTCCCCAATCTACTAACACGTCAACTAACAAATCTGCTCCTTTTGTATTTGCCATAAAAACACTCCCTACGTAAAAATAGCTCACAGATACGGGCTTCCCTTCTATTCTACTGCAAAAAACATTTCACACAATGCATTTTGCTCACAATGACCCATCTTGTTTTTTTATTTTCCTTCACACCCGCTAATTTCACAAAGAAAGAACATGATTCAATAAAATTTAAGTTACCGCGAAATTACTAACATAGTGAATCCTTACCATAGGTAATTCAAAATTAGATAAAAGGCTACGAAACACTTTTATCCAGAAAAACATAGAAGAGCTGGGTCAAATTTAAATTTTGACCCAGCTCTTCTAACTGATTATTTAATATTCAAAGGTTCTTAAGTATTATTGCATCCGTGTTTGTAGTTAGTTACTCGATGACTAATTTAGTCCCACCATTAATATTTTTGTAGAACCATTTTGCATCTTTCACAGACAACCAGATACTATTATTTGTATCTGCTTGACTTCCCAAACTTTGCGCACTTGAAACAATATATTTTCCATGTTCATTCGTAGGAACACTTTGTATCAAGTATTTACCGTCACCCTTCCACGAAATCCAATACTTGCCTCCGGTACTAGTAACTTGATTGAAATAAAATTCGCCACGCTTATTACTAATCTTAAATGTTCCTGTTGGGAATTTCTTTTTACCTTCATTTGAATAACCTGCCGAATGTGTTCCCAAAGACACATACATCTGATAAACTTTTTTCTTTCCTGACATCACATAAAGACGCTGCTTTTTTTGTGATACTTTGATCCATAAGTTTTTATCACCAACAACTTCTGGATACTTTTTCGTTTCCGAAGACTTACGCCACTTTATTGGGCGACGCATATTCGCATCTTTATCTTCTTTTTTCTGTTGCTGCTGTTTCTTTTCCTCTTTTGCAATCTTTACACTATTTATTTTTTCTGCATGTTTGACATACACTACGCTCCATCCCGCAAGAAAAACAAGCAGGATTGCAACAACCCAAGAAAATAATTTACGTTTATTCATTCACTTGTATACTCCCTTAATTTTTATTAAGTCGAATACTCTCAACATCGAAAATCTTATCAATCCATCCATCATAAAAAGACTGCTCATGGGATACTAATAAGACATTGCCAGCAAAAGAAACGAGTGCTTTTTTCAAAGCGTTCTTTGTCTCATCATCTAGGTGATTTGTAGGTTCATCCATGATTAAGAAATTACTTGGTTTCAACTCTAGGATACACAGCTTGACCTTGGTTTGTTCGCCCCCGCTCAGTAACTCCATTGGTTTCATAGCGTTAGCCGGACTTAACCCAGCTCGTGCGAGCCTTTGCCTTATCGTCTTTGGTTCCAACTTTGGATAGACATTCTGCACAATTTGCAAAGGAGTTTGTGTAGGGTCATCCCAAGTCAAATCTTGCGTAAAATAATTTACCTTAGCGGCTTCAACAAATTTAGCACTCCCACCAAAGTTCGGAATTATACCTAAAATCGATTTAATGAGTGTTGATTTACCAACCCCATTGAATCCCTTTAATACAACCTTTTCTCCATGACTCATTGAGAAAGTAACCGGTGCAAGCAAAGGCCTTTCATATCCTACCGAAAGATTTTCAACAACTAATGTTGAAGATGACATCAGTTCCTCATAAGGGAAGCTGAAACTGGATTGCAGTGCATCACTTGGTGGATCAACTCTTTCCATCTTATCGAGTCTTTTTTGCCTTGACTTTGCCATTGTAGACCTAGTTCCTGCCTTATTTCTCCTAATATAGGCTTCATCTTTTTCTATTTGGCGCCGTTGCTTCTCATAGGCTTTAAGTTGAACTTCCTTCTTTACTTCCTTTTGCTTAATTGCCGAACTAAAACTTCCCGTATACTTTGTAATTTTCCCAAAAGCAACATCAATAATTGTGTTTGTAACTCTTTCTAAAAAATCAAAGTCATGTGAAATTACCATAAAACAGCCTGCAAAATCATTTAAATAATTTATTAACCACTCAATGTGTTCAACATCAAGGTAGTTAGTCGGCTCATCCAGCAATAATACATCCGGATTTTCAAGCAACAGCTTAGCCAAAATAATCTTTGATCTTTGCCCACCACTACATTGGTCAACCTGCCTGTCCTTTCCAATTGCATCTATCCCAAGACCCGACATTACCTGTTCAATCTTAGTCTCTATCTCATAAAATTCACCGGCTTCAAGCTGTTCCTGATATCTCCCAGCTTTATCCAGTAGAGATTCATCCATTGTAGCAGCATAATCCTCATAACACTTAGCTTGCAGTTCACTAATATTATACAAGTCTTCAAACGCTGATTTTAAGAACTCAAAAACTGTTAAATCATGTGCTGTTTGTGCATATTGATCAAGATATCCAATTTTTATATTATTTTGCCATACAATTTTTCCCTCATCTGGAAGTTCTTGACCTGTAATAATTTTGATTAAAGTACTTTTACCTGCTCCATTTTGCCCGATAATCCCCATATGGTCTTCTTTATTTAATCTAAAGCTTGCATCTTGGTATAATTCCTTATCAGCAAAGGCATGCGAAAGCCCATCTATTTCTAAAATACTCATTTATTCTCATCCATCCTCTTATTGGGTGATTATATCATACTCATACATCAATTAATTAGTATTTTTACCAAAAAAAACCACCACAAAACGTCATCGACGCCCCATGCTGGTAAATAAATGTAAGTTTCAAAAAAAAAGCAACTTATTTTCCGCTTTTTTCTAGCTCTTCGCGACTCTTCAAAAATGATAATACATTTTGATGCTGAGCACGACGCTTTTTAATATTCTTCTGGTTAACAGGGCGACGATCATTAGGTACCCCAACATGAGTATTTTGTGACATTGGTTCTCCTCCTTTCACTCTACACGTATCTTTCCATCTTATACTGTTTTC
>NZ_BACP01000032.1 GCF_000260415.1 Liquorilactobacillus mali KCTC 3596 = DSM 20444
GTCAAAATTTTGACCCAGCTTTTTTTCGAATAAGAGTATACCAAAAGTCAAAATTCTCCCTCTAACCTCGAGTTACTCGCAACAAAGGACTTACCATGCTCGTAATTTCGTATTAGTATTCAAATTTTACCGACCTATGCCACACTCCTAAATTACCTTTATTTTACAACAATATTAACTAATTTCCCTGGCACCACGATTACTCGTGCTATATTCTTGCCAGTGATTTCATTTTTTATTTTTTCATCATCCAAAGCCATCTTCTGCAAATCTTCTTTTGAGATTTGTTTTGAAACATTTAAATGTTGACGAACCTTCCCGTTTACCTGTAAAACAACTTCAACGGTATCCTCGACTAATTTATCCTCATCAAATGTTGGCCACTTCTCATATGTGATTGAACCAACATGGCCAAGTTTAGTCCATAATTCTTCCGCAACATGTGGTATGATTGGCGAAATCATTTTAACAAACCCTTCGATGTATTCTAATGGGAGTGCCTCAGCTTTATACGCTTCATTCACGAAAACCATTAATTGTGAGATTGCAGTATTAAAATGAAGTGCTGCATAATCTTCTGTAACCTTTTTTACGGTTTGGTTATAAATAAAATCAAGCTTGCCATCATTCAATGTTGTAACTCGGTCTCTTAAATGGTCGTTTTCATCAATAATCAGGCGCCAAATTCTATTAATGAACTTGTTTGCACCATTCAGACCATCGGTGCTCCAGGCAATAGATGCATCTAATGGGCCCATAAACATCTCGTAAAGTCTTAAGGTATCGGCACCGTACTCATCTACAATATCGTCCGGATTTACAACGTTTCCTTTTGATTTTGACATTTTCTCATGATTATCTCCCAATATCATTCCTTGGTTGACTAACTTATGGAACGGTTCCTTTGTTGGGACAACACCGATATCATACAAGAATTTATGCCAAAAACGTGCGTACAACAAATGCAATACAGCATGTTCAGCACCGCCCACATACAAATCGACCGGCATCCATTTCTTCAATTTAGCAGGATCTGCAACTCTACCTTGATTATGCGGATCAACATATCGCAAGAAATACCATGAACTTCCTGCCCATTGTGGCATAGTATTTGTTTCACGGTGACCCTTTCGACCATTCTTATCAACAACATTTACCCAATCATCCAAATTGGCTAAAGGACTTTCTCCTGTCCCGGATGGCTTAATATCGGTAGCCTTAGGCAAACGTAAAGGCAGTTCATCCGCAGGAACAAGTGTTGTCTCACCATCTTCCCAATGAATAACGGGAATTGGTTCTCCCCAATAGCGTTGACGTGAAAATAACCAGTCACGTAAGCGATAGTTTACCTTTTTGTCTCCAACCTTTTTATCTCGCATCCAGTCAATAATCTTATCAATGGCTTGCTTCTTGTCTAAGCCATTCAAAAAGCCTGAATTTATATGGGTTCCATCACCCGTGTATGCTTCTTTCGAAACATCTCCACCTTCAATTACTGGTATAATTGGCAAACCAAATTTTGAAGCAAATTCATAATCACGATCATCATGTGCTGGAACAACCATAACGGCACCTGTTCCGTATGAAGCCAAAACATAATCGGCAATCCAAACTTGAACCCTTTTACCATTTACAGGATTGATTACGTAGGCACCAGTAAAGACCCCTGTTTTATCTTTTGCCAGATCAGTTCTCTCTAAATCGGATTTATGCGCAATTTCTTCAGTATAAGCATCAACAGCATCCTTTTGCTCTGGTGTTGTTATTTCTTTAACTATTTCTAATTCAGGAGCCAAAACCATTGCAGAGGCACCAAAAATAGTATCTGGTCTTGTCGAGAAGACCTCAATTTCCTTATCATCAAATCCAGCAACTTTAAATCTAATGCTAGCCCCAATTGAACGTCCAATCCAATTACGCTGTTGCTCTTTTATATTTTCAGGCCAATCAAGATCGTCTAAGTCTTCAATCAAGCGATCAGCATATGCCGTAATTTTTAAGACCCACTGTCTCATAGGTTTGCGAATTACAGGGAATCCTCCACGTTCAGTCTTACCATCAATTACTTCCTCATTAGCAACTACTGTTCCCAAATCAGGGCTCCAATTAACAGCCACTTCATCCTCATAAGCTAATCCCTTTTCATATAGTTTTTCAAAAATCCATTGTGTCCATTTGTAATACGAAGGATCTGTGGTATTGATTTCTCGTTCCCAATCGTAAGACAACCCCAACGATTTAATCTGTCTTCTAAAATTATTAATGTTTTCTTTTGTGAACTCCCTTGGTGAATGCCCTGTATTTAATGCATATTGTTCCGCAGGCAATCCAAAAGCATCCCAACCCATTGGATGGAGAACATTAAAACCTTGCATTCTCTTCATTCTAGCAATAATATCAGTTGCTGTATAACCCTCAGGATGTCCTACATGCAAGCCTTGTCCGGAAGGATAGGGAAACATATCTAATGCATAATAGTTAGGCTTAGATTCATCCTCTGTCGTTTTAAAGGTTTTATGCTCTTCCCAATAGTGTTGCCACTTTTTTTCAATTTCTTTATGATTATATCCCAATTTGAAAACCATCCTTCTTTATTTTTTGAAACAAAAAGCCCTATACAAACTCAAACAGAGCTCTGTATAGGACGAATGCAATCGCGGTACCACCTATTTTCCGACAATTAAAAATGTCGACACTTAATTTTATAACGGGAAATACCGTCCTTGCCTACTAAAACAAATCACCTATTCAACAAGAAATTCAAAGGTGAGTTCATCATCTATCAAGTATGCGTTAACACCACACACGCACTCTCTTAAACAAGAAAAATGACTACTAATCCTTCTCAACATAATAATATTTAATCAATTCTATCAAACAAAAAATTAAAAATCAAGACAGAGTTATGTTAGCTATTTAATCTAGCTTTTAACTCTTCTACCTTATCTGTCCTTTCCCAAGGTAAATCAATATCAGTACGACCAAAATGACCATATGCTGCCGTCTGTTCGTAGATTGGTCGTCTTAGATTCAACATTTCAATAATACCTGCAGGCCGCAAATCAAAGATTTCTCTAATAGCCTTAACTAGTTCACTATCATCTACTTTTGAAGTTCCATAAGTATTCACAGAAACCGAAACAGGTTGGGCAACGCCTATCGCATATGCAAGTTGTACTTCAACTTGTGAGGCAATTTTAGCCGCTACAATATTTTTTGCAATATATCGTGCTGCATAACTAGCAGAGCGATCAACCTTGGTAGCATCTTTACCTGAAAAGGCACCGCCACCGTGATGAGCATAGCCACCGTAAGTATCAACAATAATCTTGCGCCCAGTCAATCCAGCATCGCCTTGTGGACCACCAATGACGAAACGACCAGTAGGATTAACAAAATATTTTGTTTCATTATCAAGTAGTTTGGCAGGAATAACCGCCTTTATCACTTTATCAATTACATCTGTTCGAATTGTCTCTAAGCTTACATTCTCAGAATGCTGCGTTGAAACAACAACGGTGTCAACTCTAACAGGTGTATTCTCTTCATCATACTCCACTGTTACTTGTGCCTTTGCATCAGGTCCTAAATATTCGAGCGTTCCATTTTTACGAATTTCTGCGATTTTACGCATTAATCGATGGCTTAATGCAATAGGTAGAGGCATCAATTCTGGTGTTTCATCAATAGCATATCCAAACATCATACCTTGATCACCGGCCCCTATTTGGTCTAGTGGATCAACATCACCATTTCGTACCTCTAATGATTCATCAACCCCTTGAGCGATATCAGGTGACTGTTCATCTATTGCTGTCATAACTGCGCAATTATCACCATCAAACCCATACTTTCCACCAGTATATCCAATCTTTTTAATAGTTTCACGAACAACTTTTTGGATATCGATATAAGCATCTGTTGACACCTCTCCAACAACTACTACCAACCCAGTCGTGACTGTTGTTTCACAAGCAACACGTGAATTTGGGTCTTTTTCTAGTAATGCATCTAAAATTGCATCACTTATCTGATCAGCGATCTTATCAGGATGCCCCTCAGAAACTGATTCTGATGTAAATAAATGTCTTTCTGACACATTAATTCCCCCATTACAATATTTTTGGTTACAAGGCAGCTTCACATTAATGAATCCTTTCGGGAATACGCTGTAACATTTATTATTCTATCACAATTATTAATTTAATAAATGCTTTGTTTCAACAGTTACAAAAAAATAAAGAAGCTCCCAAAAAAGAAAGCTTCCAACTACATACGTACCAATATTTACGGTCCTAGACGGATTTGAACCGTCGATCTCCTGCGTGACAGGCAGGCGTGATAAACCCCTACACCATAGGACCAATTGCGGGAGAAGGATTTGAACCTACGACCTTCGGGTTATGAGCCCGACGAGCTACCAGACTGCTCCATCCCGCGATATTAAAATGACCCGTACGGGATTTGAACCCATGATACCGCCGTGAAAGGGCGGTGTCTTAACCACTTGACCAACGGGTCAAAAAAACGGAGAAGGAGGGATTTGAACCCTCGCGCCGCTTTCGCGACCTACACCCTTAGCAGGGGCGCCTCTTCAGCCACTTGAGTACTTCTCCATGAAAAATTAATAAGCGGGTGACGAGAATCGAACTCGCGACAACAGCTTGGAAGGCTGTGGTTTTACCACTAAACTACACCCGCATAAATCTTATGGCGCGGGACAGAATCGAACTGCCGACACATGGAGCTTCAATCCATTGCTCTACCAACTGAGCTACCGAGCCATAAACTATTCACTTAATAATTATGTTTGTACCACGGTCCTAGACGGATTTGAACCGTCGATCTCCTGCGTGACAGGCAGGCGTGATAAACCCCTACACCATAGGACCAATTGCGGGAGAAGGATTTGAACCTACGACCTTCGGGTTATGAGCCCGACGAGCTACCAGACTGCTCCATCCCGCGATATTAAAAAAGGAGGATAAGAGATTCGAACTCTTGCGTGGTTTTACCCACCTGACGGTTTTCAAGACCGTTCCCTTCAGCCAGACTTGGGTAATCCTCCATATAAAATTTAAAAAATCCAATATACAAAAAACTTTTAGCACAATGGACCTTGTAGGACTCGAACCTACGACCGGACGGTTATGAGCCGTCTGCTCTAACCAACTGAGCTAAAGGTCCAAGTTCTATAACATTGCATATCGCGGTGAAGGGGATCGAACCCCTGACCTCCCGGGTATGAACCGGACGCTCTAGCCAGCTGAGCTACGCCGCGATTAAGACAAACAAAACTATCTATCTTATCGGG
>NZ_BACP01000031.1 GCF_000260415.1 Liquorilactobacillus mali KCTC 3596 = DSM 20444
GATTTGCAACAGGTTTGTTAGAAAAATTTTCAATTGAAGAATTTGGTGTGTCATATAATTATTTTTTGAGTAATAATTAGGGGGAATTATTATGGGATTGATGGACAAAATTAAAGAATCAATAAAAGCAGAAGAAGAAAAAGCACAAGAAAAAATAAAAATTGAACGCGAAAATAAAAAATTTCAAGCTGAGCTTGCTAAAGAATTCCCTAAAAATGAAAAAAAATTAAATTCTTACCTAAAGTATAATGATTCATTAAAAGCTTTTGGAATTAATCTACTTTTCGGAATACCTGGAAAAATAATAAAATACGAAGATTTGTCTAGTTTTGAACTTCAACAGGATGGCGAAACCATTACAAAAGGTGGTCTAGGTCGAGCTATTGTTTTTGGAGCCGCTACAGGTGGAATCGGAGCAATTGTAGGTGGAATTACCGGTAAAAAATCTGCATCATCTGTAAACACGGAAACAAAGATAAAGGTTGTCTCTAAGAGTGAGACAGCAAATGTTTCATATATCATCTTTAACCAAAAAAATTAAAAAGAACAGTAATACCTATAAGCAGATTGCAATTGAGGTTGATAAAACTTTAGCGTTTTTGCAAAATGTTATTGATGAACAATCCAAAGAAATGAATGTAGAAAAAGTTGGGAATCCTTCTTCTGTCGCTGACGAGATAAAGAAATTCAAGGAACTTGCAGATTCAGGAGTTATCACTCAAGAAGAGTTCGAGGCTAAAAAGAAACAGCTGCTAGGGTTATAAAAGTGTGCTGTTGTTTTTTACATAGTTAGAGAAAAATATATATTGGGGGTATAGTTATGACAGCAAAAGTTATTAGTTTCATTAACATGAAAGGTGGAGTCGGTAAAACAACATTGTGTTTAGAAATAGCTAACTTTTTAGCGAATAAGAAAAGTGAACATAGTGAAAAAAATTACCGAGTTTTATTAATCGATATAGATCCACAGGCAAATTTAACTCAAGCACTTAATGAACATTATTTCCCGCAAAAGGAAAAGTTCGACAAATCGATAGAAGTCATTTTTAATAAAAAACCAGAAGGATTTAATCCTGGTGATGTCATAGTGCAACTTGAAAAAAATATTGATCTAATTCCAGGAGAATTAGAAACAATATTTTTGGAACGTTCAAGTGGTAATTCAACTAGTCAAAAATTATTAGATTTCATAATTGACTATAAAATCAGAAACAATTATGATTTTATTATGATTGATTGTCCTCCTACTTATTCTATTTATACAGAAACAGCATTATTTATAAGTGATTATTATTTTGTACCAGTAATTCCGGATAAATATTCTACTCTTGGTGTTGATTTACTAGAAAGAGTTGTTCATGATATTGTAGATAATAATAGGAACTCAGTATTTAAGAATAGATCCCCAAAAAATATGGGTATTATTTTCACAAGGGTTTCAGATGAAAAACCTAAGCAAAAAATTTACATGTCTGCATTAAGAAAATCGGATATTGTAAAACAAAACGAATTAACAGTTTTTGATGATAAACAAAATTTTAAGGAATACAATAAACTTTCAACATTTGAATTAGGCAAATTTGTTACAGACACAAATGACCATAGACTTAAAGAAATGGTTGATAGAATTGGTAAAAAAATTTCTTGAACGAATTCAACTTCTAGAAAAATCATAAATTAAAGGAATGATGAAAAATGTCGCCTTATCTAGAAAAGAAGATAAAAGAACTGTCTTTCACTACTAACATAGATAAAACAAGAATCGAACTTCTGAGCACTTTAGTTCCTTTTATTTTATCTACTGAAATTTTTGAACATAATCCAAATGTCAGAGAACTGACTGACAAATTACTCTTAAAAAAAGAGTTAAAAGATTATTTATTTAAAAGCAGAACACAAATAGTTGCTAGAATTGTTAGAGAAATTCAAGGCTTTAGTGAAGAACAACTTTATAAAAATATTATAATTTTTAAAGACTTCTATTCTGAAAACTTAGATACTCCTTCGGAAGAAAAGAAGAAGAAAGTAAAACTGCTTACTAATAATGAGTTACGTGCTGAGGAACGAATTTTGAAAACAATGAAAAAATATAGTCGAAATAGAGATAAATAAAAATGACAGAAGCAGATTTTCTTAACTACAAAAAAGTAATAACTAATTTTTTTCCTAAATTTAAATTTAAAGAAAATACGTCAACTTTACATTCGCTTTATTTTTTAGTTAATAATTCTTTTTCACTTTGCAACATTTTATTAGACTTTGAGAAAATAAAGAAAGATGATAATTTTTTTGACTTAATCATTGAATATAGAGAGTTCTATGCGCGCCTTTTAGTATCGGTTACACTGAATGATGAATTTTTCACTTCAAATGTTGTAAGAATATTAGTTGAAAAGCTTTATCGCATCCTATATGGATACTACAATCCATCGAAGTCAATACGTCGTATTCGAACATCAGCTAGGAAAAATCTTCTACGTGGTACGAATCTCACAGATAGAAATGCAGAAATGCTCGATAGACTTTATCATGTATATTCTGAATTAATACATGACACACATCCATCTACTAATACAAAAATAGATATTCAAAAAAGATTAGACGGTAATCTGTTTGACCTAAAAAAAATTACTCAAGATTTGCAATGTCTTGAAAACATTTTTGTTCTGGAACTATTTCTTAAACTCATACCAGACTTAGACTCAACAGATACAGCTATTAAAATTCGAATAAAATCGATTTTTATTCATTAATTGTATTCAAATGCCTCTTTTGGGGGCTTTTATTTAACACGTTAAGTGAACATACGTGCGTATTTGATAACTAAGAATACGCAATAATAAGTAAATATTGCTTTTTTATAATGCAAATAGTATTGATATGTGTAACAGAAGGAGGAAATACACAAATGTGGTATGAGAAGCTTGCTGAGAAAAAGTTCAAATTTATAGAGCGGTACAAAGATCCTTATACGGACAAATACGTGCGTGTATCTGTTTTGATGAACAGTAACTCAACTCATGCAGTTAAGCAAGCCCAACAGACACTTGATAGAAAAGTCAGTAAAAAGTTACACCAACATTCTCAAAAAGTTACAGAAATTACAATCGGTGAATTAATTAGGGAATGGCTTGTACTTTATAAAAAAAGAGTACGCAATTCAACGTATATGTCTGCTGTTTATAATTTACATACTTTTTCTGATAAAATTAACAATGAAATTGTGGTTTCTAAGATAGACTCAAGGCTCATTAAACGGGTTCTTGAGAGCATGATCTATGATGATGAGCTGTCTAATAAATATGTATCAATAGTTAAGTCGAGGCTTAACAAGCTATTTAAATATGCAATCTCGCAAAATTACGCAAAAAATAATCCAGTTGAAGATTTAGAAATATCTTTTAAAAATAATGAGTCATCAAATACTAAGAATAAGTTTCTAGATAGTGATGAGCTTGCTATGCTTTTAGAATATACCTATCACAGAAACGCTATGTACGGTTATTTATTTGAATGGCTATATTTGACCGGCATGCGTGCTGGGGAAGCTCTAGCGTTAAATAAGAGGGATATTTTCAACGACAAAGGAGTATACTATGTTGATATTAACGGGACACTAGATTATCATGGATTAAAAATCAGTGATCAGAAAAAAACCAAGGTAACGAAAACGGCAGCAGGAATGAGAACTATCTCTTTACCCAACAAGGCAGTTGAGATATATGAGAAACTCTGCTCACTTAACTCTGCAAGTGATTATCTATTTGAAACATCTAATCAAACGCCTTTAAGCATTTCGGCAATAAATACTTTTTTAAGAAAAGCTAAATCGGAACTAAAAATAAATAAGCCACTCTCAAGTCACATTTTTAGACACACGCATATTTCTAAACTTGCAGAAATTGGAACACCCCTTTATGTAATCCAAGAAAGAGTCGGACATGAAAGTAGCAAGATCACTTCTAAAATATATTTGCACGTCACTCAAAATGCACAGAAAAAACTTAGAAATGACCTCGACCAACTCTAGTTTGCCCCTTTTGTGCCCCTTAAACATAAAAGTACAGTTTTTTACAAAGCAAATTTATTCTTGTAAAACAAAAAAAGCCTTGATAAACAAGGCTTTTTGAACGTTATATTAACGACGTCTTTCAGGAATACGAGCTGCTTTACCATGTAATGCACGCAAGTAATACAACTTAGCACGACGTACACGTCCTTGACGAATTACTTCAATCTTTTCAACACGTGGTGTGTGGACTGGGAATGTACGTTCAACACCAATACCACTACTAATCTTACGAACTGTATAAGTTTCGCTGATACCTTCACCACGACGTTTGATAACTACACCTTCGAAAATCTGGATACGTTCACGAGTACCTTCAACGATACGAGCGTGGACACGAACAGTATCACCAGGGCGGAAATCTGGAATATCACTACGTAATTGAGATTCCGTAATTTTTTTAATCAATGGGTTCATCTTGTTTCTTCCTTTCGCCAACATTCTTGTCTTTCAACAGCGGAATATTGTTAATGTGGCGCATAGCCACTTAGAATATTATCATATCGTAAAATAATTATCAAGTGCTTATTTTCTAGTGTTGCCCCTTATTTCATCCAATATCTTTTTTTGTTGTTCAGTTAATTCTAGTTCTGCAAGCAAATCTGGTCTTCGTAAAAATGTTCGTCTCAAGGACTCATATTCTCGCCACTGCGCAATCTTTTGATGATTACCGCTAACAAGTACCTCAGGAACATCCATCCCCCTATATGAGACTGGTCTCGTATACTGGGGATACTCCAACAACCCGCTTGAAAATGAGTCTCCCGGTGCAGAATCTTTATTACCTAAGGTACCTTGTAATAGTCTGGCAGTAGCATCAATTATTACCATTGCGCCAAGTTCTCCACCAGTTAGGATATAGTCTCCCAATGAAATTTCATCAGTGACCCTCTTCCTAATTCTCTCATCGTAACCCTCATAATGGCCGCAAATAAATGTTAGATGATCTTTTGCAGATAATTCTTCTGCCACTTTTTGATTAAATTGCCTTCCTGCCGGATCAAGTAAAATCACACTTCCTAATCCGTCGTTCTTCTTCTCAACATAATCCAGAGCATCAAAGATCGGCTGTGCTTGTAATAACATTCCAGCACCACCGCCATACGGATAATCATCAACATGGTGCTGTTTGTTACTGGTAAAATCACGGTAGTTTGTAATGTCAACATCTATGATTTTACTTTCAATTGCCTTACCCACAATGGATGATTCCAAGGGGCCCTTGAACATCTCCGGAAATAAACTTAAAATATCGATTTTCATTAATCATCCAACCCATCTAACACATCGGCGATTATGCTTCCATTTGCGATATCGACCTTTTTTATAACATCATGAATTGCAGGTAAAAGTAGGTCCTTTTTCCCAACTCTTTTAACGCTCCAAACATCATTAGCACCTAAACTCATGACTTCACTAATTTCTCCTATTTCATTGTTTTCTTCATCAAATACTTTCAATCCAATTATTTCGTGATGATAGAAGTTGTTATCAGCTAGTTTTTGTTGCTGTTCTTCCTTAACTGCCAATTTAAGTCCCTTGAATTTCTCAACTAGGTTTATATCCTGATAGTTCTCAAATGTTAATAAATAAAATTGTTTTACTTTACGGACAGCCATAATTTTCAGTACAAGCTCTCTATCAGGCAATAGTAGATATAACATTTTGCCCTTTTTAAAGCGTTCATCTGGAAAGTCAGTAATTATTTTAACTTTTACCTCACCATGTATTCCGTGAGTGTTAATAATCTGTCCTACTTCATAAAAACTCATTCTTCCACCTCTTTAAAAAAGAAAATCCCCCAAATAAAACATCACTGCTTCATCTAAAGGGATTCACTAATTATATACAATTCTTAATCAAACATACAGTATAGCCAATTATTACAAATATTCAACTATCAAAGCACATAAGTTAAGATTACAATTAAGGGTCTTTTTATATGCAATAAGTCTTATTATTTACTGAATTTTGCATCATGGAACTTCTTCATGACACCATTCTTTGAAAGAATATTACGTACTGTATCTGAAGGTTGTGCTCCATTGCTCAACCAGTTCAAAATATTTTCTTCCTTAAGTGTAACACTTTCAGGTTCTGTCAATGGATTGTATGTTCCAACTGTTTCGATGAAACGACCATCACGTGGTGAACGTGAATCTGCAACAACGATACGGTAAAATGGACGCTTTTTAGAACCCATACGTTTTAAACGAATTTTAACTGACATTAACTACACCTCCTATTAACTTTCTTAACGTTAATAATATAACAGTATTTTGGCTTGGTGTAAAGGATTATTTCTTGACAGACACAAAAAAATTTATTTCCTGCGTTTTTTATTCTTCAAGCGCTTAAGTTTGCGCTTCTTATTCTTTCGTGCCATAGAATTCATTGACATCTTTGCAAGCTTGCCAGATAATCCATTGCCAAACATACCCTCCATGCCTTCAAAGTTTCCCTTAGAAACCTTCCCCATCATCTTCTTCATCTCGTTAAATTGTTTAATCATTCTGTTAACTTCATGAATTGGACGACCTGAACCGGCGGCAATTCTTCTTCTCCGGCTAGGATTGAATAGATCTGGATTTTCGCGTTCCTCGTTAGTCATTGAATAAACAACAGCCTTAAGATGATCAATGTCTTTAGGGTTAACTTTTAAATTCTTAATTGCAGGATTATTTGCCATCCCAGGAATCATCTTTATGATATCTTCCATTGGTCCCATTTTTTGAACTTGCTCCATTTGATCAATGAAATCATTGAAGTCAAAGCTGTTCTCACGCATCTTTTCTTGCATTTGCTGAGCTTTTTTCTCATCGAAATCTTGCTGTGCCTTTTCAATCAAGGTCAGCATATCACCCATTCCTAAGATACGTGACGACATTCTGTCTGGATAAAATACATCCAAATCTGTCATTTTCTCACCTTGACCAATGAACTTGATAGGCTTACCAGTGACCGAACGAATTGATAACGCAGCACCACCACGAGTATCACCATCTAACTTGGTCAATACAACACCTGTAACATCCAATTGTTCATTGAATCCTTTGGCAACTTCAACTGCATTTTGACCTGTCATTGCATCAACTGTCAACAGGATTTCATCTGGTTGTGCCAATGTCTTGATTTGAGCAAGTTCATCCATCAGTAATTCATCAATTTGCAAGCGACCGGCAGTATCGATCAATACATAATCATTTTTCTTCTCAGCAGCTAATTCTAGCCCTTTTCTGACAATTTCAACTGGTGAAACGTCAGTTCCCATTGAAAAGACAGGTACATCAATACTCTTACCCAATATTTCCAGCTGATCAATCGCAGCGGGTCTGTAAATATCCGCAGCAATCATTAATGGACGAGCATTCTTTTCATTCTTTAACTTTAAAGCTAATTTACCTAATGTGGTTGTCTTACCAGCACCTTGGAGACCAACCATCATAATGATTGTTGGAATCTTGTCTGATTTATTTAATTCGACAGCTTCCTCACCCATGACTTTGGTTAGTTCATCATTAACGATTTTTACAATTTGTTGCGCAGGAGTTAAGCTCTCCAGAACCTCCGCACCAATAGCACGAGTTCTGACTGTCTTAACGAAATCTTTTACTACTTGGAAATTTACATCGGCTTCAAGTAATGCAAGCCTAATCTCACGCATGACCTCTCGTACATCAGCTTCACTGATCTTACCTTTTTTCCGCAACTTGCCGATTGCATTCTGAAGTCGCTCTGTTAATCCTTCAAATGCCACTTAATCCACCAACTTTCATTCTTCTAATTCTTCTAATTGTTCAACTAACCTGCTTAAAGCCTTATCATCTGGATAATTTTTTTGAACATAACTCTGAAGCTCATCAGTCCTTTGACTTTGTTCCTGAAAATTCTGCAACAGATGAAGTTTCTTTTCATAGGATTCAAGGATTGTTTCCGTTCTTCTTATATTATCATACACAGCTTGTCTTGAAATCTGATAATTTTCAGCAATTTCACCAAGTGAGTAATCATCCCGATAATATAAAGCAAGATACTCCATCTGTTTACTAGTCAAAAGCGGTTCATAAAATTCAAACAAAGCATTAATTCTATTTGTTTTTTCAATTGCCATCGCTCATCACCTACTTCAACCAGATTAATTTTCTTCTTTTGGAGCCTCCACCAAACCATTAAAGAGTCCGTAAACAAACTCGACTGGTTCAAAGTCACGCAAGTCATCCATTTTTTCACCCAGCCCAACAAGTTTAACCGGAAGATGTAATTCATTACGAATCGCTAAGACAATTCCGCCTTTAGCAGTTCCATCCAACTTAGTCAAAACAATTCCTGTCACATTTGTGACATCCTTAAACTGTTTTGCCTGCGTTAATGCATTTTGACCAGTAGTTGCATCCAAGGCTAATAAAACTTCTTGTGGTGCATCTGGTAGTTCACGGGTAATCACTCGCGCAATTTTACCCAATTCATTCATCAAGTTAACCTTATTTTGTAGCCTGCCAGCAGTATCTACCAATAAGATATCATAGTCCTCACTCTTGGCTTTTTGAACGGCATCAAAAACAACTGCTGCTGGATCGCTTCTTTCTGGTTTTCGAACAACTTCAACATTCACTCGTCTTCCCCATTCAACAAGCTGCTCGATTGCGCCGGCTCTAAATGTATCGGCCGCGGCAAGTAAAACCTTCTTTCCCTCCTGCTGATACCTATGGGCAAGTTTCCCGATTGTTGTCGTCTTCCCAACACCATTAACACCCACAAAAAGAAAAACAGTTGGTCCGTTCTGTGCAAAGTGCAATGAATTATCTTCTGTCGTTCCTTCTGCTTCATATAGCGAAACAAGTTTTTCAATAATCGCATTTGAAACATCTTTTTTATCTTTTACATTGCGCAGCTTTACCTCTTCTTGAAGCTCCTCACTAATCTTAACAGCAGTCTCAAAGCCGACATCGGCCTCAATCAATTTTTCTTCCAACTCTTCAAAGAATTCTTCATCAACACTGCGGAAATTTGCAAAAAGTTCATTGAGCTTATCACCAAAAGTTTTGCGTGATTTCTCCAGTCCTTTTTCATATTTTTGTTCCTCAACAGTCTGTTTTTCTTCTTCCTGACCGCTAAACACATGTTTAAGTTTATCAAAAAAGCCCATTTTTATCCCCCTTTAGCGACATTTTCTTCGAGTATATTTTCAAGAGAAACTGAAACCGTCCTTGATATGCCTGATTCCTGCATCGTCACCCCATATAAGATATCAGCTCGACTCATCGTCCCTTTTCTATGTGTAATGATAATAAATTGTGTCTGATCATGGAAGTTCTGCAAATATGATGAATAACGATCTACATTCGCATCATCTAGGGCTGCTTCTGCCTCATCTAGAATTGCAAAGGGCACTGGTTTTACTTTCAAGATGGCAAAGAGCAGTGTCAATGCAGTCAATGCTTTTTCTCCTCCCGACAATAGAGATAATTTCTGTAGTTTTTTACCAGGTGGTTGTGCCATGATCTCTATTCCTGTTGTCAATAGATCGCTTGAATCAGTTAATTTCAAAGATGCTTTCCCACCACCGAACATCTGTGGAAAGACCTCAGTAAATGCATCCGCAACAGCCTTGAATGTCTTTCCAAAACGGATTTTAACTTCATTATCCATTTCTTGCATGCTTTTTTGCAACTGTTTTTTTGCTTCCAACAAATCATTTTGCTGCATTGATAGAAACTCAAAACGTTCATTTACGCGTTCATATTCATCAATTGAACCAATATTAACTTCTCCTAGTTCTTCAATACCTAAACGCAGCAGCTTTAACTTTTGCAATACGTGTTTCAAATCATGCTCTTTATTTTGAGCCTTTGCAGCCTCATATGTTAATTCATATGTTTGTGCTAGTTCGGACAGGCTCTGATCAAGTATACCATTTACCTTGCTTAATTTAATACTTTTCTCACGCTGCTTATTAAATGTTAGCTCCTGCAGGTTGTTAACTCTTGTCAATTCAGTTTCATTTGATTGCAGATATTCATGAATATCAGCTCGCATTTTTTTACCTTTTGTAAGTTCGATAGCAATTGCCTCTTGTTTTTCGTTAATCTGACGCAGTTGTTGTACTATCTCCTCAGATTTTAGAGAGTCAATTTTTTGTTTGTTGTCAATCCCATCTAATATTTTCTGTTCATCTTGAAGTGCATCTTGATACTCATTAATCTGTTTTTTATTAGCCACAGCCTTTTCATTTAAAGAACTCAATCTTTCTGTGACAATTGCCAAACGTCGTTTCATATCATTGCCTTTTTGTGTATTTTGTTCTTTAACTTCATTTAGCTTTGTAAGCATATTTTTCTTACTGTCAAACTCAGCCCGAAGCTTATTTATTTTTTGCTCTAAAATAGCCTGCTTTTCAGCAAGAGAATTCTTATTCGCACCAAATGCATCATTTTTTATTTCCTGTTCAAACTCTTCTTGTTGTAGCTCAAGAGCCTCTTTTGAATCCCTTAATTGATTTTTCAAAAGTACAAGTTGAGATTCTATATTATGACTTTCTTCTTTTTTCGCAGCTACATTTTTTTCAATCATTTGAACATCTATCTTTTTTTGCTCAAAATCTTTTTTTGCATTGGCGCCCTGAAGTTCAATCTTTTTCATCTTTTGCTTCATTTCGGCGAGATCATTTTCTAATGTCTTGATTCGCTCTTTTTGCTCTATTAGTCCACTATTTTTTTGCTTATTTGCACCACCAGTCATTGCACCGCCAGGATTAACAACATCACCTGCTAGCGAAACAACTCGTAGACTATGGTCAAGCTTTCTTGCAACATCCACCGCAATATCGATATCCTCCACAATGACTGTTGTACCCAGTAAATAATTCAAAATTGGCTGATCATCTTTAGCACACTTTACTAACTGATTACCAATTCCAAGAACACCTGGAATTTTTGCTAATATTTCAGATTGATACTTACTTAATTTCCGCTGTCTCACTGTATTCCGCGGTAAAAAAGTAACTCTTCCCAAACGATTCTTTACTAAATAATTTATACCAGCCTTTGCTGCCTGCTCGTTTTCAACAACAACATTTTGTGTTTGGCTTCCTAAGGCAATTTCAATTGCATATGCAATATTTGAAGGAACATCCAACAGTTCTGCAACTGCACCTATAATTCCAGCAAATTTTGCTCTTTTCTGCAGAATTTCCTTGACACCACGATAATATCCGGCAAAATTATCATCAATATTCTTTAGGCTATCATGTTGTGCCTGTGCACGCTGAACAATTGCTAATGCCTTATACCAGCTGTCTTTTTGCTGTTGCAGCTTCACTTGTAAACTTGACAAATCATCTTGCTCAGTTTCAAAGCGTTTATTTTCAATTTCTAATAGCTTGCATTTTTCTTCGTAAATTAATTTCAAATCGTCTGTTTTCTTTTTAAGAGTCTGAATATTTTCCTGCTGTTTTTTTGTTTTCTTGAGAAAAATATCTTTACTTGCCTTGTTTCTTTGCTCTTCTTTTGTGAGATATAAAGCCTGATTTTTTAAAGACGTCTGTTCTTGCATCTTTGTAATTATTTGCTGTCTCAAGTCTTCAATTTCAGCTGCAATCTGGTTTGCATCATGCTCATGCAATTCCGTTAAATCAGTGACTTTTCTTTGCAATTCCGTTTGTTCTTCTGTAAGATCTTTAATCTGTTTTATTAATTCCATGCGTTCAATTTCTACTTGTTTCAGTTTTTCCTGGTTTAATTTTTTTTGTGCCTTAACCTCAGTGATTTTTTGTAACTGGTAGTCTTTTTCCTTTTGTGTAATTTCTTTTTTCCCACTGTAGCGTTCTTTCTGACCAGTTAAAAGTGCTGCTTCTTCTTGTAAACGATCAAGACTGTGATTCAATTCATCTTGCTTCTTATGCAATGAATTAACAGATGACTCGTATTGCTCAATCTGTTTTTTATTTTTAGCCTTAACTGCCTCTAACTGTGCAATCTCACCTTCAAATACAACTTTTTTCTGTTTATTCTCAGCAATTTCCAGAACTAATTTACTTAAATTATAATGGTCAAAATCTTTTTTCTGTTCTAGATAATCCCTTGCAATACTGCTCTGCTCTTTTAATGGTTCTCTTTGCATTTGTAATTCCACAACAATATCTGCAACTCTATTCAAATGATCTGCAGTTTCAGCCAATTCTTGTTGTGCCTTTTGCTTCTCTTTTTTATATTTCAAAACACCAGCGACTTCTTCAATGATCACCCGGCGTTCCTCAGGCTTACTATTAAAGATTGATTCAACGCGTCCCTGAGAAATAATTGAAAATGATTCTCTTCCAAGCCCTGTATCCAACATCAGGCCTGTGATATCTTTCAAGCGAACCTGTTTTCCATTCAATAAAAATTCGCTATCACCATTACGATAAATTCTACGCGCAATTGCAATCTCGTCTTCATCCAACGGTAAATAGTGATCCTTGTTATCAAAAATAATCTCAACTTCTGCGCGGTTAAGTGGTGCACGAGTGTCTGTCCCGGCAAAAATTACGTCCGGCATTTTTTCACCACGAAGATTCTTAGCAGACTGTTCCCCTAAGACCCAGCGAATCGCTTCAATTACATTGCTCTTACCGCTTCCATTTGGTCCGACAATTGCTGTCATCCCATCTTGAAAATCAATTTGTGTTTTGTCTGCAAAAGACTTGAAGCCATTGATTATCAGTGACTTTAACTTCATCCAGCACTGCTCCTTTATTTCCTTACTATATAGATAGGCTTCTTTACTTTAAAGATTTTAATGCAGCATTTGCAGCTACCTGTTCAGCCTCTTTCTTTGAATGTCCGCTGCCTGTTCCTAAAACCTTACCATCAGCACTAACAGCCATTGTGTACATTTTGTCATGTTCTGGTCCAAGATCAGCAACTTCATCATAAGTGATGGTTACCTCACCTTTTTCCTGCAATAATTCCTGCAATTCCGTCTTGTGATCTAACAAGTGATCAAACCATCCCAAGTCTAATTTAGGAAAAACAACTTTTGCAATAAATTCTTCTACTGCTTTTTTGCCTTGGTCTTGATACAATGCCCCAATAAAAGCCTCGAAAATATCACATAACAAGGCCGGTCTTTGCCTTGCATTGGCCTTTTCTTCTCCTTTACCAAGTCTGATGTATTCGTCAAAATTGCATTCTTTTGCAAATTTGCTGAAGCTATCTTCACAAACCATTGCTGCACGCAACCGTGAAAGCTTTCCTTCCGACATTCCAGGATAGCGACGATACAAATATTCAGAGACACAAAGCTGCATCACAGCATCTCCCAAGAATTCAATTCGTTCGTAATACTTTAGATGCTCCTTTGGATGCTCATTTACATATGAAGCATGTGTAAATGCCTCATCAAGTAGCTCAGGTCGTTTAAAATCTATTTCAAAATCGTTTTTTAGTTTTTGTACTAATCCGATTATCACTTTTTGTCTTCTCCTTTTTACAACTTAATACTTTATATTATACCCTTACATATCTATCTGAACAAAGCATGACAGTCATTCTTCTAAAAAAAGATAGATCATCATCCAGGATTTTTCCTGCTGCAATCTATCTTCCAGAATTTTAAATGTCAGTGACTATTCTTGGTGATTCGCAATATACTTAACTGCATCTGCGACAGTGATTAATTTTTCTGCATCTTCATCAGGTATTTCAGCCGAAAATGTATCTTCAAGTTCAAGCACAAATTCAACAATATCTATTGAATCGGCATTCAAGTCCGTTGAAAAGTTCAAATCAGGGGTTACTTTATCTTCTTCAACATCAAAGCGTTCATTGATAATTTTTACAATCTTGTCATAAATTTCTTTTTCTGTCATCTTTTATTCCTCCGCACCATCTGTTTTTTTTGCTTCTTCTTCAAAATACGCAACTAAATCGGGAATCATCTTTTCTTCCAACATTTTATGAATCTGCTTCAACGTATAATAGACCGCTGCACTATCACTTGAGCCATGGGCCTTCACAACAGGCGCCTTGACACCAAGTAAAACAGCCCCACCGTACTGTGATTGATTCATCTTATTTTTTAGTTCATTAAAAGTCGATTTGAGTAACAATGCACCTAATTTACCTGACACTCCGCTATTCATAATTGAATCCTTCAACAAATGCATTGTAGCTGAAGCAGTCCCTTCAATTGCTTTTAAAACAGCATTGCCGGTGAAACCATCTGCAACCACTACATCTGCTACATCTTTTAAAATTGCATTGGATTCTACATTACCAACAAAATTCAAATTTGGAGTTGCCTTTAATAACTGATACGCCTCTTGTGTAGTCTTACTACCCTTGTGTTCCTCAGTTCCATTATTCAGCAAGCCTATTCTCGGATTTGCAATTCCTCTGACCTTTTGTGCATAGTACTTACCAAGAATCGCATATTCATAAAGATGTTCAGGTTTATTATCGGCATTTGCGCCGCTATCCAACAGATTTAAAGCTCCCTCGCCCTTTGAAAGCATCGGAAGTGTGGAAAGTAATCCAGGACGACTGATTCCCTTGATTCTTCCAACAATCAACAGTCCGGCAGCAAGGAGCGCGCCAGTATTACCGCATGAAAAGAACGCATCGGCTTCGCCATCTTTAACTGCTTTTGCAGCTAAAACCATTGATGAATCCTTCTTTCGTCGAATTGCTCGAACAGGTTCATCATTCATGTCAATCTTATTATCAGTATGAATAATCTGAATCCTAGATTGATCATTTAAATACTTCTTAATTTCACTTTCTTTACCATAGAGATTGAACTCAAGATCACTATACTCATCTCTTGCCCGCTCAACCCCTTCAACAACCGTTTGAGGTGCGTTATCTCCACCCATAGCGTCAACTGCAATTTTCATTAAATCCATCCTTCTTTAATCAAATGATGCTCCCAATAAAGTTCGATTCAAATACTTTATCAGTTCTTCATTTTCTTTTTTTTGTTTAAAATGTTCATTGTTGATTATTTGCCGTGCTTCTTCTTTTGCTATCTGTAATATTCGCAAATCAGCGATTGGATCACCTAATTTAAATTCAGGTATTCCTGATTGTTTATTTCCTAAAATGTCGCCTTGTCCTCGAAGTTCCAAGTCCTTTTGTGCAATCACGAACCCATTATTTGTTTCTGTCATTATCTGCATCCGTGCAATCCCATATTCATTTTTAGGATCAGCGACAAGGAGACAGTAGGATTGCTTATCTCCTCGTCCGACTCGGCCACGTAGCTGATGCAGCTGTGCCAAACCAAATCTATCCGCATCAAGAATCATCATAACAGTTGCATTCGCCACGTCAACTCCTACTTCAATTACTGTAGTTGCTACCAACACATCAATCTTGTGCTCCTTAAAAGCGGACATTACCTTTTCTTTTTCCTCACCGCTCATTTTACCATGAAGAAGCCCAACTTGATATCGCGATCCTAAATGTTCATTTGTTTTGTTGAATATTTCCTCAGCATTTTTCAAGTCCATTGCCTCAGATTCTTCAATTAAAGGGCTGACGATATACGCCTGTGAATTATTAGCTAATTCCCGTTCGAGAAACTCATAGGCACTTGCTAATTGACGATTCTTTACCCACTGGGTCCGAATAGCTTTGCGTCCCTTTGGTAATTCTCTAATCGTGGAAACATCCATTTCTCCATAAGTTGTCAGTGCCAATGTTCGTGGAATTGGAGTTGCTGTCATCATTAGTACGTCAGGGGACTTTCCCTTTTCCCTGAGGATTTGTCTTTGCCCGACACCAAAACGATGTTGCTCATCTGTTACAACCAAACCGAGATTCAAGAACTCAATATCTGGTTGAATCAACGCATGGGTCCCGACTACAAGATTGATTGTCCCTTTTTTCAAATTGGATAATAATTCGCGTCTTTGCGCCACTCTCGTTACAGTCGAACTCGTCAAGAGTGCCACAGTAACTCCCATGGGCTCGAACAACTGTGCCAACTTTGTAGCATGCTGTTGAGCTAATATTTCAGTTGGGACCATTAATGCGGTTTGGAATCCTGCTGTAATAGCTGCATACATAATAATTGCTGCAACAATAGTCTTTCCTGAACCAACATCGCCTTGTAACAACCTGTTCATATGTCTTTGCATGTGCATATCGTGGCAGATCTCATTCACAACTTTTTTCTGTGAATTTGTTAATTCAAAGGGTAGCCTTGCAATAAACTGCTTTAGTTTCCCGAGTTTGTAGTTAATTTTCAATCCTTCATTAATGTTGTCATTTTCCTTGATATACTGCATTCGAGCTTGAAAAAGAAAAAATTCCTCAAAAGTTCCGCTGCGGCGTGCCAATTTCACAGATTTTTGGTCTTTTGGAAAATGAATCTCATGAATAATTTCTTTTCGTGAAAGCAAATGGTATTTTTTTGCCAGATAATCCGGAATAATATCAACGATTGCATCTTCATACTCATCATATGCCTGCTCTATTAATTTTTTTACCTGGGACTGTTTGATCTCCTTCGAAGAACGGTATACCCCGCCAAGTTCATTACTGTTATCGTCTGCCAATATTTTCATGCCTGTTAAGTTTTGCCTTTTATGGTTCCACTTGCCATAAACAGTTAATTCTTTACCCAACTCAATTCTAGAACGTAAATATCCTTGATTAAAAAAAGTCACCATAATCACATCATGTTCTACCAAAAGTTTAAAATTTAGGCGATTTTTCTGGCGTCCAAAGCGACTCAGTACTGGTTCTGTTGCAACAGTTCCTTTTAAAGCTACCTTTTCTTGATCACCAATTTCCGCAAGCTTACGTGCAGCGTAGTCGTCATATCTGAATGGATATGCAGTTAACAGGTCTTCAATGGTATTTATGCCCAATTTGTTCAGTGCTTGAACTTTCTTAGGACCAACACCTGACAGAACTGCTACTGAATCACTAAGTTGTTTTGCCAAAAACATCACCTCTCTTTAAATGACCTAAAAATGGAAGTGTTACATAAGTCGGTAAAATTTTAGTACTGAATCTAAACTACAAGTACGTTGAATCATTTGCTATGAGTACTATGAGTAATCCGATATTAGACGAAAAATTTTGACTAATGTAACACGTTTATCTGGAACAAATAGAGGAGCTAGGTCAAAGTTAAACTTTTGACCCAACTCCATCATCATGAAAATCATTATTCAACAGAAATTAGATATGGATATACAGGCTGATCGCCCTGATGAATCTCGATTTCTAGATCCTTATCAATATCCAGAACTGCCTTTTTGATACTTTCAGCTTCTGCCGAAGTACCATCTTGACCAACAATTATCGTAACGATTTCACTATCATCATCAAGCATTTTCCCTACCATCTGAATAGCCGCATCAACTTTGTCTGGATTCGTCAACTTAATTTTTCCATCAATAATTCCCATATAATCATCTTTTTTGATTATATTTCCTTCAATAGTTGTATCACGAACTGCAACAGTAACTTGACCTGACTTCACGGAATCCATCTCATCACTCATGTTTACAGCATTTTCATCCAAATTTTCTGCGGGATTGAATGCAATTAATGCCGTCATTCCTTGAGCAATTGTCTTACTTGCAACAACTTTTGTCGGTACATCCGCAACCTTTGCGGCTTGCTCAGCAGCTAAGAAAATATTTTTGTTATTTGGTAAAATAATGATCTTTTGGGCATTGACCTTCTTAATTGCATCAATAATATCTTGTGTGCTTGGGTTCATCGTCTGACCACCATTTAAAACATAAGTCGCACCCAAACTCTTAAACAAGTTAGCAACACCATTGCCAGAAGCGATTGCAATAATGCCATACCCATCATTATTCGAATTTTTTTCAGTTTCTTCTTGCTCATCATGTTCCAAAATCGTCTCATGTTGTAGACGCATGTTATCAACTTTGACCTTAATCAAAGACCCAAAACGTTGTCCATAAGACATAACATCCCCCGGATGCTCAGTATGGACATGTACTTTGACAATTTCGTCATCAGCAATTACCAATAATGAATCACCAATTTCACTCAAGTGATTGCGGAACTCATCATAATCGAATTTTGAATCAACTAGGCGACCTGCACCTAGCTTAACCATTATTTCAGTACAATATCCGTACTTAATATCTTCTGTGCTAAGCTGACTTTGAACACTCTTATGATGTTCCGCATTCACCATCTCTTCCATTTCTTCGACGCTTGGCTGATGTGCATCGTCTTCAGCACGTTTATTCCCAGAAAGGACATCAAAAAAACCTTCATACACAAAAGTAAGACCCTGTCCACCAGAGTCGACTACCCCAACTTCTTTCAAAACCGGTAATAAATCCGGAGTAGTTGCCAATGCTTCTTTTGCAGCTTCATAGGCGGCTTCCATCACCACGACAGTATCATCGCTCTCACTAGCTGCCTTGTTAGCTGCCTTAGCTGCTTCGCGCGCGACTGTTAATATTGTTCCTTCAGTGGGCTTCATTACAGCCTTATATGCCGTTTCAACACCCGCAGTCAAAGCTGCAGCCAGGTCGGCAGCATTCAGGCTGTCCTTCTTTTCTGTACTTTTATAAAATCCACGGAATATTTGAGATAATATTACTCCTGAATTTCCACGAGCACCCATTAGTAGTCCCTTAGCTAAGGCCACAGCTAAAGAACCTACAGTGTTAGCAGTAGATTCAGCCACATATTTTGCTCCGCTGGCAAAAGAAAGGCTCATATTTGTTCCAGTGTCCCCATCTGGGACAGGAAACACATTTAATGAATTAATAAACTCTGCGTTATTACTTAATCTTTTTGAACTGACCGCAACCATCTTTCTAAAATGCGTCTCAGTTATCTCTGTGACTTTCAAATTCAATTATCCTCCTTGGTCCCCATAACACTCAGTTATTCTTCAATGACTCGTACACCTTGTACGAAAACATTGACCGAATTAGCTGTTATTCCTAACATGGTTTCCAAATTATATTTAACTTTGTCTTGCACATTACGGCAAATTTCAGAGATCTTTGTGCCGTAACCTACAATTATATACACATCAACTGCAACTCCGTCATCCTCTTGACGCACAACGACACCCTTTGAATAGTTATCACGTTTCAGAATTTCATTAAGATTGTCTCTAATCTGGTTTTTACTTGCCATTCCGACAATTCCGAATATTTCAGTTGCAGCACCACCAACAACTGTCGCAATAACATCATTATTGATATCAATATTTCCAAATTGCGTTTTGATTTTTACAGCCATTAGATACAGCCTCCTTAATTTAACACACAAATACTAGTATCATTCTAGCATAAAATACGACAGATCACTATACCGTATGATTGTGACAATTTCAAGTGAAAAACAATAACTTATCTGCCAAGTTATTTTACTTTACAGAAAATTCTTGCAATCATTCGTTAATTATGATAACTTATTCTAGTGAGTAAGTAGTACGTATGCTTTGAATCCTATCATTAAAGGAGGAACTAATAATGGCAAAAGATTTTATTACTGGCCGTAAAACAACTTTCGGAAAGAAACGTTCACATGCTTTAAACCAAACAAACCGTTCATGGAAACCAAATTTGCAAAAAGTTCGCATCTTGGTTGATGGTAAACCTAAGAAGGTTTGGGTTTCAGCTCGTGCATTGAAATCCGGTAAAGTTACTCGTGTTTAAACACTGAAGACTCGTTTTTTACGGGTCTTTTTTTATTGCAGTTACAAATATATCGATTATATCCTCTAACCTTTTAAAAATTAACTAAAATCATGGTATCAACTTCACTTGTAAATGAACATCGATCAATGAATAAAAAATGAAGAAGTCTCTGGTTAAAACAGAAACTCCTTCGCATACTCTGACTAAATAAAATGTCTATTTTTTACAATATTCCGTATTTCGCCTAATCCTTGCTTTGAATCACACACACAACCCCATTCACAAAACTAAAACTTCCTTTTTTACCCACAAACTCATTGCTTGCCAACGATATGGGAAATTTAAAATCTCTTTTATCCAAACGATATTTTTCATCAATCAAACTTAGTTTTTCGACGCTAGTCAATGGAACAAATGCCAAATACTTCTTGTCATTTTCTTTTTGAATAATATAAGTGCCTGGTCTATAGAAATTAATAGTGTTAAAACGATCAAAAATAAAAATTTTATCTGCATATTCATAAAATGGTTTCCTTAACACAAAAAACAAATTAGCCAAAAGATGGTCTATCCTACCGCCGGTGGCACCGAATATGTTTATTCTACTAATATCTTGAAAACTCTTAAATATAATTTTTAATGCGAGCTCTGTATCAGTGTCGTCTTTTTCAGGTTTAGCAGTGTAAACTTTCTTACTATTTTCCCTGATCAGATCTTGTTCTGCTTTTGTCGAAGAGTCAAAATCACCGATTGCAATTGTTGGTTGAATTCCATTCTGAATTAACCGCAAGGCCCCACGATCTGCACCAACCCAGATCTTGTCATCATCTTTTTTCAGCAGCGCTTCCGGCCATTCGCTGATTGGACCTCCAACTAGTAGATTTATTTCCACTCTAATCACCCGTCACCTTGTGTAATAATTGTATTTTTTCAATCGGATCAGTTGAATTAAACACAAATGATCCGGCCACCGCAATTGTAGCCCCTGCTTGTTGGCATTGTTTAATTGTTTCACTGTTGATGCCTCCATCAACCTCAATATCAAAACTAAGTTTTCTGTCGTTTTTAATCTGGTTCAAAGCTTGAATTTTTGAAAGCATACTAGGTAAAAACTTTTGGCCCCCGAATCCTGGATTAACAGTCATAATCAACACCGCATCTACCATTTCTAACAAATCTTCGAGAACGGTCACTGGTGTCCCAGGATTGATTACGACCTCAGCTTCACACCCAGCTTCCTTGATTTGCTGCAAGACTCGGTGAATATGCGGAGTTGCTTCATAATGCACTCCCAATACATCAGCACCCGCATCTGCAAGAATTGCAATATATTCTTCAGGATTGTCAACCATCAGATGGCAGTCGAAGACTTGTTTCGAATATGGTCTAATTGCCCTTAAAATCGGTTCACCAAATGAAAGATTGGGCACAAAATGACCATCCATTATGTCAATATGCAAGTATTCAGCACCAGCCTGAGTCGTCATTTCTACATCATTTTTTAAATTTGCAAAATCAGCACTTAAAATTGAAGGAGCAATTTTCATCCTAACACCTCATTTTCGATATTTTACCTTTTGCTTACTTATTTCTTCTTGAAATTGTTGATAATTTTCATATCTACTTGACTTAATCTCACCTTTTTTCACAGCCTCTTTGACTTTGCATCCTGGTTCGTTCAAATGAATACAGCTTCTGAACTTACATCCTGCAGCATAGTTTTGAAAATCTGGAAAATATTTTGCCAGTTCCTCTTTTTTTATCTCTAATAAGTCAAAGGATGAAAAACCTGGGGTATCTGCAATTAAATTCCCATTTATGGGTAAGAGCGTCACTTTTCTAGTTGTATGTTTCCCTCGACTTAAAGCTTTCGAAACTTCACCGGTTTCTAACTTGAGTTTTGGTTGAAGATTATTCAATAATGTTGATTTGCCAGCACCGGTCTGTCCCATTACAACGACCGTCTTCTGCTGAAATTTTTCGGTAAGTGCCACGACAGAATCAAGGCTTCCTAATTGACAGTCATATATTTTTTGATAGTCTGCTACAACTTGTTTTATCTCTAAGAATTCTTCTTCAGTTAATAAATCTACCTTTGAAAAAAACAATAACGGCGTAATTTGATTCTTCTCAAGCATTACCAACTGACGATCCAATAAATTTGAAGAGAACTTGGGCTCCTTACAAGCCGTCACCACAATTGCATAATCAATATTGGCTACTGGTGGTCTTATTAATTCATTCTTTCGCTTTTCTATTCGTAAAATGTAACCCTCATTTTGATTATCAGCCTTGAATTCTACCCAATCACCCACGAGTGGAGCTTCACCTTTTTTTCGGAAATTTCCACGTGCACGTGTTCGATAAGTAATACCTTCCATATCAACATCATAATATCCACTCAACGATTGTCGAATTTGACCTCTTAACAATAAATCACCCTGCCTTTCAAGCTTCGTAAGTTTAGCTTGTCACATCTGTTTTCTCAGCGATAACCTGACCATCTCTAACAATTTTATATTTACCAGTATCCGAACCACTTAATGTAAATGGCAGAGTCACACTCGTATCAGATGAAATCGTAAATTGCTGGTAGATATCACTATAGCTATGATTATCATCTTGCAAGTAAATTTGAATCGTATTCATTGTACTAGAACTTTCCGAAGAGCCTGTAGAACTCTGTGTGCTGCTGGAAGAAGCCTGGTACGGAATGTTTACACGAACAGAAAAAGTATTAGTTGAACTACTTTCACTACTGCTTGAGCTACTACTTTGCTGCGATTCATCGCTGGAAGAACTCTCAGAAGTCGACCCTAAAACCACGTTTAAAGTATCCCCTGCTTCAACACGCGTATTCGCAGCAGGTTCTTGTGAAACCACTAATCCTGTGCTAGAACTGCCTGAAGAGTCATTTTCAATATTTAATGCAAGACCCAGCTCTTCAGCATAGTCCTCCACGCTTTTTTCAGTATAGCCTGTCAAATCACGTAAAATAACTTTCTTTGCACCAGAACTAACAACAAATCTGACCGTTGTTTGATCCCAAACTACCTTCTTCTTGGACGAAATATTCTGACTAATAATTTCTCCCTTTGCTACCGAATTGGAACTCTTTGTCTCCTTGACAACAGTAACGCCCTTGTTCTCAAGCTTACTTTTCACCTTAGCGTATGATTGCCCTTTATAATTACCAAACACATTTTTTTCAGGACCTTTTGAAATTATCAGATCAACTTTTGAATCTTGACGTACACTTGAGCCCACGGTCGGACTAGATGAGATAACCTGCCCCTTATCATATTTTGTACTATCTCGCCTGATAATATTTCCAATAGACAGTTGTTGAGATTCAAGAGCAGTTTTCGCCTCTGTCTCATTCATTCCTTGCAGATCCGGAACTGTCACATCCTTTGGACTCATTGCCAATGCAGTTATAAAAATTATCAAAACAAATATAGCTGCTGCAATCAATGACCAAATTAGCCACTTTTTCTTTTTGCTCCACTTCTTCTTGGGTTTACCATCTTTTTCAGAACCATCTTTTTTATCACCTAAGCCAATATTCTTTTTAACTTGCTGTGCACTCAAAGGTTCCAAAACCTTAGTTTCGTCCTCAATTATACTCGCGGGTTCCCATTTTCCTTCATTACTTCTAGTATATGAGAGGGCAGTTTCAATATCATCCTTCATTTCTGAAGCATTCTGATACCGTTCTGTTAAATTTTTTGCAGTCGCTTTTAATACGACATTCTCAAGTGCTTGTGGTATCTGACTGTCAAAGGACCTAACAGAAGGCATATCATTTTGAAAATGTTTCAAAGCTATTGAAACAGCTGTTTCTCCCTGATAGGGAACTCGGCTTGTCAATAATTCAAATAAGATTATGCCCAATGAGTAAATGTCTGATTGTTTAGTAACTACGCTTCCTCTAGCCTGCTCTGGAGAAAGATAATGCACTGATCCCATTAATGTGTTTGTCTGTGTCAACGAATATTCAGAAGTCGCTAACGCTATTCCAAAATCGGTAATCTTCACCTGTCCATCAGCGTTGATCAAAATATTTTGTGGCTTTAAGTCACGATGAATAATATCATGTGCATGTGCTTCTTCAACCGCCGACAACACCTGATCCATAATGTTGACTACCTGCTCGTAACTAAGAGGATAATTTTGTGCTATGTAACTCTTTAAATCCATTCCTTCTACGTATTCCATCACTAAAAACTGTGTACCGTTGTCTTCATCAATATCATAAATGCTGACAATGTTTGGATGGACGAGTTCTGTCAAAGAGATTGCCTCACGTCGAAACCTTCTAATCGCAGCTTCATTATCGCGTAAATCAAGGCGCATCAACTTAACTGCAACATTTCTCTTTAAGATTAAATCGTATGCAAGATAGACATTGGCCATCCCACCTTCGCCTAATGTCTCTACAACCTTATATCGTCCGCTCAGTACATATCCTGGTTTCACTGCTCATCCCTCCTCTCAAACGAGGAAGAAGCAAGTAAGAGTGTAACGTTGTCATTTCCACCGGCCTTATTTGCCATATCGATTAGCTTGTCACATTTATCTGCGAAAGACTCATTATTCAGCAAAACCTTTTTTATCAATTGATCATCAACCATATTTGTAAGTCCATCAGAACAAAGTAGTAAAATATCATTTTCTTCTATCTTGATAATCTTTTCATCGATATTTGCATTTTCCGATATTCCAAGTGTTCTAGTGACAATATTTTTTTGAGGATGATTTCTTGCTTCTTCAGAACTAATTTGACCACTTTTTAATAATTCATTTACTAAAGAATGATCCTCGGTTAACTGCATCAAATCACTGTCTCGCAATAAGTATCCCCTACTATCGCCAATGTTTGCCAAGAGCACCTCATCGCCAAAGAAAATAGCACACACAATCGTCGTCCCCATACCATTTAGGTCTTCATATTGGTTTGAGCGCTCTAAAATTAATTTGTTTTCTCGCTGAACTTCATCTACCAGCCACTTTGCAGCAATATCAATTGTATCAATTTCAGTTTCTTCAAACCGAAAGCCCAAGTGAGAAACTGCCATTTCTGAGGCAACATCGCCACCTTTGTGACCACCCAGGCCATCCGCAACAATCGCAAAGCTTATATTGGCAATATTTTTAAAAACACCTACATAATCCTCATTGTTGGGCCTTACTTCGCCCACATCACTCTTATATGCAAAATTCATCAGGTACTCACCTCGTTTATCTTACTCTCCTCAACCGGGTAATGAAAAAGCCATCAGATTCATAATCATCTGGATAGATTGTCAAACTTTTTTTAGTATTAGGTAAATTCAATCTTGTCTTCACCTCAACTTGTTCAAATTCATGATGCATTTCTAAAAATTCTTTAATCACACTGGTATTTTCAGTTTCTAATATAGTACAAGTACTATACGTTAAGTACCCGTTAATTTCAATATAATTTGCAACTTTATCCAATATTCCAACTTGAACCCTATGCAAGTTTAACGAATCTTGCAAAGATTTCTCATATCTGACTTCCGGTTTTCTCCTCATTAATCCAATACCAGAGCAAGGTGCGTCAACCAGTATTTGATTGAAACTTTCAGGCTCGAAATGTTCATTCAATTTTCTAGCATCAAGCTGTATTGAATTTACTTTTTCCTCAAATCCGCATTTCCTAGCATTTTCTTTAATCAGTTTTACCTTATGTTTGTGGATATCCAAAGCTGTGACCGTACCAGTTCTCAGATAATCAGCAATCTGCATTGTTTTTCCACCTGGGGCAGCACAAGCATCTAAAACCTGTTCATCTCCATTCAAATTCATGGCCTCAACTACAAGACCTGCACTTTCGTCTTGCAGCATTATTTTACCTTCTTCAAAGAGTCGGGTTGAACTAACATGCCCTTTTTCCACGATTAGACTCCCTGCTGCAACTTGACTATTTTCAACTTTAAAACCTTCGCGAGTTAATTCAGTTTTAACATCTTCAATTGATGCCTTTGATTCATTTACCCTAATTGCTTGCTTCGGTGCCTTATTCAAAGAATTTAAAATTGCGACTGTTTTATCATATCCAACCTGTTTCTTTAACTCTTCAACTATCCATACAGGTACACTATAGACAATACTTAGTCGCTCATTCTCATCTTCGATACTTGCAGCATCATGAACACCTTTACGTAAAATTGCATGCAAAACACCTGTTACAAACTTTCTTGTACCATCGTGTCCCTTACTTTTTGCAATCTTGATTGCTTCATTCAGCACTGCATGATTTGGGACCTTATCTAGAAATTTCAGTTGATACAAGGACATCAATAATAGCTGCTTGACCCAGTCATCCATTTTCTTGCCCTTAACAAAAGGTTCCAACCAAAATTCAAGTAATAAAAGATTCTGGAGAACTCCATATACAATAATTGTCAGTAGATTAGCATCTACTCTCGACATCTGATCTTTTTTAAGAACCTGATTAAGTGCCAAGTTCGAATAAGCTCCATTTTTGGCAATCTTGGTTAGAATTTCAACTGCCATTAACCTGGGGTTTTTATTATCTTCATTCATCTGTTATAATCCTCTGTCCTGCTTTTATTCCCTGACCTTGACCATTTAAAAAGTTATTAATTGTCATTTTTGGCTTACCGGCAGGTTGAATTTCCTTAATTTCATACACACTTCCCTGAGCAGCAGCCACCTTCAATTGTTTTTTGTCTACAAATACAACTACTCCGGGTTCGTATTCAGTTTTTTCATCAAGTGGCCTTATATCCCATAGTTTTGTCCTTTTATTCAAAAGTTTTTCAAAATATGGTCCCGGCTGCGGTCTAAGTGCTCTAATCATATAATCAAGTTGTTGTGCGGTCAAATCTAGCGATAACTTCTCCTGCTCTGCTGAAATAACTGGGGCAAATGTAGCTGCTTCTTCATCTTGCTTTACCGCCGTGACCTCACCACTAATAATTTTAGGAAGTGTCTTTATTAAAACATCTCTTCCTAAAAGACTCATCTTAGTGAAAATTGTTCCATTATCATCATCTGGCAAGATTGGTAATTCAGCTTGTGCCAACATATCACCTGCATCCATCTTCTTAATCATGTAAATTAACGTGACCCCAGTCTTATCTTCGCCATTCATAATAGCGTATTGGACAGGTGCTCCTCCACGATACTTAGGCAGCAGCGAACCATGTACATTTACGGCTGCAATCTTTGCAGAATTGATTAGCGACATTGGTAGGAATTGACCAAAGGCAGCAGTGATTATTAAATCTGGTTTAATTTCTATCAACTGAGCAAGTTCAGTACTCTTTCCTAATTTTTGGGGCTGATACACTGGAATACCATGGCTTACTGCCACTTGTTTCACCGGTGAAGCAGTCAAAATACGTTTTCTGCCTGTATACCTGTCTGGTTGTGTCACAACTGCTTTAACGTCATAATCAGTAGCAATTATTCCTTCAAGAATAGTTGCTGCAAATTCAGGAGTTCCCATAAAAATTACTGATACCATCTAAATACCTCGTTTCCTTTTAAATAAAATTAAGTGGTTCCTTATCGATTGAAATTAAAATTCCCTGCCGCTCATCTTTTTGACTCTTCTGTAAAATTGTATTTAACGCTGCATCTAAATTAAGTTCTTTTTTATATTTAATAATCAATTGGTAATAAAATTGATTATTAATACGCATTATTGCTTTCGGCGTTGGTCCTAAAATAATCGATTTTGTACTCAAAGAAGATTTTATCTCAGCATAAATCTGGTAGATCTTTTTTGCAGCCAGCCCTTCTTCTTTTGCACTGGCAGTAATTTGGACTGTATAAAAATACGGTGGATAACCATTTTGATGCCGCACATTCATTTCTCTAACAAAGAATCTTTCGTAATCTTGTTTCTTTGCCAATTGCAGAGCATAGTGTTCGGGATTAAAAGTCTGAATAATAACTTTGCCTTCTTTATCGGCCCTTCCTGCCCTTCCGCTTACCTGTGTTAATAATTGGAAGGTTCGTTCGCTTGCTCTAAAGTCAGCCAATCCAAGTGCTGTATCTGCATTCAAAACACCGACCAACGTCACATCAGGATAGTCCAATCCTTTTGCAATCATTTGTGTCCCTAACAGAATATCCGCTTTCTTCTCACCAAATTGTTTCAAGATTTTGGCATGCATTCCCTTTCTTCTAGTGGTATCCACATCCATTCTCAGAACACGTGCTTTGGGAAATAAATTTTGCAATTCCTGCTCAACTTTTTGAGTACCAGTTCCATAGTATCGAATTTTATTACTGCCACAATTTGGACATTTTTGCGGTATTTTCTCCTCATGTCCACAATAATGGCATTTCATTGAACGACTGTCTAAATGCAGAGTTAGTGAAATGTCACAATTTGGACACAGCAAAACCTCACCGCAGTCACGACACATCATAAAAGAAGAGTACCCTCTCCGATTGAGCATCAAAATAATTTGTTCCTTGCGTTTCAGTCTCAAGGCAATTTCACTACGCAGTTCAGTCGAAAAATCAACATTATCATCAATTTTTTTAGTTGCCTTTCTCATATCAATCAGTTCAACTTCTGGCAAAGGCATCTTGTTAATTCTCTCACTAAGATGAAGCCATTCGTAGACACCTTTTTGGGCACGCGCCCTCGACTCAAGTGAAGGTGTAGCACTGCCTAAAACTAAAGAACAATTGTGGTATCGTGCACGCCACTTTGCAACTTCTATGGCATGATAACGTGGCATCTTTTCTTGCTTGTAACTTGCCTCATGTTCTTCATCGATGACAATTATGCCAATCTTCTTCAAAGGCGCAAAAATTGCTGATCTTGCACCAACAACTACCTTTGCTCTTCCATTTTGAATCCTGCGCCACTCATCTAGACGTTCACCTTCAGATAACCCGCTGTGCAATAGCGCAACATTTGAGCCAAATCTTCCAACTACATTCTTTACCATTTGCGGTGTTAATGCTATTTCTGGAACCAACATTAAAGCAGTCTTGCCCTTTTTAAGTGCTTTTGCCATTGCCTGAAGATAAACTTCTGTCTTTCCACTTCCCGTTACGCCTTCGAGCAAGAAAATTTTTTCTTTATTTTCATCCATGGAATTATTGATTTTAACAATAACGTCTTTTTGAGCACTAGTAAGTTCTTTTGGTGTGGTTCTAACAAAATCACTTTGCTTATAAGCTGCTCTTCTTTTCACTATAGCTTTGCGTTTCAACCAATTTTTTGATTCTGCATTTTTTATTACAGCACTCGTAATTCCTAATTTTTGTTCAAGCATTGTTTGTTCAATTGCTGAATCTCCAAGTTTAATCAAATAATCAAGCAGTCTATTCAAGTTTAAAGCATTAGCACGCAATTTATCTTTTTCAATTTTGTAACTTTTTGCTGTCAAATTGTTCAGAATAACCTGAACCTTTTTTTCAACCAAACTATCTTTCATCAAATATTCTAAACTAATTTTTCCTGAAGTTCTGGCAGCCATTAATTGTTTCAATAATGCTGGATCGATCTTATCTTCATTCAAAATTTGTTTCTTACTGGAAGAAAAATACTCTTTAACCGCTGGATCAACTGCATCATCAACAAGAACTAACTGTTTATAATATTTAGCACGCATCGCACTTGGCAGCATTACTTGTAGACAACTTATCAGAAATGAGTACGTTTCATGCGCCAACCATTTTGCTAAGGCAATCGATTCCTCGGTTAGCACTGGTTCAACATCAATCAAGGATTTTATTTCTTTGATTTTTCCAGAAAAATCATTGCCTGCTTTTAGTCCTATTACAAATCCCTGAATTAACCGATTACCATTTCCAAATGGCACACTCACCCGCATTCCTACCTGAATCATATCTTCAAATTTAGGAGGAATTTGATATACAAAAGGTTTGTCAGTTTGCATAGCTGGTATGTCAACAATTATTTCAGCAAAAGATGCGATTGTGAATTCCCCCTAGTCTTCTGTAATAAGATCAAAAATCATCTTGGCAATATTATTTTTATCAGTTTTTGGACTATTGATATTTTCTTTACCAGGACGCATAAAGACCACTTCATTTTCATCACTGCCAAAACCAATATCTGAACGTGAAACATCATTTGCAACAATCAAGTCGAGATTTTTACTAATCAATTTTTGTTGCCCATTTTCTAATAGATTTTGCGTCTCAGCAGCAAAACCGACCAATTTTTGTGTTTTTTTCTTCTGACCAAGTGTCTTTAAAATATCAATATTTTTTTCTAGTTCTAGGGTCAACTTACTGCCCGTCTTCTTAATTTTTTGTTTTGAAGGTCGTAACACATGATAATCTGCTACTGCGGCCGCCATAATCACAATGTCTGAATCCGAATATTGTTCTTCTACAGCCTTATGCATCTGTGCAGTCGTCCTAACAGATACCAGCTTCGCACCCGTGTCATTAGCCAAATGTGTTGGCCCACTTATTAGGATTACATCCGCTCCACGTCTTACTGCATTTCTGGCGACTGCAAATCCCATCTTACCAGAAGAATGGTTTGTAATATATCTCACGGGATCAATTGCTTCAATCGTGTGTCCTGCGGTAACCACGACTTTTTTCCCTTTTAGATCATGTTTGTTTGAGATGAAATCACTAATCCATTTAAAAACTGCATCAGGTTCTGGCATACGGCCTTTAGCATCATATCCTTCAGCAAGAAATCCAGTGTCAGGTTCTAGGACTTGATACCCATCTTCAATTAGCTGTTGCAGATTTCTTTGCACTGCTTCATTGTCATACATTTTATCATTCATTGCAGGTACTATAAACTTTGGACAATTCATAGCAATCAAGCAAGTTGTTGCAAAATTGTCAGCAATACCGTTAGCAATTTTGCCAATGGTATTGGCAGTTGCAGGGATAACTACCGCGATATCTGCCCATTTAGCAAGTTCAACATGATCGACAATTCCCTGTTGTTGCCCCATTTCACAGTATACATTATTCCGGCTGATAGTTTTAAAGGTTAGCGGAGTCACAAAGCTCGCTGCTTCTTCGGTCATTACGACTTTAACTTCTGCTTTTTCCTTGATTAATTTTCTAATAAAAATAACCGCTTTATAAGCTGCAACTCCTCCAGTTACACAGACAGCGACATGCATATTCTCCAATTGTAACCCTCCTTAATGATAACTATATTGTATCAATAATATAGCCAAAAAAGAACATCAAAAAAGACCATTGTGACTATTATTCTGATACCATCATATCAGCAGTCTCATGGCCTTTCCCTGAAGTAAAAAAATTATACTTCGTCTCTGTGGTCTGGATCAATAATCAAATCGTCAGCAACAACTTCTTCGAGTGCCTTGCCAACATTCTTAACAGACTTATATTCACTAAGCATTGGAATTGCACCTGCATCCAACTCGTGAGCCCTTTTACTAGCTAACATTACCAACGAATAACGCGAATCAATTCGTTCCAATAAATCATCAACTGATGGATATAAAATCATTTTAAATCATCTCCTAGTCGCTTTTTATAATCAGGTAAGAATCTCTTTACCCGCCATCTTTCAGCCCTGATGATGGTCTTTACCTTCTCAACCGCGTTCAAAACTTCGTCATTAACAACCGCATAATCGTAATTTTGCATCATTTCAATTTCATCAACTGCTTTAGCCATACGCTTATCAATAGTCGCTAAATCATCTGTTCCACGTCCGCTTATTCTATGACGCAGTTCCATAAGATCTGGAGGTGTCAAAAAAATAAATAAACCATCAGGACATTTTTCACGAACTTGCATAGCACCATTTACTTCGATCTCAAGAAAAACATCCTTGCCTTGATCAAGCATCTCATTAACATATTTTAGCGGTGTTCCATAATAATTGTCAACATACTGAGCATATTCAAGCATGCCGCCATTTCGAATTTCCTTTTCAAACTCAGCCTTCGAAACAAAATAATAATCTTTTCCGTCAACTTCGCCTTTTCGCATCGATCTCGTAGTCATAGAGATTGAATAATGAAACTTATTATCATCTTGCTCAAAAATAGCTTTCCTAACTGTTCCTTTACCGACTCCAGAAGGTCCAGACAATACTATCAACATTCCCCGTTTAGACATGTTTACAAAACTCTCCTCTAAAATATTGTATTAAGATTATCATGTACTTTTTTTCAAAAAATTTCAAGTTATTCTTAATTAGAATTTCTTAATAAAAAATACTTTTACCGCTTGCTTTTTCGAACATTTGTTCTATAATATAAATATCGAACAAACGTTCTGAAAAAGGAGAGTGTTTCCAATATGCTAGAATTAAAAAAAACAACACTGCAGCAAATCACTCAGAATATCCAAAAGCAATTTGTTTCGTATGCTAAACAAGATTTTAGTAACTGCATACAAATGCCTATCTTTCAGCTTAACTATTTTATTAACCAGGCTATCCAAAAACATAAAGTCATCAGTATAAGTTATAAAGATATTTATGATAATGAATTTGTAGCAACTGGTTTCATCTCGAGAAACAAAAACAATAAAACAATTCTTAAACTTGATAGCCTTGGAGATAATTTATCACACCTGCTAAATATTAACCAAATAAAGTACATTAAACTGGCAAAAAGATAAAATCATCTCTAAACATTTTGTTTTTTGACTAATAAAAACCATTGGCGAATATTCCTGATGAACAGGTAACTAATTTGCCAACGGTTTTTATTTTGACTCTAATATAATTCTAAGTATTGATCACGTTCCCATTGTGAAACTTCTTGACGATAAGCACCCCATTCGAGTTTCTTACCTTCAATAAAGTTTTGATACAAATGAGGACCCATTGCTTTTGCAATTACTTCATCTTTTTCAAGTTCTTTAAGTGCATTATGCAATGTTGATGGAAGATCAGAGATACCATTTGCCTTACGTTCTTCCGCATCCATTACATAGATGTTACGATCGATTGGCTTTGGAGCTTCAATCTGCTTACGCAGACCATCCAACCCTGCTTCCAAAATTGAGGCAATTGCTAAGTATGGATTTGCACTTGGATCTACACTACGCAATTCAAGACGTGTTGACATACCACGTGCGATTGGAACACGTACAAGAGGTGAACGGTTGCGACCAGACCAAGCAACATAAACAGGTGCTTCATATCCAGGAACCAAACGCTTGTATGAGTTAACAGTTGGGTTAGTTACAGCTGTAAAGCTACGTGCGTGTGTCAACAAACCGCCTAAGAAGTAACGTGCTTCTTTAGATAATTGCATTTCATCATTTTCATCAAAGAATGCATTCCCATCGCCATTGAACAATGACATATTAATGTGCATACCCGATCCGTTAATGCGATCAAGTGGTTTTGGCATAAATGTTGCGTGTAAACCATGTTTTCTTGCAACAGTTTTTACAACTAACTTAAATGTTTGAATATTATCACATGCTTGGAGTGCATCAGCATACTTAAAGTCGATTTCATGTTGCCCAGGAGCAACTTCATGATGAGAAGCTTCAATATCAAAGCCCATGTTTTCTAATTCCAAAACAATATCACGACGGCAATTCTCGCCCAAATCAACAGGAGCTAAATCGAAATAACTTCCCTTATCATTAAGGTTCAATGTTGGCTTACCAGTTTCTGGATCAAGTTTAAACAAGAAGAACTCTGGTTCAGGTCCAATATTAAAGTCGGTAAAGCCTAATTCCTTCATTTCGTCAAGAACTCGAATTAAGTTATTACGTGGATCACCGATGAATGGTGTGCGATCAGCATTGTAGACTTCACAAATAACACGAGCTACTTTCCCATGTTCGCTTCCCCAAGGGAAAATCATCCAAGTTGATAAGTCTGGGTATAACCACATATCACTCTCTTCAATCCTAACAAAACCATCAATTGAAGAACCATCAAACATTAATTTGTTATCCAATAATTTTTCAAGTTGGCTAATTGGAACCTCAACATTTTTGATAACACCATATAGATCGGTGAACATCAAACGCAAAAACTTAACATTTTCATCTTTGGCTATTTTACGGATATCATCCTTTGTATAATTAGGCTTTACCATCATTAAATCGCTCCTTATTGAATTTTTAGAAGTTATTATTATGTTTAAAAGAAGACTCATTCTGCTTACTGAGCCCACTCACTGCAATAAACTCATCACGCAAAATCCGTCGTACATCAGTATCCGTCAGTGGTTTCTCAAGCTTAGCTTGTTTCTCAGCAAGTTTCCGTTCCTTCTCATCGTATATATGCTTAATACCAGCCATATTAATCCCTTCATCCAAGAAATCCTTAATCTCAAGTAGACGATCAATGTCATTCAAAGAATACATTCTACGATTACCTTCACTGCGCTTAGGCATGACCAACTCTTGTTCTTCATAGTAACGAATCTGACGTGCAGATAAATTTGTGAGTTTCATCACAGTACCAATAGGCAAAACAGCAAGCGACCGTCTGAGCTCCTTCTCTTTCATAACAACCCTCCTCTAAGTTACGCCCTTATGATAGCAAGGGGCATTATGAATGTCAACGCCAAATGTTACATTTTCTTACATCTTTTTGTTTTCGAAGAAAGTTTCACTCACTGCATTACTAATCGCAATTTTTACGTGTGAATAAGTTAATCCTCCTTGAATATACAAAGTAAATGGAGGTCTCAAAGGCCCGTCAGATGATAGTTCAATTGTTGAACCTTCTGTAAAACTACCTGATGCCATTATTTCTTCGTCCTCATATCCATCCATGTAACTAGGTACCGGATCTACAAATGAATTTACAGGTGAATAATGTTGAATTGCTGCACAAAAAGAAATCATTGCCTCAGGATTCCCAAAATTAATCGTTTGTACCAAGTCTGTTCTCGGTTCATTCCATTTTGGTGAAACATCGAGTCCCATTTTTTCTAACAATGCACTTGCAAATACCGCACCCTTAATTGCATTAGCAGTCACATTTGGTGCCAAGAAGAAACCTTGAAACATATCACGCATGTGTCCGATAGTTGCCCCTTCATTTTTACCTGCTCCTGGAACATTTAATCTATTACCTGCTTGTCTAATTAGGTCTTTTTTTCCCACTATATAGGCCCCAGTCTTAGCAATCCCAGCGCCAGCATTTTTAAACAATGAACCCGCCATCAGATCTGCACCATATTCGGTTGGTTCATTAATTTCTGAAAACTCACCATAACAATTATCAACAAATACGATCACATTTGGGCTGATTTGTTTTACAAATTTAATCATTTGTTTGATTTTTGCAACAGTAAAGCTCGCTCTGTCTGAATAACCACGTGAACGCTGAATAGCAATTACTTTAATCTTCTTGTCAGCTTTCAATTTTTTCGCAACATCTTCATAATCAACTTCACCATTTTCAAGTAATGACGAGTAATTAAAATTAATGCCAAAATCTTTCATTGCTCCAGGCTCATCTCCAACAATACCGACAACATGCTGAATAGTATCATATGGCATTCCCGTCATATAAAATAACGTATCTCCTGGTCTAAGCACCCCAAAAAGTGCTGTTGTAATCGCATGTGTTCCTGAAATTAATTGCGGTCTAACCATTGCATCTTCGGCATTAAAGTAATCCGCATAAATTGCATCAAGTTTGTCTCGACCGACATCATCATAGCCATAGCCAGTTGAACCTGCAAAATCTTCCTCCGCTACATGATGTTTTTTAAAACATTTCAGCACCCTCATTTGATTGTATGTAGCCTGATCGTCGATCTCTTGTATCTTACTCTTTATTTGTTTTTCAACCTCTTCAATCGTTTGCTGTAATTTTGCCGGTAATTCACCCATCCATGTACTCAAACTCTATCTATCCTTTCTCTTTAAGCCATAACAAAACTGCACTTGTTACCTTCTCAATCTCAGCTTCATCCGAAACTAAATCAAACCATCTTACATTCATTTTGTTTCTAAACCAAGTCAGCTGTCTCTTGGCATAATGCCTCGAATTTTTCTTTATTTCTGCTACTCCATTTACTAGACTTTCCGTCCCTTCAATAAAGGGGAAAAGCTCCTTATACCCGATTCCCTTACCAGGTTGTAAATTTATGCCGCCTTCTTGGAACAACCAGCGTGCCTCATCCAGCAACCCCTCTTGCATCATCTGATCAACCCTTTGCTCAATTCTCTCATACAAGACATTTCGTTTTGTATTTAAACCGATTACTAAAGCGTCTATTTCCTCATCCCGCTGATCAAATTGTTCCGAAAATTTGTGTCCCGTAACCTCATACACTTCAATCGCACGAATAATTCTTCTAACATTATTAACAGGAATTTGTGCTGCAGCAGCTGAGTCAATCTTATTTAGATAACTCCACAAAGCCTCATTCCCATTTTCTAAAGCAAAATCTTGGAACTTGTTTCGGATGCCCTGATTACCTCTGACATCATTACCACCCAAATTATAGCCATCGAGTAATGCCTGCAAATAAAACCCAGTGCCACCTACTATCAAGGGTAGTTTATTTCTTTCACTGATTTCCTTGATCTGCTTTCTTGCATCCTGCACAAAATCTGCGACCGTAAAATGTTGATTGATTTCCCTGATATCAATCAAGTGATGTGGAACTAACTTTCTTTCTTCCGCAGTAGCCTTTGCTGTCCCAATATCTAGTCCACGATAAACCTGCATAGAATCTCCTGAAATTATTTCAGCATTGAATTTTTGTGCCAATACAAGAGACAATGAAGTTTTTCCAACAGCGGTAGGACCCACGATAACTATTACTTTATAAGCCAAAAAAACGGCTCCTTTCATTATTTTTTATTTCATCTTAAGCAAAATAATCAATAAACTGGAATTTAGAGTCAAAATACTTCATAATGATTATGTAGTAACTAGATTGAGGAGGTTTTCTTATTGAAACAATTTAATACAGGATTTTTATTAGGAATTGTTACAACAATCGGTGCAGCTGCAGGTTGTTTTTATGCTTTCAAGAAAAATGTTGTTGAACCAATTGAAATAAAAGAGGAACGCGATGACCAACATCGTCGTCGTGCAATCCGTAAAATGCATTCTGCACACCAAGGATAACACTTTTAAACTAACATAATACTATGATATACAATTAACTATTCTAAAAATAATTAATTGTATTCAAGAAAAGGGCTGTACCAAAACAATGTTTTGTAGCAGCCCTTTTTTCATTACCTATAAACGCACTTTTTCAGTAATCCTGTATTATACAAAAAAGCCTCCAGACTACTTTGCAAATACTACCTTATTATTTTCTTTTTTTGATCTTGCCATCCCAACGTTCAAAACCATTTTTTAATACAAAAATGTCTTTGTATCCGTCTTTATACAGCTTGACCGCTATTCTTGTACTCAAAGACTTGCCTTGATCATACAAATAAACAGGCATATCCTTACGAATTGATTCTTTCATAATTTTGAATTGAGTATACGGAACGTTACGTGCTCCCATTATATGACCGGCATCAAAATTATCCTTATCTCTCAAATCAATAATCTGCCCAACATGCATCCCTTGTCTGAATTCTTTGTTCTCAAGCAAAGTTGCAACTCGTCTTCCTTGATACCATAAATATAGCTGATTTCCGATAATGTAAAGTAGAATTGCAATGGCAATAATATCAATTACAACCCATACTGAAACATTTAATACCATAAACTATCATCCCCTTTTCATTCTAACCTCTTATTTGAAACGTAATGCTAACGAAGCAGCACCGATAACACCAGCCTCATTTCCTAGTTGTGCTAATTTAAGTTTGGTAGATTTTCTAACCGTTGGGAAAGCAAATTCCAGAAAGCATTTTTCCACACGACTTAATAAAAATACTCCAGCTGCAGAAACCCCACCACCAATAATAATAGATGAAGGATTTAATAAGTTTCCAATATTCCCACAAGCCAATCCCAAGTAGTAACAGACACGATCAACGACCATCTTGCCGAGAAGATCATCTTCTTTCGCCAAGTCAAACACAATCTTAGATGTAATCTCCTGCCCATCATCTAATGCGCTCTTCAATTTGGAATCTCCCGCAAATTCTTCCGCAAGATCGCGTGCAACTCGCACAACACCAGTTGCTGAAGCATATGTCTCTAAACAGCCATGATTACCGCAAGTGCACAAATATCCATTTGGCTGTACAACCATATGCCCGATTTCACCCGCTGCTCCGAGTCCATGAAGAAGTTCACCATTAGAAACTAGTCCGCCACCGACACCAGTTCCCAAAGTGATAAATGCAACTTCCTTATCATTTTCACCTGCACCCTTCCATTGCTCACCTAAAGCAGCAACGTTTGCATCATTATCAATGGCAAAAGATATCTTTGTCTCTTCTTCCACAACCTTTTTTACTTCTTGCGAGGTTTTCCAATTAAGATTATACGCACCCGTCACGGTTCCTGCTTCTAAATCGACTGTTCCCGGTGATCCCATACCAATACCAAGAAACTGTTCGGGTTCCATACCATATAAATTCAGATGATGATTGATAGACTCAACTATATCTGGAACAATGTGTGCACCATCATCAAGAATATTGGTTTCAAAGCTCCATTTTTGTTGAATTTCACCCTTTTCAGTTAAAATTGCAAACTTGATTGTTGTACCGCCCAAATCAACACCAATCAATTTTTTGTCCATTAAATGTCCCTCCAAAAATTAAACATCTAGTTATTTTCTTCCTCAACCTTATGTTCACGAGTCAAAATAAGTTTAGCATTCAAAAATGTTTGTTTGTCGATAACTCCAGCTTGGTACAAATTATCAATCTCGAGTGCCATCAGTTCAATATCCCACAGCCGTTTACCGACATAAACAAAAACCCCAAATTTTTTCAACAGCTGTTGTACGTCGTAAAGTGTCTTCAAAAAAACATCTCCAATTGATTATAATAGAAAACTTTAATTTTTAAAACCCAAAGTAAACATCATAATACATAGAAATACCAATGCCAAAGTGCTGACAATTCTTTTTGGGAGAGGGACACTGCCTACGCGTGGAACACCAACGCAATATCCCATCAAAAAGCCGCCAACAAGACCACCGATATGTCCTGCCAAATCAACACTTCCATAAAAACCAAACATAATATTCAATACAACAAGTAGCAAAAATTGCCTTCCCATTGCTCTGATATATGGATTACTACTGAATGATTCTCCCATCATCAAATAAATCCCAAATAGTCCAAACAATGCAGTACTTGCACCTGCAGATAAGGCGTCTGGGTTGAACGCAAAACTTGCAAGATTTCCAGCAATTCCACTCACTAGATAGACAGCTAAAAAACGGCCGCGACCTAAAATATTTTCAAGTTGAATTCCTACGAAATACAAGGTTATCATGTTCAAAACAATATGTTCAAAACCAATATGCAAGAACATTGGTGTGATTAAGCGCCACCATTGTCCCGCGACAATAAGTGTATTAACTTTTGCACCAAACTCAACCAGTACCCCCACACTTTGACTACCACCTGCCAAAGTCATTAAGATAAAGACGAGTACGTTAATGCCTAAAAGTGTATAGGTAACCACAGGTTTCTTTACCACTATAAATCATCCTCACAACGTCAATATTTTTTTTATCAAAACATCGGTTTCCTCAATTGGCCAGACTGATTTCTCAAAATAACGTGGCTTTTCAGCAAGACTAATTGTTCCACCTTCATAATCGGCTAAAAAACGGTCAAAATAACCACCGCCAAAGCCAAGTCGTTCTCCTCTAGAAGAAAATGCTAAGCCTGGGACAATAATTAAGTCGATTTGTTTTTTATCAATTTCTGTACTTGTCTTCTCAGGTTCTAAGATTCCAAATTTATTCTTCACAACTCTTGTCGTCTTAGTCAACAATTTAAAATTCATCTTTCTTTGCGGTAAAGTGAGAGGGACACAAACCTTCTTAGATTCTGACCATGCTTGTAAAATTATTGGTTTAGTGTCAATTTCAGAAGGCAAACTTAAAGTCATGCCTATCATATCAGCATTGATCCATTCAGAAGAATTAAAAAGCTTCCTGTATAGTAATATTTCTTCTAATTCTTTCTCCCATTCATGCTTTCTTTCTTCAAATATCGCTAATTGTTCTCTTCTAAATAGTATTTTTTCTTTCATCATTACTATCGAGTAGCCCCCAAAAAGATTCCATATTAAGAATTTCAAAAGAGTATAACATAATAAAAAACAACAGGAAAAAGTTCCTGTTGTTATTTTGTTTCGCGATGTAATGTTACCTTGTTATCACGTGGGCAGAACTTATTCAATTCCAAGCGATCCGGGTTATTACGCTTATTCTTACTTGATAGATATGTCCTCTCATGACATTCAGTACATTCCATTGTAATGTGTACACGCATATTCTAAACCTCCAAACTACGACTTCATTTCAAAAGGGCAACTAAGCCTCTAACGTAAATATGATACCATCTTTTATACAAACACGCTAGTATTTTTTCGAAAAATGTTAAGGAAATTACCTTGACAGTCTAATTTGTAGTATAGCCGTCACTGGATTGTACATCTTTCCAATATGCTTCATAAATTTCATGCATTGAAGTCATATTAATTGAATCTTCTTCAGACATTCCTGGAAATGCAATCGCAATTACTACTTGTGGATTTTTAGCAGGTGCATAAGAAACACCACTCAGAGTGGTTGTTTCATTGGTTCCATAATATGTCTGCGCAGTACCAGTCTTAGCAACTACTTGTGGATTCAAGTCTTCAAGTTTTGTACCAGTTCTCATTGAATTAGAGCCATGAACCACACTCCAAAAACCATTTTTTACAACATTCCATTCGGCACTCGTCGCATCTACAACGTTTAAGACATTTGGTGTAAATTGGTACTTAGTCTTACCCAAGCCTCCATTTTTGCTTGTACCTCGAATAGCCTGTAAAATATGTGGCTGCAGACGATAACCGCCATTTGCAACAGTTGACATATACTGTGCTAACTGAATTGTGGTATACGAATCATAGTTACCAAACGACAAATCAAGTGCTTTACCAATATCACTCTGTGTCGAAGGACCTTCATATCCAGAAGCTTCCCCTGGAATATCAACTCCAGTCTTTACACCCAACCCAAACTGATTGAAATAACCTCTAAGCTTGCTAAAGATTGAAGTAGACATATTCAACGATGCCCCTGACTTATACTGGAATCCTGCTTCACGCATCGCCAATTGCATCATATATGAGTTTGAAGAAATTTCCAGTGCATCAGAAGCTGTTAATTGCATATCATTGCTTCCCGAAGAGTTAAACCATGAAGATTTACTTGCGGTATCTTTCAATTTGATTGGTTGATCAGTAAAAGTATTGCTTGTAGGTGTAATTGCACCGGACATTAAGCCACCCATTACTGTTGCACCTTTAACAACAGACCCCATAACAAATGATTGGTTGATTGTCCCAAGTGCATTTTCAGAAACCTTACCAGTCTTAATATTACGGCTTACGCCAGCTAAGCCATAAATTGCCCCCGTATTAGGATTCATTATTACAGCATAAGCACCAGCAAGATAAGGGTTACTTCCTGAAACACTCTTAACTGCACTTTCCATAATATTTTGCACATCTTTTTGGAATTTTTCATTGATTGTTAAAACAATATTATCACCTTTTTTACCACCATATGTCTTGATTTCTTTAGTGATTTTATTGTTTTGAGTTTCAAGTGTTGTAACTGATTTTGTCCCCTTTAATACATTTTCATATTCAGATTCAATGTAACTCGAGCCGACACTATCATCTCTTGCGTATCCTTCCGCTAAAAGCTCACCCAATTGGTCACTCGGAAGTCCTTGCTTTTTACTCGTTACAGTCCCAATGACACTCTTAACAGAGCTACCATTTGGATAGCTTCTTGCCCAGCTTGTGCCAATCTTTATACCTGGCATCTGAGAAAGATTTTCTCCGACCTCAGCCATTTCGCTATCACTAACACCTTCATACTTCAAATACACCGTTGAAAGGGCATATGCTCCGCTCATCTTCGAATAAACAACTGCTGCTTGTTTTTGTTTACTTGTTAAACTAGCCGCCAACTTGTGCTTTTTTACATAAGCTACCTCGTCTTTGTAAGCCTCTGTTCCACTTAGACTTGAAAACTTAGATATTTGTTTTTTTAATTTATTATTAACAGCTTTAAGATTTTTTTCGCTCCCAAGGTAGTAATCAGATTTCATTGACGTTGTTAATGTACTAGTGTCTATCTTGACATATTTAACGAGTTCATTAGCAATTTGATACATCTGTTTCGAGGTAACAGACAATGGCTTTGTATATGTAATCGCTCGTGATGCACTATTTGACACTAGTACTTTCCCAGTTGAATCGTAAATCATCCCACGCTGAACACTTCCGGTTTCAGTTTGTGTATCTGTACTGCTGATTTCAGATTCAAACTTGGTCCCGTTAACAATTTGGAGATATGCCAACTGCCAAATCAAGGCAGCAAAAAGCAAAAAAACAATAACAAAAAGAAAATTCAGTCTAAAAGGTGTCTGTGATTTCTTTGTTTGCTTTTTTTTACTTGTCTTTCTAAGAAACTTCAATTTTTTTCCCTCACAATAAATAATTAATTAGCCATTTTCTAACACAGGCCTGCCACATAATAGTTCACTTAATAATGTTACCATAAATTAGTCTTGATACTTTATTAATTGTCTAAACTTTAATAAAAACTACATGCTTTTTTCAACTTTGAATTTTAGTCTGTATTATAATTAGAGATGTTACATAAATCATTATTAGGAGTTTAGCATGAAAATAAGATTAACACACTTTGTTCGCAGTCATTATCCTTTAATAATTAGTTTTTTCTTACCCATCTTTCTAATGGGCGGTTACTTTATCTCACAGGAAATGTTCCCATTTGGTAAAAGCAGCCTGTTAACTGTTGATTTGGGACAGCAATATATTGATTTTTTCGCATATTTTAGAAGGACCCTTTTGTCAAATCCAAGTGGTTTCTTTTATTCATTCTCCAAAGAAGTCGGGGGCAATATGATTGGTGAATGGGCATATTACCTCATGAGCCCATTTAATTTATTTTTGCTATTATTTCCCGAGAAGTACTTAGCAGCGGGAGTCATGCTGATCACGCTCTTAAAGTATGGCTGCGCAGGTTTATCATTCGGCTATTTTTTAAAAAAAATGCGCACACAAGCAGGATTATCGATTGTCGCCTTCTCTACTTCTTACTCAATGATGGGTTGGTTTGTTGCCAATCAATTGAATCTGCTATGGTTAGATGCAACAATTTTCTTACCATTAATTGTTCTAGCGCTTCACAGACTTTTATCAGGCAAGAAAAGTTGGCCTTACATTGTTCTACTAGCCATCATGCTGATCGATAATTATTACATGGGTTACATGATCTGCCTCTTTTTAATCTTGTACTTTATTTGGTTTTTGTTCTCAAAAGCACGCGATTTAAAGCAGATTTTCTCGTTAAGCATTCGTTTTATCATTAGCTCGCTCGTTGCATTGGCAATCTCAATGATTATTTTGTTACCTACAATTGCCTCTTTACTTTCAAGCAAGGGACAATATACTCAAAGCTCTGTGAGCTTAAAATTCGAGTATAATGCTTTCAAAATGCTTTCTAAGTTTATTGTTGGTTCCTTCAATTTTCAACAGATGCCTTCCGGTTATCCCAATCTTTTCATTGGTTCTATTTTCCTGATTGGATTTATTTTATACTTTGTTGATTCAAAAATCAGCATGCGCGAACGAATTTTATCATTTTTAATCAGTATTTTCTTAGTCTTATCCTTATGTTTTGAACCTTTGGATCTATTATGGCATGGTTGGCAATTTCCTGTTTGGTACCCATACCGCTTTTCCTATGTCGTAAGTTTTTGGATGCTTCTGCTAGCTAGTCGAACTCTCAAAAACTTTATAACCGTGCGTCCTTGGAAGATTTGGCTTAGCTTCATCCTTTATGCTGGCATAATTGCATATTCTTTCATAAATGAAAAAAAATTTTCCTATGTAACCAATGAAACTCTGATTTTTACAGCAATCTTTGCAACCCTTTCTCTTGCAGTTTTAGCCTTTGCTGTAAATTCAAAATATAATAGAGTCAAAATTTTCTTGTTATGTTTGATCAGTGTCGTCGAAATATCAATGAACGCTTATATTTCACTAGGTAATTTGAGTTATCTTACACAAAAAGACTATGCAACTCCTACAAAAGCACTCATCAAAGACAGCAACTATCTAAATAGTCTTAAGGACAGCGCCTATCGCACAGGACAGACGTACAGTCGTACTAAAAATGATGGTTTGGCTAATAATTTAAATACTGGTTCATACTTTAGCTCAGCCCTCGAAAAAAGTATTCCGGACTTCTACGGCATGCTTGGAAATCCTGATGGGGATAATTATGTTACTTATTCAAACGGAACGATTATCAGTGATGCTTTATTGAACATGAAGTATTTTATTACACCTATCGACAGTTCACTGTTAAAAAACGGTCAACCGCTCTCGTCATTAACCGAGAAACCCGATTTGTCCCGTTATAAGGAGATTAAACAAAATAAGTTAACTCGCATTTATAAAAATAATAACGCCTTGGGCTATGCTTATCTTGCTAATAACCAGTTAAAGAACTTATCTGTATTCTATGACAACCCTATTGAATACCAAACTGAGTGGCTAAATGACATAAGTGGCAAGCAAAATAACAAGTACTTTGAGGCACAAAATTTCAATGAAGTTGTATTTCAAAATATTGAACAATCAACTAAATTAACAAATTCTGTTTTCAAAAAGAAGAATCTTGCAAAATCTGCACAAATAGTTTTTAAATTCACACCTAAAACAAATGACTCATACTATTTGACTCTTGGTTCTGCTTTAGATTCAGACAATGCTACGCTGTATTTAAATAACCAACCATTAAAACAATATAGCACTTTCAGGCATACTGTCATAGTCAACGTTGCTAACCATTCAAAGGGGCAAGAAATCGTACTGACTGCACGTCTGAAAAAATCGTCATTATGGTTGAATAACTTTGTTCTCTATAAAATGAACAATCGTTTGGTACAAAATAAGATTACCCAAATCAAAAAACATTCGGTCAATCTAAAACAGATTTCATCTCGTAAACTATCTGGAACTTACAATGCTTCCACTAATCATCTTTTAGCTACTACAATTCCTTATAGTTCTGGATGGACAGTCCGTGTAGATGGAAAGAAAGTTTCAACTTTTAAAATTCAAAATACGTTCCTTGCAGCAAACGTGGCCAAAGGAAAACATTCAATTACTTTGACCTTTACACCTCCTCTGTTCGTAACAGGAACCATAATTACACTAATTGGTTTAGCCCTACTGCTATTCATAATTATCTTTGAAAGCAAAAAAAGACGAAAAGTATAACATAAGTCGGTAAGATTTGTGTACTAACACAAAAATATAGCAAGCGATTTGCTATGAATATTCAAGATTAGACAGAAAGTCTAAACTCATGAAACACGTTTATCCTAGGTAAATAGAGGGGCCAAGTCAAACGTTAACTTTTGACTTGGCCCCTCATCTCATGATAATCAACTATCCATTAAACTATTAAAATAATCAACATCTTTTTGATAACCAACAACTAATAGACTATCTCCCAGTATTAATGCATCACTTGGTGCAGGAGAGATGTCTATTTTTTTATCATGCCTAATCGCAATGACGTTAAGTGCATATTTTTTCCTGAATTCAAGTGAAGACAGTGATGCTCCCACAAAGGAATTCTTTGTAATTTTGATTTCAGCGACTTTAATATCAGAGGATAAATCAAGGTAGTCCAGCATATTTCGTGAAAGCAGATTTTTCCCAATTCTCGTTCCCATATCTCGTTCTGGATGGACAACTTTGTCTGCCCCCAACTTTGTCAAAACACGAGCATGGTACTCATTTTGTGCTTTAGCCGTAATATACTTAACTCCTAACTCCTTAACCATTAGTGTTACAAGAATGCTGGCCTGGATATCCTCACCAATTGCGATTACGACATGATCAAAATTTCTGATGCCAATCGATTTAAGTGTACTCTCATCCTGTGCGTCTGCAATAATAGCTTGTGTCGCAATATCTTTAAAATCATTGATTCGCGCTTCATCTTTATCAATCACCAATACTTCAACACCTGCATTTATTAAGGTTTGACAAACGCTTGAGCCAAACCTTCCTAACCCAATCACAGCAAAAGTCTGCTTAATCATTCTACTGAAACTCCTCCTTAACAAAAAAAGGACCTGTGACACAAAAATTAATTCTGTCAAAGCCCTTCTTACTGGTAATCCCATATCTGCTAAACACTAAAGTCAATCAAATTAATAATTCATCAAGCTTAATGTATCATAGTTTTTGATCTTATCACGACCATTTAAAGCATCAAGTTCAATAATGAATGCACATCCCACAACAATTCCACCTAATTGCTCAACTAAATCAATTGTTGCTCCAATCGTTCCTCCAGTAGCCAGCAAGTCGTCAGTAACCAACACCCGCTGCCCCGGTTTCACGGCATCTTTGTGCATATAAAGAGCTGAGGTACCATATTCAAGTTTGTATGTTGCTTCAACTGTTTCGCGAGGCAACTTTCCCTTCTTACGGGCTGGTGCAAAACCAACACCAAGTTCATAAGCAACGGGACAACCAACAATAAAGCCGCGTGCCTCGGGTCCAACAATCATCTCAACCTTTTTATCACGAGCAAATTGAACAATTCGCGCTGTAGCTTGCTTATAAGCTTCCCCATCTGCCATTAAAGGTGAGATATCCCTGAAGATTATTCCTTTTTCGGGATAATCTGGGATGCTTGCAATATACTTAGTTAAATCTAGTGCCATTTTATAAACGCTCCTTTAATTAAACTGTTATGAATTGGGAAATAGTTTTCTCAAACTCTGCAGTTTTACTCGTTAATAAGACATTTTCTGCTTCAAGCAACCGTTGTCTCGCACGATAACTGGGAGCATCTTTCAAATTAATCCTCTTTCTTGAAGATGATCCCGCCATTAAACCATTATCTATTTTAACAAATCCGACCTCAAAAAACACCTGTAAGGTAAAAATCAACAAATCTTTTTTTATTTTCAAGTAATCTGCTAATTTATTCAAATCTTTTTTTAAATCCACATTCTTATGTGAAATTGCAAAGCGATAAACCTTACCAAATTCTTCCTTAGTCGGCATTCCAGTAAGAAATACCGGCTTGTATGGGTAGAGAATTGTCGTAATTTCTTCAAACTCAATCCTATTTAACAAAGTACCAAAGCTTTCCAAATTAGGAGGGCAATCTACGACGACCAGATTGTCTACTTTCCCTCTCTCAGGCAATTTCTCTAGACCAACAATAATTTTCGCATCGCGCTTAAAATAACCGGCTAGCTTACTGTAGACAGTTGAGTTAAAGAAAAAGAACTCGCCATCTGTCCGCAGCAAACTTGCTGTCAATTTACTGCTCCTCAAATCATTAATTCTGATTCTGGGTATCTCCACAGCATTTAGACAAAAGTCCTTAATCATTATTTGGATCTTAGTTTGACCCTTCCACACATTAGTAGCCAACTCACCAACAAATTCAATATTCTCAGCATTATCGACAAGCTGCTGTCCATGCGTACCAATTGAAAACGCAATTACGTCAATTGGTGCTCTTTTACCCCTTATAGACATTTTGAAGTGATTCTTCTCTTGTCCCATTAAGAGCGAACTTTGTACATTATAGTTTGTAAAAGAAAAAATTGGCTTAGGGTTGTCTACCCCAAACGGTGCTAGCCGCTTTAATTCTTCGATCAAATCAAGGCTGACTTCATCTGCCTCAATAGTCTGTTCAATTTCTAATTGGGCTTTTTTGGTCAAATCCAACTGCTGTTTTATTGCTTCATTATCTAATACCGCTTGCAGTTCACCAATCTTTGACTCTTCCAAAGACAGCCCACATGCCATGTGATGTCCACCAAAACTGGTTAAAAGGTCACGATGACCATTAATTGCATCGAAAAGCTGAAAGGCTTCAACTGATCTTCCTGAACCCTTTGCGATATTTCCATCATCAGTAATACTCAATACCAGTGAAGGTTTACCTGTTTCCTCAACCAAGTGGCTAGCAACAATTCCCAGCACACCCTCGTGCCAATCCTTACCAGCAACAACGTTTACTAAATGTTCAGTTTCATCTTCAGCCAGTTTTTTAAATGCCTGCTTTGAGATCGTTGCCACTAGCTCTTTACGCTCGGTATTCAAGGATTCAACCTTGTTTGCAATCTGCTTTGCCTTGTCTTCATCAAGTGTCGTCAGTAGCTCCACACCAGTACTTCCGTTTTGAATTCTTCCCAACGAATTCAGTCGCGGAGCAAGCGCAAAACCGATTGTTTCCTCGTTGATATCATCAATGTTGATTTTAGCATTGGCCAACAATGCTAACAGTCCCGGGCGCTGGGTGTTTCTAAGTGCCATAATGCCAAATTTAACTAGTGCACGATTCTCATCAAGCAAGGGCATCAAATCAGCAACAGTTCCGATTGCGACTAAATCAAGTAGTTCTTGTGGAATATCTTCCAGTAATGCCGAAGCAACTTTGAAAGCAACACCAACACCTGCCAAATTTGGCCATGGGTACTTTTTATCCGGATGTCTTGGGTGAACAATAGCCACAGCCTCAGGTAATTTATCAGGCAATTCATGATGGTCGGTTATTACAACATCAACACCGTGGCTCTGAGCATATGCAACCTCATCATAACCACCGACCCCATTATCTACCGTAACAATCAGTTCAGTTCCATCATCGACCAGTTTCTTATATACTTCCATATTTGGACCATATCCATCAGTAAAACGATCAGGTATATAATAACCTACATTGGCACCGATTTGCTCAAGAGCCTCATACAGTACAGCTGTACTTGTTAATCCATCTGCATCATAGTCGCCATAAATCGTAATCTTTTGATTGTCCATTACTGCAGCTTGAATTCGCTCTACAGCCTTATCCATATCATGCAAGAGGTATGGATCATAAATACTATTTTCGTTAGGATTTAAAAATTCAGCAGCAGCCTCGGGAGTTGAAATTCCCCTTTTGAGCAATAGCTGTGCTAACAGTTTTGAAATACCCATTTGTTTTTGCAGCTTGAGTTCCTTTTCTCCCAACGACATAGACTCGAATTTCCATTCGTAGTGCTTGTCAAACAAAAAACCAACTCCTACCAAATTTTACTTTAAATTCAAATCAGTTGTTCGATTATCATTGATTTTGCGCTGATACTCAGCTCTTACTTCAGTCAATTTTTTCTGATAATCCTCTTCAAACTGTTTTTTGATTTGCTTTTCATTATCATTTTTCTTCTTTAATTCCCGTTTTAAACCAACAATCGTCATCGTTGATACTAAGACAGCTACCAAAGCACCTAGTAACAAAGAGACAACTAAAATCAACACCAATGGCAAACTAAACTTTCCAAATAGAAAATTCAATTCAACCTCTTGCGTATTCAATAGTGCAAAAACAATGACAACAAGTGCAATCACAAGTGCTAAAATCATTCTCCACTGATTCTTCATAACAAATACTCCTCCTTTAGTTTCTATTTTTTATTGAACAAATCCCCTGCCAAATAATCACCAACTCGTGGAAATAAATCATAGAAGCGGTGAGCTATCTCAAAAGCAAAGGGTACAGTAAGTTCCCTTTTACTTGTTCCTATCGTACCCACAACTTTTTGTGCAATTTCTTCTGGTTTTTGGACCAAAAAACCAACCTTACTTAAATAATTGCCTGTCTTATCTGCTATTTTAAAGAATTCAGTATCAATTGGTCCCGGATTAACAGTCAAAACAGAAATGCCTAACGGTTTTAATTCAAGTCTTAGTGCATTCGAATATCCTAGAACAGCAAACTTAGTTGCCGAATATACAGCTGATTTTGGCGTCGCAATTTTACCAGCCACAGATGCAATGTTAATGATGGCACCCCTTTTACGCTCTGCCATCCTAAGTGCAGTATACTTCGATAGATACATCAAACCCAGTACATTGACTCTAAACATTTTTTCTACAACTTTCATTTCGAAATTAAGAACATTTTCCATCAACCCAAAACCAGCATTATTCACGAGTACATCAATCGGTCCGAGTTCATCTTCAACATCTTCAACTAATCTTTCAATCTGGGACGGATCTTCAACATCCAATTGCTTTGCAACTGATATCTTACCCGATAATTTCTGACACTCTTTGGTAACTTTTTCAAGTCTATCCAATCTCCTAGCGCAGGCTACCACAATTGCACCTTTTTTCGCTAATTCGTATGATATCTGCTCACCTAGTCCAGAAGAAGCTCCTGTTACAACAACAATTCGATTGTGTAAGTCTTTTAGTTGTTTATAATTTTTCATTCTTTCCCTCCTATTTGTGAGAAAACGGAACTACATAAGTATCAAAATCATTCGCCAATATTGTATTTCCAAAAACTTTATGTGCATCTTTTTCAAGTTGCAATGCTTTTGCCCCTATATATCTTGCAGAAATATGTGTCAGAAAAAGTCGTTTAACTCCAGCCTGCTTAGCAACTTTTGCAGCCTGCATATTAGTTGAGTGATGATAATTAAAAGCCAGTTGCGCCTCATCCCTTCCAAAAGTACTCTCGTGAACAAGTACATCCGCATTTTTTGCTAATTCTAAAATGGATGACGTTTGTCTTGTATCACCAAGAATAGTAACAACTCTGCCTTTCTTTTTCTCTCCAAGGTAGTTCTTTCCATCAATAATTCTACCATCGGGTAACTCTACTTTTTCGCCAGCCTTCAATTTCCCATAAAGTGGCCCTGCTGGTACATGTTCCTCTTTAAGTCGTTCAACTTGAAGCTCTCCAGCATAGTCGTTTTCAACAACACGATACCCAAAACATTCAATTCGATGATCCAACCTGTCAACGTAAACTTTGAAACGTTCTTCATCCACTAATAACCCAGTTTGCTCTATTTCAACATATTTTATTTTGTAAGTTAATTTGGATTGAGAAACACGCAAACTCATTTGCACAAAGTCCTTAACTCCTTTTGGACCATAAATAACCAAAGTTCCCATCTGTTGGGCACCTTGGAAAGAACGACTGCTTAAAAAACCAGGAAGCCCAAAAAGATGATCTCCATGAAGATGTGTGATAAAAATTCTAGTCACCTTCCGTGGCCTAATTGATGTTTTCAATATTTGATGCTGTGTTCCCTCTCCAACATCAAATAACCAAACTTCATTTATTTCTTCTAAAAGCTTTAGCGCTATACTAGTTACATTACGTGACTTGGCAGGTGATCCCGCACCAGTTCCTAAAAATTCAATTTCCATATATAATTCCAATCTATTAAGTCAATATAAATGGCTTAAAATATAATAATATCTTACATCATTTTAACATCAAAATAAAAGCTGTCACTATTTTTAATTACAAAATATAATTAAATAGACGTTTAAAACTTATTCCACGAAAAGAGGAACACCATGTATTTAAAAGACTTTACAACACTTATATTCGGACTCAATCCTAATTACCAATTATATTTTCAATCAAACGATACTTTGGTTCCAATCACACAGTTTTCAACTAATGAACAAGCAGCGGTTTTACTCGCAGACCCTAATTCAATCGCTGCACTTGATTTAAAAACTTTTTTTTCTCTGTCAAACCAGTTTGCTTTATCGAATAAAAACATTCTGATCAACTATAATTCTGATATTTTTAAAGTTTTCGGATACCGGATATCAGAAGGAAAATTGTTAATAAATGGTAAATTACAGTTGGTGAATGGTAATTTGCATTTGTAGAATAAAAACGAGGCTGACCACAACTCAATGCTCTGTGTCATTCCCCGTCGTTTATTATATCCAAGAAGAAACATTCACTTGATTAATAAGCAAATGCACAACTATATCCAAAAACAACAATCAAAGTCAAGATTACTAGGTTTTATCATTCTGGACCGCTACTTATCTTCTAAAATCTCTTTTGCAATAAAATTGCCGTAATAATTCAGACCATATTCATTTGGATGAACATCATCGTCATAGAACCAGTTATTGTGGTTATTACTGTAATCATACCAATCAATTACTCGCAAATTAGGATAAGTTTTAGTCGCAGCACTTAGTGAGTCATTAACCTGCTTTTGCCATCTTCTCGTAGGAACATGCGTGTTTATCCAATAAACCCTGCGATTTCCAATCGCACCCATGATTTGGTGCAGTTCCTCATCATTAAACGGGCCGTTAGTCCCCAAGCTCAGTAAAACTGTGTTATCAAGCTGTCTCTTTTGCGCAAGTCCATTCAAAATTCCAATTGCATCTCTTGGCTGTCTTCCGACCTTTGCATCAATGTACATCTGCTGAAAAATAGACCTTAACTTTACTGAACCATCAGCTAAGACAGAATCTCCAATAGCGGTAATCTTCATTGCAGCAGCTTTTTGTTGCTGCTGCTGCGTTAATTGATCCGGTTCCGAACTCGATTGCGCTGACTCAGACGAACTACTTGCATTTTTTTGTGAAGAGGAAGAAGCCGAACCCGTATTTTGCTTTTCTTTACCTTGCAGTTTCTTATTATCCTCAGCAACTTCTTTTTGATTTCTTTTTATCACATCTTCTAACTGCTTACCACTCTGATTGCTTTGTGCGTTGGGTTGAAAAACTGCCCCCGTCATAGTTAGTAAAATTAAAAGAAGTGCACCTACTACCCATAATCTTTGCCAACCATAACGAGACTTTTTTTTGAAGAATTCTTGAACCACTTCTTTTGTTCTGGAATAATCAAAGTGTTGAAGCGGTAATTCGATATAACGATAAGACAAATGACTAATTATCACAATCAAGGAAATCTCGATAACAACGTGTAGCCATGGGTGGGCTGCAATATTTTGAACATGTGACTCGTAAAAAATCATCACTGGATATTGATAGAGATATATCCCATAACTTCTCTTTCCTAACCAAGTAAATACAGGATTAGTCAGCAACTTATTCATATCGGCTCCAGGATGAGCAACAGTTGCAATTAAAAACATTGAAATCAATGAGAAAAAGAACATCCCTCCATGATATGTCAAATCGCTCTCACCAGACATTGAGAAAAACATCCAAACAATCAAACCTAGACTAACTATTCCAACTCCATCTAAAATCATGCGCGATTTTTTCTGGAGGGTAGTCTTCAATTCCTTGCTTGGCCAAACGATTGCTAGACTGGTACCCAATAATATTGAAAACATTCTTGTATCAGTTCCAAAATAAATTCTTGAAGAATCTTGGCCATCTTTATACAACAATGCCATTGTTAATGCTGAAAAAAAGGCAATCAGAAAGATAGTGTCAAAAATTGGTTGCTTTTTTCGTAAGAGTACCCATAAAACTGTCAATACAATTGGCCAGAAAAAATAAAATTGTCCCTCAATCGACAACGACCATAAATGTGTAAACGGAGATTGTACCTCAAAACGATCAAAATACGATTGGCCTTGCTTAACTTGCACCCAATTATAAACATAAAGCAAGTTACCAAATATTACACTCCGAATACCGTTTAATAGACTTCTTTGAAATAAAGTTATATACGCACTTGTGGCAACAATCATTGTAACCAGCCCAGGATAAAGCCTCTTCATTCTTTTTTTATAAAAAGAAAAAAGGTTGGCTTTCCCTTTTTTTTGAATTTCTTCGTTCAAAATATCCGTAATAAGATATCCGGATAACACAAAGAAGATTGGAACTCCTAAAAAACCGCCTTGAATATCATATGGCACAAGGTGATATAAAATAACACCGATAACCGCAAGCGTTCTAATGCCATCAAACCCTGTAATATAACGTCTTTTCTTACTACCTGTATTCATTTATTCCAACCCCAAAACACGAAAAAGATTCTATAATTTATTCAACAAATTCAAACGTAAACTTGTCAATTCTAACTAAGTCACCTTGTTTTGCACCCTTTGCTCTTAGAGCGTCATCAACACCCATTCCCCGTAACTGACGAGCAAAGCGCATGATACTTTCATCATGTTCAAAATCTGTCATTTTAAATAGCTTATCTAATTCAGTACCACTTAATACCCATGTTGCATCTGGATCTCTCGTAATTTCAAATGGATATTGTTCAGCCTCTTCAAACTTATAAACAGTTCCATTTTCAAGCTGTTTTTGTCGTTTTCTATCAGCAAGTGTTGGAAATACAGGTGTTTTCTCAAGTAAATCAGCAGCTTTTGCCATTAATTCCTTGACGCCAGTATGAGTAACGGAAGAAATTTCAACAACCTCTGGTACAGTTTTAAGCATTTTATCATTCTTAATTTTTACAACAAAATCAGCCAGGTTTTTCTTAGCATCCGGTAAATCCATCTTGCTTGCCACTACAATTTGTGGACGTTCAAGCAGCGTTTCATCATATGATAATAATTCCTGATTAATTTTAACAAAATCATCATATGGATCTCGCCCATCCATACCACTTAAATCAACTAAGTGTAAAATCACCCTCGTACGCTCAATGTGCCTCAAGAATTGAATCCCAAGTCCAACTCCTTGAGAAGCACCTTCAATTAATCCTGGCAAATCTGCCATTACGAAATCTCGTCCATCATCCAGTCTTACCATTCCTAAGTTAGGAACAAGTGTCGTAAAATGATAAGTAGCTATCTTGGGCTTCGCACTTGTAGCAGTCGCCAGCAGCGTGGACTTCCCGACTGAAGGAAAACCAACTAAACCGATATCCGCTAAAACTTTCAATTCTAAACGTAAGACACGCTCAATACCGGGTTCACCATTTTCAGCTATTTCTGGTGCTGGATTCCTTGCACTTGCAAAATGAATATTTCCGCGACCTCCACGACCACCTTTTGCGACTACTAACTCGTCACCATCATGTAACAGATCACCTAAAATTTCACCTGTCTCATCATCCGTAACTGTAGTTCCTTCCGGTACCGAAACGTAAAAATCACTTGCACCACGACCATACATTCCCTTATTCATTCCCTTTTCACCATTCTTAGCTTTAAAGTGACGGTGATAGCGAAAATCCATCAAGGTTCTTAGACCCTCATCAACCTTAAAGATTACACTTCCACCTTTACCGCCGTCTCCACCAGCCGGACCACCGTCAGGAACAAATTTTTCACGACGGAATGCAACTATTCCATCTCCGCCGTTTCCAGCCTTCACATTAATTTTTACTTGATCGACAAACATTATTAATTCACCCTTCTTTCCATATTGATTATTTACATTGACACTAATATGTGAGCTAATAAAGAAAAAATGAACTTGTTCATCGTTACCCTAAAAACTACCACCGCCAACTATACCAGTTTTTAGAATCAAGGTCAAAAATACAACTGCTCACATTTTTGCGTATTTGCACTACAAGATATAACAATTTCATTTCAACAAAAAAAATCATATAATTTACGTATCCGATACTATTCAGGGAGTGTTCAAAATGCAGCAAAGATATAAAAATCTAAAAACAGCACAAAAGGGTGTCTTAATCAGTCTTTGTGCCTACATTCTACTCTCCTTATTAAAAGTCATCATTGGACAGTTAAGTCACTCTGAAACACTGCTAGCAGATGGGTTCAACAATGCAACGGATATTTTTTCATCCTGTGCTGTCATGGTTGGACTAAGATTAGCTACCCGTCCGCCAGATGAACACCACCAATATGGGCATTGGAAAGCCGAAACAATCGCAACTTTTCTGACTTCATTGATTATGCTATTAGTTGGGCTAAGTGTTCTTTATACTTCAGTCAAGGATATCTTAGCGGGCAATCAAGAATCCCCTGACATCTATGCCTTATTTGTCGGTATTTTTAGTGGGCTGCTGATGTATGGTGTCTATTTCCATAATGCACATCAAGCAAAGAAAATAAACTCACAATCATTACTCGCAATTGCCAAAGATTGCAGAAGCGATGCTTGGACTAGTTTTGGAACATCAATCACAATCTTTGCGGCTAATTTTAATATGGCTTGGATTGATGGTGTCGTTGCCTTTTTGATTGGGCTCCTGATTCTCAAAACTGCCTATGATATTTTCTCAGCAAGTGCCTTCTCATTGTCTGACGGTTTTGATGATGACTTGCTCGAAAAATATACTGCCGATGTTGAAAGAATTCCTGGCGTCGAACTTGTCCACAATATTCAAGGGCGCTCATATGGTGCCAATATCTTCGTGGATATTATTATCTGGGTAGATCCACAAATGACGGTGCGAAAAAGTCACCACATTACCGAAAAAATCGAAAGTCTATTACAACGAAAATATGGTGTTTTTGATACTGATGTTCATGTTGAACCATGGGACGTTGATTATGAGCCTCAACAACCAAATGAATTAAATAGTCACTAATTACTTAAGACTTAATTTAATTGTTTGGGCCACTTTTTTAGGAATGCCTAAAGCTTCGATATCTTCAAGCGAAGCATCTGCGATTTTTTTCATGGATCCAAATTTTCTCAACAATTTAATTCTTGATTTTGGACCCACACCGGGAATTAGATCCAATCTCGAAGACAAAGATTTTTTAGAGTGCGTTTGACGGTGAAAAGTTATCGCGAATCTATGAACTTCATCTTGAATACGCTGAAGCAAGTAAAATGCCTCACTCTTCGGATTCAATGATACTTTTTGATACTGCATATTCATTAGGTCTGCGGTCTTATGATGATTATCCTTAACCATTCCTGCCACTGGTATATTTAACCCAAGTTCGTTTTGCAGTACATCTTGTGCCGCTTCAATTTGGATTTCTGCTCCATCCATCAAAATTAAATCTGGCAATTCACTATGCTCCTTCAACAACCTTGTGTACCTTCTTCTAATGACCTCTCTTGTGCTTGCACTTTCATCCGCGTGAGTGACCGTCCGCAACTTATACTTACGATACTGGCTTTTTTGCGGTCGTCCATCCAAAAATGAAACCATCGCCGAAACAACATCAGAACCTTGGATATGTGAATGATCAAATGATTCAATTCGATGTCCAGCCGGCAGAGCCAAAGCCTTCATTATTTCATCCATTGCACCCGTTGTTTTGCGATCATCCAGCTCCAATAGACGAAATTTTTCTTCAAGTACAAGCCGTGCATTCTTCTGCCCAAGTTCCATCAAGTTTTTCTTTGTTCCCCTAACCGGTGTTTTGACAGGAACTTGCAGTATTTCACCAAGTACATCATGACTTACTCCCTTAGGAACAAGTATCTCTTTAGGCAATATTCTATTTTTTTGATTATAAAACTGTAAAATAAACGACTCCAACTCTGCCTCAGGTGTATCTATACAAGGAAAAAGTCGTTTCTCACGTTTAATTAAGCGTGCCTGACGAATAAAGAAAATTTGCAGTGAAACCCAACCCTTGTCCATATAAAAGTTGAATAAATCCCTCGGAGTATTATCATTTGAGATTATCTTTTGTTTTTCTACAGTTACTTCAATGTAATGTATTTGATCACGAAGTTCCGCTGCCCTTTCAAATTCAAGTTTCTGTGCGGCATTATTCATCTTGCTCTCTAACGTTTTCTTAATTGCACCGACATTCCCATTCAGAAAGGTCTTTATTTTTTTGATTTGCTTATCATATTCTTCTGTTTTTACTTCTTTGAAACAAGCTCCTAAACACTGCCCCATATGGTAGTACAGACACGGCCGCTTCTGATAACCATTACATCTCCTGAGCGGATAAACACGCTGCAATAGATGCATTGTCTCACTAGCAGCATAAACATTCGGGTAAGGCCCAAAATAATAAGCCCCATCTTTTTTGACCTGACTTACAATTTTTAAAGTTGGGTCCTTTTCATTTGTGATCTTAATATACGGATACCCCGTACCTCTTTTTAATTTTATATTGTAATAAGGCTTATGTTTTTGAATCAGCGTGATTTCCAACAAAAAAGCTTCTTTATCTGTCGAAGTAATAATTGTTTCAAAATCTCTTATTTCTGAAACTAATTTTGCAGTCTTGCCTTCATGCATACTTTTAAAATAAGAACGTACCCTATTCTTTAAGTTTTTTGCTTTACCAACATAAATGATTTTACTATTGATATCCTTCATTAGGTAACATCCTGGCAGATCTGGTAACAATTTTAATTTATTTTCAATGTGCTGTGTTGCCACCTCAATTTACACCTCCGTCTACCGAGCAAACTCCTGTTAATATTATATTACAGCATTAATCAAGTTTGTAGGAAAAGACTTCCAATTATAATCTTCAATCTTGCTCATTTAGTTTTGGATAAAACTTAGCAACAACCAAAAAAGGAGGCTAGCTCAAAAGTTATATTTTGAACCAACTTCCTTATCTATTCTGAATAAACGTGTTCCGTAAGTTAAACTTATCAAAAGACCTAACTTTTATCTTTCCGTCCACATATTTATAATATTTTTGACAAAAACTCTTTGGCACGACTTGTCTTCGGATTTGCAAAAAATTCGTCTGGTGCTCCCTTTTCTTGAATATAGCCCTCATCCATGAACCATATCTGATCCGCAACTTCCTTTGCGAATCCCATTTCATGTGTTACAACAATCATTGTCATTCCCGATTCAGCAAGATCTTTCATTACTTTCAAAACCTCACCAACCATCTCGGGATCTAAAGCCGAGGTTGGTTCATCAAAAAGCATAACTTCTGGATCCATTGCAAGTGCGCGTGCAATTGCGACACGTTGCTGCTGTCCTCCTGAAAGACTCAGTGGAAATTGCTCAGCCTTATCTGCCAAACCAACTTGTTCTAATAGCTGCCCTGCTTTTTGGCTTGCTTCTTCTTCCACATCCTTTTTAACCTTCAAAGGAGCAAGTTTGACGTTGTTTATCACATCCATGTTTGGAAAAAGATTAAAGCTTTGAAAAACCATTCCCATACGCTCTCTGAGCTTGTTTAACTCAACCTCGGAAATATTTGTTAGCTCCTGCCCCTCAAAAATTATTTGTCCTGCCGAAGGCTTTTCCAGCACATTCAAACATCTTAGAAAAGTACTTTTCCCCGAGCCGGAAGGCCCAATCACGCAGATAACTTGCCCTTTTTTTACAACTTCAGTAATATTTTTCAAAACCTGATTATCACCAAATGACTTTTCGAGGTTTTTAATTTCAATCATGTTAGGCATGTTTCATTCTCCCTTCAAAATAACCTAAGACCTTTGAAAGCCCAAACGTCATTACGAAATAAATGACCATTGTGATAAAGATAGGGATTACACCCTTATATGTTGCAGACTGTACTAACTGCATCTGATACATCAAATCACCAACACCAATAATGGAAACAATCGAACTCTCTTTAATAAGTGTAATGAATTCATTTCCTAATGCTGGCCAAATGTTCTTCAATGCCTGCGGAATAATGACATATCTGTAAGTTAACGTTTGTGACATTCCTAAGCTTCTGGCCGCTTCTGTTTGTCCGGCAGGTATTGATTCGATTCCTGAACGAATAACTTCAGCAACATAAGCTGCTGAATTTAGTGAAACAGCAATTATACCTGCAAGCAATGCTGGTAATGATTGAATAACGGCCCCTATTCCAAAATAAACAAACATTACTTGAACCATCAAAGGTGTTCCTCTGACAAATTCAATATATGCAGTTGCAATTGCTTTACCCAGCTTACTCTTAGATAAACGCAAGAGTGCTAATAATACCCCTAATATGAATCCAAAGAAAACTGAGACAACCGTTATTATCAACGTATATTCAATTCCCTTTGCGAAATAAGTCCAATAATTCCACATTGAGTTTTTCTTTGAATTATTAGTCATATATTTCCCTGCTAAAGGTATGTACTGCTTATTTATCAGATTTTTCTTTTTAATTTGAGCAATTGTTTTATTGGCTGCTTGGACTAGACTGGTTGCACCCTTGGGAAATGCCATTGCAGAACCTGTCTGGCTAGAATCAACATTAAATTCAGGATTAATAACTTTCAATGAAGTATTGTTTTGTGCAAATGCTTTGGCAGTTGCTTCCTCCATCGCAACAGCATTGACTTTTCCTGATTCAAGAGCAATCACCAAATCATTAAGTTTAGCCAAACCCTTTACTTGATTATTCTTCATCTGTTTTTTAACAAGGTCATATTGTAATGAACCTGCTTGAGCACCAATGGTCTTATTCTTAAAGCTATGAATATTTTTATAGAGCGCTGCATCCTTTTTATTGATCAGCATATATTGCTTTCCTCTATAATAAACATTTGAGAAGTCAACACTCTTTTGTCTTTCAGGAGTCGGATTCATCCCTGAAATAACTGCATCAACTTTGTGTGTTTCGAGCGCAACAAGTAATGAATCAAAATTCATATTTTTAATTTCTAATTTCACACCCAGATCTTTTGCAAACTTCTTTGCAATCTCAATGTCCAAACCCACGTAAGTTGTTTTCCCACTTTGTTTTACTGTAAATTCATAAGGTGGATAATCCGCACTTGTTCCAACTACAAGTGTTCCCTTATCCTTAATCTTCTGTAAATAGCCATCACTTGCGGCATTTACTTTTCCCAGAGGTACCAACAACATCATAATTAAAATTACCAAAGTAATCCAAATCTTTTTACTTTTCATTAAACTTCTCCCTTACCTTTTCTGACTCAACGACGTAAAGTATACAGCAAAAAGAATTATTATTCAATAAAATTGTCAAATAAACATTTTTATTCATAAATAAAGTGTATAAACTATAAAATATACATACTGTGTTCTAATTGAATTTTTACCTACAAACTGATACTCTATTAGTAATAATAAGTAAGGGAGATTTAATTATGGGACTTACGATAAATAGCCAGACAAAGCTCGATGAACTCTTCGGTAAATTCGCAGTTGACCCCAAACAGCCTAGAACAAAGCAGAGACCAAAAGATAAAGAAAAAAAGGCTGACGAAAAAAACAAGAAAAATTAATAGTTTGCTTAGATTTATAGAATACATTTTGTGTGAATCAAAAAGAGGCCTGCCGCAAAGAATTATCTTTGCTTGTGGTAAGCCTCTTTTCTTATACATAAAACTAAAACAACACATTTCATACATCTATTCTTGAAATAATGGTTCAGTAATCTCAAATGATTTCTTATCAAAATCAATTTTCGCCATGCATCCATAAGGTATTACAGTTCTAGGATATGCATGTCCAAAATTAACATTCATTAGAACCGGTAAACGATATTTTGCTGCGATGTTCTTCAACTTTTCCCGATATTCCTGATAGTACACATTATTTTGTGGTTTACCCACGATTATAGCCTTAATTACACCAAATATTCCGCGTTGTTCCAAGTTACTTAGCATTGCTTCATATTCATCTGGAGCAGGTCTTTCTTCACTAGTTTCAATAAAGAGAAGTTTATCTTCCCATTGCTTTAGCTCAGGAAATATCCCATATTTAAAACAAATTTCTCTTTCATCTGTGTACCTTGAGCTTGTCAAAATATCATTTAGACTATCTATGCAACCACCAAGCAGTCTTCCAGTTACGATTCCACCACCATTTAAAGTCTCATATCCTCGCTTCTCTGGATGACTAATTCGCGCAGTTCCAATTTCTTCGGGTGAAAAGGTAGTTCGCTCTTCATACCATGTATCACTTGAAACAATTTTCAAATTAGGGGTATTTTTAAAATAACTACTAATTGTGTTTGCAGTATATGGCAGTAAATTTTCGTCCAGTTCCGCCAAATCATTTAGAAAGTTGGGTCCATAAAATGTCTGCAATCCTAACTTGTAAAACATTAGATGATTAATCGTCGTGTCAGAAAAACCAGAAAACAACTTTGGATGATCATGTACTGCAGTAACAAATTCCTGATCATCAAGTAAATATGGCAACAACCTATAAGTGTCATCTCCACCTATCACGCAAAATATTCCTTGAATGTCCGTACGTAAAAAGGCTTCTTTCAAATCAGCAGCACGTGCTTCTGGATGATTCTGCAAGTACTCTATACCCATCAATGCATTAGTCATATAGACGGGTTCCAAACCAAAATTACGGAGCCTCTTTTCCCCTAGTTCTTTTTGATGTTTTACAAAATCTTCACCCAAAACACCACTAGACAGGCTCACAATAGCAACCTTATCTCCAGTTTTTAATGTATGTGGTTTCACTAAAATCATCCCTATTTTAATTTTTAATATCGGCTTTACTTCTTCTTAACTATCCTGTGCAAATCCGTGTGGATATCGCTTATTAAGTGTTTCAATATTGTCCTTGGCAATTTCATCAAAAGGAATATCTGCCCATGCAGCAATTTGTGACAGATACCATAGCACATCTCCCATTTCATGAATCATTTCTTCACGATTTAGTTCTTTACCCTTAAATGTATAATTTTTTATGAGATCTATCACTTGACCGCTCTCTCCGGCAAGCCCAAGGGCACAATTTGTAAGTACCTGCTCATTACCGTATAGCGTTCTTGTAGCAGCTTCTTGATATTCATTAAATTCCATCTATTTCCAATCCCTTCTAACCATTTATTTTTTCTTCTATCCAATCCCAAACGATATCATCACCGATTTTTTGGGTAGCAGAGAAGAGTACCAGTTTATCTTCATCATTGAGCTTTATCTTTTTCTTGATGTCTTTTTCAACCTTATTCCACTTACTTCTTGGTATCTTATCAATCTTTGTAGCTACTAACAAAACTGGTAAATTATAGTATTGCAGAAATTCGACCATTTGTACATCCAATTCTGTTGGCTCATGACGCCCATCAATCAAGGAAACGACTCCTCTTAAAGGTTCACGTTGAACTAAGTATGTTTCAATCATTCTGCCCCATTTTTCACGCTCAGCTTTAGAGACCTTCGCATATCCATAGCCGGGTACATCAACTAAATAAAGCATTGATTCTACATCATAGAAATTCAATGTTTGTGTTTTCCCTGGTTGACTTGATGTTCTTGCATAGCTCTTCCTATTAATCAAACGATTAATCAAGGATGATTTGCCGACATTAGATCTACCTACCAAAGCAACTTCGGGATATCCTTCATCTGGATACTGTTCTGGTCTGACAGCACTTATTTTGAGATTTACGTTATGAACTTTCATCCGCTTACTTTCCTTCCCTACACTGCTAAATTCTACCATATCTTGTCTTCATGACTCTAGAGATAAAACATATTTTACAAAAAAAACATCCCTCGCTCATTCAGCTTGGGATGCATCATTCATTAAAAAATGAAACAAGGGCCATGGTCCCTCATCTCAGTTATTAATCAACTTTTACAACTTCCTTATCACCGTAGAACCCACAACTTGGGCATACATGATGAGACTTTCTTAATTCGCCACAGTTAGGGCAAGCACTCATACCTGGTGTTTGCAACTTGTAATGTGTGCGACGTAATCTCTTACGAGCTTTTGATGTTTTACGTGCTGGTACTGCCATCTTAACAGCCACCTCCTTCAATTAATAAAATTAATCAACAAAAAGAATTGTACTTTTAATTCAACAATTTTGCAACTGCTAAAGTCCTAGTTTTTTTTATCAAAAAAGTCTTTTAGTTTTGCTAACCGCGGATCGATAGTATCCTTATCCCTTTGTTTTTGATTATTACGACCATCTTCAGAAACTTCCCAACCCTTACCTTGAGGCAAGTCTTCACTAGCTTCTTCCTCAGCTGTCAAAATTCTTGTTGGAATCTGCAACAGAATATTATCCTCAACTGCTTGGTTGAGGTCCAAAATATCATCTTCCAAAATAATTACGACATCCTTGGCATCAAATCTAGATAAATCATGTGTCCTATGGCTCACATAATATTCACTTACTTCAAAATCAAGCGGAATTTCTACCACCTTGAGAGATCTAGTAGAAGGCAGTGTCACCTTGACGCTTACCTTGAATGAACCAAGGAGACCTAAACTATCCACCACGAAAAAGCCACTTACTTGTGCTGGAGAAATAGCAGTGATCTCGCTATTTCGTTTAACAATTGAATCGGCTACGTTGACTACCTCCTCGAAGTGAAAAGGCGTTGAACCAATCTGTCCTAGCTCATTCAAAGACCACTTCATTCAATACTTCCTCCTAATGCAACAACCCTGATTATACCTGTCAAAAAATACATTGTCAATGGTTTTTCCTTGACAGCATCAACTAACCTTGAAATGGCTTTCGACCAAAATCCTGTCTCTGACCACTACACTGACTATATACCAAACCTGCTCGGTAGTCCAAATCAAGCGGATTCGCAGCAATCTTTTGTGAAACTCGAGAAATAACTGGAAATGTCATTTTCTTCTTCACATTATTCAGTTGTTTTTGGCCTAAATCATCAAATCCAAGTATTCTGATGTATGGGCTTCGTACGACTTGTGCGACTTCATCCTTCTTTGCCTGAAGTAAAATCATCGTCGCTAATCTTGTCAAGTGAGTATACGTAAAACGCTTTGATTTAACCTCATCTATCCAGTCAGTAAAAGCCACTGCAGGTCCCATTCTCTCTAGTTTGTCCTTAAGTCTAAACTCAAGCCCTTCTGTCATTCCATATATTTCTCTTAACTCCTGTACCTTGCTCGTCAGAATCTGATATTTAAGCAGCGGCCAAAAATCCGTCCAACTTGCCTTTTTGGACTGTTGCAGATCCTCAACTGTTGAATTAGGTACAAAATTAACAACTAATTCCTTGTTGCTCAAGACTGCACTTCTTATTGCCGAAGCGCTGGCAATTCGTGAATCAACTGGTAGCTGTTGATCATGATGCTCTGCTTTCTTTCTTTGAATTGGTATCAATTCTAAAAAAGAACCTAGTTCCAGATTTGCTTTTGCATATGCCAAGCCTAAAAGATTATTGGGCTTAGAAACATCCACTCCCGTTCTTTCCGTAATAGCTCTCTGATACGCCTTTGCATAGGACTCATTGTAAGTTGAAAAATCTCCATGTACCTTTTTGGTTAATTGAGCCATCTTGTCAAAATCATAGTCTACATTTTCAACACCAAAGACTAGCTTCTGCACACCCAGTTCTTTAAGAATTCTTATCGCTCCAAATGCAAAAAGATCTGCTGGTTGGACGCAAAAGGCTACCGGCAACTCAACAACCAAATTAACACCATTTAAGATTGCCTCTTTCGCTCTCATCCATTTATCAAGAAGCGCCGGTTCTCCCCGTTCAAGAAAATTACCGCTCATCACAACAACTATGACAGCATTCGGAAATCTTTTTTTCACTTCACTAATTTGATATAGATGTCCATTGTGAAACGGATTATACTCCGCAACTATCCCCACAATATCCATTCATGTACCTCCCTATGCCTTATGACAAACAAAGAAAAAACGAGTTGTTTCTTCATCGATTTCTCCATTACCATAATCAGCAGTCGCTTTGACTTTATTAAATCCAGCCTTAGCAAGAAGCTCTAAGTAAACATTTAAATCGTAAGTTCGTTCATAATGAGTTTCTTCATAACGCTGATAGCTTGTTCTATCCTTATTTGCAACAAAAAAGGTTAAATCATGTATAACACTATGTGGAACTTCACCTGCAAAACTCTCCCATAAAAAAGCTTGCTCCTGTGTCGTATAATTATACATATAACCTGGATAAACAACATCAGTCTGATGCGGCGAGATTACATCAAAAATAAATACCCCATCTCCATTTAGATGACCCGCAACTTCCTGAAAGGTCTGCAGCAGTTCATCTTTATCAGCAAGATAGCACAGTGAATCCAACCCACAAGTCACAATATCAAAATTTTCTAATTCACTCAAGTCAGTCATGTTTGCGCTTAGAAGTTCTAATTTAACTTGTTCTTCACGGGCTCTAACCTCCGCAAGTGACAACATTTCTTCTGACAAATCAACACCTGTTACTTGATATTCATCCTTAGCAAGTATCACTGCCAATCTGCCTGCACCACATGCCAAATCAAGTAATTTCTTATGTTGTTTATCCGTAACTGTATCAACTAGTTTCGCCCAATTATCATAGATCTCAGGATCCATTAACTCATCATAGATTTGTGCAAATGTTGAGTAGATCATTATTCCGTAATCCAATCCTTGACTTCGACCATTGGTGCATCAGCCCAAAGTTTTTCAAGGTTATAAAAGCCTCTTGTTTCTGACTTGAACACATGAACAACAACGTCCCTTAGATCAATTAAAATCCAATTACCACTACTTTTTCCTTCAATTTGTTTAATATCAATTCCAGCTTTTTCAACTTCTTCTTCGATATTATCAACGATTGCCTTAACTTGTCGCTCAGAATCTGCTTGCATTATTACAAAATAATCAGCCAAATAACTTATTTTGCTGACATCCAATGCAACTATATCTTCGGCGCGTTTGCTGTCAGCAGCCTCAACAACAACTTTTAATATTTCTTTACTATCCATTAAATTCTCCTTTTATTTAACTACCCATTTATTATAAGTTAAAATTGCATCCGGATACACTACACCATTGGTAGAAATCAGATACTCCAATGTATGTTTAGTCTCAAATGCAACAGCGTCATCCAAATTACTATAAGCTAATGTTCGTGCAATATTGACATCTGGAAATACCCTGCCATTCTCAACATAATCAGCGACATAAACGATTTTATCAAGAATAGTCATATTTTCAGCACCTACAGTATGTCTCCTTACTGCATTCAAGATTTCTTCGTTTTCAATATGCAACTCATCTTTAATAATCTCAGCGCCTACAACTCCGTGCCAAAGATAATTATTCCAATTCAATAAGTCGGCGTCAAGGTTCTTGTCCGTTATAACTTTCTTAAATTCTTCCGCACTGCGTTCTTTTGCGTAATCATGCACCAAGGCCGCTATGCTTGCTTTTTCAATATTAAATTTATTAAGCTTAGCAATTCTAACAGCTGCCTGTTCAACACCTAATATATGCTGATAACGTTTGTTACTAACACTATTTTTAACTTTAGCTAACAATTCAGTTCTTGTACCTGGAAAATATTTACGACTATACTCTTGCTCACTCAAGATAGAGACCTTCCTCCTTAATGTAATGCTCTACATCTTTAGGAACCAAATATTTTATTGAACAATTATGCTGGATATTCCAACGAATTTGCGTTGAACTAATTTCAATCAGTGGTACATCCACCCACATAACAGGATACTTGCTTTCTTTCGGAAATCCTGTTCTGGCAACTCCCACAAAATGAACTAATTTTACCAGTTCGCCAATTCTGTACCATTTTGGAAGGTAGTCAACCATATCTCCACCGATGACAAAATAATATTCATAATCAGGATGCTTTCTCTTTAACTCAACTATAGTATCAAATGTATAACTTATTCCGCCACGTTCCAACTCAGCAGTCTCCAGATCAAAAAGCGGATTTCCTGCAATGCTTAACTCAACCATCTTTTTTCTATCATCGGCTGCTATCGCATCTTTATGATCGACATGTGGCGGCAAGGCATCTGGCATGAAAAGCATCTCATCCAAATCAAGTTGACTCGCAACTTGCTCAGCAATTATCAGATGACCCGTATGTGGTGGGTTGAAAGTACCTCCTAATATACCTACTCGTTTTTTCTTGCCACTCTCATTTGGCTCAACTATCGGTTTAGTCTGAACAACTGATTTAACGAGTGTATTAACATTCATCTATTGACACTCCCTATTATATCTCATATTAAAAATTTTGTAATTCAGCCGAAATTTCGCGATTTTCTATCTTGGATGATTGCCGATATAAAACGAGTACGTGGCCAATAACTTGAACAACAATAATATCCGTATTCTCTGTTAAATAGTCAGAAACCTCACTCGCTTCAAAATCTGAACCTTGCAATACATTAATCTTTATCAATTCACGTTTGTCCAAGGCATTTTTAATTTGTTCAACCCATTTATCCGAAACTCCTTCTTTACCAACTTGAAAAATAGGTCTCATATTATGTGCCTTGGCCTTTAAAAATTTCTTTTGTTTTCCGCTTAATAAGTTCATTTATTTCTCCTTAAATCATTGCGCGTCTAATAGTTACAGATACACCCTTTGGTGCCCATCCGGCAACTACAGCACCTGCTGAAACAGTAATCCAGCCGAGCCCTGAAAAAACCAAATCACTTTTTTGGACAGTTTTAAACTCAAATCTGACCAACTTGGGTAGCTTTGTCAATGTTTCTTCAGAAGGTGGCTGAAGCAGTTCTCCAACATGTTTCTCATACAACGTATCTGCATTTTCTAATTTTGTTCGGTGCAACATCAAATTATTATCTGTATAAACAACAATTCCATCCTTTTCACCAGTAATATAATCAAAGCGGGCTAAGCCGCCAAGAAAGAGTGTCTGTCCCGCGTTCAACTGATACACCCGTGGCTTTATTTCTTTTTGTGGTGAAGCAACATTAAGTTCCTTACCGCTAAGAAAATGTGCCATTTGATGTTGGTGAATAATTCCTGGAGTATCAATTAAAAAATGTTCATCATCCAATGGTATCTCTATCTTATCAAGAGTTGTTCCTGGAAAGCGGGATGTAGTAATTAACTCATTTATTCCTGTCTGCTGTTTGATAATCTGATTAATCAAGGTTGACTTACCAACATTGGTCACCCCTACGACATATACATCACGTCCTTCACGATACTTCTCGATTAAGGAAAGGAGTGTTGCTATTCCGTGATTCTTTCCCGCACTTACCAAGGCCACGTCTGCTGGTCTAAGCCCAACTAAATTGGCACTTTGTCTAATCCAATCCTTTAGCTTTGTACGCTTAAGTGACTTGGGCAGCAAATCTTCCTTATTACCAACCATCAGGATTGGATTTTTACCAACATAGCGTTGAATCCCAGGAATAATTGACCCACTGAAATCAAAGATATCAATCACATTTACAATCAATGCATCCGTATCTCCAATTTGTGTCAAAATCTTCAAGAAATCATCATCTGTTAAATTAACATCTGAAACTTCATTATAATGGCGTAATCTAAAACACCTCTTACAATATAATTCCTTAGTTTCAACTTGTTTCTTCAAAGCAGAAGCAGGTACATAACCTAGCCCATCAGGATCGTTGCTTTGAATTAATGAGCCACATCCAATACAGTATAGTGCCTCAGTTTCATCAGTCATTCAGTGAATGCCCCCAAACTTTTTTTATAATATTCTTTTTCTGTAGTCTTTTCTTAATTATTTTCTCTAAGAACCGATTTAGTTTTGTATTCCATGCATCCGTCTCAACAAGTGGTTTGACCCAGATGCTTCTTATTTTAGCTGCATTTGCTGCTGCGACATCTGTAAGTAATTGGTCACCAACTAGGACAATCTGACTGTCTTCCAGATCTAATTTCTTCTTAGCTTCATTGATTCCCTTAGTTAGTGGTTTCATCGCACGTGCAATAAAAGGCAGCCCTAGCGGTTCAACTGCTTGCGCAACACGCTTTTTATTATTATTGGAAACAACAACGACTGGGATCTTTTCATTACTCATGATCTCAAGCCACTCGCGCAACTTAGGAGTACCATCTGGATTATTCCATGCAATCAGTGTATTGTCTAGGTCAGTTAAGATTACTTTAATGCCCATTTCCTTAATTTCATCTGGAGTTATCTCGTATATTGAGGTAATCATCCAAGTTGGTTTGAAACGAGTCAGCATTTGGTTCACTCCTATATTAATCCTTTTGCTTGTTAATTATATTCTATGAACCCTACTTAAAGCAAAAAAATTACGTTTATTAATAAATTTCTCAATGTAAAATAAAGGGGCTGGGTCAAAAGTTATGACCAGCAGCCCCTTTATTGATAATGTACGTATAAACGTGTTTCATGAGGTAAAATTTCGCGTAGTTAGCGCTCTAATCTACCAGCTTATATCACGCTCTCTTACATATCTGCAAATTATTTCGCTAATGCTTGCTTTGCTTCTTCAACAAGTGCTGTAAATGCTGCATTATCACTAATTGCAAGGTCAGCTAACATCTTACGATTAACTTCAATCTCAGCAAGCTTCAAACCATGCATTAATTTGCTGTAGCTAATACCATTCATACGAGCAGCTGCATTGATACGAGCAATCCATAACTTACGGAAGTTTGTCTTCGTCTTACGACGATCACGGAAAGCATACAAGTATGACTTCATAACTTGTTGTTTAGCTACCTTAAATTGAATATGTTTTGAACCGCGGTACCCTTTTGCTAATTTAATCATTCTTTTACGACGTTGACGCGTAACTGTTCCACCTTTAACACGTGGCATGATAATTCCTCCCTTATATATTCGAGGTGCTTATCTTTAGTACACCCTCGAAATGGTCTTTTCTTCAAGACCTCATCATCAATTTTATTTTAATTAATTCATTTGTGAAAGCATCTGCTTGATACGCTTCATATCTGAGCTAGATACCATTGATGCCTTGCGTAATTGACGACGTTGTTTCTTTGTCTTTCCGTGGAAACGGTGACTTGTAAAAGCATTTGAGCGCTTTAATCCGCCATCCCCTGTACGCTTGAAACGTTTTGCTGATGCACGATGTGTTTTTTGTTTTGGCATAATACTTTCTTCCTCCTACTATATTAAAACCTATTTTTCGGCTTTAGGTGCCAGCATCATGAACATGCTGCGTCCATCCATTTTTGCTCTCGATTCTACAGTTGCAACTTCTTCAACTGCTTTTGCAAATCGATTCAAAACATCATAACCGATTTCTTTATGAGTAATTGCGCGTCCCTTAAAGCGGATTGATACCTTTACCTTATCTCCCTTTCCAAGGAACTTAAGCGCATTATTCAATTTGGTGTTAAAGTCATTTGTGTCAATAGTTGGACTCAAACGAACTTCTTTAACATTGATGACCTTTTGATTCTTTCTTGCTTCACGTTGTTTCTTTTGCAGTTCAAACCGATATTTACCATAATCCATAATTCTGGCAACAGGTGGTTTCGCCTTTGGAGCAACTAAAACGAGATCCAGACTAGATTGTTCAGCTAACGTTAGTGCTTCTTGTTTGGTTTTAACCCCAAGTTGGGAACCATCACTGGCAATTAAGCGCAATTCACTTGCACGTATGCCTTCATTTACCATCTTATCTACTGCTATGATGCTTCACCTCCGTTTAATATCAGAGAAAACGCAGAAAAAACCGGATAGCTTACAAAAAGCTACCCGGACTAATCTTCACTTCATCAATTCGAAATAAATAATCATCTGCCCGTGAACTATTAGTTCGCTAGGCGAGAAGCGGGTTGCTTCTGCTTTTTCTCAACTCTTTAACTATACATTGTTACCAAATTAAAGTCAAACATTAATTTGTACGACTGTAACTAGCAATATCTGCCAAAATTTCATTAACAAATTCATCCTTTGTCACATTAACCGTCTTTTTCTCGCCATAACGACGCACTGCAACTTCATTGGAAGCAACCTCTTGATCACCCACAACAAGGATATAAGGTACTTTTGTAACCTGAGCCTGACGTACTTTGTAACCCATTTTCTCATTGCGATCATCGATTGATACACGTACATTGGCAGCTGCCAAACGAGCACGCAACTCTTCACAGTATGCCAAGTGTAATTCATTTTTGACAGGAATAATTGTAACTTGTTTTGGTGACAACCAAGTTGGGAATGCTCCTTTATACATTTCTGTCAAATAAGCTGTAAATCGCTCCATTGTTGAAACAATTCCGCGATGAATCATAACAGGACGATGTTCTTCACCATCTGCACCGATGTAATGCAAATCGAATTTCTCAGGCAATAAGAAATCTAATTGAATCGTAGACAAAGTCTCCTCACCGCCTAAAGCTGTCTTCGTCTGAACATCAAGCTTAGGACCATAAAAGGCAGCTTCACCTTCTGCTTCAAAGTAATCTAGACCCAAGTCATCCATTGCAGATTTAAGCATTTTTTGTGATTTTTCCCACATTTCATCATCATCAAAGTACTTATGCGTATTTTTAGGATCACGGTAGCTTAAACGGAAACGATAGTCGGTAATATCAAAATCAGCATATACTGAAACCATCAATTGCAAGGTGTTTTTAAATTCCTCTTCAATTTGGTCAGGTGTAACAAATGTATGTCCGTCATTCAATGTCATTTCACGAACACGTGATAATCCTGTAAGTGCACCAGATTTCTCATAACGGTGCATCATTCCTAATTCGGCAATTCTCAAAGGAAGATCACGATATGAACGAATATGATGGTTATATATTTGAATATGTGAAGGACAGTTCATTGGCCGTAATTCTAATAACTCACCATCACCCATATCCATTGGAGGGAACATATCCTCACGATAATGGTCCCAATGTCCCGATTGCTTGTACAAATCTAGGTTAGCAAGAACTGGTGTATACACATGCTCATAGCCACGAGATACTTCTTTATCAATAATGTAGCGTTCAATTGTACGGCGAATTGTGGCACCATTAGGCATCCAATATGGCAAGCCTGCACCAGCCTTAGGATCAACAAAGAACAAGTCCAAGTCATTTCCAATTACACGGTGGTCACGTTCACGTGCTTCTTGTCTTCTTTGTAACTCGGCATCCAATTCCTTTTGTTTATAAAAAGCAGTTCCATAAATACGTTGAAGCATTGGATTGCTTGAAGCACCCTTCCAGTATGCACCAGCCACTGAAAGTAGTTTAAAAATCTTAATTGAGCTAACCTTTTCCAAATATGCACCTGCGGAAACATCTACAAAATTACCTAATTTGTGTAAAATAACCTTGCCAGAAACAACGGCTTCCTTAACAAGTTCCATGCGATAGGCGTCGCCATCTACTAATGCCAATGCTTCTTTTTCATCAACTACCAAGCGTTCGACCTTTGCCCCAGATTTCACAATTTCTTGCATCTTTTGTGTAATTTTTTCAAATTCAGTTTCAGCAACTTGACCAGCTGCGTTATCTGTGTCAAGGAAAAAGCCGTGTTCACTAACGCTACCTTCACCAAATTTCATTTCTGAATATAGATCGGATAGTGATGCACCCAACAATAGGGAAGCTGTCTGCCATAAAACCTTCAATCCATCTTCAGAATCCTTTGTGATAATTTCAATTTCTCCATCGGCCTCTAATGGTGCGTTAAAATCAATCAATTGGCCATTATAACGACCAGCAACTGCTTTTTTGGCAAGACTCGTGCTTATTGATTGAGCAACGGTCTCAACAGTTGCCCCATTTTCAAATTCTTTAATAGCCCCATCAGGGAACTTAACTTTAACCATAATCCATCTCTCCTTTAAAATTATTTGCAAAATAAAAAGTCCCTAGCATACTTTAAAAAGTATACTAGGGACGCAATTAGCGTGGTTCCACCCAAATTCAGATATCAAAAATCTCTCAAATCGTTTTTAACAGGTCCGACCCGTTCCAATAATCAATATTGGAATAAATTCATCATAGAGGTGGTAAATTGTTCTGCTGAGTAGCTTGCAGTTATTGCCACTCATCCCTGACTTGAACAACCTTTCGTCCTCCGATATATTACTCAACCACTATTAAACCACGATTGCATAAATCATTCAAGCCTTAAATTATAATTTATGAATGTCGTCTGTTCCTGCCAATCATCGTATACTCTTTACTCAAAAATACAATGCGTTCCATTATTCTGCGAGCTTTAAGCGGCTCAGCTTCTCCACGATTATTGACTGTTAAATATTGTTCCAATAAATCTTGCAGTGAAAGATTTGAACTAAAGAAAGTTGGTAACTCCTCTTGCATACGATATTGCAGAATAATTCCCAAAACATCATCTCTTAGCCAGCTCGACAATTGATCAGCTCCGATATCATCCAACATCAAAACAGGTGCTTTCTTTATGCTATCAATTTTTCCAATAACATTGTTCGAACCAATCGCACCTTTGACTTCAACAGCAAAAGATGGAAAATGAAGCATTGTTGAGCGAAATCCCTCTTCTGCAAGCCCATTTGCGATTGCACCTAAAAGATACGTTTTACCAACACCAAAACTTCCTTGCAAATACATTCCTTGAATAAATTTTTGCGGATTAGCAGTATAAGTATCAATAAAATCGGCTGCTGCTTGAGCAATCTCTTCGCGGCCAGTTATATCAAAGTCTGCCAACTGAGCGGTTCTAATTGCCTTTGGCATATTGAGTGTTCTGACTCGTGCCCTGATTTCCGCTTGCTTTTGACTCTTCATCAATTCTTCACTCGGAACATACGCAACATCTATTAAGTGGTTACTCAGAATCAATTGTGGTTGATAACCTGGAGCAGGTGTGACTTCTCCATTTTTAATCTGTCTTTTTATGCTGACAAATTCATAGACCTTACTGGCGCTACGCGCTAATTCCGCCTGAGACAATTGATTCTCCTTCACAAAATCCTTGACTTCCTCATCTGCAAAAGCATCATCAATTAACTCTTTGTAGTTCTTTACCCAGTTCCTATTGCGAAGCTGATGTGCCATTTCTTCACCAACATCCTTCATCTTCCCACCTCCTTTTTAATCGATTTTTTTCTTAAATCTGCTCAATCTTTTTTTTAACTTTTCTTGTTCTTCTTTGCTCAAGACCGACTTATCTTCTGAGACATATTCGCTTTTGGCCCAGTCCGGTAGTTTCTCTTTTTGTACAACTTTCTTGTTACCTGTGTATCTTTGAGTTTTCACATACGCTGAATTTTGTTTTTTAGGCGCATTGAAATTCCGCACCTGGAGCATTGCTTCTTCCGGTGTACTAATCTTTTTTTGACTCCAATCAGCAATTACTGCCTCAAAAAAGGCCCGATTTAAAGTCGCCATACTACGGTCAACTATCATATAATGAATTAAAATATTTATTATATCAGCCTGGAAGAGATTCTTTTGTACAACCCATTCAATGATGTTTCTTTCAGAACCGGTTACAAATGAGCCCTTCTCTCGTTTCAACTCCTGCAAGAATTCTGCAGGGGCATATGCCTTACTTGCATCCAACAGTTCTTGATCTTCGCTCTTTATTATTTTCTGCTTTTTATTTGTTAATTTCTTAGGTGTATCAGCAGCCGAATTAACAATTAGTGTCGGGTTTGAATCTTGCTTTGAAAATTTCTCATGAACCAATTTCCAAAATAAATCAAAATCAACTTGATTTGTTGCAACATTTGCAGCCTCTTCAAGCAATTTTACTAATACCAGCTCATCCAGCCCATAGACTGCATTTGCTGCTGCTATCCTCTGATAATTATCAAAAACTTGTTTGCTGTCAACGAAGGAATGTTCAATAAGCTGTTTTAGGAAGTCTTCATCCAAGTTAGAAATTTGTTTACTCTTATTCCCAGGTAATCCTGTCTGCTCGGGTTCCAGCAGGTTTTTACCTTCATTCAATGTTTGTGGCTGCACTGTGAATACCTCAAGAAAATGTTTAGTAGTCTCAACCGCTTTTTTCTTTTCAATCGGCGAAAAGAAAAAATAAGCTTGGAGCTCTTTAAAGATTCTTTCACCAACAGTTTCAAGCAACAAGCTTCGCAACAAATCATCCGCAAAAAAATTCTCAGGCCTTTGCGGCTCTTGAATCTCATAAATTACTAATTTGCCAAGTTCATCGCTTTGCTCAAACGTCCTAAGCAATCCGATTGCTTCCAGCTTGCACCTAGCCTCGTAAAAAGTCTGTGTGCCTACACCAAGTAAATCAAATAATTCACTATGCATTTTCCGGTTCGAGAGATGCAAATCAGACTGCACCATTGTCCGCAAGAGAGCGTACAGACTAAAGCCTACTGTTCCAATCAATGGTTGATAAAGTTTTAAAGCTACTTCCAATTGGGATTCGTATATTTTTTGCCCTGTGTATACTACGAATCCATCTTTAGGTGTAAAGTCCCTCTCCTCAACAACCATCTGCACTCACACCCTTCTTATTCATTCTTTTCGTCGTCTTCACTTGAAAGATTCTTTTTATCCCGTGCCATCATTTCTTGCAGTTCTTTTAGGAATACACGCATATCCTTAAACTGTCTATAAACACTTGCAAAACGGATATAAGATATTTCATCGACATCTGCCAGCATTCCCATCACATATTCTCCGATTAGCTGACTGGAAACTTCACTTTCTCCAAGTGAGCGCACCTTATTTTCAACATCATCAACAATTTGCGTAATCTGATCCATGCCAACTGGTCTCTTTTCGGCCGCTCTAATAATCCCCCGTATAATCTTTTCACGATTAAATTCATCGCGTGTCCCATCCTTCTTGATTACTAGGAGAGGAGTAACCTCAATGCGCTCAAATGTTGTAAATCTAAAGCCACAAGCTTCACACTCACGGCGTCTTCTAATTACATGACCATCATCTGCCGGACGACTATCAACTACTCGCGAACCATTATGATGGCACTTGGGACATCTCATATTTTTCACCTCATTATTTTATACCTTTAGTATATAGTTACACTAAATCCATTGTCTCTAGCCATTTTAGCACTTGCTCAAGTGTTTCTTCAACTTGTTTAGAATTATCAATTAAAACATCGGCTAAAGAACATCTCTCATCATTTGACATTTGACTCAAGATTCGTTGCTGTGCTTGTTTCTCAGTATATCCATTTCTTGCCATCAAGCGCTCTATCTGCAACTTTTTTGGGATCCAAACACACATGACACTGTCACAATATTTTTGATAATTTCCTTCAAAAAGTAATGGAATATCTAATACCAACAATCTGCAATTTGTCTTTTTAGCTTCAGCAACCAAATTTTCAATCTGCTTATGAATTAACGGTCCCGTAATATCAGTTAATTGCTTTAATTTATTTTTATTATTAAACACCAGCGAGCCTAGTTTCTTGCGATTTAATTCGCCTGTGCTTGTTAAGTAATTTTCTCCAAAAATTTTCACGATTTCATTTAAACCAACACTATTTTTTTGAACGACTTCACGTGCAACAACATCTCCATCAATAATTCTTGCACCTTTTTCTCTTAAAAAGCGGCTGACTGTTGATTTGCCAGATGCAATTCCTCCAGTTAATCCCAGAATGTATGTCATCTATTCCACCTTCTGACAACTTGGGCAATAATGAGTCCCTCTTTGAGCAACAACTATTTTTTTTATTAATGTACCACATCTGCGACAGGGTTCACCTGTTCTACCATATGCATTCAACTCAAATTGAAACAATCCGGAATTTTCAAATGCATTAGTATAACTCCTAATAGTTGTTCCTCCAGCTTTCACTGCTTTTGCTAATTCGGTAATAATTGCATCATGCAAAGCTTCAATTTCATTTTTGCTCAGGTGACTGGCAATCGTCTCTGGATTTATTTTGCTCATCCACAAAACCTCATCCACATAGATGTTGCCCAAACCAGCGACCAAATTTTGGTCAAGCAATGCAGGCTTAATCATCTTATTTTTCTTTTTCAATTTATCTGCAAAATCTTCCACACTAAAATCGCTTTTTGTCGGTTCTGGTCCCAATTTCTTTAGACATTTTAAATCAGCAACCTTATCTGTTTTGACTAATTCCATCCTCCCAAATTTACGAACATCATTATATCTAAGCTGCTTGCCATCCGTGAATTCGAAAATAATATGGGTGTGCTTCTCCACCTCGTCACCAGCTTGTCTCACAAAATACTTTCCTTCCATTCGCAAATGAGAAACCATAGAGATATCTTCATTAAAATTAAAAATTAAGTACTTTCCGCGTCGCTTAATTTCTTTGATTGTCAATCCCTCAAGCGTTTCAATAAAAATATTAGTATCTCCATTTATTATCTTAGGATAAAGAACGATTACATTTCGAATTTTTTTATTCAGCACTAATTGGCGCAATCCTTGGCGTACAGTCTCCACTTCAGGTAACTCTGGCATTTTTATCTCCTTCTCAAATCCTTATTTTGCATCAAACCATGTTTTTCCATGTGCACTTTCAACTTTAAGTGGAACTTCCAAGGAAACTGCTTGATCCATTACTTTTGGTACAAATTTTTCCAGTGCTGCAATTTCTTTGTCCGGTACTTCAAAAATTAACTCATCATGCACTTGCAACAACATTTTTGCTTCAAACTTTTCTCTTCTAAGCATTTTTTGCATATTTATCATAGCAACCTTGATAATATCTGCAGCACTACCCTGAATTGGAGTATTCATGGCAGTTCTTTCAGCAAAGGAACGCAAATTAAAGTTTTTACTCTTAATTTCGGGTAAATATCTTCGCCTCTTAAACAATGTTTCAACGTATCCTTGTTCATGGGCTTTCTCCACGATCTCATCCATATATTGCTTTACTCCAGGAAAAATCTCAAAATAACGTGTTATGAAACTCTTTGCTTGTTTACGCGTAATTCCGATATTTTGTGCCAGCCCATAATCACTTATTCCGTACACAATTCCAAAGTTAACGGCCTTCGCCTGTCTTCGCATATTGCTTGTGACTTCAGAAGCTGAATCCAATCCGAATATTTGCATTGCAGTATTTGCATGGATATCGGCTCCTTCATTAAAGGCAGCTTGCATATTTTTATCATGAGAGATATGTGCCAGAACCCGCAATTCGATTTGCGAATAATCTGATGAAAAAATCTCCCAGCCAGCTTTTTCGGGGACAAATGCTTTTCTGATTTGTCGCCCTTCTTCTAATCTCACAGGAATATTTTGCAGATTAGGGTCCACAGATGACAATCTCCCTGTCGCCGTGAGTGTCTGAGTATATCTAGTATGGACCTTACCATCTTTTTGCGAAACAACTTTCAGCAAACCTTCAACATAGGTTGACTGAATCTTTGCAATTTGACGGTATTTCAAAATATTATCGATAATCGGAGCCATTCCTCTTAGCTCTTCCAACACTCCTACTGCAGTCGAATACCCAGTCTTTGTCTTCTTAATCACAGGCAATTTCAATTTTTCAAATAAAATTACGCCTAACTGTTTGGGTGAATTAATATTAAAATCTTCCCCAGCTTCAGTGTGGATTGCCTGCTCCAATTCCGTTAATCTTTCCTTCAACTTACTGCTCATTTCTTCAAGTCTGCTTTTATCCAATCTGATTCCAGCAACTTCCATTTCTCCTAAAACCAAAGAAAGAGGACGTTCGATTTCAAAATAAAGTTCTTCCTGTTTATTTTCGTAAAGTTTTTTCATTAAGCTTTCCTTCAGCTGTTCGATTGCCTGAACTTTTCCAGCCAAATGTTCAAAAAAAACGTCATCTTCTGCAGGAATTTGGTATTTTGCTCCTTTGCCATATACTTCCTCATCACTTGCAACATCAAAATAGTCATGCTGATGTGCTAATTTACCAAAGTCATTATTATTGTCACTTGAGTCTAATAAATATGATACAAGCAACATATCAAAATCGACACTCGCAAGGTCAATATCTAGTCGCTTAAGTCCAACAAAAGTTCGTTTACCGTCAAATAAATCGATTTTTACGGCTTTATTTTCCAGCAATTCCTTGATGTTTGCTTTCTTCAAAAGTTCTACATCACGACTAACATATATCTTCGACCCTATTTTAAGAGCAAAACCAGCGAATTGCGCTTGATGATAATTCTCACCACTCATCTCCAGATAGAAAGAAACAGTTGTGTTTTTTTCAAAGACTAAGCTGTTGCTATTTTGCTTATCCAACTTCTGATACTCTAACTTAGGAGTCTTGTTTTGTTTTGTCTGCAAATTATTATCGCTACTGGGGGAACTCATTTTGGCAAGGAAGCTCTTGAAATCCATTTCTTCGTAGAATGATCTTAATTCTTCTTCCACTGGTCCTGACCATTTTGCATCATCAACCGTAACCTCAATAGGAGCATTTCTTAATATTCTTGCCAAATCCTTGCATAAGAAAGCCAGTTCACGATCCTCAATTAAATGTTCTTTCATCTTAGAAGCCTTAATACTATCTAAATTCTCGTAAATTCCTTCGATTGTTTCAAATTGCTTTAGTAACTTAATCGCAGTTTTCTCACCAACTTTTGTTACTCCAGGATAGTTATCCGAATTATCTCCAACTAATCCCTTCATATCAATAATTTGATCGGGTCTAATTCCAAGTTTCTCAAATACATGTGCTGGGGTGTATTCTTCAACTTCTGTAACACCCTTTTGTGTAACTGCCACTGTTGTCTTATCAGTTGTAAGTTGTGTCAAATCACGATCTCCCGTCACAACCGTAACCTTGAAGCCTTGATTTTCCGCTTCATTCGCCAAGGTACCAATAATATCATCTGCCTCAAAATTTGCTAATTCATAACTTTTAATTCCATAAGCAGTTAATAAATTTCTTATATATGGGAATTGCTCAGAAAGTTCACTTGGTGTTTTAGAGCGTCCCCCTTTATATTCATCGAATTTTTTAGTCCTAAATGTCTTTTTGCCTGCGTCAAATGCTACCAAAATATGACTAGGTTGGACTTTTTCGATGATTTTATCCAGCATGTTTTTAAAACCATAAATAGCGGTGGTATGTAGACCGTTATGATTCACAAATCTTTCAAGTGATTGATGGAGTGCAAAAAAAGCACGAAATGAAACACTATTACCATCAACGAGCAATAATTTCTTTTGTTTATTCATTCAATTAGCTCCTTTGATATATTATCGTCATCTCTTATTTTAACAAACTATCGTAACCATTAATAGAAATCGACGACTCCGTTCTACAAAAAAAAGCTTCGCTAAGATTCTTCTCCCAGCGAAGTTTTTTAAATACGATATTATCTTACTTGTTATTAAAACCTGTAAAAATATTCAAGAGACTAATAAAGAGGTTAACAAAATCTAAGTAAAGCTGCAAAGCACCCATTAATGCTAAATTAGTTCCAGAAACCTGGCCCCTCGTTTGCAAATACAAAGTTCTGAATTTTTGAGCATCCCAAGCAGTTAAAGCAGTAAAAATAATCACTCCAACAAATGAGAAAACAAATGTAATCATTGTACTCTGTAAAAAAATGTTAATAACTGAAACAATAACCAAAGCAATCAAGGCTGCTAATGCGTGTGTTCCAATCCTTGACAGATCTTTCTTAGTGGTTGTTCCAATTACAGCCATCGAAACAAATACTGCAGCAGCTCCTACAAAAGCCATTGTAACATCACTTGCCGTGTACAAAGAAACTATGAGCCCAAAAAAGACTCCCTGAATCACAGCAAAAGCTACAAGGCCAAAACTTGAAGCAACTGGTGACCTATCAGCTTTAAAGGACATTCCTACAGCAATCAATAGCTGCAAACCAAACAAGACAAACATCATGAACTGATGCTCAGCCATATAAGTGGCAACTTCGTTGTAGAAAACATCCGAAACTAGATACGCAACCAATGCAGAAATTGCAACTGCACCAGCCATAAAACCATACATTTTTGTTAGAAATCCGTTGACACCAGTATTACTTACTAATTTTCTTCCATTCTCCATTATACACTCACCTCTGCACTTTCATTCTCATCGTTCCCCAGCAGCGCTACCTTAGCAGGTGGTCTAACCATCACGACCGCATCAACAATCCGACAATTATCATCATTAACACCTGTCACGGCCAGCGTGACTACTTCTTTCATGTCGTCTACCTTTATGACCTCAAAAGTAAAGGTCACATCTTCTTCATGATACACCGGCAAAATAAAATTGACTGACAAATTGACTACCTGACTCCCAGGACCTGGAAGTAACTTTGATACTGACCTTGTAATAATCCCTGTCAATAAAACTGGTGGAACTATTGCCGCCTTATAATCCATACTTCTTGCATATTCATCCTGAATGTACAGCGGATTATTGTCATTAGTCATCCCTAAATACAACAAAATATCTCGATCCGAAACACTCTCATTAACCGTCAACGAATCTCCTTCATTCAAATCATCAATCGTTTTCCCCTGCCTATGAGTATCTTCTGACATTAATATCGACACCTCCATATAGTCTTAAGAGTATTCTAGCATATACTTTGAATTGCCTCAATCCATCTGATATAAAAATAAAAATGAAATATGGTTAAGATTAGTAAACTTTGATTACTACGACAAAATTTCGAACACAGACATAGTTAGTACGAGTGCTTTAAGTTTAAGCGGAGAAGCTTGACTTATGGAACACATTTATTTGGAATAAATAAAGGAGCCAAGGCAAAAATTAACTTTTGACCCTGCTCCAGCATTGTTTATAATAAAAATGTTTTTTACAATTCTAATTATTTTTGAGACTTAAGCTACTTAATAACTTTTCATAAGCATATTCATATTTTTGAATATCACCAGCACCCATAAATACGACAACAGCATCATGAAAATCAAGTAATGGAGACATATTATCAACCTTCAAAACTTCTCCACCTTTTGTAATCCTATTGCCTAGATCAGTACTTGAAACATTTCCTCCATGTTCGCGAATTGAGCTGAAGATTTCAGTCAAGTATACTTTATCAGCAAGATTTAGACTAGTTGCAAAATCGTCCATCAAAGCAATTGTCCTGCTGAACGTGTGTGGCTGAAAAACCGCAATAATTTTCTTATTTGGATATTTTTGACGTGCAGCATCAATTGTTGCCTTGATTTCTGAAGGATGATGAGCATAGTCATCAATGATTGTCATATCCGCAACAAATTTCTCAGTGAAGCGTCTCTTCACGCCCTGATAAGTTAATAACTCACGTTTAACTTCATCTTGTGACACCTTTTCAAAATAGGATACTGCAATCACAGCAAGACTGTTTAACACATTGTGCTCACCAAAAATCGGAATCTCGTAAGTACCTAAATATTCATCGTAATGATATACATCAAAAGTCGAACCTGTTGTTGCACGCTTGATATTCGTTGCTCTGAACTCATTATCTGCAGAAGTTCCATAGTAATGAACTGGAACATCCGCCTTTAGATTCCTTAAATATTTGTCTTCTCCCCAGGCGAAGATTCCCTTTTTGGTCTGCTTAGCCAAAGTTTCAAAAGCATCAAAAACATCTTCAATTCCTGTGAAATAATCAGGATGATCAAAATCTACGTTGGTCATAACCACATAATCGGGATGATACGCAACAAAATGGCGACGATACTCATCAGCTTCAAAAACAAAGAAACGTGCATCAGGTACGCCCTTGCCAGAACCGTCACCAATTAAATAACTAGTTGGTGCAACTCCACCCAAGACATGTGCTAATAATCCTGTAGTACTTGTCTTTCCGTGTGCCCCTGCAATTCCGATACTTGTTGTATTTTCTACGATTTTCTCCAAAAAATCAGGATATGTAATAACTTCAATACCAATTTCCTTGGCCTTTTTAATTTCAGGATGATCATCACCAAAAGCATTGCCTTGAATAATTGTCAAACCTTTTCGAATATTTTTTTCATCAAAGGGCAATATTTTTATTCCCGCTAATTCTAGTCCTCGTTGTGTAAAAGTATATTTTTCAATATCAGAACCAATAACTTTTAATCCTTTATCATGTAAAAGTAAGGCTAACGAACTCATTCCCGTTCCCTTGATTCCTACAAAATAATAGGTGGTTTCTGTATCCATATTATTGTCCTCTCTTTTCTTTAATTAAATAAAACCACCGCTTTAGTTTACCACAAAACAGGCGTGATTTCTTTTCAATAATCATTATTTTCCCTAAGCTTGTCTAATCCTTCCTGTGTAAGGTAGACGTCTCTTGGTTTAGATCCTCTTGCTGGAGAGATGTATCTTCGCTCCTCCAATGTATCAATAATATTGGCAGCTCTATTATAACCAATTGCAAATATTCGTTGCAACTTTGATGTGGAAATACTATCTTCATTTACAAGGCAGTCGAGAACTTCAGGCAAAATTTCATCTTCTTGTTTATTTTGAATGTTTTGTTTTTTTAACCCATCTGGATCAAAAGCGTACTGAGGCTGTCCTTGAGTACGTACAAAATCCGTGATTTTCTCTACTTCATTTTGGACATAAGTTCCTTGTAGCCTTATAGGCTGACTTGCCCCATTGCCAAGGTATAGCATATCCCCTCTTCCAAGAAGTCGTTCTGCTCCAGCTGTATCAATGATAGTTCTTGAATCAATCTGGCTGGAAACCATAAAGGCTACCCTTGTTGGAATATTATTTTTAATTGTTCCAGTTATCACATCGACACTTGGACGTTGAGTTGCAATTAGCAGGTGAATCCCTGCTGCTCGGGCTTTTTGTGTAATTCTGGCAATATAGTCTTGCACCTCTGATGAAGCTATCATCATTAAATCAGCCAGTTCATCAATAATTATCACAATATACGGCATTTGCAGTCCATAATCCTCATGTTCAATCACTTTTTTATTGAATCCTTCAATATTTCTAACACCTGCGGCGGCCAGTTTTTGATATCTTTCTTCCATTTCTTCAACTACCCATTTTAATGCTGCCGACGCAGCAACCGGATCAGAAATGACTGGTGCCAAAAGATGTGGAATATCATGGTAAGGTGCCATTTCAACAGCCTTAGGGTCAATTAATAATAGCTTGACTTGCTGCGGTGTAGCTTTATACAGTAAAGAAATCAGGATACTATTTATAAAAACCGATTTTCCAGAACCAGTCGCACCTGCTATTAATCCGTGGGGCATCTTTCTTAAATCAGTCACAATAGATTCTCCAGACAGATTAACTCCTAGTGCCACCGTCAGTGGTGAGCTTTTACTTGCAAAAGCGGTAGCATTTAAAACTTCGGACAACATCACCGGTCTTGGCTTTAAATTTGGAATTTCAATCCCCACACTACTTCGTCCAGGAATTGGTGCCTCAATTCGAATATCTTTAGCCGCTAATGCTAACTTTAGATCATCAATCAAGTTAGTAATCTTATTGACCTTAACACCTCTTCCAAGTGTTAATTCAAATTGTGTAACAGCAGGTCCAATGGTCCAATCCTTGACCGTTGCATCAACATGAAAAGCTTCCAGTGTCTCATTGAGTGTATCGATTTGTTCCAGTACCCACTCATCTTGGACATCATCATTTACTTGAACCGGTTTTGGAAGTAAATTCATGTCTGGAAATTCATATCCACTGACGACCATAGCTCCTTCCAGCTTTTCTCTAACATTTACTATGGATTTTTCTGTATCATCTTTCTGAATGCCCGCTGGTACATCATCAATCAAATCAAACTTTTCTGTTATTTCTGTACTTGTATCCTGTTTATCACCAATTCCCTGTGATTTTTTTCTGTCATTTAAGTTAATTTGCTTCTCTTTTATTTCATCACTCGCAGCTTTGTTCAACTCATTTTCTTCAGAGATAGATGTACTTTTAACTATGTCCGGTTCTCCATTATCTTTGATAGTTTCTTCAGACTTTTCTTGAACTGATTTTTCCTGGACTGGTTTTTCCTGAACTGGCTTATTTTCAGACAAATACTGTCTATTTAAGACATTATCCATGGCACTATCTACATGGTCCTTCTCATCTTTGTCGAAATTATCAACAGTTGTTGGCTTACTTTCAAGTGCTGATGCCTCTTTTGATACATGCGTTTTGCTTGTTTCCCTTTTCTGATTCAGCGCATCAAATTCACTCTCCGCGATAATCTTTATTTTACTTTTCTCAACAGTCTCACTCTCGTCAAAAAGCAGATAGTCATTTGCCTTTTTTTGCAGCCGCTCAAATAGATTTTGATATTTTTGCTTTCTTTTTTTTGCAGGATACTGCCAGGTGCCAAAAGAAGGTGGCACATATGAAGGATGAAAAACTTGGCTTTTTTTATTATTTATTTTATCAGCACTTTTTGGCAGCTCTTCTTGCACTTTTGGCTTCACTTTTTTATTTTGTTTTCTATAAAAGGCTGGTCCATCGTAATGTTGCATTGCTATTCTTCCTTACTTTTACAATACTTTGTTCTAAAAAAAAGTTGTCTTCAGTTCGCATGAGCTAAAGACAACTATTACTATATCTAATCTTTAAAATGTCAATACCCTCATGAGAGCATATTACCATACATTTATTTCAATCAGCAAAAATTTAATCAATTGAGAATGGTTGTCCTTGATGGAATTTACCTGCTGGGAGAACGAGAATCCCTCGTTTTTTTGGTGCATTTGGTAAGTGTAATTCACGGGCTGAACAAATCATTCCATCACTCTCAACGCCGCGAAGCTTGCCCGGCCAGATTACTTCGCCATTTGGCATCATGGCCCCAACTCGTGCAACTACCACTAACTGATTTTGTGCAATATTAGGTGCACCGCAAACAATTTGCAGAGTTTCACTGCCAATATTGGTTTTCGTGATATGCAAATGGTCTGAGTCTGGATGTTCGGTCATTTCTTCAACTAGTCCAACTACAAACTTTGGTGTTTCATCAATCTCAAGAATAGCTTCAAATCCAGCCTTTTGGAGCATTCCATTCAACAAATTTACCTGTTCATTACTAAGTTTGACTTGACCTGCCTCAGTAAGCCCAAGCTTTTCTCCCACTCCCAAAAAATTATAGCCAAGTTTAGTACCATTACTTGAATCGCTTATTTCAACGATTGAATCTTTTTTTTCTACTGTCTGACTAGGTGCATCCTCATGAAGCATTACTATAAGAATGTCCCCAATCTGTGCCTTATTATAGCTCGCGATTAACATACCTTTTCTCCTTTACACAAAAAAAGAACTGCGTAAGTACACAGTCCCATCATCATTTAAAATTATGCGACTTCATTTAAAAATGTTTCAACTTCTTCTTTTGTTTTACGATCTTTATTGACAAATCTTGCGATCTCTTCACCGTTTTTATAAACGATAAAGCTAGGAATTCCCATAACCATCATTTCCTGACAAAGATCAATGTTTTCGTCGCGATCAATGTGAATAAATTTGTAATCTGGATATTCTGCTTCAATCGTAGGAAGAGCCGGCTTAATAAAATTACAGTCTGAACACCAGTCAGCAGAAAAAAATAGGACATAAGAACCCTTTTTAAGCTTGTTCGTTAATGTTTCCAAATTCATTTTTCCAAATTGTTCCATTTTTCATTCCTCCTCAATTACCTTAATATTCTTCAGATAACATCATTATAGACTATTTATTCTCAAAAAAAAGCGATTTGTTTTAATTTTGTTAAGCAATTAGTGGTTTAAATATTCTTATTGGTGATATAATTACTTATCATAAGAAATTTGGTAAGGAGTTTAGCTATGACAAATACTTTTAATAAGTTTCTACCGTTGATGTTTGGTGTGCTAACTGGTTTTGTTGGTGGCATACAGGCCAGCAACATTCTTAAAAAGAATGAACAACTCACTCCCCAACAGATTTTAAACAACATCAAAAACTCGTTTCAAAATGAAACGCCTGTTCAAGATTCTTGGATATCTGTTAACCCCATAAAAATTCGAAAATTCGCCTTGACGACAGATATCTATCAAGGTGGGATTTCGCGATTCGAAGATAATCAGATTGTTCGTTATGAATTTCAGGCTGATGCTAAAACCGGAAGCATCCTCAATCTGAAAAGAATTGATCTATAATCTGTATCTCCCTTATTTTAGGACAACCAAAAGATTTTTGTTAATTTTTGAAACTAGCAGAAATTTTATAAATTGGTTGTCCTTTTTTACTGAATTTATCTTCATACTCAGTCATTACGTTATCAATCATTGCCTCTTCATCTTTGTGCAAATCTAAAAAGATTTGATTGAATATCATTCCGTAATTATTCAGACTGACTAAAGAATATTCAAACAAGCCTCGATTATCAGTCTTGAATTCTAAACTTCCCTTAGCATTCAATACATTCTGATATTGCTTTAAAAATGACTTATAAGTCAATCTTCTTTTCTCTTGCCTTGTTTTAGGCCATGGATCAGAAAAATTCAAATAAATTCCGTTTACTTCATTTTCTTCAAAATATTCGCTCAGACCACTACCGTTAGCACAGACTAATTGTAAATTTGGCAACTTCGCCTCTATCTGTTTTCGCAGAACAATCGCAGCAACGGTTGTCTGGATCTCAATTCCAATATAGTTGTTTTCAGGGTGCCTGCTCGCTAATTCCATTATAAAGCCACCCTTACCCATTCCAATTTCGATAAATAGTGGGGCTTTCTTCTCAAATCTTGTTTCCCATTTACCACGATATTCTACTGGTTTAGTTACTATCAACTCAGGGTTGCTATCAATAAGCGGCTTTGCCCATGGTTTATTTCTTAAACGCATTTCTTCATTCCTTTCAAGCTGAACAGAATCAACCGTTCAAATAAAGGGGCTGGGTCAAAAGTTATACTTTGAACCAGCTCCCTTATTTATTTCGTATAAACATGTTCACCATCTATTTATGGCTGTTCTTTATTTTGACTTAAATAAAGCCTTGTTTCTCAAAAAAGTCTGCCAATTGTAATATGTCTCGGTTCATTTCAAAAAAACGACCACGCTGATGCTCATTCTTTATAGAAAGAAGCAAATTAACCATGTAATACCAACTAATTCTTTGTTTCAATCCTACTGTGATTGAAATTCCATACTTCTCGGTTAACCATTGTTTCCATTCCGCGCGTGGGACATATTGACACATTAACATGCTAATATCCAGTGCACTGTCTGCTAATCTTGCCGATTCCCAATCAACTAAATATAATCTGTCACTATCTGACAATAACCAATTTTTATGATTCAAATCACCATGTGAAACCTTAAATTCTCTATGATCTAGCTTTGGCTGATGCATCCGCAACCGGTTTGCAACTTGTTTAAGCAAGGGATGCGTTCGTAGTTCCAAACTCAAACCTCGAAAATAGCTGCTGAGCATTTCTTCAGGAAACACATATCTTCCACCTACTTGACGCAACATCTTCCTAAGAATTTTAGACCGATGAACCCTGGCCAACAAACATGCAACATTTTTCTGTCCCATCTCTTCCTTAGAAAGACATCTTCCATTTAACCATTCTTGTGCAGTCAGCGTATCACCGGTCGAAATGTGCTTTGTCCATACCAGCCTTGGTGTGATTTCTTCCAATGACAGTGCTGCAAGAAAAGGTGAAGTATTTCTCTTAATAAATAACTTTTCCTGCTCCTTAACGCCCATATAAGCAGTCCCAGTATTACCCCCGAGCGGATGAATCTGCCAACCGTCATCCAATCTGAAATCCATATTGGCAAGTCTCCTCTACAAGTCCATAATTCTTAAACAAGGATACAAATTCATGTCACAAGTGTCAAGTATTTTTTTTGATATAATTTCTCAAAAAAATACCCGTTATTAAATATATCTCACCCAGCGAAATAACTGGAATCAGCAAATATTCTACCTTGAAAAGTGGCTTTGCTACAGCTATAACATTCAATATTATCCATGCAAGCAGCAAGATTTTACGCAGCAATTTTCTGAATGCAAAGCTCTGTTGACTTTCATCAACTGGATAAATATGGGTAAAAACATTATCTTCGAAAGTAAGATATAAACCAAACAATTGAATTCCTATTAGATAAAGAAACAAGCAAGCTATCAACAAGCTAAATAGGTAATTCGGTGAGAAAAAAATAATAATGCTTGCTAAAAATAATAGACGTAAAAATAGTCCACTAAAACTGCTTTGTCTAATAAAACTTCTGCTATACAAGAAAAGGTAAATATTTCCAGATGTACCACGTAATAAAAAATCAAAAATTTTACGACGCTTAGTTTGACCAACTATCTGTGGCACATCAGTGAACATATTTATAAAACGGTACAAAGTCATTAATCTTCCCTTTTCATATACAACAACATCGTTCCATTTGAAAACATGTTGCTGAGATGCCTTGTTGAAAAAATAATTAGTTACTACTACCAAAATCAATGATAAGAGCAAGCTAAGTATTAAATTTAGGTACAGACCAACTGCTAACACTATTAACAAAGTCAGTCGAAAACAAAACTGTTGTAAAACCTGCTTTGCCTTGGTGTCATAGGCACTTGTCGCCACAAGAATCAAGCAACTCAACTTCAGCAAGCATTGTACTACCAGAAGAATGCCCCACATCCCAAAACTCCAATGCAAGCCTCGCAGAATAAACGGTGCTAACACTAGCATGCATATTAACTGTGTGGCACAGGATACTAACGTAGAATGTTTCAAGACCAGCTTAAGATAATCCTTCATCTGGTAATCCTTGGGTAAAAGAAAGATTTTATCTGCTTCCTCCAGTAAACTTGCTAACTTACCAACATACAGCAACAGGAAAAGAATTATGATAAGAATCGGTTGTTCCCACCAAAAAGCCTTTTGCGGCAAATTCTTCACAAAATTCGAGTATGCAAGTCCTATGCCGCCAGCAAAGAATAGCAAAGCTAAGACAAAATGATCATTCAAAATATATTTTGAATAGCGCAATAGCATACTTTGATATTTTTTTAATCTTCTATTCCAAATCTCATTCATTAGCATGCCCATCCTGCGTCATTCCAAGATAAATATCGGTCAACGATGCTTGCTTGTCGTTGAAAATACTTCTTAGTTCCTCAAGATCGCCTTGGGCTCTAATCTTGCCCTGATGAAGTAAGACAAAGTAATCACAATATTCTTGTGCAGTACTGAGAACATGTGTAGACATTAAAATGGCCGCTCCCCTTTTTTTCTCAGTATCCACCAAGTTCAACAAATCTCGAGTTGCCAATGGATCTAGTCCTAAGAATGGTTCATCGATAACATAAACTTGTGCTTTTGTCATAAAAGCACACACAATCATAACCTTTTGCCGCATTCCCTTTGAAAAGTTCGCAGGAAACCAATCCAACTTATTATCCAGACGAAAAGTTTTCAACAACTCGTTTGCCCTTTTCCAAGTATCTGCTCGATCCAAATTGTAAGCCATAATAGTCAATTCTAAATGTTCTTTTAATGTCAGTTCTTGATATAAAACTGGCATTTCCGGCATATAAGCCAACTTTCCTTTGTATGCTTTGGGATCATCTTTTAACTTGATATCATCAATTGTAATATTTCCTTTTTGTGGCTCAAGTAATCCAATAATATGATTAATCGTCGTTGACTTTCCAGCACCATTCAATCCTATTAGTCCAACCAACTGGCCCGAATTAACCTCAAATGATATATCCTTCAGCACTGGTATTCGCGAATATCCGCCCACGAGTCCATTTATTTTTAAAGTCATAGATTTATAATTCCTTTCACTTCAATTATTGAAAATTATAACATAAACTGCTAATTTCAAATTATTTTAAAATTTCCATCATAAAGGTGTGTTATTGTATACTAAAATAAATATTAGTTGAAAGAAGGTTCTTTTATAATGAACGATTGCATTTTTTGTAAAATAATTGATGGTACAATTCCAAGTGTTTCCGTGTATGAAGATGATGATATTAAAGTATTTCTAGACATTTCGCAAACAACGCCAGGCCATACTCTACTCGTACCAAAAAAGCATGTTGCTAATATTTTTGAATATGATGATTCACTGGCTCAAACAATTTTGCCAAAAATACCCGTAATTGCTCGAGCCATTAAGAAAAGCAATCCAAAAATCTTAGGACTTAATATCGTGAATAATAATGGGGCAATTGCATATCAATCTGTCTTCCATTCACATTTCCATTTCATCCCAAGATTTGCTGATACTGATTCATTTGCAATGACTTTTAAAGATAATTCAGAAAAATATTCTTCGGATGAATTACAAGAAATTGCTGATCGCATTCATGAAAATATGGAGGAATAATCTATGAGCGGAAAAAAAACCTTAGTTTGTTTAGGAGCAATTGGAATTGTCTCAGCAATTGCATATTTGTCTCGACGAAAAACTGTTCTGCCCAATAACGAAAAAGCAAAAGAGCTATATGAATCAGCCAATAATGTTAAAAAGGCGTATGGTAAGCTGACAAAAAATGTTGAAAAACTTAAAAATGAATTGCCTAATTCACAGCAGACAATTGATGAAATAGCTTCACTTGTATCTGAATATCAATTCAAAATCCAGAATAATCTTGATAAGATTTCTCAAATTCAGGAAAAAAATATGAAGTAGTTGCTAGTCATAAAACAAAGTGAATAAATAATGAATTTTTTTGTAAGTTTTATCTTTTCTTTCAACATCATTAACTATTGTGTTATAGTTAGTATCGTTGATTTGTATCTTAATACAAGCAAAATAAACGAATGGATGTGTATTTTATAATGAAAAAATGGCTTCTCGCACTAGCAGGTATTCTTATGACTGTCAGCTTGGCTGCTTGTTCTAAGACAGTTGCGACTACTTCTGGCGGTAAAATTACCGAAAGTGCATATTATGACAGTATGAAAAAAACATCATCAGGTAAACAAATTTTACAACAGATGATTCTTGACAAGGTTCTTGAGAAACAATACGGTAGTAAGGTTACAACCAAACAAGTTAATGCTCAATATAATACGTATGCGAGTGAATATGGTTCTTCATTTTCTACAGTACTTTCAGAGAATAGCTTGACAAAGTCTAGCTTTAAAAAACAACTTCGTTCAAATTTGTTGCTTCGTGAAGCTGTAAAAGATCATACAACTATTACTGAAAAGCAATTGAAGAAACAGTGGAAGAGTTATCAACCTAAAACTACAGTTGCACATATCTTAGTATCTAAAAAGTCTACGGCTGAAGAAATCATCAAGAAATTACAAGCTGGTGAGAGCTTCACAAAACTTGCTAAGAAGTATTCAACTGATACTGCCACAAAGAGTAAGGGTGGCAAGTTATCTGCATTTGATAACACCGATACTTCTTTAGCTTCTGCCTTTAAAAAAGCTGCTTTTGCTTTGAAACAAGGCGAATATACAACAACACCTGTTAAGACAAGCTACGGTTACCACGTTATTAAATCAATTAAGAGACCTGCTAAGGGTAAGATGAGTTCACATATTAGCGAACTTAAGACACAAATTATTGCTAGCGATATGAACAATTCCACGCTTTTACAAAAGGTTATTGGTAAGGTTCTTAAAAAAGGAAATGTATCAATCAAGGATAGCGACTTGAAGGACATTCTTTCAAGTTACTTATCAAGTAGCTCAAGTTCAAGTTCCAGCAACTAGAGTTAGTAATAAAATAAGTTAACGTAAATCAAAAGGAGTTTAAGCCAACATGCGGCTTAAACTCCTTTTGATTTACCATGTAAACGCTGAAGTGTTCCAAAACTTTTCCATTTAATTTTGAGTAAACACTTAATTTAATTAAAGAGACACGATAATATCAAGAATTTGCTCGTACGCCCTCTTCGATTCTGGCAGTGGGAAAAATGGGAATACATGGAACATTCCTTCATATGTTATCAATCTTACATTTTGCTTTGCCTTTTCTGTAAACAACTTCATATCAGGATATAAAATATCATTTGTTCCACCAAAAATGGTTATTGGCGGCAAATCTGCTAAGTCACCGTAAATAGGACTAACAATTGGATTCTTTAAGCTTTCACTTCCAGCATAATATTCTCCCTCAAATCGTAATTCCTCCAATTTTAAAAGTGGATCCTTCTTTGCAATTTTTTTAATTTCTGAATTTTCCAAGGAAACATCTAACCATGGTGAAAGCAATATAACTTGTTTTGGAAGATCAATTTGAGCATTTCTCAATTGTTCAACTAACGAAACGGCTAACCCACCACCTGCAGAATCACCAAACAAGATGATATTTTCTGCTTCAACACCATTGGTAGCAAGTAATTCTTGATAGCTTTTCATGACCATTGATAAAGCATCATTAGCATCATGTGCTGGGGCCTTGGGATAGATAGGCATAACAACACTCGCCCCGACTCGGTCAGCCAATCTGGCTATAAAACGGTACTGTAAATCGAATGGCTGGTACCAGTAAGATCCACCATGCAAGTAAAAAATAACTTTCTTTTCTGGTGTGACAATGCTGTCTCTCTTTAAAACTTGCATTTCGATATCTAACCATTTAAAGTCAAGGTAATTTTGAACTTTATTGGGAATACTATATGTTCCAGAATTAACATGATTAAATCTTGCAAAATTCAAAGCTTTTCTTGGATCACGTCCATGCAAAAAACTCTTTAACCCCTGTTCAACCATTAAACTTTGCACACTACGCTTTTGTCTTACACTCTGATACTTCAAATATGCAGCTGATGCTGCTAAAGTCGTAAGTAAAACTTTCTTCATAGACACAATCTCATCTCCTAAAAAATTCATTACTGTACATATTTAGGCTAGCACAAACTTTCTAATTTAGTCTACTCTTTAAGTCTAAATAATGGACAAATACTAAACACGTATACTAGAATGAAACGTGCCGTGGTTTTTATTTATAGACGTTTTAAGCATGCTTTTTTAATTTTTATTAACTAATATTTTATACAGTTTGTACAGTATGCTTTTATTTTAGTTTTCTTAATCTTGGGGTGGATAAAGTGTTGAATTATAGTTTCATAAGTGATTTGTTAATTTTTTTCCTTACATATTCTGATATGGGTAATGCTAGTCTAAATGAGCGTGTAGTTATTACTTACGCAGCTAAAAAGAATGTTTCAAAACAAGAACTTGGTAACATCGAATTGCTTCTATTCCAAGCAAATTTCATCACCCGCTGTCCTAATAGGATTGAAGATAGATTTGTTAACTTTACTCCAGGGACACTAACATCCGAGGGAATTATACTTGCACGTAAACTCTCTAACGGTGATTGTTCATCGCTATTCATTGCACTTTAGTTGAAGCCGTATTTTCCATGTACCCATTGAGATACACTAAATCATACATAACATGATGTTAGTCTTAAATTGCTCGGCTCTTTTGCCTTGTTTCACAGTGACTTTCATAAAACATTAATTGTGTTTTTTCATTTCTTTCTTGCTTTTTGCATACTTTTTAATCTACCTACATTTTATGATTATCATTGATGCGTGTAACTAGGATAGAAGTAATAATGTTTATATGGCAAAAAATAAAAAAATAATTCTTTGCATTTATATTTGTAACTTCATATTCCGAAGTAAAGATACCATATTTCTTCAAATGTGATATGCTTATATTCAGATTGAATGTTATGTAAAGGAAGTGCTTTTGATGTCTAGTAATTATCAACGAATCTTATGCCCAATATCATGGAGTAATAACTCAATGAATGCACTTAAAAAAACTGCAAATTATACACGTAATCATAATATTCAGCTTGATATTCTCTATGTTATTGACAGTACGATACTTGCTTTTGGTAATTTTCAACCTGAAATGTCGTCTCAACAAAAAAGACAACTAAAGGAAATTTATGAAAAAAAAATGGCGAACCTCGTCCAAGAAATCTTGGCTGAAGGTTCGTCCATGTATCAAGTTCACTCACACATCCGTTTTGGGGATCCACGAAAAATAATTTGTGAGAACTTTCTTGAAGAATATCGTGATGATCTAATTGTTCTTGGTCAACCACAATTCAATCAACTGCACAGAGCTTTAACAGGTTCTGTCTATGCTTATGTGACCAAGTACGCAACTTGTGATATCTTAACGGTTCGTTAGAATCAACTCATCTAAAATCATTTTTTAGGAAAACTAATCGCTGTCCCATAACCGTGCAGAACCATGTATTTGGGGCCAACACCCATGCTAACTATTTCTGGGTTAAAATGCACGGCAATAATTCCATCACCATCCCTAGCAACTGTTCGTTCAATCAACTTTGTCTTAACTTTCTCATATAAGTCATCAAAATTATCAACATCATCAATTTCGTCTGGCGTTAAAGTTCTTTTTGCCGTGGCGTTAACAATTCCTACGATCATGTAAGCTCGATTTATTTCTCCGGTTGTCAAAAACATTGGTATCCTCCTTTGTAACTACAATTAACTTACTTTAATCATAGTCGTCCTCTAGTATAAATCAAAGGACTTGCATAATTATTAAAGAAAAATTCGATAATTACGCTTGTTTATGTTTATTACTTCCTTCTTCGTATTTTTCGAACTCATTTTAAGCAAGTTTTTTAACATTCTTTCAAACTTTGAATCATTTTCCAACTTAGAAATAACTTCTTTATCTACTCTGATTAGTAAATTTTCTCTTTTGCTAGGTACAGAAAAAGTCTTCGTAGTATCGTCTTCATCCAAAATATTTGCTTCAATTTCATGCATAAATTCTTTTTGCATGCCAAATCCCCCTTTTCATAACCTAAGTTTACCCCTTATTTCATGGTAATTCAAAGGTCGTAAAACATAAAAACCCCCACTACTTGATCTATCCCTTATTTTCTGACAGAAAATAAGAAAATTTACATTTAGTGAAGGTCAATTCAGCTAATATTTCTTATTTTATTAATTCATAGATTGCTTCGGCATATATTGCAGCCGCTTTTAAGATATCTTCAACTAACATATATTCATTCGCCTGGTGCATTGTGTCTGGTGTTCCAGGAAACATCGCACCAAAGGCAACTCCTCGCTTCAGCAAGCGACCATAGGTCCCGCCACCAACGACCATTCCATACCCCTCATTGCCTGTTTGACGTTCGTAAACATCCAACAAAGTTTTAACTAATGGATCTTCAGGTGAAACATAGTGTGGCTCTTGCATTTTACCAGTCGTGTTAACTTGTGCATTCACCCCTTTTGCTACCCTAGTCAATGCTTCCTCAATCTGACTTGCACCAATTCCTTTGGGAAAACGGAAGTTCAGAGTTACACGTCCTCCTTGGGCAGCAGCAAAGCTAAAAATACCTGCATTCATGGTCAAATCACCCATAATTTCATCAGAGAAATGTAAATCAAAATTATCCATTCTTGAATCTTCATGCAGGTAGTCAGCAGCAAAGTCAATAAATTGTTTAGCACCTGCCCCTAATTCGACCTGCTTTAGAAACAATGCAAGATATGTCCCTGCATTTTCACCATTTTTTGGTTCTTGAGCATGAGCTGCCTTTCCAACAACTGATATTTCAATTCTTTCATCTTGTTCTACAGTCTTGGCTTCAATTGGCTTGTTATTTGCAAATCTATCAAGTAGTTCTTTAACTTTTTTAAACTCTATGCCGCTAATATGTGCTACTGCATCACGTGGCACCATATTTTCACGCAAACCTGCAGAAAAATCCAACAGTTTGGCTCCTGTACCATTTCCACCTTGGAAATCAACATTAAAACTAACATTTCCTTTTTCACCGTTGATTAAAGGAAAAAAGGCATCTGGGGAAAAGCCAAAATCAGGAAGTGGCATTTTCCCAAAATAATGGGTCATACATCTCCAGCCGCTTTCTTCATCTGTTCCGATAATCAAGCGAACTTTTTTACTTATTGGCAACCCTAATTCTTTGATAATTTTTAATCCATAGTATGCAGCCATTCCAGGTCCTTTATCATCTGAAGAACCTCTCGCAAACAACTTTCCATCCTTGATTACCGGTTCAAAGGGATTAGTATTCCAACCTTTTCCTGCCGGCATTACATCGACATGAGCTAAAATACCCATTGTTTCGGCACCAGTACCGTATTCAAGATGCCCCGCAATTCCGTCTACATCAAGTACTTCAAAGCCATCACGTTTTCCAATTTCTAAAAACTTGTCTAGTGCTTCTCGTGGCCCAGGTCCAAAAGGTGCATTTTTTGACCCAAGCTTTTCATCTCTTACACTTTCAATTTTTAACATTGTAGTCAAATCCGCTAACAATGCATCTTTTCTTTGATCAATTTCTTTTTGCCAATCAATTTGCATTACTTCTCCTCCTTAATGCGTCCTATTCAACAAGTTTATCACATGATATCCAGATATTATTATTAAATACTACAAACATAAAAATGATTTGCTGTATAATAAGGTAGAACTTTCTTTCTAAGGAGGATTCCTATATGCATGTACTTAGTAAAAATATCTTGAATCAGATTATTACTACCAGACCATCCGAAAGTCACAAGGGTAATTATGGTCGTGTACTAACTGTTGGCGGCAATAGTCAATTTGGTGGTGCAATAATCTTAGCAACCTCTGCAGTCATCCACTGTGGTGCCGGATTATCCACTTGTGCTACATCAGTTGATAACTTAACAGCTCTTCATACCATTGTTCCAGAAGCAATGTTCATTCCGTTTGATTCTGAGTATAAGCTGATTGATGCACTAACCAATGCAGATGTGATCCTTGTTGGACCTGGTCTTGGAACTAATGAGGATTCTTTGAAAATTTTACAGATTGTACTACAACATGCAATCCCAGAACAACAATTAATCATTGACGGTTCAGCGATTACAATGATTGCTGAACATCATGAATTCTTACCGTTTCTTAAAGAATTGCATCCGATTCTTACTCCACATCAAATGGAATGGCAGCGTTTAAGTAATATTAAGATTTCTGAGCAAGATGATATTAAAAATACGTTGTATCAGCAAAAACTACAATCCACTGTTGTTCTAAAAAAGTATCACACGACAATCTACCATAGAGATGGCTCAATTTCACAACTAGCAATTGGTGGACCATATATGGCAACTGGTGGTATGGGTGATACACTTGCAGGCATGATTGCAGGATTTCTTGCACAATTCAAATTAAAAAACTATGACTATGTCGTAGATGCAGCTGTCTATGCCCACAGTGCGATTGCTGACAAAATTAGTACAACAAAATATGTTGTTTTACCTACCAATATCATTACAGAAATTCAGTCGTTTATGAAACTTTCGGTTGCACCATGATTAAATGAAGATTCTCAAAAATAGGCAGTACGACATAAATTAGCAAAGTTTGAGTACTAACACGCGAAATTACGAATGTAACGCGTACCTCGGTGAATAATTCGTGTTAAAGAAAAAGACTTGAGTTATATTTTATCCGAAATAAATAGAGGAAGACAGGTCAAAAGTTAACTCTCGACTTGTCTTCCTTTTTGATTTACAATCCAATTCTTAATTTTCTTTGTGCCTAAGCTTTAAGTTACTTTGATTCGTTTCATCAATACATTCTTTTTTAAGAAAATTAATCAATTTTCTTAACTAAATTACTCAATTCTTCAGATGTCAATTCACGATATTCCCCAAGATTAACTTTTTCGTCAAGCTTCAAATTACCCATTTGAACTCTCTTTAATTCTTGAACCTTCATTGAAACTGCACCAAACATCCGCTTAATCTGATGATACTTGCCTTCAGTAATACTTATTTCTACTTTTGTTTCTTTTTTCTTACTATTAGTGGCTAATATCTTTAATATTGCCGGTTTTGTTGTTTCACCATCTCTTAATGTAATTCCTTTTGCAAAGATTTGAATCGTCTTTTCTGTAACCTCACCAGCAATCAAAGCCCGATATATTTTTGTAACGTGCTTTTTAGGTGATAATAGTTTATGTGCCAGCTCACCATCATTCGTTAAAAGCAGTAGCCCAGTTGTATCTTTATCTAGTCTGCCAACTGGAAATAAACCTTTTCTTTTAGTTTCCGCAATCAAATCAACCACAGTTTTCTCGGAATCATCACTAGTAGCTGAAACTACATTCTTAGGTTTATTCATCATATAGTAACTGTATTTCTGATATATCACCGTTGTACCTTCCAGCTGTACAACATCCGATTTTGCATCGACTTGATATTTTGTTTGTTTAATATTTTTTTGATTTACACTAACCGATCCATCCTTGATTAGTTTTTTTGCCTGCGAACGTGTCAATCCGTTCGCATCAGCAATAAATTTATCGAGTCTCATTTTATCCTCAACTTCGATCTAAGTGCGGCAGCTCGATCTCCTACTATCTTATCGGCTACTCTTGTTTTCAATGTTAAATATACATAGACCAATCCGCCAGCAATCACAGCAACAATTAGTACTATAAATGCAGTTACCCGATATTGCAGATTTAAGAAGAGATCACTTAATTGGATTACTCCCAGTGCAACAGCAAACACAATCATTGAGAAAAGCAATAATTGATCAAATCTTTTGATAATTTTGCCCATATTAACCTGTAGGTTGTAATAAAAGTATCTAAGCATCAAACAACTTGAAACTGCCATGCCTATTCCCGTTGCCATTAACGGACCAAATGGATGGAAAAGAAGTATCAACGGAACCTGTAATACGATCTTAATTACTAATCCAATTAAGAAAAACTTAATTGCCTTTACATTCTGGTAAACACCCTGTAATAGAGAGGCTAAGACCATAAACAAACCAATTGGCAGTGCTACATATGCAGAGAAGCTTAAAACATAGACCCCGGTAAAATTATATTGATAAAAAACAACGTATAGTGGCTTCGCAACTGCAGCCATACCTAATGAACAAGGCAACATCACAAAGAAAAATAATTCAATTGCATCAGCTAACTGTGTCGCAGTCTCTTCCTGATTATGCTTTGAATATGCTTGTGCAAGCAACGGGATTGCTGTAGCCGACATTGCGGATGCTAACGAAATAATAATCATTATTAATTTATTTGAGTTACCAGCAAAAATTGTGTAGAGATCGTTAATTGTGGTTACGCCGTAGTTAGTAAAGTGCAACATTGCTTGCTTAAAGGTAAATTGATCAATTAAGTTGTATACCGTAGTTGAAATACTGATAACAACAAAAGGTATTGCCTCAAGTAACAAAGTCTTAATAACTTGTGCATCAGAGATATCAAGCTTATTTGCACTTTGTTCCGCCAATATTGTAAATTCATCTTTCTTCTTAAAATAAAACCACGCTAGAAACAATAAGCCGGCAACTGCACCTATAAAAGCTGCAAATGTTGACTGAACAACTCCTGAAACATATTTCCCATGAATAACCTTCATAATTATGAAAGTGGTTCCCAACATGTATATAATACGCGCAATTTGTTCAACTAACTGCGACATAGCGGATGGAAACATATCCTGATATCCTTGAAAGAATCCTCTGGTTAAACTCATTGTTGGGATAATTGTCAGTGCAATTGCAAGTGAACGATACACCGGAATAACATTCTTATCGTTCTGTGATAAAAACGGAGCAACAAACCACATTACAATAGCAGAGATGATTCCCAGCCCCAACATAATCAATAATAATTTCTTATAAAGCCTTTGACCTAAAGCATATTCATTTTGTCCATTATAATTGGATATTTGCTTAGAAACGGCAGATGGAATACCTGCAATTGAAATCATCAAGAAGACACTATACACGGTATAGCCTTGCGTATATAAATTATTGGCCGCTAAATTTTCTTTTCCAAACCATGCATACCACGGAATGATATAAAGCGCTCCTAATATTCTAGAGAAAATACTCCCCATTGTCATCCATGCGGAACCACGTAACATTTTTGCCTTCGCAGTTTCATTTTTCTTCTCTAAAATCTTCTCACCCTTGGTATTAGAATACCCCGATTCGTCAAGTGACCTATTTACCATTTGTTTTCCTACCTTTTCCTAAATCACTCTGTTATTTTATACTGATTTCAATAGAGTTGCAATGTTAGTTATAATAATTTAATCAATGTTAATTACCTCAGCCATTTGGATAAATAAAAAAAGCTAGGTCAAAATTTTGACT
>NZ_BACP01000030.1 GCF_000260415.1 Liquorilactobacillus mali KCTC 3596 = DSM 20444
GTTGAACAATTCAATTTTTGTCTTACTCATACTCCCAACTCCTCTAGCTGTTCGAGTGGCACCTCTTCGTGCCTGTTGTTTCCTAGCCTAATCAGTGCAGCTACATAGGCACCTTTACGTTTCAGACAGTTAACTGAATACAGGTGTCGCTTATATCTCACTACCGTTCCTTTTTTAATCATTCAGGCACCTCTTTCTTACTGATTATTTTTGCCAACTCAGATTCCAATGTGTCAATTGAGTTTTTAAGCTGCTCATCTGCTAAGGCATTAATCATTTCTGCTAGTTCTTCGTCACTGATTAGCCACTTAGGATATTCTTCCATTCCTTGCCTCCTCAATCTTCCTGTCAATCATCTTTCGCCAGTATCCACGCTCGTGCCTGCGTACCTCAGTTGGCACTATTTCAATCACTGTTCCTGTTACGATATATTCCATGTTTACCCCCTGTGGTCTGCAATACGACTAAATGAAATTGAATTGCCTGCCCCAGCCTTCTTTAGCCTGCTCAAAAATCTATCTCCGTACTTTTGGGCTAATTCATCCCCAGTTAAATTGGTGGTTAATATCATTGAGCTATCTTCGCCATATTGCATAATGTCGTCTATTATTGCTAAGGTGAACTCTGATTCTCTCTCAGCTCCTAGATCATCAATGATTAACAAATCTGCATGTTTTAACTGGTTCATAGATTCATCTACCTGTTTTCGTACGTCAGGTAAGTTCATGCCTTTCTTGGTATCATTTATTAAAGCTGGAAAGCTAAAGAACAGAACCTTTTTACCGTAGTCAGTTTGCCTTTGAATTTCGTACATCATTGCTGTTGCTAAATGCGTCTTCCCTCTTCCAGTTGCGCCAACCATTAAACAATGTGTTGGTTCTTGTGCCATTTTCTTTGCAACAAGTTTAGCTTTATCAAATGCAGATTTTTCATCTTTGGTTTTTGTTTCAAAATTAGAAAATGAATTATTGAACACCGAACCAGTTGAAAGAATTGAGTATTTGTTCATATATCCAATTGCTTTATTCTTTCTAGCTTCTAAAGTGAAGCCACTTTCTTGTTGTTCCCTTGTCTTTTGCTCTTGCTTAGATTCTTTGTATCCACACATTGGGCAAGCCCCACCTATCTTTTTGCCCGTGCTTCTGTTTAGTCTCTTTGGTCTTAGCATTTCATTGCCACAATCTGGACATTTACCACATTTTTCAAAAGTATTAATAGAGTAAATATCAATATCTAAAGTGCTGATCATCGGCTACCACAACCCTTCATCATATGCATTGGGATCATCAGACCCTTTGAAATAGCCATGTTTCTTCTTATTTTCTTTAGGGTTACCCCTATTTTTAAATTTATTTTCAAACTTTTTTGCCTGTTCAACAGTTTTTATTTGACCATTAATATAATTTTCAAGTATAGTCCGCAGGTAATTAAAATTCGGTCTCTGTGCTTGCATACTCATAACTTCAATAGCATGTTTTACAAGTTCATCTCCCAAACTACTTACATAGTCAGCAAAAATTGGTTGAGTTAAACCTGTGAGTGTTGCTCCAGTGAGCTGATAAGCAGTAAAAGCATTGCTCTCTTCCTCTACTTCTTTATTAATACTTGTATTATTAATACTTGTATTATTCTCCTTCACGTCTACGTTAATACCCCCCTTAACGTCTGCATGAATACCCCCTTCAGTTCTACGTGAATAGGTATTAACGTCTGCATGAATAGGGTTAGCATTAGGAAAAAGCTTACGTTGCTTTATTTCTTTACCTTCACGAACCATTTCGACCTTTAAATACCCTAGTTCCTTAAGATGATTTATCCATTTCGATATAGTCGGAATTGGTCGATCATAAAGTTTTGAAAAGTACTTATTTGAAGCTGTGCAGTACCCATATTTATTTGATAATGCTGTTATTTCACTAAAGAGTACTTTCTCATCAGCAAATTTTTTAAGCCTTGGATCATATCTAACACTTGCCGTTAATATTGAAAAATAACTTGGTTGTTCTGCCATTTCTACACCTCTATTCCAAAATCAATTCCGCAGGAGTGATAAATCTGTTCAATTTACGCGTTGATTTGCAATATGCACATCGCTCACACCTAACTGGTTCTATATCTCCTGCTATCACTTGCTTAACGCGTTCAATGTGAGTTTCAATAAACTCCATTTGCTCTTCCATATCTTCATTAGGCATTTGAATTGCTTCTAGCTCTGTATCCTGTGTTTTGTCTACCGCAAAGATGTAACAGTTAAATGGTTTATGATATTTATGTTGCAATAGACGTTTATACACGCCCATTTGAAGCGCGTAGTTGTACTCTTCGATAAAAGATACCCAAGTTCTTTTTTGAACGCTCCAGTAGCGTTTATGAAGCTCTCGTGTGGTCTTAATATCACAGAAGTATCCCTTCTCAATGTTCAAAGAATCAATTCTCGCTTTCCACTGAGTATCAAATAGATTTCCTGTCAAAATCACTTCTTTTTCACAGTTATCCGAGTTGTAAAAATACTGAAATAATGCGTCTTGTTCTAATTTCTTAATCATTTTGTCGCCCAAAGTCGCATCGGCACGTTTGCTACCTTTTTGTGTAAAGAAAAATGCATGATGATCATCAATAAATTCTTGATATGCCTTATTTGATTCCATATAGCTGTGCACATAATTTCCAATCAAGAGAGCTTTGCTATCCACCTGTTCAGGTGGATGCTTCAACTGATCCAATGCAGCAGATTCACATTTAATAAAGTTCTTAAACATAGTTGCTGACATGTATTTCCAGTCCATTTCGTTGCTATAGTAGTTCTCCCTGTTTAGCCTCTTCACTTTCTTTATTGGTGCTTGCATCATCATCTTTTGCCCCCTCTTGTTGTGATTTGTTGAAATCAGCAATTAGACTGTCTGTAGTTTCGCTGGCAACTTCTTCTTCTGCTTCAATATCTAAATGTTCAGTAGGTTCCTGTTCATCATGTTTAAGAGCTTCCTGCATGTCGATTGATAATGGTCCCCACTTGCTTAGCATGTTTCTAATAACTGTTTTTAAAGCCATTGCATCAAAGTCTGTCTTCCATACTCCACTAGGTTCAGACTTCCCACTCATTTTCGAGAATCGTTGGCGATGTTGGTCTATTTGTTCTCTAGTCCAATAGACTGTTTTTTCAAATCCATTTACTAATCTAAAATATCCAACATAACCAATCACTTCATCAGATGTACGCTTAGTTGGGTCAAACTCAACTTCTTCGCTTAAGGGATTCCAACTAATCAATTCGCCTTCATGTACAACAACCGTATTCATAGCTTTGTACTGCCCCGTCCGTTGGGCTAACTGGATATAGCCCTTATATCCAATTTGAGCCTGTGCTTGTCCTTTGTATGGAACTAGCCACATATATCCTAAATTCTTGTCAATCGGTAGATTAAGTGTTGCTGCAACCATTGCAGATTGAATGACTGACATTTGATTAACACCTTGCAAAGCTCGGTCGTTGTTTACAATGTTTATGATTGAAGTAGCGAATTGGGTTGCCCTACCTTTTAGAGTTTCTGTAAGCATTTCTTTAATCTTGTCTTGTTTAACCAGTGTTTTAACTGGTATTCTCGCTAAATCATTTGTCATTAGTATTCCCTCTTTTCGAATGGTATATCTGACGTACATAAGATTTCCTCAAGGTCATCTTCTTTAAAGTTCTGAATAACTTCAGCAACATATCTCGCTAAATTAAAACGTGATACAACATCTGACTCTTCACCGCCAAGCTCAAAAATGTAGTAGGTATCTCCAATTTCAAGTGATGTTCCAAAAACATCTTTCCCAGGTATTTTCAATCCGTTTGGCATGATTTTTTTACTTGTCAATTGCATTTAAAGGCCCCCTCTATTATCTTTTGAAGTCAGGTTCTTAATGAATTTGATTATTTTTTGTTGCGTTGATTCTTCACTTTTATTAAACACAGTTACAAATTCATCGAATGTTTTACCAGTAACTCTATTTTCAGGATCAGTAGCAGAAAGTTGTGTCAAGATTGCAAACTCTTTGTCTGTTAATCTGTATTTAAGATAGCCGCCACCTGCTAAAATTGAGATAGACTGTCTCGAAACAAAACCAATAGTTTCATTTCCAAAACTGAAAGAAGGTAGTTCATCTTCTAATTTAAGTTTCAACTGACTACCAATGTTTCTTAAAGCTAGTTGTGCTTGTTCGTTATTCATATTTACGCTCCTTTGTGTTATACTTTCCGTAAGTGTTTTTTGTAAGGAGTCTATTCCAGGTAGACTCTTTTTTTATTTGACAAACCAGCTGACCAACACCGATAAACACAGCCCTAAAATTCCGAAAAGAAACATCCACCATGAAATTTTGAACAAAGCCTCTGATATCATTCCAATCATTTTCTGCCCTTCTTTCCTTCATCTAGTCCTGCAAAATATGCAAACACCGCAATCAACACAATTGCTATTGCATTCATCAATTCATCTCCAATCTTGCTAACACCCTAAATCTGTTTTGTGACTTCCACATTAGAAAGTCTTGAAGTATTTCTTCATCGATCCATACTTCCTTGTTTGAAGGTCTGATAATCGCATCTCTGTATTCAGATTCGAGTATCTCTTTTACAAATGCTTGATACTTAGTTTCTTTGTAGCCATATTTCTCTTTAAACTCTGCTTTTGATAACCACGCTCTTACCATATTTATCACTCCCTTATGTTTTCTTTGTTCACATCTTGAATTAGATCGTAAGGATTAATTCTTGCTTCTTGACAAGCTGCAAAAAATGATAGTGTTTCTGTTGATATTTCACATGCAAATTTTCTTAGATACTTGTGTGTCACTTCGTGCTGCTGCCTTGTTCTTTCCTCATATCTAATTCTGAAAATCCTGTAGGTTTCATCATCTAATTTCTGCCTATCAAGTTCCTCATCATCACGTAAATCGCGAATTAAAAATGTATTTTCGGGGTAACTTAAATCCTTAGTAGTACGTTCAAGCAATGTCCCAAAATATTCCGTTGCAGCACGTGTACCAAACTTTGCGTCATGTAATACGTCTTGCATCTCTGATGCCTTTAAAACTGACATCTTTCGATAGCCAGTTCGATAATTAGATACCGCTTGCTTTGACAACCTAATGCTTTCTGCAAAATCACTAGTAGTTATTCGCTTGGCTTTTAAAACCTTGTCTAAAGTTGTTGCTAAATTCATATAAAAAACTCCCTCTCTGAATGTGTTTAAAAAGCTGGTTAGGCTTTAGTTTGCGTACTGAGTGTATTTCTATACGCTAGCTTTGCGTGTAGAATAAAATTAGAAACTTGGTTAATTAAAAATGTTCAACTATCTCAATCCCATTAATGCTTGTTGTTCATCATTTAAATGTTCACAACACCATTCAAAATTTGAATCAAGAAATTCATCAAGCATTTCACACAGGACACTAAGTTCTTTTTGTAAGCTCTGATCTCTCTGCATAACCCTCTCTACTTCGTTCAGTTGTGCAGAAGCAATTTCTACGTATCCCAATGAATTGTTGTGCTTGACAGATCTAATAAGAAGTCTTTCTAACTCTCCAGTTTCTTTTAAATCGTCAAGCATAGCCTCGGTCACTATCATAATTTTGAAAAAATCAGTTTTGGATAACATGTCTATGCCTCCAATACTTTTTCACTGAAAAACTTGTTGATAAAGTATTTCTGACCCTTTCCAGTTACAAGTGGTGTATATCTTGTTTCCATTTCTCCTGAGTTATGAACAATTGGGTTAGGTTTTAATTCGAATAGTCCCATGTTCATTGATCTCTGAGTTGGATAGTTACGTGAGTGCCCATATCTTGAAATTAGATATCCATTCTCACGCAACCACTGGAATAATCTGTTTTGACCAATATTGACTCCTTTTTCTTTCAAAATAGTCGCAAGTGCTTTAACTGAAATACTATTAACCGAATTTTCAACGACTGCTCCTAAAATTGCATGAGGTTTCATCTTGTTGTTTTCCTGCTGCAATTTCTTATGTGCGTCTTGTTCATTTTTTAAAGCTGTCAAGATTTGAATCATGTTCTCAGGTTGAGCTAATGTTTCCTGCAATGTCTCAGGTGTCATGTATGCACCATGCTTGCGAATACTTGGCAAGACTTCACTTGTAACCCAATGTTTGAACTGCTTAGCGTTTGGCATTTTGCTAGAAAGAATTAAGCTATACAATCCTGACTCGTTAATAACGGTCAAACCTCTTGGAGATTCAAAAGTACCGTTTTGGTAGTTTTGCCTATCTTCTTCATCAACATGACGGTTAATATCTCGACTGCCATTTTGATATCCTAAAATTTCAGCTACATCTTTTCCTACAAAATATGGCTCATTCGAAATTTGTACTGTTCGAACCTTGTTGCCTTGAAAATTAAAATTTATTAATTGATTCATTCTGTTACCTCCTTTTTAAGATGTTGTCTGCATTTTTTGTTCCGTTTTAGTTAACCTTATGTCTAAAAAAATAGAATCTGGGGTTGTATTTAAAGCCCTAGCAATCGAAATAGCTGTATTGTAACTAACACCTCTTTTTCCGTTTTCGATTTGCCAATATCCCGGTTTACTAATATTTGCAAGGTCCGCTACATCTTTATAGCTAAGGTTTAATTCCTCTCGCCTTTGGCGGAGTTTAGTTCGTATCATAACATCACTTCCTTTCAAGTTAACCTTACGTTAATTATAATAGTTAACTATTTGTTAATTGTCAAGTGTTTTATTTCCTTTTTTGTTAATAATTCAAAAAATAATTGTATTAACCATAAGTTAATATTATTATTTCAAGTAAGCGAGGTGTTAATTAATGACTTTCGGAAGCAAATTAAGAGAACTCAGAAATAGTAAGAAAATGACGCAAGAAGAATTAGGAAAGATTTTGAATGTGTCAAAGGTTTCTATTTCTGGTTACGAAAATGATACAAGAGAGCCTGACAAGCAAGCTATTAAAAAACTAGCTGAACTATTTAATGTCTCAACAGATTATTTATTAGGGGTCGAAAAATCACAAGATGAAAAAGACTTAAAAAAATTTCTTGATGAAAATCTTGAAAAGGGCATGACTTATGCTAATGAGGAACTTACTGATGAAGACAAAGAAAAGCTTAAAATTGCACTTACTCAAATTTTTTGGAAACGTAACAAAGACAACAAATAAAGGTGTGTTGCTATGGGAATATATGAAAATAAGGCCATTGTCTTAGCAGAAAAATATGAAACAT
>NZ_BACP01000029.1 GCF_000260415.1 Liquorilactobacillus mali KCTC 3596 = DSM 20444
ATTAGCATAGCAATAGAAAGTAAATGAACCTGTACCTTTAGCATAAAAACTAGCAGTATAAGTTGTAGAAGATTGCAAAATTGTACCTATGCTCTGTTGAACAATATCCGAAGTTTGACTACCCGACACCGTCGTACTAGGATAATGCAAAATATTAGGTGTCTGACTTTTATCTATCGTTGGGTAAACACTCCATATCCAATTATCAGAATAATCAGATGTATTTAATAGTAAGTTAGTTCCTACGGCACTATTCGTAACCTGAGTTTGAACATTGGATATGGTTGCGTTGATTCCACTCGCAGTAGTATTAATCTGAGTTGTAGTCCAAGTCTGAGTTGCATACCCCCCAGAAGTAAGCATATTCTGAACATCACTAGATGATACTTTTGTATTTATCGCATTGGCATTAACTGTAATAGCAGATTCAGCAGTAGATACTCTACCGGTTAAAGTATTTACATCAGTAGTGTTAGCCTTTAAAGCTATTGCATTAGCATTCACAGTAATCGCTGATTCTGCTGTGCTCACTCTACTTGTCAACGTATTAACATCGCTTGTGTTAGCCTTTAAAGCAATATCCTTTGCATTCTGAGTAATGTTTGTCTCTGAGGTTGTTACCCGTCCAGTTAATTTATCTAAATCGGTTTGATTAGCTTTTGTAGACAGCGTTCCATTTATGTCATCAATTGAAGTATTAATAGTTGTTATAGACGAACTATTAGCAGTGGACTTACTCAAAGCTGAATCAGCTGTAGATAAAGCCGTAGTTGCGTTCGACATTGCAGTTGCAGAATTACTTAAAGAGGTTGCACTATCTACTTTAGCTTGATTTGCGACAGCTGAAACATTTGTTAATTGGTCAGCTGTATCATCTGCTGAATCTATCGCAATTTGAGCTTTTGAAATTGCTGTGTTAGCTGTCTCAACTGCTGTATTAGCATTCTGCTTAGCTGTATCTGCATCTGCCATAGCAGTCGCTATATTCTCGGATATCTCAACCCCTGTTGCATCAGAAACTTCTTGATTCCAGCGAGTACCATCATAAATCCATAATTCTTTTTTATCTCCGTTAGTACGCCAATATAAATCCCCCGAAATCAAATCAGTCAGACCAAGCGTATTGGGATCATCAGTACCTGTGAATGTTCTATTTTTACCATTAGCGGAGTAATACACGGTTATTACATCTTGCTGTAACTGTTGAATAGCATTTGTCGCCGATACCTGTGCGCTCTGTAATTGTTCTGCCTGTGATAAATCTCCTGCAGTGACTGTATAACCAATACGTTTCTCATTAGCATCAAACTCTTCTTCAAGTTTGATAATTCTAACTTTGCGTTTGAAATTAAGTTTTTCATCTATCGCTAGAATCCAATCGCCAACCTGTGGGCTATCATAGTTAGGATAACCAGCATTTTCTAGATCATACATATTAAGAGATACAGACACAGCAAATGTTGCATCAACTCCTGTTTTAACAGCAGCTAACAAATTAGCTGAAATGGTATAACGCTCATCAACAATAGGATCCAAATCAAGAATGCCATATGTTTCAGCTAAATCAGAGGTATACTCTACTTCAAGTCTGCCCTTAGACGTATCATCTTCATCATAGTAGGCACCAAAGCCTTTACCATGAGTTGCAAAATTAGATATGTTATTTTCCTCGATTAAATCAGATAAGTTAATTCCGTACCTAGCAATGCTTGTTAAATCTGAACCTATTTGTGCTTTAATAGTGACTTTTAGATTACTAATTTCAAGTTCAACACCTGCATCAGAAATAATATCCGATAACAAATCCGCCTTGTTTTTCATGCCCCAATTATCTTTCTCAAACGCAGCTACAGTAGTTTGTAAATCATACGTGTATCCACTGCCACTGAAGAGAGCGCTAAGATAAGCTTCGAAAGTATGCGATCCTGTCCAACTTTCATAAAATACTGACTTAGAGAAATCCCATAAAAATTTATGAACCGCGTCAAACTCGACTGTGTTATCTTCATCATTTAGTTTTGTGTAACTGATGATATATTTTTCATCTTGAAATTTAAAACTCCATCCATATCCAATATTCTGTAATACATCATCACCATTAAAAATAGTACCTGAAATAGAAATGTTCCCCGAAACGTCAATTGTTCTCGTAAGATTCATTTGAGCAATATAACCATTGCCATCTTTATCATAAAACAACGTCAATTCTGCTCACCTCCTACAAGTAAAGATTCTTGACGCTCTTTAAAACAATAGTCCCAGCAAGTGTTGACGTAACAACATTCTTACCCGGACTTAAAACAAAGTATTCTGCATTGGTTAAGGCATTAAAATTAACTCCATTCAATAAATTGGTGATACCAGCTAGTTTAATTACATCACCAGATTCAATTGCTTGACTGCATTCCCATTGATGAGAGCCAATTGTAAAATCAAATCCTGCGCTTTTTGCCTCACTCGCAGTTATTTGTACATACCAACCAGATTCGAGCTGATTGTTAGCTACTGTTCCACCATAATCAACAGAACCACCACTTGAAACACTAATATCCTGGGTGATGGTTTCTCCAAAAGGTAACTCTTTAGTAGTAAATTCTAGCTCCCAAGTTGAACGTAATTTATCACCGACTCTACCAACAAATTCAGGTGAATTAGTATCAGAACGATAAACTAAAAAACGCTTGCTAGCAGCTGTATCACCACTAGCAAACGTTATTTCTCCTGAAGTTTGACCGGGTCTTAAAAAATCATATAAACCATTATCACTATAAAGCTGTTGAATGTAATACCCATCAATATTTAAAAGCAAACCATTTATCTGTTGCTGTTTACTCAAATCATCACTTATACTGCTTGCTTCAATTAAAATAGTTGCTGTTACCGTTTTAGAAGTAAATCTGCCACCATAATCAAGTGAACCATTACGACCGTTGAAACTTTGAGTAGTTCTATCAATTTCAGCAGGTCCTTCATCAAAAGCAATCAAACTAGCACCATAATCACTTAATTTAACACTTGTTCCATCAAGAGTTGTAATTTTTAAATCCATTTACGAACCTCCTAACTTTAACGATGATAAATTAGTCTTCCGTGCCTCATTTGTTTTGACAGATGTATAGATCTTATCACCAACAATTTCATTTGATACATAGATATTGCTGTCCTTTTGCTCACTTGAATCAATTGGTTGTATAGCAACATCACTCGTTGTTGAATAGCTCAAATCTCCCGCAGTAACTGCAGCAGTTGAATCAGCAACTGTATTAGCTAATTGAGATGCCATACTCGAAACATTGCTCTGAACTTCGCTAAAAGCGTTTTGCAGTGACTTATTAAAGCCACCCATAATAGCTTGTCCAGCAGGTATTAACAGTTTTTTATCGTAGCTGATTGGTCCTTTGTGTTTACGGATCCATGAAGCAATATTTCCAACAAAACTTGTAATCGAACCCCAAACTGACTTTAATCCATTTAGGAAACTGTTCATGATAGCTTTACCTGCATCCCAGAGATTAAAACTAAGAGCCGATCTAATAACAGATTTTACACCGTTCCACAGACCACTAGCCCAAGAAACGACACCATTCCATGCTGAATGAATACCATTTATTACTGCTTTTCCAGCATTAACCACAGTTGACTTTAATCCATTCCAAATATTGCTTACACCTGACTTAAAACTGTTCCAAAGGTTTATACCAGTCGTTTTAACAGAATTGATTGCGTTAGGAATAGCAGACTTAAGATAATTCCAAACATTCATTGTTGTTGATTTAATACCATTCCAAAGGCTGCCCATGAATGATTTAAAACCATTCCAAACTGATTTTCCTGTATTGATTATTCCTTTCCATGCAGAAGTGAAAAATGAAATTATCCCATTCCAGACTGAACTAGCAACAGATTTAATGCCATTCCACAAAGAACTCATAAATGACTTGAATCCATTCCACAAGGATTTACCAGTCGAAACTATTGAATTCCAAACATTCACAATAAAGCTTGAAAATGCAGACCACATCGTTTTCCCAAACGTAACGATGAATGAAACTGATCCGTTAATAACATTTTTAATCCCATTCCACAAAGTAGTTGCTGCTTGCACAATCTTATTCCATATCAGAGTGACATCGGAACCTAATTGCGTAAAATTTCCAACAACTAAATCCAATACAAGTAAAACGGGTCCCATTATTGCTGCTTTAATTAATCCCCAAACACCACTAGCAATCTGAACTATTCCATTCCAAATAGTTGTTATAGATGAACCAAATGTGTTCCATAATCCAAGAGCAACGCTAATAATACCATTCCACAACGTGGAAAAGAAAGAAGTTAGTACACTCCAAACAGAAGATGCAACACCAACGACTGCGTTCCATATTCCTGACAATGTAGTTGTAAAACTAGACCATAAACTTGTAGCTGTACTGATTATTCCATTCCACAATCCACTAAAGAATGAGCCTAATCCATTCCATGCAGAACTCGCAGTATTTTTGATTCCTGACCACAAACCTGAAAAGAAAGAACCAAGACCGTTCCAAATACCTTTTGCTCCACTCACGACACTATTCCATAAACCTGACAGAAAGCTACCAATGCCATTCCAAACGGACACGGCAGTGCTTTTAATAGTTTCCCAAGCTTTAGCAAGAAATGATACAAAGCCTTGCCAAATCTTTTGTCCTAATTGTGTCTTAGTGAAAAAGAAAACCAATGCAGCGACTACAGCAACTATGGCCAGAGCTATAATAACAAAAATATTTGCATCCATTACAGCATTAAATGCGGCTTGGATTCCTGTAGCTATCTTTGTTATAGTACTCCAAATTTTCATAGCTGTCGCTATTGCCTTAATAGCACCAGCATATGCAACAACTGCAGCCACAACTCCTGCACTAAACGCTTGAAAGAACGGATTTTGTGCTATCGCCAACATAATTTTACTTAAGCCCGAAAGTACACCAACTGCTATGCCAATTGCAGTTTTTAAACTATTGAATACTGTGCCCCATGGGATTGAAGATATAATGCCTGCCCAAGTACCTACATTAGTCTGAATGATCAACGAAATGTTTGTGATGATACCATTAACTGTAGTAACAATTGATTTTATATCGCCAGATTGAAATGCTTTAGAAAATCCTTTGCTTACACTGCTCCAAATTTCCTCAGCAGCAACCACAAATCCATTAAGAATCGCAATAACACGATCAATAGCATTTGATGCAATTCTAGATAATCCATTAAAAACAGTAGCTGCTTTAGCAGTATTTAGCCCATTAAACACATTAGAAAATAATGTTTGTATATTCAATGCAAGTGGCTGTAGTTTTGTACCTAAAGAGCTGAATGCTGAAATCATTTTATTGGCTGCACCTTGTGCATCTATACTACCTATTGCGTCAACTAACTTTGAAATAGCGTTAATCCCAACTTGTGAAACCGCGTTAAATGCTGGCTGCAATTTGTTTGCCAAAGTTTCTCGTAGCCCATCCATTGCTTGACCAACTGTTTTATATTGCTCAGCCATTTTAGTGAATGTTTTATTCGTACCAGTTTTTGCTACGGCTGCAAAAAATTCTTCTGTTGATACTTTTCCATTTTGAACATTTGCAACTAATTGTTTTGTACTAATTCCCATTGTTTTTGCAACAGCTGCAATACCTGCAGGAGTCTGCTCGAGCATGAGTTTAAAATCTTGCCACTGTACCATTGGTTTAGCAGCCATTTGTGTTGCTTGTTGACTTAAAGTCTTCATAGCTTGTTGTGGATTCTCAGCCGCAGAAGCTAGTCCACCAAAGCCTTTAACCAATTTCAGTGTTGATTTTGTTCCTACAGCGGCTAGTTGAGAGTATGTTGATGCCATATCAGATGAACTGTAAATTGTCTTTTGTGCAAAACTTTGTAAAGAACTTTTTACTTTATCAATTTGACTAGAACTTTTACCAATGCCTTGCATATTCTGAGTGAATGTTTTCCAAGTCGCGCTTGAATTACTCAGCTCTGAAACCATGCTGCCTATTCCGCCTTTTATCAAGTTAAAAGCAGAAGATGCCACACTTGCACCCAATCCAGCCAAAGCACCCATCTTTATAAAAGATTTTCCACCAGTACTTGCTGAGCCTGATACTTTGCTCGTCATACTTTTAGTTGCACTCTGCATCTTGTTCATAGCACTTGTATAACCGCTTATATTAGCTGTAAATGTTGCAGCTACATTAGACATTAACTATCACCTCCAAACGCCTTATTAAGCCTTTCTAGTGCCTTTAAACTAGGCTTGTTATTCGTAGTTGGTTTATTACCTGTTATTTGATTTTCAGCTTTACTAATAGCCTTTTCTGCTGACTTGACCGAACGTTTAGGATTCTTCGCATTCTGTACGTTTGCAATATTAATCGCTAATTCAAGAGAACGTTTGCGCTCGTCATTGTGCATTAGTGCAGCACCTTCTATAAGTGCTCTAGCTTCCCAAAAATAACTACTCATAACAAGCTGTCTATCAAATATACCTACACGTGCAAAATCAATTAGGAGAGACTCTTCTTCACTTCTTCCAGCGTATTTTTCATTACTTTCAGTTCCATTTTGTCGTTCTCTGTCTTCGCTTCCTTGCCCTCCACGAACAGATCTGTAAATTTCATCCAACGTTTTGCGGCTTTCTTGAAAAAAGCTGATTCTTGTAATTCCTCTTTCAAATCTTCACTGATATCACCGTCATATTTATTGATAGTTTCCACTACCTCATCTTCCGTAGCCTTTGCAGGCAATAAAGAACTAACAGCATTAAATATCGCTGAATCATCACCTGTAACTAGAGATACCCAAATACTCCCAGCTCCATCATTATTAGAAGTCCCATTCTCCGGATTTTTAGTTGAAAATATCTTATTTGCTCTGAAAAATGATGCGTAATCGAACTTATATTCTTTGTCTTTACCTTTGAAATTTAGTGTTATCATTTTAATCCTCCATTTTTCGTCTCATCTTTATCGTCTCTGTTTTAATTAATTAAGCTGCTGTTACAGTTACAGCGCATGTTGCTGTCAAGCCATTTGATGTCGTAGCAGTAATTGTTGTTGAACCGGATGAAATACCTGTTACTACTCCACCATCATCAACTGTTGCAATTGATTCATCACTAGATGAGTAAGTCACCACACTACCAGCATCATCAGGTGTTAATGAAGCTGTTAATTGTACAGTAGACCCAACTTCTACACTAGCTGTCGTTTTATCTAAGGTAATTGCTGTAGCTGGCGTTTCTCCGAATTGACCACTAGTTTCACCAGGGCGCTCATAGTCGTATAATTTCTGTAATGCAGATACTTGTTCGTCAGTGAGTGGGAACGTTCCTGAAACCAGCTTTCCTAAAATATTCAATGTAAAGTCTAGTTCACTGAATGAATCTTCATCTGAAATATCTGCTGAGTCAACAACACCATATCCAAACATTGAAGGATAAACTGATAACCCATCTTCTGTAGTTTTTAAGCGGTCATCAACGATTACACGCCAAACTTTAACCTGCTTTCCATCATGTTTTGCGTTAATAATAATATCTACTGCTTTATCACCTGGGACCATGTAATGAGTTAATTCGATCGAATCTTCATTTGTCGAAGGTGCTACAATACGTCCCATCTTGCTTTGTTCATCCAGTGAATCGCCTTCGATTGAAGTATCACCAGACTCTTGATGAGCTGGTAAAATAGCCTTGCTTCCAATTGGTGCATCTGTAGATTGGATGAAGTACCAAACATCTTTACCACGATATGGTGTCTTCTTAACGTACTCAATTCCGTTGTTTACACTTGCCATTTAAATTCCTCCTAAATTGTTATTGTCATTAAAAAAAGAGCACGGCGTAAATCTCTGCCAATGCTCTCATCTATCATTGTTTGTACTGTTAAACTATCCCACCTAACACATTTGCTAAGTGATAATTTAACCTGTCTTACATACTCTTCAAATTCAATTACACTCACATTCTCAGCCCATACATCAATCTGCTGTTCAACTTCATTTAGTTCCGAACCAAATTTAGTAGATGCATCAGAATCAGTGTGAACGCCTACTTGAACGAGTGGCAATGTGTCATTCGTCGTAGGTTGTCTAAACAACACTGCGATATCATCACTAGTTAATTGAGTTTTGATGCTTGTGTAAAAATCAGCTAGCCTCATCACATCACCCCTTTAAGAGCAGATTCGACTTTGCTATAAAAAAAAGGCTTAGCCGATGCTACAGCAGGCCTCATATAAGGTTGTGCTCGCATTTTATACGTCCCATATTCAACATAAGACGCATAATCTGCCTGTGATGCAACAAATTCTCCTGTTATTGTGTCTCCGTTAATCTTTACGGGCTTCACAACTATATTTTGCCTTAAATATCCAGTTCTAACGGGAACTATTGATTGAGCCGTCTGCTGAGCCTTTGCTACAGTGGCTCTCATGGCCGATGCTGTAACATCCTTAGCTTTACTCTTACTTACATTAAATTGTTCATATAGCTTATCTAATCCCTCAAACTTCATATCAAAACCTACACTAGTCATCTATCCACCTCCTGACACAATCAAAACAGTTGATTTACGATTAACAAATGTCTTTTTGACTGTGTATTCAACGTTATCAATCTCCACTCTATCAACTAGTGCTACTTTATTCTTAATATGAATTTCATATGCACTAGTCGATAATAACCCAAAACTTTCCAAATCTTGTACATTAGTGATGGGTATCAGTTCACAAGGAACATTCTCTGTTTTTGTTGCAACAGGTGCATCCCCTAATCCATCATTGTCCTGAGAATATCTAATAAGTGTGATTCTATCGCTATATCTCATTAGACAAACCTCATTCCCGACCTTCGCCTTAAACTCGATTTACGGTATTGATCTAGACTATTAGCATACTCAGATAAGTCAATAGATTCCCAAGAGTTGCTAATATCACTTTCCCCACTTGAAGTTTTACCCTCATCACCGATACGATTATACATTTTGATTACAATGTCTTTGACTATCCAATTAATTGAGCTAGGTAAAGCTTTTAGAGCAACATCACCGTCTTGATTGATATAACTCATAATTCTATCTTGTGCATCAGTGATTAGATCACTCAATAAACCATCTTGAATTGTGTCACTAATTCCTATTCTTAGTTTTATACTCGCTAATATTGGATTTTCAGTATCAGCCATATAATCACCTCTTTAATAGCCGCCGCATAAGCTATTGTTTATTTCCTAAGCGACTAATAATTTGACTATTCCGTTACAGTTACAGCAACAGTTGCAGTGAACGAACCACTTGTAGCTGTGATAGTAGCAGAACCTGCAGCAATACCTGTGATTGTTCCGTCTGCAGCTACTGTAGCTACTGCTTCATCACTTGAAGCAAATGTTGCAGCAGAAACAACAACACTAGCATCAGATGCGGTTGCTGGATCAGCAGAAACCGTTACTTGTTTAGTCGCCCCAACCTTGATTGAAGCTGTCTTTTGACTCAATGTAATACCAGTTGTAACTGTTGAACCTGCAGTAAAGATTGCTGCCTTATTATCATCAAGAATGAATGTACCACCCTTACCAGCACCTTGGAGAGCAACACCATCAAAATCTTCTGACTCGATAGTACGTGTTGTTACGATACCAGTAAACGCACGACCAATGTTGTCAGGAGCAAAAATAATCTGTTTTCCATACATGTAGCGTGCTGGTGTCTTACTGATAGTAATTCCACGGAATGACAAGATACCATTTTCATCAATATTTACTTTTGAACCTTTAACATTACTTACTTTGTCATAGTCGATAATTGCGTTGTAAATGTCAGCAGTCACGTAAGCACGTGCAGGCACGATAATTTCCAAGTTAGTGTATTTTTCAACAACAGATTCGAATACTGCATTAATCTTGTCTCCTGTACTTAAATCAGTGCCTAAATCAGTTGCAGCAGCTACCAAAGCAGCACCTAATTTAACGTTGAATAAACGTACTTTTGCTTGTGCTTGTAAATCTAAACGGTCTGCAACGGCAGCGTCTAAATCGTTGTTAACTGTGAAACGATCTAGCCCTTCATGCAGTGCCCAGTTGAAATCGAAGGGTACATCAACATCGTTGTAGATAATTTCTTTACGTTCACCAAAGCGGTTTGAATTGCTAGTACCTGTACCAAACGCTACATTTTCGTCAGTATTATATTCCCCAACAACTACTGGCACATCATTGACCTTAACGGAAAATGCTGTAGCGTTGTTTTGAATTCCATCTAAGACCTGTAAAGCCCCAAATGTTGGTGTAAATACTGATTGTGCTTCAAACACAGTCTGCATTAATTGTGCAAATTGTTTCTGATATGTTCGTGCTGCTAAATTATTGTTATTTGTAAACATAGTATGCTACCTCCTTATTTTTTCTTATATGTTTCTATTTTCATTTCGAATGGATCCTTATTACCACCAAGAACAGATGAATCATTCTTTGGTGGGTCAGTTCTTAATGATTCTTTGACACGTTTGTTCACTTCTTCTTCAATTGACTTACTTAGTACACCAATTGTGTCATTAATTTTGTCTGCATCGCCAAGAGCAACTAGTGAATCCGATAAACTTGCAGGTAACCCCTTCTCATTCAAAATATCCTTAACATTTGCAGATAATTCACGTTTGTTGAGTTCTGCTTCACGTTGAGTAAGTGCGTCCTCTTTAGCTTTCTGTTCAGCTGCTGCTTTTTCTGAAGCACTCATCTTGGCCAACTTAGCACCTTCTGATTTTGCTTCATCCAATTTGCTTTGAAGTTTTGTCTCAAAGTCTGCTTGTGCTTTTTCGAGAGCCTTAGTAACACGCTTATCGGCTTCTGAATCAAGTTTTGACTGCAATTCTTTTTGAGTGAGAGTTACAGGTTCATCTTCTTTTGGAGTTTCTGGATTAGGATTTGGTTCAGGTTCAGGTGTTGGATTAGGATCAGCAAAAAATTGTAAGTTCATTGGTAATTTATTAATTTCAGTCATATTTATTCCTCCTTAGCCCAAAACAAAAAGACGTGCTATAAGAACCCAGCCACGCAATTTGCTCAGCCACGTTCACACGTCCATTACTTCACGCTATTTAGTTTGTTTAAGCAGTTTAGTGACTTGCTCAGGTCATGCTATTTAACACATAGTTGCGAGATATTAGACCACCAAACCCTTCTAATCTACATATGCCGACCAAGAGCAACGACAATTTGGATGCCAGGGTAAAATATTTTGTGCTTGTTTCAACGTGTACACTTGTCCAATATGTGACTGACATTCATCGCACGCCTTAGAATTAGCAACCCATACAACTTTTTCGTATCCAGCCTGTTGAACACTCTCAATACCTGATTGAGCCATTACTCGTGAGCTTTCAGTTCTCAATATTCGTTCTGCTTGGTATCTTGCTACTGAATATCGTTTTCTAAGCTCACTAGTTCGTGCCACAGGATTATGATGTGTCAGTAAAGAGTGTTTCATATCTTTTAACAAATCAGACCTTAGAGCATCCATATTAGACCATATACGGTCACTCCAAAGTGTCTTGTCTATTTGACCATTGACTAATTTATCAATCTGTTTCAATTTATTTTTAAAATTAACATCATAAGCAGTTACACCAAATGCTATTGATTCGGCGGCTTCATTATTGAGTTCACCACCTGTATATTCAACCAAATCTTTTGCAAGAGCCGACGCATGAACATATGTTGCATATTGCAGTAAGTCATCATTATTAACCACTCCTTTAGTTTTGATTGAATAGTTCTTAGCAAGTTTGTCTAGTTTAACTTTCAACTTCTTGTTAGCTAATCTAGAATCATCTGCTTTGGTGTAATCATCAAAGTCTTCGTTAAATTCATGCCAAAACTGTAAAAAATCATCCATCGAAGAATTAATTATCTTGCGTATCTGGCTGTTGTTCACGTCCTTGCTGTATTGACTGTCCGCGAACTTCTGAATTATCTTGTTCAGTTCTTCCTGATTCATCAGAACCACCACCTAACTGGTATTCTTGCTGTTCCTCTTGTTGCTTCTGCATCATTTCAGTGATATCGCTAGGGTCCGTTACACCAGGCAAAAACTGATAAAGATATTCTTGCGGTAACGTTGCTCCTGCTGATTGAAGTTGCTGAATCTGCGCAATATCATCAGTTGGTAGATTATCCTTAAATGTGAATACAAGCTCGTTAGGGTCATTTTTCATACTTGATGATGCTTTGGACTCTAAAGTGGCAATAATCTGATAACGTGTATATAACCCACGTTCAAATAATCGTCGTTTAGTAGCAGCTAACTCAACTGTTCCAAGTAACTTATATTTCATCGCAATGCCAGAAACATTCGATGCAAAATTTTCATCTGTTAAATCAGGTGTATGACTGAATTTGTGAATATCGCTTGCTAAACGTTTCTTGTAAGCTTCTGTCCCGTTTACGTCATATTCTTTATGAATATATCCAGCATCAACATTTGTTTGCGTTCCTGTTGCAGTTACTCCTGATTTCAATAGCAATAAGTTAGCTGATTTCATTTCTTTTAGAATGTCTAGCTTATCTTTTGCCAGTTTAGCCATTGCATCTTTATCAGTTGGATCCACACCCTGCATTAAAGTTGAACCATCTAGCAAAGTATCAATATCGCCTTTAATAACCAACATAGCTTCGTTTAAATCAGTCATGTAGTTAGCAGTATCTGATTCGGCAGCATCATACAAATCAATCAATGAAATGACATTCTCGTAATCACCTAAACGGAATTTGTTATTCCAGTATTCAACTACAGGAAATGAAACGATTGATTCATTTTTGCCATCAGCATTCATAACACCATCAATCGGAGTTGATTTATAAATAATATGTTCTGACTCTGTCCACGTTTCAGGAATATAATTAATCTTTGATACCTCATTATCATCAACAATCTCAACTTGATGATATCTAACAGCCATGATTGGTTGTGGATCCACATCGAGCGAATAAATAATGAATGTGTCTAAAGGATCCAACCTCACAATGTGTTCAACATCATCAGTGCCTCGATAGATATATTCAAATGCACGCCCATATCTTGTCATATCAAGAAATAGATCATAGTTTAATGCATCAACATCATTAGCTTGTGTTATCTCATCAAACCGTTCATCATTTTTAATTGGTAATTTAATGTTAATAGGGTTACCAACTGAATAAGATGTCTGAAAATCAGCGATGTACTTAGCAAAACTGTGCGATGCACGATAATCTGCCTTGCCATCTTCATGCCTGCGCTTTTTGTTATCAAATATTGCTGTGTTAAATCCTTGATAGTAATTATTTAATATCTGTAATCGTGGACGCTGAAAGTTAAAGTGATGTGTGATGAACTTCATAATTCTATCAGGTGTTAATTTGTCCAAATCTTCTTGATAGATTAAATTTGCTTGTTCTAAATCCCATTTAAATTTAATTGTGATCACCTCCTAAAGTCCTAAATTTCTTACTGCCTTTTGTCTTTCTTGATAGCTCATGTATTGTCCATGTTGTGTAAACATGAATAATTCCATTGCATACCTCAATGAATCAATAGCATGGTTATTTGCATCTTCTGGTGTGTTTAACCAATTACCTTCTTTGTCCTTGTCATAGACATACGTATTAAATTCCTCTAACAGTCCTTTGACCCTTGGATGCACCACATACTTGTACGACTGCATATACTGAATGCCTTGGATAACTGAGTCTTTGCCTTTACCAGATGGTCGAATATTTGGAATGTTGAATACTTGTGCTAATTCAACAATTAAGCGTTGTTCAGCACTATCGGCGATAATTGGTAACCCTATGGCTTTATGCTGTGCTAACGCTTGTGCTATCGGCTGAGTCAACATCCCTTGCTGATAGAACTCGTCATAGATGTAAACGATTCTGTTCTTCTGGTCGATTGCAATGAACTCTCCTGCAGTCGGATCGTGTTTGAAACCAAAATCTAAACCAACCGCTTTTGGTAAATTAGCAATCTCTTCATAGCTGAAATCACGTTGTTCAAATAAGCCATCGAATACAAGCCCTTCTGCAATTCCCCATTCTCCCAAAACTGCCACTCTAGCACGATTAGGATTGCGAACAAGCATATCTTCTAGGCTTTCAATATAGTCATTGTCGAGATGGTCATTGTCTTTATAGGTTGTTGTTAATGCTAGTGCTCGTTTATCTTTTGTTTTCTCATCAAAAAACTCGCTTTTAAGCCAGTGTCTATCACTCCAAGGATTAAATGTGATTATGGATTGATAAAACCCATTGTCGGGTAAAACACCACGCATTGATTCTTCAACCGTATGGAACGCATCTAATGATTTAAGCTCGTACGCTTCTTCCCACCAGGCTCTACATAAATAACCAGTAGTAACATTGATTGATGTAATTTTGAGTGGGTCGTCCATTCCTCTGAATAATATTTTTTGTCCAGTTTGTTTATAAGTTATTTCTAAAGGACTAACAGTAAACTTAAAAAGATCACTCACTCCTAACGAGTAAGCAATCCTTTTTAAAGTTGCATATGTTGAATCCTTATGTGTTCCAAAATATTGACGAACAATTAACCAATTGACGTATGGATACATCATTGTGTCTAATAAAACTTTATCTCCTGCACTATAGGACTTACCAGAACCACGAGAACCCTTATATGCAATATATCGGTTTCTAGCAGTAAAAAGTGGATAGTATGCAGAACTAACCATTTTAGAAACATCTAAGTCAATCACTGGCATCCTTATTCACCTCCGGTAATTTTACGTTTATAACCACTTGGCTATCATTCGCATTCAAATCAGGTAGTCGTTCAAGAAGCTCTTTCAAAGCTTTCTGTTTGTCATACATCTCAACAACAGCTTCTCCTTTATCAATTCGAATTGACTTGATATTGGAAGTATCAATCTCCTTACTATCACGTAGCTTAACGACCTGTTCAAAATAAAAATCTTGTTTACCAGTATCTGGGTCAATGACAGGAACATAATCATAAGGATTGCTTTTCGGACCATACTTACCATTCTTTGAATAGTCCTTCTGCCACTTTAATCGCTTAACCGTCTCGAACTCGACAACGTCCGTAACATCTGCTGTAGCCTGTTTAAGGTAACCTTGCATAATATCATTTGCGTCAACATAAAGCTCTTGTGACTGCTGTTTCTTTAATTCTTTGAGCATTAATTTAATACTATCTTTTACTAACAAGGATGGTCCTTTAGCATTAGCCACTTCATAACTACACTCATATGCTTGTTGATATGCCCACGTTGCATTAAATCGTTGCAAATAAAAAAGACAGAAACGTTTTTGCTTTTCTGTCAGTTCATCATTATCTGTTATTTTTTCAACTGCACCCTTTGTAATTTTGTGTGCACCCTTTTTAGGTTTTGTGTGCATACTTTTTTTAGTGGGTGCACCTCTTTGCCACCCATATCTATTTTTCCAAGATTTTACGGTATTGATAGATACTTCATACTTGCTAGCAATGTCTTTGTACTTCATTCCTGCTAAATAATCTTTCTTAGCTTGCTCTTGCTTTGTCATATCATATCGCCACCACCTTAAATTACTTCAAAAGTTCATTATAAATATCAGCAGTTAGCATGACAGCCCTTCTTAATTGAATTACTGCTGTATCATCTTGCATACTCATTTTATAACTTTTCGCATAGAAACCTGGGTTAACCCCAACATTTAATAATCCTAAACTATGAATCAAATCTCTTAATTTATCCATTTCTACGTATTGGTTTGAATCTAATACATACCCATATTTATTCAAAAATTCATCTAATTCACCATATACATCTTTACATTGCATATAACATATTCCAGCATAGTTAAAAGTAAATGTTTGATTTTCAATTGTTCTATAAGTTCTTTTTGCCTTGGCTAATTTTTCCTTATTAATAATAATGTTTTCTTTATTTTTTATATCATTAACCAAATTTGCAAATAATTTTTTATTATTTCTTTTACTATCATAAATAGAATCATCATAAACGATCGAAGTTACCTTATCCCTTACATATTTCATTGTTTGTTTATCTTTTCCACGAACAATTTTTTCTTTTTTCTTTAATTCTTTCTCTTTTTCATTCTTTTCTAGAATTTTGTTTAATGCAAAAATTGTTATTAATATTTCTACAGGAAACCAAATCATGTTTTCAAATATAAAGTTCCACTTTGCACTTCCATAGGGTAGTATCAAACCAATTATTCCCAATAAAAACATTATTACAACTAGAATTATAAGTTGCTTCCATTCTTTATAAAAATTTACTAATTTTTCCAATTTTTCTCCCCCAATTGCGTACTGGACTTATATCATTACGCACACATTTTGAATATAATTATACTCGTAAGGGAGATAAATGATAACAAATAAAAAAGCCTACTCCCGAGAATAGGCACACAGTAACGCGTGTTAAACGACTTAGATCATGCTAAGCTCATAAAGCTAGATAGCGGAATCGAACCGCTAACCAACCGTACCAACGGTATCTAGTTCTCATATTCAGAAAGAGAGTTTTGCCTCATGTCCAACTTGGCATACTATCATTTTATTTTTTTAAGAGTGTACTGCTACACTTTTTAGTACACTTTCAGCATTCGCCACAAATCTTTCCCCAGATTTCTAGTAATGCTTTCCGACGATTGTATCCGTTAGTGTGCTTATATCCTAATGCCTCACTAACATCTTTCCACGTCATATATGGAGCTTTAATGAATTTCATTTCATAAAGTTCTTTTAATTCAGCATTTTCTGCTTTTTTTAACTCTTTAGTAAATTCGAGGCTTAGTTTCTTAAAGTATTCAAGCTTATTAAGCCTCTTATCTTTTTCAAGCTTTTCAATGTAATTTTCCTGTGGCCGAGAGATAAAACTACTCCTACTAACACTTGAATTTTCATCTCTTCTAGGTTTCCATGGCGACATCAGATAGGTTTTTCTCAGTGAAATTTGGTTGTCAATTCTGGCTATTACTTCTAAATCGGCCTCCCAGCCTAAGTATTGTTGATTACTAATTTTTTCTTCAATCAAACAGCGTCCCTCCTGTCCTAAAAGTTGATTTTTTCATTTGCCCACTCCCCTTTGGTTTGTTTTTGATATGTCTGTGCAAGCTCATATCAACGCCATACACGCATTTTGCATGCTAGACGACTAAATCATCATGTATGGCTATAGAATTAAAAGGTCGATTAACGTACGCTCCTAATTGCGTTTTATTCGTTAGTATCCAACACAATAGCATTAGTTATCTTCCCTAAAGTCAAATGAGAGTGCGAATCTCAAATGACTGGAATCTTTCACTTCGCTATAACCAGCGTAAAACGTTTTGCACCACGGTCATTTACATACCAGTATTTTATTTTCTGATACATTTTTTCCTTTAGCCTATACCTATCATTCATTCAATATCCTCCTGCTTGATAAATATTCCATCTACCGTTTTCCCTTTGCGGTTCTCAATAACGCTGTATGCATTTGCTAAACATTTCTCATAATTAATCCCTCGTTGCAGGCAATAAATAATTAGTGTTACTTGCAAATCTCCTACTGCGTCTAATTCATCTTCTTTGCGGCCTTTCAAGAATGCTTGAAACATTTCCCCCATCTCTTCGGCGATCTTCAATCCTTGTGCATGTGGATCTGTTTTATCTAATCCGCGTTCTTTAGCCCAACTTTGAACTCGCTTAATCATTTCGCTATATTTCATTCTTAACATTCCTCCTGAAAATCATCTTCAAACCATGCAAACTTGCCTTTGTCCTCTTTGATGTGATAAACAATATCACGACTTCCGATATAACGAGTTGCTTTTGCTATTGTCACTTTTTGTCTGCAATACTTGTACATACCTGTAACCATTCGCTCATTTGGAACTTTGATTATTTTGACTTTGTCTCCTTTTTCGTATCTCATGCACATCACTCCTTTTCTTCATAGTTTCCTGCAACGTGAATCTTTCTCAGTGTTTCAACATCTAACTTGATACCTGTAACTGGAACGTGATACTTGTAACCAAAATTTCTAGCTCCGATTTGTTCGATTTCTCGGTGGTGAGAGCGGCAAAGAGCCATTACATGTCGTTTGGTGTGATCTACGTGTGTTCTATTACCGCCCATGCCAATTGTTTCTAAATGGTGAATATCCGCGTGTCGTCCACATATTGCGCATTTACGGTGCTTGCAACACAGGTACATGTAATATGTCTCGCCCTTTGGCAAAAGCTCGTAGCCGTCCTTAAAAGGGACTCTGTAATCAAACATGAAGTCGATTACTATTTCTAATAGCTTGTTAGCATCTGAAACAGTATTCTTTGTATCATCTGCTAGGCTTATCATTCCACCTGCTGTTCTGATGGCATATTGGATATAGAAGTATTCCTTTAACTCTTCGACAGGTTGACCGCTCCAGTTCCAAATATCACCAATCAAGGCAAAGAATAATGCTCGTTGTTTCGGTCTAGCCTTGCGTGGATCCACAAACTCAATTTTTACAAGAATTCTGCTGAGATTACCGTTGTACATTGTTCTAAGTCTTTCGAGACTCACACTTTGCTCAAGTTGGATAACAAGCTGACTCCCTCTGAAATTCCTAACAAATGCAGGCAACCACATAGCAACCTCCTAACTTACTTTTCTCCCCATAAGCTCGTCTACACTCACACACAGCACATCAGCTAACTTGTTAAGCTCATTTTCACCGGGAAAGTTGCGACCACCTTCATAAGCAGTAATTGCTTGTCTGGTTAGTCCAACTTTGTCAGCTAGCATTGCTTGTGTCATACACATCTTCTGCCTAATTTCTCGCAATTTTTTCATGATGTCACTCCTTTAAAAATACAAGCCATCTTGTTTTGCTACGTCTATCTCCAAAAATAGGATTAGCTGCAATAGCCTTTAGCATTTCTGCTGATTTAATCTGGTCTTCATTCCATTTCATAATCAGTGAACCAGTTGGTTTCAAGACTCTTCGACATTCATCAAAGCCTCGTTTTATGGAACTTTGCCAATCGTTAGGCAATACTCCATATTTTTTGGCCAACCAAGATGTTTTACCTGCATGTATCAAATGTGGTGGGTCAAAGACAACTAAATCAAAAGTGTTATCTTCAAAATTCATATCCATAAAGTTGCCTTGAACATCTGGGCTCACGTTGATAACATGTCCAGTCGGCAATTCTTCATAATAATTTCGTATATCCATGTAAGTTGTATGTGCCTCACGTTTGTCATACCAAAACATTCTTGAGCCACAACACGCGTCTAGTATTTTCATGATGTCACTCCTCATAAGCTCAACAATGATATTTCTGCATGGTCAATCATTTGTTCTTTTGCCTGCTTATACATATCTTTCATAATCTCAAAGCCATATGCAGACCTATTAAGTTCCATTGCAGCTCTTAACGTGCTGCCACTTCCTGCACATGGATCAATCACCACATCACCAACATCTGTAAATATTTCAATCAGCCTTTTTAATACTGGAATAGGTTTTTGTGTTGGGTGTATCTTCGGATAGCCGTTATCTGTTTCCCACTTGAACCAGTTCA
>NZ_BACP01000028.1 GCF_000260415.1 Liquorilactobacillus mali KCTC 3596 = DSM 20444
AAGTTGTTGATGCTGTTCCAACTATATTCCCGTCTGCGTCCAGCACTGAACCAATTGAAGTAGTAGTCGTCTTAGCTTCTTCGACTGTATCTTCTGTGGCTGTGGTTGTATCAGCATTTACAGCCATTGCAATTGCCGTTTGCGTTTCAGTAATAGACTTAACTTGCTTTTGGAGTGCTGTAATAGTATCGGCAATAGTATCGGCCGTTTTAGCAATCTTAGTTGAATCAATGTTCTCACCAGCATCTTCAACCTCTTTATTACCCAGCATTTGACCAAAGAGAGATACCAAAATACCTATCAAAGTAATCACACCCAAAACCGAAGAACTGGTAACATCTACTTTTAATACGAGTTTTAGATACACTAGCCAACCAACAATTCCCAAGGTACCTAGCGACACCCAGAAATTTACCTTTTTAACGTTTGCCTTTAAAATTGTTAGAACCGCTTCTAAAACTGTTTTTAATTTTTCCATTCTATATTCCCCTTTCAATGAAGAACGCTATTATTCCCAAAATTGATACGATCAATGCTATCCCAATTCCGTATGTCCATTTCGACATAGTTTCGATAGCATGTTCATTTTCGATTGACTTAGCTAGTGCTTTGTCTGCTTTGTCATCTGCTTTAATCAGTAAATCTAGCTTACTGTCGATACGTTCTACTTTAGTGCTTAGTTCAAATAGGGTACGTGTTACATTTAGTTCATCTTTTTTCTCATCCATATATGCCCCCTTTTTTGCCAACCGCCCGCCCTATTTGCTGTAAAAAAATAAGCCCTTAGGCTGTTACTGCTGTGAGCTTAGCAAGCATTGACTTAGCTAATGTTTCAAAATCTGCTTTTGTCATGTCGTCAAGTGTTTTACCATCGGTTATATCATCTGCAGTAATTTGAATACTTGCACTAATTGAATTACTATCTTGTGAGCCCGATAAACCTACTGAGACACTTGATGTGTTGTTATCTGTTCCAAATTGATAAGCTAATCTATTTAATGTGATTGTCATAGTTATTTACCTTCCTTTTCGTAGTTTTCTTCAAGTTTGTCTAACAATAAGTCATAGATAACAGCGTCTGCATTACTCAGTTCATAATTGTAGTTGTCCAGAGCATCATACAGTGCTTTAATCTTTTCGTTATATTCAGTAAATTCAATACCTACCGTTTCTTCTGCTAAATCAGCGAGTTCCTTATCAAGCTCTTTACCCTTGGATGTGTCTTTCAACACATATTTGTTGTCCTTAACAATTTTTTCGCCTTTTTCGTCAACTTGAAAATAAGGGTCGCGAACAGTATCTCGTTCTTCGTTGTATTCCTTATTCTTGTCCTCAATTAACTTGATTAGCTTTGTACGTCCTCGACTGGCTTTCCCCTTTAACTTTGCTTGTGCTAAAAAGTTACCGATTGCTACCAATTCTCCATTTTCAAACTCGATTAATTTACTCATTTATGCTACTTCCTTTCCGAAATCTTCATCAATTTCCAAACGTGTATTTTCATATCCTAATCTCTTAGCTTTGACTTCATAACTAACTTCAAGATTTGGTACATTTGATTCAATAATAAAGTAGTCTTTACCTTGCTCAGATACCCATGCATAGCCATTTCCGTAAGAGCTAACAAATACGTGATAGTCGACATTTGTATTTACTGTTTCTAAGAATAAACTATCCATCATAACTTTAACCTTTGAACCTGAACCAGTGTTTACTTTTGCCATATCTCCGAAGTAATATTCAGCTGTTTCATAAGCATTGATTTTAGCCCAACCTTGTGAAGTTTGAACAATGGCGTTCTTAGTACCAGTTACAGAAAAGTTATTTGCAACAATCACTGGCTCATAGAACATCGCTTTTGCCCCTACAAAGTCAGTGTGTAAACTGCTACCGCTTCCAATAGTTATACCCGAACTATTTAATGTTATTGAATTACTATTTGTATTGTCTGTTAGAGTTATCCCATATAGTGAAGTCAAAAGAGTTGGTAGCTTAGTTGTATCATCAGCAAAAGATAGCGAAGCTAATTTGGTGCCGCTTCCTGTATTTGACGTTGAACCATAGGAAGTATAATATCCAATTCCTACATCGACTAATGAGAATTCCAGCGTATGATTATCTGAGCTAATCATTGCCATATTTGCCAATGAGCTCCCCACTATCACCCTATTACCAGCCACGCCTTTGACCTGCATAGTACCATTTTGAATCCAAGCTTCATTACCTAGTGAACTCGTCTGATGGAACGTAACGCCTGTGATTGTACCAGTACTAATATTATTCGCATTCAGATTAATAACATTAATCAAACTTGCATCAATCGTTCCTGCGGTCAATTTGCTTGCTGACAGATTAGCAATCATTGCATCTTTAATCACTGCATTATCAATCGTTGTCGTTCCCGTGATGTGAACTTTTGCGCCATCAATGAGAATACCCTCTGACGATACGTTTATCTGATTAATAACATCATTTTTCTGTACGCGTAGATTGATGTTATCAGTTAATTGGGATATCTGTGAATACATCTCAGTTGCAGGTACAGTTTTACCGACATATATATTTGTGAACCACCATTCACCAAAATTAGAAGTAGCATTTATCTGAGTCCATACAGTTGCCTGCACAATTCCAGATGGTATTACAAACTTAGCAGTTTTTGTTGTCTTGTCAGATGAGGCGAACATTATAGGCGCATTCCAAGTAATACTGCCATCACTTTTTACCAGTCTAAAACCCATTGACCAAGTATAAGTTGAATTGTCAGTCCACGCTGTTACTTTGAAGTAATACGTATCTCCAGGCACAACGGTGAATGTTCCTCCATAGAATGCATCTCTACCAGTCTGTCCCCCATAGTATTTAGTGCCAGGAAAGGTATTGCCCGTACTAACACCAGCGAGTCCAGTCCAACCATTAGCTGAGGCATTATCAAAATAAGGATTCAATACAATATTAGTTATGTCTCCGTTTGCAGTAACCTTGCTATTAATTAAATTATTCAGTTGAGTTACTTCTGTATTGTAATCAGAACTACTTACTTTTGCTTGAATTGCCGAATCAGTCTGTGTCTTGTATGATGTGAAATCTGAACTCTCTACCTTGCTAACTAACGCATTTGCAACTTGCGTTTGATAACTCGTAAAAGTATCATTATCTACTTTCTTTGACACAGTAACTCCCAATCCATCAACCGTAGCTGAAAGACTTGTCACAGCTGTAACTGTAGCATTATCTGCTGGGTTAGCATTCCAATCACTAGCAAACGCACCTTTTTCTAGTTTCAAACCATAAATATAAGCTTCTACCGTATTAGTTGTACCCCCAGTAGAGTCATAATCATTTCTAAGTAGAAATGTTTTAGAACCACTAATATTTGCCACTGTAGTAAAAGTTATTGTGTACAGCTTATAACTCGAAGTTAAATCTATTCTTGTTTTATTATCACCAGCTACTGAACCAACATTAGCAT
>NZ_BACP01000027.1 GCF_000260415.1 Liquorilactobacillus mali KCTC 3596 = DSM 20444
ATTCCGCACTTGAGCTCGTATAAAAAATAGTTAAATAATCTTGCATAGCGAGTAGAAAAGCTACACTCTTCATATCCAAAAATGCTTCTTCACTTGCTATTATATCTTCAAGTGAGTTCATAAAATTATTTAAATTATCTAATGAATAAAATATAGATGGATATACCCTATTCGGATCTACAACAGTTTTCTCTCCTTCAAAGAAAACACTCTCAAATTTCCTTAATTGTCGCTCAAAATTTCTTGTTTTCAGAAAAGAATTCATTATTTTCTCACCAAGTATTTTTTTTGCACCAGCTTTTCTTTCTTTTTCAAGTTTTGATTTATAAAATAAATGCGTACCTACTATACCCATAAATGTAGTAACCACTGGAATTAGTATTCCCTTTAATATACTAAAATTCATCTTGTGCCCCCCAAAAAAATCATCTTATAAAAAAGATATATCAAAAATAGAATTTATTCTACTAAAATTCAAAAAATTTTACAAAAAAATAGCCCCACTTCCAATTGAGAAAGCAGGGCTTTTAATATACGAACAATATTCGATTTTAAGGATCCTTAATGTTTGCTATTTAACTCTAAGTGATTGTCCAACATAGATATAGTTTACATTCTTTAATCCATTCAATGTTTTAATACTTGCAACCGTTGTACCATAATTCTTTGAAATTACACTCAATGTGTCGCCTTTTTTTACCGTGTAATATACTTTAGAACTTGTTGTTACGAATCCTGATACTTTTAATTTTTCACCAACATAAATAGTGTATGGTGACTTGATATTATTCAGTGTGGCCAACTTGGTATAAGTAGTGTTGTAGCTTGCTGCTATCTTAGATAACGTATCACCCAACTTAACAGTATACGTTGATGCTGAGCTTGTACCTGTAGATGTAGCTTGCTTAGCAGTCTGTAGAATCTCAACATTACTCTTATCAATCCAACTTAAAATATTAGCTAACAATACTTTACTCCCGCTTGCTTGTTGAATCGTATAGCTCTTTCCTTTAACCCATGACGGAATAGTTGTGCCATTAGACCATTTAGTTGCCGAAAAGTTTACTTTTACAGTATAACCCGCCTTTATTTCAGACTTGGTTGTGTTGTTAGCTGTTTGGCCTTGCTTGATAGCAGTAGTCGTACTGTTGGTCACGACTTTAGTAGCACCAGAGTTACTTGCTGTTGAAGTACCATCATAGCCTTTTTTAGTGACATCCAACAAGTCAACGTTGCCATCTAAACCGCCAGCCTTGTAATAGTCTGTAAACTGCCAAATAGCAACATATTTATGACTAGGGAATCCTGAATAGTCAGGTGTTGTCGTTACATATGAATGTGGATATCCAGCAATCCAAATTAGCTTTTCTCCAAATGTTTGAGCTAATGATTCATAGTCTAAGTTTGCATCTAAATATGATTTGTACGAATAAAGCATAGGTGTATACCCTGCTTCTTCAATTCTTTGCAAAGCATACTCAATATTAGCTGTATTGGCTTCTTTGTCTGTAGATGCACCAGCTTCATAATCAATCGCAACTATTGAGCCTTTAGGGGTTTGAACTTTAGGCAAGAAATAGTCCAAACCTTTTTTTGTTTGAGCTTGGTCACTTCCGTCACTGA
>NZ_BACP01000026.1 GCF_000260415.1 Liquorilactobacillus mali KCTC 3596 = DSM 20444
CAATTTCTTGATATCTTGGATCTTGTGTTATTTGCCGATTTATGTCCTTATCAAATGGCATAATCAATGTCTTTGGTAAAATCGGCACTGCCTTCTCTAAATCACTTTCCCAAGGTGTAATCATTCCTTCACTAGCATCAAAATTCTCTAACAACATAGTATAACCCCCATAGCAGAACTAATTATTCAGTTGATGGTAACACAAATCCTAGTTGTTAACAATATCGATGAACATCACTTTACAGCGGCATTTAGTCCTCTTTGTAAATCATTTAGTAAATCTTCGGCCTGCTCAATTCCTACAGATAGTCGAATCAATTCATTTGAAATTCCATTTTCCAGCCGAATTTTCTCTGGTATGGAACCATGAGTCATTATTGCTGGGACCTCGACCAAGCTTTCAACTGAACCAAGACTCTCAGCAAGCGTGATTAATTGCAGCGATTCAATAAATTTCTTAACCGAAAGTCCTTTTTTTAGTTCAAAAGAAAGCATCCCGCCAAATCCATTCATTTGGCTCTTGACTACTGCAAAATCTGCAGAGGTTTCATCACCAGGATAATAAATTTTCGCAACTCGGTCATCGTCTTTTAAAAATTGATAAATTGCTTCAGCATTGCGCTGATGAGCGTCCATTCTAACTGCCAAGGTCTTAATCCCACGTTGCAGTAACCAGCTATCCTGCGGTCCTAAAATTCCACCAATTGCATTTTGCAAGTAACCTACCTGCTCAGCTAGATCCTGATTATTGACTACCACTAAGCCAGCTATCAAATCGCTATGTCCTCCCAAATACTTGGACGCACTATGCACAACAATATCTGCACCCAAGTCTAGTGGACGTTGAATGTACGGTGTTGCAAAGGTATTATCAACAATTGTCAATAAATCTTTTTCTTTTGCTAACTGCGATACTTTCTTGATATCAGTAATTCGCATTAAAGGATTCGTTGGTGTCTCAAGGTAAATTGCTTTCGTATTCTCTTTAATAGCTGCAGTAACCTCTGCAATATTACGTGTATCAACTGTTGTGAATGTCAAGCCAAGCCTTGTCAAAACTGTATTAATTAGTCTGAAGGTTCCACCATAAACATCGTTGCCTACAATAATATGATCACCTGCTGAAAAAAGTGTAAATACAGTGTGGATCGCAGCTGAACCTGATGCAAAAGCAAAAGCCGCAGTTCCATTTTCCAGATCACGAACCAAGTCTTCAACAGCTTCCCTAGTAGGATTACCTGTCCTTGAATATTCGTACGCTGGTGTCCCACCTAGTTCTTTTTGTGCGTATGTTGATGTTTGATAAATAGGTACAGTAACTGCACCTGTTGCTTTGTCTTGACTGATTCCACCATGGATTAACTTTGTATTAAATTTCATTTTTATTAACTCCCTTTAGTCATATATTTTTTGGCTTAAATAACGCTCACTGCTATCTGGAAAGACTGTTACGATGTTACTACCAGTTGGTAATTTCTCAGCTAATTTCAAGCTGGCTGCTAATGCTGCACCGCTTGAACTTCCAGCAAAGATACCATAATCCTTTGCAAGTTTCTTAACTAATTCAAATGCTTCCTGATCACTAATTGTATAAATATAATCAAGATTATTTTTTTCAAGAAATGGTGGAATAAATTCGACCCCGATTCCTTCTGTTCGATGAGCATGCTTTGGCCCGCCGTTTAAAATCGAGCCTTCAGGTTCAACAATGGCCGTTTTGATATTCTTGTCCTGTTCTTTGAAATACCTTGCCATACCAACGAATGTTCCACCACTACCAGCGCCGGCAACAAAACCATTAATCTGCAAGTCATTGTTTTTCATTTCATTATAAATCTCTGGAGCAATACTGTGATAATAGGCATCTGGATTATCCAGGTTTTCGAATTGCATGGGAACATAGCTGCCTTCAGTACTTGCCTCTAGTTCTCTTGCTTTTTTGATTGCACCTACAATACCATCTTCACTGGATGTATGTACGATCTTCGCCCCAAGAGCTCGCATTAGTGTCTGTTTTTCTTGGCTGAATTTTTCTGGGACAACAAGTATAGTTTTCATTCCATAATGCGATGCTGCCATTGCAACTCCAATACCGGTATTACCAGCAGTTGGTTCGATTACCGTCATTCCCTTTTTTAACTTGTTCTCTTTAATTGCCTGTTCAATCATATAAAAACCAAGCCGATCCTTGATACTTCCACCTGGATTAGTTGACTCAATTTTTGCAAAAATATGAGAACCGTTAGCAACATTAATGTTTAGTTCCAAAAGTGGTGTATTTCCTACTAATTCTTCAACAGTATGATAAATCATCGTAAATCCTCCTTATTTTTTGAAAAGAAAAAGGCACGAATCTTTATAAGATTCGCGCCTCAGCCTGGAAAGCTCTTCAAATGGAATTCTTCTTAACTTAACCTACAAAAAAGATTCCAGCCCAAAGTAGCCGTTTCATCCACACTAACACGCGGAATGAGACAGCAACATGCGTTATTCACCTTTTTAAAGTTAAGTGCAACCATTTGTCAAACCTCTTTTCTTGATAAATTGAATAATAAACCATCTGTTTCTAAAAAGCAAGTATATTTTATTCTAAAAAGTCTTTTAACTGTTTTGAACGTGAAGGATGGCGTAACTTACGTAATGCCTTTGCTTCGATTTGACGAATACGTTCACGTGTAACACCAAAGACCTTACCTACTTCCTCAAGGGTACGTGTACGACCATCATCTAAACCAAAGCGCAGACGCAATACATTCTCCTCACGATCAGTTAATGTATCAAGTACGCTCTCAAGCTGTTCCTTCAATAACTCATATGCTGCATGATCAGCGGGACTAGTAGCGTCGTGGTCTTCGATGAAGTCACCCAAATGCGAATCATCCTCTTCACCAATTGGCGTTTCTAGCGACACTGGTTCTTGCGCAATTTTCAAAATCTCACGAACTTTATCTGTTGGCATATCCATTTCAGCACCAATTTCTTCTGGCACTGGCTCACGTCCAAGGTCTTGTAGCATTTGTCTTTGAATTCTGATTAACTTATTAATTGTCTCAACCATATGAACCGGAATACGAATCGTACGAGCCTGATCCGCAATTGCACGCGTGATTGCCTGCCTAATCCACCATGTCGCGTAAGTAGAGAACTTGAATCCCTTGCGATAATCGAATTTTTCAACAGCCTTCATTAGTCCCATATTGCCTTCTTGAATAAGATCAAGAAAAGACATTCCACGACCAACATAACGTTTAGCGATCGAAACAACTAAACGTAAATTAGCCTCAGCCAATCGTTGTTTTGATTCTTCATTACCTTCTTCAATCTTCAACGCTAAAGCAACCTCTTCATCAGCCGTCAACAAATTTACGCGTCCAATTTCCTTAAGGTACATTCTAACTGGGTCATTAATCTTAACCCCAGCAGGTGCCGATACATTCTTTTCACTTGATGCCTTTTCAGCAACGCTCGAAGCGGCTTTTAAACTATGCTCACTTGGTTCACCTTTTTCATCTACAACTGAAATGCCAGAATCTTCAAGTTTCTGAATAAGTTCATCCATCTGACCTGAATCCAAGCTATAGGGAGTAACTATTTTCTCACTCAAATCATCATAGTTAATTTCTTTTTGTGCCTTATATTCTTTAATTAACTCATTCACGGCTTTAGTATATGCTGCACTTTCAGTTCCTTTATTTACGTTCTCTGCCATGTTGGGCCTCCTTATAATGATGCAGATTTATTCGTTTGCTGCTGTTGAAGTAATGATACCAGTTTTATTGTTAAACTAGTAACAAGTTCATTATTATTAATTTTTTTTGCATCTGCTATTTTATGCTTTATTTCAGCAATGGACTGTTCAAGTGGCGACTCCTTGCTTATCACATTCATACAGTCTTCAAATTCCTCGTCACTTGATTCCAAAGCGTAATTATCCAATTCAAGACTTACAACAAGCTGTCTAGCCCGTTCGTTATCCAAAAAATCAAGAAATCTAGCAGTCTCATATTCAGGATACGCATTAAAATATCCTTCTGAAATAGTGTAAACTAACTGATAATCATCATGAACAAACGAAAAGTCCGTATAATTTCTCAGTCTAATCCGCGTATTCTGTTCATGTAATATCCGATATAATAAGAGTCTTTCTGCACGTTCAATTCGCGAATATTTCTGTGAATTAGCAGTACTCATGCTGCCAAAAGACCTTAGATTGCTCTCTTTAGCAGCTCTGAATTGTTTTTGAGGCTTGAACTTTCCGATATACTCACGCAACTGTAACTTCAAGCTATCCTTTTCGAGTGAAAAACGGCTTGCTAATTGATTAAGATATAAATCCTGTTCCACCGGTGATTCGATAACTGCCAATTTCTGCATCACATCTGCAATATATGCAAGTTGGTCACTCTCATTTGCTAAGTTCCGATTTTGCTGATAATGCCGCATGTAAAAAGCAATCTTCGTCTCATGTGCATCGGATATCAGTTGCTCAAAAGCAGTTTCACCATACTTTTGTACATATTCATCAGGATCTAATTTTTCAGGGATTCTGATTACTCCCAATTTTAATTTGGTTACAGGTTCAAGCAATTCTAATGCACGTGCTATCGCATTTTGACCAGCCTCATCACCATCATAACACAGAAATAATTCATTCGTGGTTCTTTCAAGCAGATAAATTTGTTCATTAGTTAAACTTGTTCCCATAGAAGCAATTCCGTTTTTTACACCAGAACGATAAGCCGCCAAAACATCCATGAATCCCTCGAACAAAATAGCAAACTTTTTTTGCCTAATTTCACTTTTAGCCTTATCAAAATTGAAAAGGACCTTCCGCTTATTAAAAAGCTCTGTCTCGGGACTATTTAAATACTTAGGCTGCTTATCATCCTTATGCAATAAGCGCCCCGAAAAAGCGATGGTAGATCCCTGAGCATCTCTAATTGGAAACAAAACACGATTACGAAAGCGATCATTCATGGTTCCATCGCTATATTCAACAAAAAGTCCAGATTTTCTCAGTAATTCGCCGGCTACTTTACGTTCCTTAAAGAAAGCTGTGAGTATTGCTTTTTCAGGTGCATATCCCAGATTGAACTCATTGATGATATCATCGTTTAAGCCCCGCTCATGCAAATAACTCAAAGCCTCTTCACCAATTTGAGTATTAATCAAGATGTGATGGTAAAGTTGAGCCGCATCCGCATGAACCTTCTTTAGCTTTCTCGAATTGGACGATTCTCCATCTGAAGAATCAAAATCATGCAGAATTTCCTTATCAATTTCAATATTACCCAGTTCAGCAACTTTCAAAACTGCCTCAGGGAAGCTAACATTTTCAATCTCCATGATGAATTTAAAAACATTCCCGCCTCTATGGCACGAGAAACAATGGAAAATCTGTTTTTCTTCTGATACTGAAAAAGACGGTGTTTTTTCTTCATGAAAAGGACAAAGACCAAATAAATTTCTGCCTGATTTGCTTAATTGCACATACTGCCCCACAATATCGACAATATTAACATTGTTTCTGACATTTTCAATCACCTGTTCAGGTATTCGTTGGCTCACAAAATCACCTCACTTAACTCTCCCAGTACACCGCAATATCAATCACCTAAAAAACAGATTTAAAGAAATAATACCGATTGATTTTCATTAATCAACCGGCTATTTTTCGTATAAAATACTCTAAAAAGAATCATTTACAATTATACAATAATAAGGACAAAAATCAAAGAATAAAGAAATTTCGATTAAAATCAGTTACTTCAAGTTTCTGCTTTTGGCATTAAGGTATTGTCTCAAAAATTAGGCTTTGCTTTGATCACCCTGTTTATTCAATATAGATATGTTCCATAGTCAATCAGCTTTACTTAACGTTTAATTTCGTTAAGTCTCCCAACTTGTAGGCAAATGAAGCATACAAACTTAGCTGATACAAACGATTATTACGGATATCTGCATCTTTTGCCATTACCATTGTTTCATCAAAGTAATTGTTAATAACAACACGCATCCCTCGTAATACTTGGAATATTTCCTCAACATTATTGAAATTCTTTTCCTCCATTTCAGCCACTCTATCTGCGAAAACTTTCTCAGCATCATTTTCAAATAATTCAGGTTTAAGCTGAACATCTGCTGCCAAATCCGCTTTTTTAGCAAGTCGCAAGACACGCGTGGTCGCTTCGACTGTATCCTTGAAGTCTTTATCATTGCTATGAACTTTAAGAACCCTGGCTGCCTCAAGCATTTCCTTAAAACCATTTGTTGTTTTAGCCGTTACTGTTTCAATCACGTCAAAATTATAATGCTGTACTTCAAGCATTTTCTTAATTCGTTCGACAATGAAAGTCGTAACTTCTGCTTCTGTATCAGCAGGACTAATCTTTCGATATAGTTCAGGATTTGCTGCCGCATTTTTTTCTACAACGTTGAATAACTGGACTGCAGATAATGACCAATTTTGATCCATCACTATCCTAGCTATCCCAGCGGCTTGGCGTCGAAGTGCATAAGGATCATTTGACCCAGTTGGAATCATTCCTGCCGCAAAAAATGCCGCTATACTATCAAGCTTATCAGCAACTGCTAATAGGGCTCCGACAGTTGTTTGCGGAAGTTCACCTTCCGCAGAAATTGGCATGTAATGTTCCTTGATTGCTGTCGCAACTTCTGGCTTCTCGCCCATTATAAGTGCATACTTTTCACCCATTACACCTTGTAATTCTGAAAATTCACCGACCATTCCCGTTACCAGATCAAACTTATAAATTTGTGCAGCACGCTTCAAGTTAGACTTACTCTCTTCATCAAAACCCAAGTAATCTGCAAGAATAGCACTTAGTAACTGCACACGTTCCATTTTTTCAAAAGTTGTTCCAATCTTGTCATGGAACATAACTTTCTTTAGACGTTCAACATAATCTGCAATTGAATTTTTTTGATCTTCATGGAAAAAGAATGCAGCATCTTCAAGTCGTGCGGTCAAAACCTTTTCATTTCCTGCAATCACAGTGTCAATATGGTCTTTTACACCATTTCTAACAGAAACAAAATTAGGTAATAGTTTTCCATTTTCATCTTGCACATAGAAGAAACGTTGATGATCTTTCATCGAAGTAATCAAAACTTCATCAGGGATCTCCAGATATTTTCTGTCAAAACTGCCAGCAAAAACAGTTGGATACTCAACTAAGTTATTAACCTCTTCTAGCAAGTCATCATCAACAATGATCTTCCAGTCATTCTTAGCAGCTAGATCCTTAATCTGTTGAACAATCAGGTTCTTTCTTTCCTGACTATCAGCAATCACATATTCTGAGACAAGTGCCTTAGGATATTCATCAGCATTTTTTATCGTAACATCATTGCCCAAGAAACGATGTCCTTTCGTAACATTACTGGACTTCACATCCAAAATACTGAATGGTACAACTTCATTATCCAATAAGGCAATGATCCATTTTAAAGGGCGTACGAATTTAAAATCATTACTGCCCCAACGCATCATTGTAGGAAATACCATCGCAGTAATCGCATTTTTAACACCACTAAGAATCTCAATTGCTTTTTTACCAGCAATGAATTTGTTTACATAAGCATATTCAACACCCTTTAATTCTTTGAAGAAAATATCATCAGGCGTCATCCCCTGACCACGAGAAAAACCAATTGCGGCCTTAGACCAGTTACCCTCAGCATCTTGTGCAATCTTTCGAGCCGGTCCCTTTGCTTCCTCTTCAATATCTGCTTGTTGATCAGCCAGATTCAAAACTTTAACTGCCAGTCGACGAGGTGTCGAAAATGTTTCAATATGCTCAAAAGACAAACGTTGTTCCTTTAGAAATGAACTGACACGTTCTGTTAGTTGTTGCGCACTTGGAGTTACAACATGTGCTGGAATTTCTTCTAGGCCAATCTCTAATAGAAATGTATGGGTCATATTATTTGTCCTCCTTTAATAAACTTTGGCGCAACTTTTCATCCTTAATCAATGGAAATCCTAATTTTTTGCGCTCCGCTACGAATGCTTTTGCTACATCTTTTGCCATGTTTCTAATGCGTGCTAAATAACCAGCACGCTCTGTCACAGAAACGGCACCTCTTGCATCTAACAGATTAAAAGTGTGGCTGCATTTCAAGATGTAATCGTATGCAGGATGAACGAGTCCATTTTTAATCTGTTTCTTAGCTTCCTCTTCATATGTATCAAAGAAGTTAAACAACATTTCTTGGTTACTCTTTTCAAATGAATACTTTGAATGTTCATATTCAGGTTCGCTAAATATATCGCCATACTTAACACCATCTGCCCATTCTAATTCAAAAACAGAATTAACATCTTGAATATATGACGATAGACGTTCCAAGCCATACGTAACTTCGGCTGCAACGGGACGCACCTCAAGCCCACCAACTTGTTGGAAGTAAGTGAACTGTGTGATCTCCATTCCATCTAGCCAAACTTCCCAACCAACACCGGCACAACCCATTGAGGGATTTTCCCAATTGTCTTCAACAAAACGAATATCATGCTCCTTAGGATCGAGTCCCAATGCGCGTAAACTATCAAGATAGAGTTCCTGAATATTGGAAGGTGATGGTTTCATGATTACTTGGAATTGGTGATGTTGATACAGACGGTTTGGATTTTCACCATAGCGGCCATCTGCCGGTCTTCTAGATGGTTCAACGTAAGCTGCATTCCATGGTTCTGGTCCAATTGCACGTAAAAATGTATATGGACTCATCGTTCCTGCACCCTTCTCAGTATCATAGGATTGCATCAACATACATCCTTGTTTTGACCAAAATTGCTGCAAGGTCAAGATAATATCTTGTAAAGCTAACTTCTTTGACATATTCTTCCTCCTAATTTTACTATTTAGCTACTGAATAGTCTGGACACAAAAAAGCCTATGCGACCACAATCAGTGGTTACATAGGGACGACTTTCTATTAATCGCGGTTCCACCCTACTTCTAGCATAGCTAGCAGCTTCATTCATGTTATGAAGATTCCAAAAACGCCAATGTCAAGCTTTTCCTTGTCCGCTTACACTATCCGAACTCGCTGCTGAGCAAACTACCAGACACCCTTTTTCATCATTACCTTCACATTTATCTACCAAGTAAGAATAGTCGTTTATTTGTGTTTTGTCAATCCTTAGTTTGTTCATCCTGTGAATTACATAGTATCTCCTTCGGCCATTTTCCCATCTCATCAATAAAATGCTTAGCCTTGATGTTAAGACCGACCTCATTATTATATATTTGATCAAGAGCTGCCCGCAAATTCTTTTTGGTATCATCTTTAACGCTAATATTGCCAATCTTTAAGATATCAACTGCGCTAAACTGTCTCAAAAAGAAAATGGTTCTTTTATCCAAGTGCATTCTCTGTGGATCCATATTCCAATGTTTCTGGCACAATAGACCACCTAGACTCTGTGAAAAATCGAATTCACCCTGATTTTCAGCACAAACCACACAATTAACTAGATTTGGCTTGACACCAAAAAAGCCAAGCATTTGCACTTCAACCATGTTTGTAAGAATCGCTGCATCAATTCCGCTATCAATTGCCTTCAACACGTGTACTAACTTTTCATACCAGATGTTCAATGGAACAGCATCCCCAAAAGCAGCCTCACCAAGTCCAAGGACATACGAAGCATAAGCATTCAACACGATATCATTGCAGATAGTTTGAAACTGCTTAACTTCTTTCACTGCAGAGATAAAAGAAAGTCCACTATCATTGATAGTTCCAATAAAAGTCGCTGAAGTAAATGGCAAGATAGCAGCAGCTAACTTAAAACCCCGTTTTCGTGCACCTCTCACAAAAAACATTTTGAATCCATAGTGATCTGTTAAAATTTTAACCAGCATATCCCGCTCACGGTAATCCTTGCGATAGACAACGACTCCGGAAAATTCAGCCATTTTAGTGGTGCCCACGGATTTCACCTCGGTATTTCTAAAACTATCTTTTAATAATCATCTTGTTTATAACCAAGCGCTTGTAAATCAGCCTTCTTGTCTTTCCAGTTAGGTTGCACCTTTACCCAAAGCTCAAGATAAATTTTATCACCAAGCATTGCTTCAATTTCCTTACGGGCTCTTGTTCCAATTGTCTTAAGCATTTTGCCGCCCTTACCAATCAAAATACCCTTTTGCGATGAGCGCTCAACAATAATGGTTGCTTGTACTAATACTTTCTCCTCATTTTCGCGTCTGATTCGTTCAACAATCACCGCTACAGAGTGAGGAACCTCTTCGTGAGTCAAATCTAAGACTTGTTCACGAATCAATTCACCCGCAATAAAACGTTCTGGATGATCAGTTACCTGATCATCCGGATAAAATTGCGGGCCTTCCGGAAGTACATTACTGATTGCACTGACCAATTCTGGACAATTAATTCCCTGCAATGCAGAAATAGGATAAACCTCAGCAAAATCCAAATCCTTGCGATAACTATCAACGATTCCCAAAAGTGCATCTGGATGAATTTTATCAATCTTGTTGATCACCAAGAAAATCGGCTGCTTAACCTGTTTCAACCGCTTAATGATAAATTCGTCTCCGCGTCCTTTTTTCTCAGTTGCATTAACCATAAATACCACAGCATCAACTTCATTCAAAGTTGATAATGCTGATTCAACCATGAAATCTCCCAAACGACTGTGCGGTTTGTGGATCCCTGGGGTATCGATAAATACAATTTGTGTATCATCAGTTGTATAGATTCCTTGAATCTTGTTTCTTGTTGTTTGTGCCTTATCACTCATAATCGCTATTTTTTCACCAATTACTTGATTCAAAAAAGTCGACTTGCCAACGTTTGGCCGCCCGATTATTGCAATAAAACCAGAATGTTTTTTTGTTTGCATTTAATATCCTTTCTAAGAAAAAAATACATGCCATAAATAAGGTAAGAAAATTATGAGTCCGACAATTAAGGAAAACAAAGAGGCAACTAAGACAGCTCCGGAAGCAATGTCTTTTGCTTTTTTTGCTAACTTATTACTTTGATTTCCAACGATTAGATCAACAATATTTTCTATTGCAGTATTAATCAGTTCACATACTAAAACAATGGTGATACTCAAACCCAGCCATAGCCATTCCATCACTGTGACCCTAAAGACTAAGCCAGCAAGTAGCACTAAAATTGTCATGATAGAATGAAAACGCAGATTGCGTTCCTCTTTCCAAGCCGTCTTCAATCCTTGACATGCATGACAAAAAGATACCCAAAAATGATGATGTTTCCACTTCGCAGCACGTTTATTTTTTAAGTCCATAGGCATCCAAAATCTCACGTTGTAATCCAAACATAACTTCTTCATCTTCCTTGCGCATATGATCATATCCATTCAAATGCAAAAAGCCATGAACAACTAAGAATCCAAGCTCTCGTTCTTCAGAATGTTCAAGATATTCCGCTTGCTCCTTGACTTTATCCATTGAAACCATAATATCACCGATATTTTTGGGAACGTCGAACTCTTCATCATCAGGTAAAATTATTGGTACATCATCCTCACTAGTTTCCTCAATCGCAAAACTAATAACATCAGTCGGTTTGTCAACACCACGATACTTCTTATTTATTTCATGTATCCGCGCGTTATCCATTAAAGTAACTGACATTTCTGTATTATCAGGTAGCTTAATGTATTTTCCTGCATAATTCAATACATTCTTCACCAGTTCAATTCTTTCTTCAGAAACTTTATCAGTTTCATCAAAAATCTCTAAATCCATTAGTTTAACCCTCTTCTTCACCTTGTTTTGAATATGCATCAATGATTTCTGCAACCACAGGATGACGTACAATATCAGCCGCGTCAAAATTGACAAAACTAATATGTGGTCGTCCCACTAAAATTTTCTCCGCATCTATGAGTCCACTTTGACTGTGTCCCTTAGGCAAATCAATTTGTGTCTTATCACCATTAACAACCATTTTGGATCCGAATCCAAGTCTTGTAAGAAACATTTTCATTTGTGCTCTTGTCGTATTTTGTGCTTCATCAAGAATTACAAAAGCATTTTCAAGAGTACGCCCACGCATGTAGGCGAGTGGTGCAATTTCAATGACTCCACGATCCAACAAACGTTCAGTATGCTCCTTACCCAAAACACTGTAAAGGGCATCGTAAACAGGTCGCAGATACGGATCAACCTTTTCTTTCAAGTCCCCAGGTAAAAAGCCAAGGGACTCCCCAGCTTCAACCGCTGGTCTTGTTAGGATGATTCGTTCAACTTTATTCTTTTTTAATGCAGCCACTGCCATTACAACAGCTAAAAATGTTTTACCTGTCCCGGCAGGTCCAATTCCAAAAACCAGGTCATTATTAGTGATAGCCTGCACATATTGACGCTGACCATAATTCTTAACCCTGATCGGTTTCTTCTTTTGGTCTCTCAAAAGTATATCGGTGTACAAATCCTGAAAATATGTTAACGTACCACGATTAGCCATCTTAATAGCTGATAGGACATCCGTACTACTAACTGCAACACCTTGACTAAGCAACTCACTCAATTGTTTCAAAATCGCAATCGTCTTATCAACTGCCTCTGACGAACCGCTAATCTTGATAATTTCGCCAAAAGGCTTTACAACAACCTCTTCACTTTCTTCGAGCAACTTGATGTACTTATCATGAGTACCCAATAATGCAACACTTTGTTGTGGATCTTCTAACCTGAATTCTTTTTCAACTAATTGTTCTTCCGTCAATCCGCATGGGCTCCTTCAAATAACCATATTATGCTTAAATCATAGCATAAATCCATTATCTAATAAAGTCTACTAATCCATCTAGGTAAAGGATAACCAATATAAAAAATATCGCTGTGAATGACAGGTAAAAAGAAGATTGTTGTGTAGAGCACAAAACTTCAAATATCACTTTAAAAATTAAGAATTATGCAATATGTTTATCCGGAATAAATAGAGAAACTGGTTCAAAATATAACTTTTAACTCAGCTTTTTTTCACTCCTTTATACTAATAAACAAGTGCCTCATTATCACAACAAACATAATACCGTTTTTCGTTTGAATTTACTTGTGCCGCTCATCCCTCATCAAAGCCTATTTTACAATAATACTTACTTAATCCTATCCAAATTATTCAAACCACGAAAAAAGATTGTACCAAAACCAAAGTTTTAGTACAACCCTCTCTACGACCTATATTAATTAGTTTAACAATGATTTTACAACTGAGTTAACAATCTTCCCATCAGCTTGACCCTTGAGTTTAGGCATAACTGCGCCCATTACCTTACCGAAATCAGCCTTAGATGTTGCTCCAACCTGTCGAATCGTTTCTTCAACAATAGACTTTACATCGTCCTCACTAAGCTGCTCCGGCAAATAACGTTCGACAATCTCGATTTCCTTCTCAAGTGCAGGAACTAAATCGGTTCGGCCAGCTGATGTAAACTCATCAACTGAATCCTTACGTTGCTTTAGTTCACGAGACAAGACACTAACTTCTTCATCAGAGGTCAAAGTATGACCAACCTTAATCTGTTCATTAGTAACCGCAGCTTTCAACATGCGGACAGTACTTAAGGTTTCTTTATCGTGAGCCTTCATCGCAGTTTTTAAATCATTATTCAATGAATCAAGTAAGCTCATCAGTTCTACCCCTCCTTAGGAATTAGAAACGACGTTTATTCTTACGCTTTCTTGCTGCTTCTGACTTCTTCTTACGTTTCACACTTGGCTTCTCGTAAAATTCACGCTTACGGTATTCTTGTAAAGTACCTGTTTTTGAAACGGTGCGTTTGAAGCGACGAAGAGCATCATCAAGAGATTCGTTTTTACGAACGACTGTCTTTGACATATTGTTTCCCTCCCTCCGAGCTTTAAAGTAACCGCCTAATCTTGTATAAATACACAAATTTAATAACAGTTCCTAACTATTATACATAAACGTTGACAAACCGTCAATACACCAAATTTAATATCTTAAAAAACACTGAAATCGTTTCCTTTACGTACATTATACTCATAATGTATAATCAAGGATAGTAGCATTTACTAAACTTAAGGGGAATTTATGATGACAAAAGATAAGAAAATGGCTATTTTTGTAATTTCGGACTCACTTGGCGAAACTGGTAATAATTTGGCCGAAGCCGCTACTGTACAATTTCCAAACGTAGAATTTGAATATCATCGTTTTCCATTAATAAAAACAACTTCACTTTTGGCAGGAATCCTCGAACAAGCAAAGAGGATGGATGCTTTTGTTGTACACACGCTCGTCGGAGAAGGATTAGCCTCCTATGTCAACGACTATTGTGAAAAAAATAAACTGTTTGTGCTGGATGGAATGTCAAAGATTATCAATACGATTGAATCAAAAACTGGTGAGATTCCTTTATATCAATCTGGAAGAAATCATAAATTAAACAAAAACTACTTCAATCGCATCGAGGCTCTGGAATTTGCCGTTACCTACGATGATGGAAAGGACCCTGCAGGCTTTGAGAAGGCCGATATTGTCCTCTTAGGGGTTTCTAGAACATCAAAGACGCCGTTATCACTTTATTTGGCTAATAAGAATTACCGCGTTGCTAATCTTCCGCTTGTTCCAAAGGCCGGTATTCCTGACGAAATTTGGAAGGTTGATCCCAAAAAGATTTTTGGTCTAACTAATGATCCAACAGTCCTCAACAATATCCGCCGTGAGCGCATGATTACCTATGGACTGAATCCAGATACAAATTATTCTAACATGGAAAATATTGAAGCTGAATTGTCATACGCAAACGAACTCTATAAGAAGATTGGTTGCCTAATTATCAATGTCTCAAATAAGTCAATCGAGGAAACTGCAACCTTAATTATAGAGAGTCTACCCCGCTAGCTTTTGATTTACCAATTATAAAAAAATTTGCATAATTGCATGTATCTTTCTTTATTGCCAAAAAGGGGCTGAGTCAAAAGTTAGATTTTGAACCAGCTCCTTTATTTATTCCAAATAAACATGTTCCATGAGTCAAAATTTGCTGTCTGACCTCGAATTACTCATAGCAAATTACTCGCTATGTTCGTAATTTTTTGTTAGTACTCAAATTTTACCGACTTATGTCACACTCCCCTTTTATTTTCATATAAATGTACTTCACAAACCCAAATCTTCCATCATACTTAAATTGCTTGCAACGAAGAACATGCTATGCTTGTAAGTTCCCATTAGTTCTCAATTTTTTCGCCTTATGCAGTACTCTTGTCTATTGTTTACCCTTTTGTGCAAACACTTTTTCTTGCATTTGAGGATCAAAAGTCTGCTTTTCAAACATTTTAATCTCAAAACCATATGGAGCAAACTGGTTCTTCTTGTCGGGTCCGACATACGGAGTTTCCATAATCTTTGGTATGTTAACCAATGCTTCATGATGAACGATGTAATTCAATGCTTCAAAACCAATCGTGCCAAATCCAATGTTTTCATGACGATCCTTATGTGCTCCCATTTCGTTCTTCGAATCATTCACGTGAACAACTTTTAACCGGTCAAGCCCAATTATCTTATCAAATTGATTCAAGACACCATCAAAATCTTCCTTGACATTGTATCCCGCATCATTTGTATGGCAAGTATCAAAAGTAACTGACAACTTTTCATTGTATGTTACACCTGAAATTATCTGCTCAATTTCTTCAAATGTTCTGCCGACCTCAGTCCCTTTACCAGCCATTGTTTCAATTGCAATTTGAAGTGTTTGTTTAGGGGTAATAACTTCATTAAGTCCCTTTATAATATTTGCGATTGCGGCATCTGCTCCCGCTCCAACATGTGCTCCTGGATGGAAAGTCATTTGTGGTGCTCCAAGTGCCTCAGCACGTTCAACCTCTGCTCTAAGAAAATCAACTGCAAAAGCAAAATTCTCGGGCTTTTTAGTATTGCCAAGATTAATGATATAAGGTGCATGAACAACAATATTACCCAAATTATGCTCTTCCATGTATTCATGTCCAGCTTCAATATTCATTTCTGAAATAGGTTTTCTTCTAGTATTTTGTGGTGCTCCAGTATAAATCATGAAGGTAGATGCCCCGTATGATTCAGCCTCTTTAGCTGATCCAAGAAGCATATCTTTTCCCTTCATTCCAACATGTGATCCAATTAGCATTTTAATCCTCCTCTTAAGTCTAAGGCTCAGGTTCATAAAAATGACCCATTATTTGTACATTTTCAGAAATACTTACAAATGCATATGGATCAGACTCTTCCATTGCAGCTTTTAAATCTGCTTGTTCATATCTTGAAATAACAGTAAACAAAATTGATTTTTCATCATGTCGATAGGCACCTTCAGCACCATGTACAATTGTAATTCCTCGCCTCATGTGGCTCTGAATGCAGTCAACAACACTCTTAGGCTTGTTAGTAACAATCATCACCTGCATCTTCTGCTGACGAGTATAAACCATATCCATAACACGCGCATTAATTACGATTCCCAACGCTGAATAGAATGCATAGGGCCAGCCATAAACAGCTCCTGCTGCCAATACTATAAACGCATTGAATATCATATTGATTGTTCCAATACTCTTACCTGTTTTCTTGCGTAGAGTCAACCCAATAATATCCAGACCGCCAGTTGAAATACCATTTTTAAGAGCTAATCCCGTACCAAATCCATTGATTGCAGCTCCAAAAATTGCACAAATTATCGGATCTGTTGTCAACGTAATTGGTTTCAACGACTTAATCATGATACTTGAACAGACAACCGCCAAAAAAGTAAAAAAGGTAAAACGATGTCCAATATTCATCCAAGCAATCAAAAACAGTGGTAAGTTCAACAGCAAAAGAAGTATCGCAGTTGATAAATGTACTGGCCCGTACTGACGTGTGAGAGTCTCAATCAACTGTGCCAATCCCGTAACACCAGACGAATAAATCTTACCAGGTGTCCAAAAGAAATTCATCGCAATCGAAACTAAGATCCCATAAATAAATGCTGTAGAAGCACGCGCAACATATTGATGTCTTTTCCATATTCGCTGAAATTCATCCATTTAGTTTTCTCAATTCTCCTCTTGATTAAATAATTATGAAAAATGATTCTTATATTCCATTCTGCCGATTTCTTCCATTGCAAAGCGCTCCGGGTTTTTCTTATAGAAATCCTGATGATACTCCTCAGCCTTGTAGAATGGTTTAGCATCTTCAATCAACGTAACAATTGGCTTATCGTACTTTCCGCTTTTTGCGAGTTTTTCCCGTGAAGCAAGTGCAATTTTCTTTTGCTCTTTATTTTTTGTAAATATTACTGGACGATAGTTATCCCCACGATCTTGGAATTGTCCCATCGCATCTGTAGGATCTGTCTGCTGCCAATAGATTTCTACTAACTTCTCATACGAAACAACAGTTGGATCAAAAGTTATTTCAACTGCCTCCGTGTGACCAGTAGTATGTGAACAAACCTGCTCATAAGTAGGATTGGGAACATGTCCCCCTGTATATCCTGAAACCACTTTAATAATTCCAGGATATTCATCAAATGGTTTTACCATACACCAGAAACAACCACCAGCAAATATTGCTGTATCAATCTTTTTGCTCATTAAAATTCCTCCTAGTAAACATGTCAAATATAAAATAAACTAATTATTTTTATACTTCAAGTGTTAGTACTCCTAATTATGCTTTTAAAAAGATAATTTGTAAAATAATTTACCGATAAAAAGAGCTGTGACAAAACGATTCTTTTGTGACAGCCCTGATATTAATTAATCTTCTGTTGTTTCTAGATGTAATTCGTCTAATTGTTTTGGTGCAACCGTACTTGGTGCATTCGTAAGTGGTTCGGATGCTTTAGAATTCTTTGGAAATGCGATAACTTCACGAATATTATCACGTTTAGCTAACAGCATTGCAAAACGGTCCAAGCCAATTGCTAATCCGCCATGAGGTGGAAAACCATAATCAAGCGCATCGATGAAGAAACCAAATTGTTCCTCAGCCTTCTCCTTTGTAAATCCTAATGCTTTAAACATTTTTTCTTGAACATCCCGTTGATGAATACGAATTGAACCACCGCCCAATTCATAACCGTTCAACACAATATCATAGCTCTGTGCGTGTGCCTTGTGTGGGTCGGTCTCTAACAAAGCAACATCTTCTTCATTAGGCATTGTGAATGGATGATGAGCTGCAATGTATCTATGGAAGTCCTCGCTATACTCGAATAATGGCCAATCAACGACCCACAAGAAGGCAAACTTACTTTCGTCAATCATGTCTAATTCCTTAGCAATACTCGTACGTAAATATCCTAATGAAGCAGCAACAACATCCTTAGTATCTGCTACAAACAAGATTAAGTCTCCCATTTTGGCTTCTGCTGCTTCGCAAAGGGTAGTAACACTTTCATTGAAAAACTTAGCAATAGGTCCAGAAAAACCATCTTCAGTTACTTTTAACCAGGCCATTCCTTTTGCACCAAAGCGTTTGATGTAGTCCTGCTTGGCATCAAGTTCTTTGCGAGAGTATTTGTCTGCTCCACCTGGTACAGCAATTGCCTTGACCTGCCCACCGTTTTCAAGTGTGTTTTTGAATACCTTGAAGTCAACGTCTTTGACTGCATCCGCCATGTTCTTCAATTCCATCCCAAAGCGTACATCTGGTTTATCTGAGCCAAAACGATCCATTGCTTCATTCCAAGTAATCCGCTTAAGGGGAAGTTCGATATCAATGTCCAGCGTATCCTTCATAACACGCTTCAATAATCCTTCTGTCAAATCTTGAATTTCTTCAGCTGTCATAAATGAAGTTTCCAAGTCAACCTGAGTAAACTCTGGCTGACGGTCCCCACGCAAATCTTCATCACGGAAACAACGTGCAATTTGGTAATAACGATCAAATCCAGCACCCATCAATAATTGTTTGAATAACTGTGGTGACTGTGGAAGTGCATAAAAATGTCCTGGATAAACACGGGAAGGCACAAGGTAATCACGTGCTCCTTCAGGTGTTGACTTTGTCAGATATGGCGTTTCAATATCAATAAATTTATTTTCATCAAGATAGCGATGAATTGATTGCGTAATCTTGCTGCGAAGAATCAAACCCTGCTGCATTTCTGGACGACGTAAATCAAGATAGCGATACTTCAGGCGCAAATCGTCTGCAACATTGATCCCATCTTCAATATAAAATGGTGGTGTCTTTGCCTTATTCAGAAGATTGATTTCATGAATTTCAACTTCAAACTTACCTGTCGCCATTTTGGGATTAATTGCATCTTTTGCACGATTTACGACCTTACCAGTAACTTCAATTACATATTCGCTGCGTAATTCATCAGCTACCTTAAGAGCAGCCTCGTCAAAAGCTTGGCTAAATACTAATTGAACGATTCCTTCACGGTCTCTTAGGTCAATAAAAATCAAATTACCAAGGTCACGACGTTTTTGAACCCAGCCTTTTAAAGTGACTTCTTTACCCAAAAATGATTCATCTACTAATCCACAATAAACTGTTCTTTTCATAGTTATTTACTATTCTCCCTTTACAGAGTTGAAGTTTCGTATAACTTCACCAAAATTTGTTTGAATATCTGAAAGACTGACTGCAATTTCCTGACCACTTGTCATTTCTTTCAAATTTGCCTTGCCTGTTGTTAGTTCTTCTTCACCAACCGTAAGTGTGTACTTGGCACCCAATCGACTAGCTGCCTTGAATTGTCCCTTGGGTTTGCGATCCAAATAGTCACGTTCTGCACTAAAACCTGCTTTGCGAATTGCATGAACAAGTTTCATTGTTCCAGAAAGAGTCTCTTCTCCAATTCCAACTATATAAACATCTAAACCATTATCGGGTTTCAGATTGATTCCTTCAGCATCCAAAACCAATAATAGGCGTTCCACACCAAGGCCAAAACCAATCCCCGGTGTTTCCGGTCCGCCTAATTGCTCAACAAGGCCATTGTACCGGCCACCGGCACATACTGTTGTCCATTTGCCACCAAAGGCTTTCGAGTTACTCATAATTTCAAAAATCGTGTGATTATAATAATCAAGGCCACGAACCATATTTGAATCAATCTCATATGATATTCCTAATGTATCAAGCAACATCTTGACTTTATCAAAATGCTGCTGTGCATCAGGTGTTAAATAATCAAGAATATCGGGTGCATCTGCAACAATTTTCTGATCATTTTGATCTTTACTATCAAGAACACGTAGTGGATTCTTGTGAAGTCGTTCTTTTGAATCATCACTTAACTGCGTCTCGAATGGTTCAAGATACTCAACCAGAGCATTGCGATAATTCGTCCGAGACTCAATATCACCTAATGTATTGATTGCAAGTTTCAAATTTTTCAAGCCGAAGCTGTGCAAGAGTTCAACGGCCATTGACATCACTTCAACATCTAAAGCTGGATTATCAACTCCAAATGCTTCGACCCCAATTTGATGAAACTCTCTTAATCTACCAGCCTGCGGACGTTCATAACGAAACATCGGTCCCATGTAGAATGTCTTAAACGGTTTTTGAATCTCTGGTCCATATAATTTATTTTCAACGTACGCACGTACCACTCCCGCAGTTCCTTCAGGACGCAGTGTAATGTGCCGATCTCCCTTATCAAAGAAATCGTACATTTCCTTTGTAACAATGTCCGAAGTTTCACCCGATGTGCGAGAAAAGACTTCAAAACTTTCAAATATTGGTGTACGGATTTCATTATAACGGTATTTGTTAAACAGCTTACGTGCTTTTTCTTCAACACTTTGCCATTTTTCAGATTCTCCAGGGATAATATCTGTCGTACCCTTTGGACGTTGATATTTCATTACTTACTCCTCCTAAATCATTTTTACATTTTGACGAAAAAAAACCTTGCCGAAGAAATTCGACAAGGGTGCAATCAGCACGGTACCACCTTAACTAGCTACTCATTGGATAACGTTCCACAACGGTATGCATTTGTGCATACACCTAAGAAGTGTCTTTCGCTGATTATCTTAGTGAAGCTCTCACCAACCGCCCACTCTCTGCTTAAGAATCTTCAGCTACTCCTCTTCCATTCGGTTCTAATATACTGTTACAAACATACTTTATTTTTACTATAAAGTCAAGATACACAGTCAAAATAACTAATTTTCAAAATACTTTGTCAAACCTGTCACAACGTCTGATGAAATTGTATTTTGATAAGAATTGGATTTGATTTGTGCAAAATCCCGATCACTGTTAATATAACCCATTTCTAGCAATATTGCTGGAAACTCATTATCCCGAATAACTTGAAAGTTACCTACATCAATTCCACGATTGTCTAAACTCAGTGTATTAAATTCTGAGTTTATAGTCTTGGCTAGGCGATAAGATAATTTTTGATGGTAGTAATATGTAGTAACTCCTGAAGCATCATTCGCAACCGGTGAGGAATCAAAATGAAAACTAATGAAAGCATCGGCATGAACCTTGTTTGAGAGTTCAGCCCTAGCGGCCAGCCCCACATATTTATTTGAATCTCTAGTCATATAAACTTTTGCACCCTTCGCACGGAGTTTTGCGACTACTTTGCGTGCAACTTTCAAAGTGTATGTCTTCTCCATCTTACCGGTTGTAGACAATGCCCCAGAATCCGCCCCACCGTGTCCTGGATCAATTACAATCGTAGCATCTGAAACATTGCTAATCTTATTACGATATTTCTTTGGAACACTCCAATCAGCGATCCAACCAAATTTATTGTTTGCATCTTTGATATAAATCCAGTGATACTTTTTCCGAATTATTGTGACCCTTTGCTCTTTTTTTAGCGTACTTTTACTCGAATACTCAATACCTGGTCCACTTCTCAAGGCAGTTTTCGGTGTCACAATGGTTACTTGCTGCAGGTATTCAAATGTTTTAGCAGACAATATTAGAGCAAGAACAACTACAATTGCCAGTAAAATTAAGTTACTTCTATTTTCATATATAAAAGATTTGTTTTGCTTTTTCATCAGCAGTTCCCCATCAATCAAAATTACCCTTTATTATAACAGAATACTCGTTTTTTTTGAAACTGTTCAAAAGATGCACTCATAAAACAAACACATAAAAAATAAAAAAAGAGTAACTTTACCTAAATTACTCAATTCCTGAAATTATATTATCTCACTTATTCTTGCAACTCGCTTATCACAGATTACAGATTCATCAATCAAGTTATCTGGATCAAATAAATAACCCTGCATCTCAGCATTATGACCTGCTTCTACATCAAGGACCCGATCACCAATCATAACCGCTTCTTTTCGATTAATTGAGAAAAGATCACATAAATGTAGTAAGGACTCCGGATCAGGTTTTCTGGGAAAGTTATCTTCAGAAGTTACAAAACCAGTAAAAAGTGCAAATAAACCATCTTTTTTCAATAATTTCAGTGAACTTCTATCCCTGTGTGTTAATAAGAAGTTTCGACCACCTGAGGAAGTTATTTTTTGACAAACCTCTTCAACACCAGCAAATGGTTGCGCATTTCTAGAAGCATTGTTTTCGTGAACATGATAACTTGCCTTAATTTTTTGTTGCAGCTCCGCCGAAATATCCAAAAAATATTCCCCGAAAGTTCTGCCAACCGAATATTTTCGCATTTTCCGATAAACATCTCGACTATCAACAACGATACCGTTTTCTTCAAAAGCAGCTACGAAAGAAGCAACCATCCCTGGATAGGTATCATAAAGTGTTCCATCAAAGTCCCATATAAAATCCTTCACAGTACCTTCACCTTTCTACCTTCTCTTAATCCAATCGACAGCAGTATTCATTGCCAGACGACATGTATTTGTCTTATCCAGTGCATTATGTACCATAAATTCATGAATGGTTCCTTGGAACCTAATTTGTGTTACATCTCCCCCTGCATCACGCATCTTACGTGCAAAGGCTTCTGCTTCATCTCGAACAACATCAGCTTCAGCAGTAATTATCAATGTTTCTGGTAAATTGCCAAGCATCTTAAAATCAGCCTGCAAAGGAGAAATACTGCTGTTTTGTGCATCAGTGACAAGTGCTAAGTATTGCTCCCACGACCACTTCATCTGTTCACGAGTCAAGTCGTAACCCCCAGCAAATTGATGATATGAATTTGTATCAAAAGCTGCATTCATTACTGGGCAAAGCAACAAAATCTTATAAATTTTTTGCCCTGCAATCCGATGGACACGATAAGCCAGACAGGTCGCCAGAGTTCCTCCTGAATCATCTCCAGATAACATTATCCGTGACAAATCCAATGGGAATTGTCTTGCCAATTCAGGAAGCCGTTGGTAAACTTCTTCTAATTCAGTAAGTGCTGTAGGTGCCTTTGCTTCAGGTGCCAGTGAATACTCAGGAAAGATAACCGCAACATGTGCCCGGCAAGCCAGTTCTCGTACAATTTTATTATGTGTTGCGATACCGCCTGAAATAAATTGACCACCATGGACATAAAAGAGTATCGGAACTCTTTCATTTTCAATATCTGGCGGCAAAACTATATGAACTTGAATATCGTCAGAACCGTTTACTGCCAAAGACCTTTTTTCAATTACTGCTTCATGCAAATAGACTTGTGTCCTTTGCTCTAATTCAAAACGTTCACGAATTACTTTAACCCCAAAAGTAGTCGGCACAAAAACATTTTCTCTTTTTTGGCTGAACTCTTGAGCTTCCTTTTCCAATGAAATTAGACGCAATAGACTCTCCCCCTATTTGAGATTATCTGTATCATAAATGATAGTTACTGGACCGTCATTCGTCAGTGCCACTTGCATATCAGCACCAAAGACTCCTTCTCTAACAACTATTCCCTCTTGACTCAAGGCCTTATTGAAAACCACATAGTTTTTCTTCGCCTCTTCTGGATTCTGTGCCGCAGTGAAACTTGGTCGGTTACCCTTTTTCAAAGCCGCATATAAGGTAAACTGCGAGATAGACAGAATCTCCCCTTGGACCTGAGCAATTCTGAGATTCATTTTGCCTTCAGAATCAGAAAAAACGCGCAGTTGACTGATCTTATGAACTAAGTACTTGATCTCATCAGCCCCATCACCTTCTTCAAAACCAACAAACAGTAAAAAACCATTAGATATTTTGTTATACAATCTATTATTGATTGTAACACTTGCTTGACTAACTCTTTGCACTACGACTCTCACTAGCTAGCTTTCTCCTTAATGAATTGTTCTCTTAACTACGTAAACATCTGGAACACGCTTAATATTATCAATAACCCTCTGCAAATGAATTCCATCACGAATTCCGACGGTCACATCCATCGTTGCAAGCTTATTACTATCCACTCGCCCATTGACTGAGTTCAATTGACGAGTACTATTATTAAGTGCCTGTAGAACATCATTCAGTAAACCTGAACGGTTGTATCCTTGGATTTGTAAGTCTGCATTATAAAATGTTTTGGCGTCAGGAACAATATTCCAAGTAACATCGATAAAGCGACTCCCGGACTGCTTGGCATTCTTCACATTTGGACAGTCCACACGATGGACAGAAACTCCGCGTCCTTTCGTAATATAACCTACGATCTTGTCGCCAGGAATCGGATTACAGCAGTGGCTCAACCTAACTAATAAGTTGTCAACTCCTGCAATTATCACACCTTCATCGCTTTTGGCTTTTTGTGTACTCTGGCCATTTTCCTTCGTAATTTCCTGGTGATCTTCCAACAGAGCCTTTTCTTCTTGCCGCTTACGGGTCGATTCTTGTTCAGCTCTAATTTTTTCAGTCAGAGTGTTAATGACCCCAAGTGGTGCAACCTCACCAAAACCGATTGCCGCAAACAAATCATCTGCACTTGAAAATTTACGTTTTTTCAAAACCTTTGCGATATTATCATTTGTTAAAACAGCCTTAGGCTCAAAACCCATTTCTAGTAAATTCTCATCAATAATTTCTTTACCCTTATCGATGTTTTCAACCCGATCCTGCTGCTTAAAGAAACGTTTTATCTTATTACGTGCCTTATTTGTATGCACTAACTTTAACCAGTCTTGACTAGGACCTGCGGAATTTGATGAAGTCAAAATATCAACAATATCACCGTTTTTAACCTGATAATCGAGCGGTACCATCTTCCCATTGACCTTTGTTCCAACAGTCTTATTCCCGATTTCAGTGTGAATCGAATAGGCCATATCTAGCGGACCTGCACCCTTAGGTAACTCAAATACATCACCTTTAGGAGTAAATACGTAAACACGATCCCCAAATAAATCGCCTTTGACACTCTCGACAAATTCAGCAGCATCACTGCTCTCATCTTGCAATTCAATTATTTCTTTAAACCAATTAAGTTTTGTTCCAGTATCATCATTAGCGACTGCCTCAGTCTTGCCTTCTTTGTATGCCCAATGAGCGGCAATACCATATTCAGCAACTCGGTGCATTTCAGAAGTTCTGATCTGAACTTCAAAAGGTTGCCCTTTTGGACCGATTACAGTTGTGTGGAGCGATTGATACATATTTGCTTTTGGCATTGCTATATAGTCTTTAAAACGACCCGGCATGGGTTTCCACTGGGTATGAATTGCTCCTAAAACCGCATAACAATCCTTGATAGAATGTACAATAACCCTGACAGCCAACAAATCATAAATCTGACTAAATTGTTTGTGCTGGTCCTTCATTTTACGATAAATTGAATAGATATGCTTAGGACGTCCGTAAATTTCGCAATCAACATTTAAGTCCGCAATTGATTTCTTGATATCGACAATTGCTTTATCGATATACTGAACTCTCTCTGTTCTCTTCGAATTCATTAGATGCACAATTCGATAGTATTGCTGTGGGTTAAGATAACGCAAAGAAACGTCCTCTAACTCCCACTTAATTGTGCTGATACCTAAACGATCAGCCAACGGAGCATAAATCTCAAGTGTTTCATTAGCAATTCTGCGTTGCTTGTCAGGACGCAAATGAGACAAAGTCCGCATGTTATGCAAACGATCAGCAAGTTTCACAATAATAACTCTTAAGTCTTTGGACATCGCTAATAATAATTTACGGTGATTCTCAGCTAATTGCTGCTGATGTGATTTATATTGAATCTTGCTAAGCTTAGTAACCCCATCAACAATTATTTCGACATCCTTACCGAATAATTCAGCTAAATCTCCCAAAGTAACCGGTGTATCTTCGACGACATCATGAAGGAATCCAGCACAAACTGTCGCCGGATCCATTTTCAAGTCCACAAGTATTCCCGCAACCTGTATCGGATGAATAATATATGGCTCTCCTGACTGGCGATGTTGATCTTTATGCACATAATTAGCAAAGTCATACGCTTTCTTCACCAATGCTACATGCTTTTCATTCATATATTTCTGGACACCTCTGATTACATCATCCGCACTCCAGTTAGTTTCTTTTTCCATAATGTCCACTCCCAAAATCAGCTAATCTTCCTCTTTTTCTCCAATTCCGTTAAAGTTGTGCAAACATAAAAAAGAAATGTGATAAAAGTTTTCGTTCCTCTCAAACACATTTTCCTTAAAATCCAATTCTGCCATAATATTTTTGGACTAATCCTTAACTGCACCATACGTTAAGAAACCAATTAATAGGTAAACAATGGCAATGTAATATGCAAAACTCTCAAAAAATAGTCTAACCCCAATAAGATATAAAATTGGAAAAAAGAACAAATAGATAAATGGCTGTTTCTTAATACCAACAATCAGTCCAGATATGATTGTAAAAATTACATTAATTCCAAAAAAAGAAAAAGTATATTGTTGAACATCTGTCAGGTTAATAAAACTGAAGATAATTGGAACGACAATTGCTGCCGCAGTTGCAAATGCTAAATACCATAAAGTTGTTAATGAAAATATTTTTTTCGAAGTCATTTTAAATCCTCACTTAATTATAATTGTCTATATTCTACCCTAATTCTATTACGAATGAAAGTGCCGAGAGCAGATACAAAGGAGCCGTCTCAGCACGCATAATCCTTGGACCTAATCCTGCAAAAACAAAACGATTTTTTTCCATATAATCTACTTCCCTAGGTGATATTCCACCTTCTGGTCCAAAAATGGCGAGTAATTCAGGTTGTTTTGAGTTTGTAATTTCTTTTTTCATTGATTCAGTTAATCCAAATAAGTTACTTTTTTCACCATTTTTTGCTGACTCCTCATAAGCAACTAATTTATAATCAAAACCTGACAGCTCAATTGAGGTCAGACTTTGATTGTATTGGACAGTAGGAATCTTGGTTCTATGCGACTGCTGAGCAGCATTCAGAGCAACTTTACTCAAACGCTCTACTTTTTTCGCTACTTTTTTTTGCTCCCATTTTGCAACAGAGAATTCTCCAGCAAAAAAAATAAATTCACTGGCACCTAGTTCAGTTCCCTTTTGTACAATCCACTCAGCTTTATCACTTTTGGATAGCGCACAAGCAATCGTCACGTGAACAGGTAGTTCAACCTTAGTTTCAATCCAATTGATCAGCACGGCTCTTGCCTCTTCTTTAGTAACTTGTGTTATTCTCATCAATGCTACCTTTTGGGTCTTCAAGACAAGCTCAAATTGGCTATCCACATGCAATCTCATAACCCTAATAGCATGATGATAGATTTCTGCTGGTAGTACTAATTCATCGGCTATCTCGGACTTATCAATGAAATAACGCTGCATTTCTCAATCCTCCAAATCTTTTTGAGCAATAATTGCGACCCATTTTCCATCGCTCAAAGTCTCAATAATCTTTAACCCAGTTGCTCGAACCTGTGCAGCCATTTCTTCTTCCTTTTCAACAATGATTCCCGCCATGATAAGTTTGCCCTGTGGTCTCAAATGTTCCACTACCTGCGGTAGCAATAACGTCTGCACTTCTGGTAAGATATTGGCGAGTATAAGGTCTGCTTGTCCCTTTGCTCCATCCAATAAACTATTCAATTCCAGTTCAACGTTATTAACGTCTTTATTTAATTCTAGATTTTTTTTTGCAGATATGATTGCTTCATCTTCTACATCACAAGCATAGACACGCTTAACACCTAATAAACTTGCAGCAATACTTAATATTCCAGTGCCAGTACCAACGTCAAAAACAACTTCATCCCCACGTATATGGTCCTCTAGTGCACGCAAAGCAAGAACTGTCGTCGGATGTGTCCCAGTTCCAAATGCTTGCTGCGGATCCAACCTAATGACAATTTCCGAATTTTGGTGTTTCTTGTATTCCTCCCAAAAAGGAACAACTGTCAAAAAACGAGTAATTCTTTGTGCGTGATAATACTTCTCCCACTCATCTTTCCAGGTTTGATCGTCTATGATACCATACCTGATAGAAACACCTTCAGTATCAAACCCATACTCCTCAAGCTTGTTAATACGTGTTTTAATTAAATCAACTTTATCATTAATACTTTGCTGCAACTCAAAGAAACCGCTAATAATAATAGTATGGCTCCGACCTGTCAAAAAATCGTCATCGTCCTTCTCAATTCCCTGTGCTTCTAGGTCTAATAAGATATTCTCAAGCGGTGCCTGCAATTCATTATTAGCCTTAATTGTCAATTTACCCCAGCGCAAATGAAATCCTCCAAACTGATTTTATCTCTTATACTTATCTCTTAAGCTTCATAAGGTAGTGTACCAGATATACTTTTTTGTTTTTCTCTGACCAATTGTTCGAAGGTTTCTTCTGACCATTTCAATTCAAAATTCAGTAAAAAATCTAACTGGTCACTATTACTCAGAAAATGCTGCAAGTTTTCGCGCCCAGATAACAATATTACTTTCAAGTACTCCAAGAAGGCTACTCCTTGGGCTCTCTCCCAACCAGATTTGCCATCGTATGCTATACAAGCCAAGAAGTCATCACTCCAAGCCGGTTTAATATTTTGCACTGTACTGTCATATATAAGAATTGTATCCACAAATTCTATTGGATTTTCTTTAGAGCTATCACCAGTCATATCCAATAAGAAGTGCTGTCCCTTTTGTTCAATACTAAAAGTGATGTCAACTGTAAAAGTATGACCATCTTTGTCCCAAAGTAAGTCTAAACCCCCATCGAATCCTAGATTAGCCAAACCTGTAGTCAAAAACTCATTTAGACTTTGTTTCATCACTTCACCATCCTTATCAAGTTGAGAGTGTGTCATAGACCTTTAAAATTCAAGTACTAACCTAAAATTATGAACGTAATGTATCTTCACCATGAGTAATTTAAAGTTAAACAGAAAACTTTGACTTATGACCCAATCTCAATAAATAGTTGAAAAGTTATTACTATAATTAATAGTAATATTTCATCTTGTTTGTGACAACATATTTATTCATATATTTCTTCATTTAACCTTATTTAAACTTTTTTTAACTTAATTCTGCACTTATCATGCTAGATAACAGCTTATAGCCACTCTGTAATATCAGTTGACTCTTTTCATGGTTGCCAAGTGCATTCTGCGCTGTTCCTAAAACAAACTGCCATATTAAACCACTCTTTATTCTAACTACGTCGGTTTTATTTTCAAAAAACTCCAGCAGACTATCAGTCAGTTCTTTTTTTAATTGTTGGTATTCAGAAATCTTGTAATTATTCTGTACCTGTCCACTATGAATTTCAAAAAAAATAATTGCATTCAAATAACCCTCGTAATTACTCAAGAAATTCTCAAGCGCCTTCCAAAAGACTGCAAATTGTTGCGTAGAATTTAGAGGATGACTTTCTTGCTGTTGAAGCTGTATCAATTCCAACAGTTGCTTGTACCCGCGCAACATTATTTCAAAATATATCTGATTCTTACTATCGAAGTAGGTATACAGCGTCTTCTTACTAAATTCTGCTGCCTTGGCAATTTCAGCAATACTAGTCGCTTCAAAACCATTTTTAAAAAACTTACTTTCAGCTGCATCTAATAAATCTTGCTTTTTTAATTCACGAATTTCAAATCGACGTTCAATTTGTCCCAAAGTCGTCACACCTATACTCATATTTTATAAAAGGTAACTCTCAGTATACTTTATGTTACTATAAGTATACTACACTAGACTTTTAGTTTCAATTATCTTTAAGTCTTTATTCAGCAACCAGACATCTAGTCACTTTTACTAATATTTGGTAAGATATGAATAAATACCAAATACATATTTGAAATTCTGGAGGCAACAAATGGCTAAATATAAAATGATATTAGACTTAGATACAGGCATCGATGATGCACTAGCATTAGCATATGCACTAGCGGATCAAGACTGTGATTTAATTGGAATCATCGGTTCTTACGGGAACGTCCTTGTTGAACAGGGCACGCAAAATAGTCTTGACTTGCTTTCATTACTTGGAGCAAGTGGGGTTCCCGTCTATGAAGGATTTTCACATTCGTCAACTACTTCAAGCTTCACTGTGCAACCTGTTAGTGCTCGAATTCATGGGAACAACGGTGTAGCAAACTTGGAAATCAATCGTGCCTCGACAAAGGTCGAAAAGCAGTCCAGTATTGATTTCCTAATTGATGCTGTCCACAAATACAAAAAAGACCTGCTGCTAGTTCCAACTGGTCCACTTACTAATCTAGCTGCTGCAATCAAGAAGGATCCTACAATTACAAAATTGATTGGTCACGTCACACTGATGGGTGGAGCACTAACAGTTCCTGGCAATGTTAGTCCAGTTTCAGAGGCAAATATTCATCAAGACCCAGAGGCAGCAAATGATGTGTTCCAATCCGATATTCCTTTAACAATGGTCGGTTTGGACGTTACTACCCGAACGCTCTTAACTAATAAAGAAACTGCGATTTGGCGCAATCTTAAGACAAAATCCGGCAGTGTTTATGCTGATCTAGTTGATTACTATATTGATGCTTATAAAGAAACAAACCCCCATCTGAACGGCTGCGCTCTTCACGATCCGCTTGCTGTAGCAGCCGCACTTGAGCCAAAACTCCTTGAAACAATCTACTTAAATATGAAAGTAGATACACAAAAACCTTATGAAGGGCGTACAATTGGGGATGAAACTCGCTTGAACTTACCTGCGACAACAACACAAGCAGCTGTTAATGTCGATGTTGATCGTTTCGTTACAAAATTTATGGAGCGGCTAACAACATTATTTGAGGAACACTAATTGAGGTGATAAAATGACAAAAGTTGCTTTAGGACTATATATTTTCTGGATAATTTTGTTGATACTCAAATATATCTCGATGGAAAAGGATTCTTCTTTTTCATATTTTCGTGTTTTCTTTGGAAAAATTGCTTGGTATCGAAATTCGAGAGTTCTGATATTATTGATTGGCTTGTTCCTAGTCGAAATCTTTCTTCCACTCAAACAGATATATCTTCTCTTTTTCATCACAGGATGTATAATCATTCTTATGACATTTGCCAATTTCAAGTTTAAGGCAGGCAGAATTTGGTCAAATCTGATTGTATTGCTAATTGGTATTTGCGTAACTGGCTTTTCAAGCTTGTTCGTTTTCTAGAATTGATTAGTTTTATTGAAAAGAAATAAAATTAGTTGTCCTAGCACTAATTTATTGTTCATAAAAAGGAATCAGGTCAAAAGTTAGCGCTCGACCTGATTCCTTTTTATTTCTTATAGAGTATATTATCAGTACTTTAGGTATACTATTCCTCATTTGTTTTTAGGACTGCCATAAATGCTTCTTGTGGTACTTCGACGGTCCCAACCGATTTCATCCGTTTCTTACCACGTTTTTGCTTATCCAATAACTTAGCGCGTCGATCAGGATCACCTGTATGGATTCTGGCTGTAACATCCTTACGGTATGCCTTAATATTTGTCCTAGCTATAATTTTTGCTCCAATTGCGGCTTGAATTGGAATCTCAAAATTTTGCCGCGGAATTATTTCCTTTAATTTACTCGTAATTACACGTGCTCTTTGTGGTGCAAACTCGCGGTGAGCAATAAAGCTAAGTGCATCAACCTTGTCTCCGTTCAATAAAATATCAATCTTCACCAAGTCACCCGCGCGGGTACCATCTAAGTCATAGTCAAGTGAAGCATATCCCTTTGTACTGGACTTCAGCTTATCAAAAAAATCAAAGATTATTTCTGAAAGTGGCATCTCATAAATTACATTCACGCGATAATCATCAAGATATTCCATCGTCACAAACTTCCCTCGTTTTGCCTGACAAAGCTCCATGACAGACCCTACGTAGTCATTAGGAACCATAATTGTTGCCTTCACAAATGGTTCATTGATTGTCTTTATCGCAGTTGCTTCTGGCATTTCCGCAGGGTTGGAAACAGTTTTATGACTTCCGTCAGTTAGCTCAACATCATAGGTTACAGATGGAGCAGTTGTAATCAAATCCATATTAAACTCACGTTCAAGTCTTTCTTGGACCACATCCATGTGCAGGAGTCCTAAAAAACCACAGCGAAATCCAAATCCTAACGCTGTTGAAGTTTCGGGTTCAAACTCCAGTGCTGCATCATTCAATTGTAACTTTTCAAGCGCTTCTCTTAGGTCATTGTACTTAGCATTATCAGTTGGATAAAGTCCAGAATAAACCATCGGATTCATCTCACGATAACCTTCTAGCGCCTTTTCTGCTGGGTTATCTGCACTAGTTACTGTATCACCTACACGCGTATCTTGGATGTCCTTGATACTTGCGGTCAAATACCCAACATCACCGGCCATCAACAAATCTCTCTTAATCGGTTTAGGAGAATTAACTCCCACTTCAACGACCTCATACTCTGTTTGACCATTCATCAAACGAATCCGGTCGCCTGCTTCAACGGTTCCTTCAAAGACACGAATACTCAAAACAACTCCACGATAATCGTCATATACAGAATCAAAAATTAGTGCCTTCAGTGGGCCATCGATGTTGCCTTCTGGAGCAGGAATGTCATGAACAATTTTTTCAAGCATTTCTTCAATTCCAATTCCCTGCTTTGCACTCGCCAAAACTGCCTCTGATGCATCGAGACCAATCACATCTTCAATCTCTTGCCGAACCACTTCAGGCTGTGCAGAAGGTAAGTCAATCTTATTAATCACAGGCACGATTTCTAGATCATCATCTAAAGCCAGATAAACATTGGCCAGCGTTTGAGCTTCAACACCTTGTGCGGCATCGACAACCAAAACCGCCCCTTCACACGCAGCAAGGCTTCTCGAAACTTCATATGAGAAGTCCACATGACCTGGTGTATCAATCAGATGAAAGATATATGTTTCGCCATCCTTTGCATGATAGTTAAGTTCTACAGCATTCAATTTGATTGTAATTCCGCGTTCACGTTCTAGTTCCATGGAATCAAGAAGCTGTGCCTGCATTTCTCTTTTTGATACCGTCTCGGTTAATTCTAAAATTCGATCCGCTAAAGTAGATTTTCCGTGATCGATATGCGCCACAATTGAGAAATTGCGAATTCTTTTTTGCCGCTCCTTTAATAATTCAACATCCATGCATTAATTCCTACTTTCTTACTCGAAATGTTCTTAGATTCAATTATAGCAAGCCGTCATACTAAATACAACGCACCAAGAAATTACATACAAATAAAGCCTAGCTTAATTTAGTAATACTAAAAATCAAGCTAGACTCTATTTACTATTTCTTATGTTTCTTTAACCTATCAAAAATTGATTCATTTTGTGTTTTTTCTCCGCTGGCTTCAGCAAAAGCGCGCAATGCCTCTTTTTGTTTCTGGTTCAAGCCCTTTGGAGTTCGAATCTTAACGGTAACTTGCTGGTCACCATTACCATTGCCACGAAGATATGGTGCTCCTTTACCACGCAGCCTAAAGGCCGTTCCTGATTGAGTTCCAGCTGGCACCTTCATCTTTACGTCACCATGAACAGTTTTAACTGTAACTTCGTCTCCCAATGCTGCCTGAACAAAACTAATCGGCATTTCAAAGAAGATATTTGCTCCATCTCGCTTAAAGATTTTGCTTGGAGCAACATTGAAGATAACATATAAATCGCCATAAGGTCCACCGTTCTCACCAGCTTCACCTTGTCCTTGCAGACGCATCTGGTTTCCGTCTTCGACTCCTGCTGGAATTGAAACTTCAACCTCATGTTTTTCATGGACGTGACCATCACCATGACAAGTCTCACACTTATCTTTGATGATCTTACCTGTACCATGGCACACATCACATTCTTGCTGCGTAACAACTTGTCCAAGCGGTGTTGATCTCTTAACACGAACTACACCACTACCACCACAGTGTGAACAATTTTCTGGGGTAGTCCCAGGTTTAGCACCACTGCCACCACATGTCTTGCAAAGAGCTTCCCTAGTATATTGAATACTTGTCTTCTTACCAAAGATTGCCTCTTCAAAAGTCAAATCCATCTCGTATTGTAGATCCCGTCCTTGCCTTGGAGCGTTAGGATTACGTGATGCAGAACCACCGCCGCCAAAGAAAGAACTGAAAATATCCTCAAATCCGCCGCCACCAAAGTCGCCGAATCCACCACTAAATCCACCATTTTGTCCTGAGAATCCACCAAAACCTTGTTGACCACCAGTCGAACCATACTGATCAAATTGGGCTTTCTTTTGAGGATCACTGAGAATTTCGTATGCTTCATTAATCTCTTTGAATTTCTCTTCTGCACCTGGTTCTTTGTTCAAGTCTGGATGATACTTCTTAGATAGCTTACGATAAGCTTTCTTAATATCAGCGGCAGAGGCATCTTTGGATACACCCAAAACCTCATACGGATTTCTGATTTCTGCCATTTTTACCCTCCATCATAAATAAGATGTTTGTTTAGCCTAGCGTAACATAGTAATAGCTAAATAAAAAGCCAAAGTCCAAACATGGTCTTTGACTTCTTATCAGCTAGCGACTACTTCTTGTCGTCGTCGGGATCAACTTCCTTGAAGTCACCTTCAACTGTATCGTCATTAGTCTTATCACCTTTATCAGCAGCTGTAGAATTTTCTCCACCAGCTTGTGACTGAGCTTCTTGAGCCTGTTGATATAGTTTAACTGATAAATCCTGAACGATCTTCGTCAAATCATCCTTCTTAGTCTTCATTTCTTCAACATTATTCTCATCTTGAGCCTTCTTCAAAGCATCACGTGCTTCTTTAGCCTTCTTGATTTCATCCTCAGAAACCTTGTCTTTAATTTCTGATAATGTCTTGTCAGTTGTGAAGAGTAATTGATCAACTTCATTCTTTAAGTCAACCTCGTCCTTACGTTTCTTATCTGTTTCTTCGTTCTCTTGAGCTTCCTTAACCATACGATCAATTTCATCGTCTGAAAGTCCAGATGAACTCTTAATAGTAATCTTTTGCTCTTTATTCGTTCCCAAATCTTTAGCAGATACGTTTACAATCCCATTCTTATCAATATCGAATTTAACTTCGATCTGTGGAATTCCACGAGGAGCAGCTGGAATATCTGTTAATTGGAAACGACCAAGTGTCTTATTATCCGCAGCCATTGGACGTTCACCTTGCAAGACATGGATGTCAACAGCGGGTTGATTATCTGCGGCGGTTGAGAACACTTGCGATTTGCTCGTTGGAATTGTTGTGTTACGATCGATCAACTTTGTGAATACTCCACCCATTGTCTCAATCCCAAGTGATAATGGTGTAACATCAAGCAAAACAACGTCCTTAACATCACCAGTAATAACACCACCTTGGATAGCAGCACCCAAAGCAACGGCTTCATCAGGGTTAACTGATTGGTTAGGTTTCTTGCCTGTTTCAGCCTCAACTGCAGCTTGAACAGCTGGAATACGTGTAGAACCACCTACTAAGATAACTTCATCAATATCACTCATCGAAAGTCCAGCATCTTTTAAAGCATTACGTACTGGAATCTTTGTCCGATCAACTAAGTCAGATGTTAAGTTATCAAATTGTGCACGAGTCAAAGTCTTTTCCAAATGAAGTGGGCCATTCTCACCAGCCGTAATAAATGGTAGACTAATTTGTGCACTCGTAATACCTGAAAGATCCTTCTTAGCCTTTTCAGCTGCATCCTTCAAACGCTGCATAGCCATCTTATCTTTTGAAAGATCAATTCCATTTTCCTTCTTGAATTCAGAAATTAACCATTCCATAATCTTGTTATCAAAATCATCCCCACCGAGGAATGTATCACCATTTGTTGAAAGTACTTCGAATACTCCATCGCCTAATTCAAGGATAGAAACATCAAAAGTACCACCACCAAGGTCAAATACCAAGATCTTTTCATCTTTGTCAGTCTTGTCAAGACCATATGCTAAGGCAGCAGCCGTTGGTTCGTTGACAATACGTTCAACTTTTAAACCAGCAATTTTACCAGCATCTTTTGTAGCTTGACGTTGACTATCATTAAAGTAAGCAGGTACAGTAATAACTGCTTGCGTAACATCTTCACCAAGGTATGATTCTGCGTAATCCTTGATATATTGCAAAATCATTGCTGAAATTTCTTGTGGTGTATATTCTTTGTCTTGAACCTTTACTTTATACCCAGCCTCACCCATGTGACGCTTGATTGATGCAATCGTATCAGGGTTTGTAATTGCTTGTCTCTTTGCAACTTCCCCAACTTGAGTCTCACCATTCTTAAACGATACAACTGATGGAGTTGTACGATTTCCTTCAGGATTAGTAATAATCTTAGCTTCTTTACCTTCAAGAACAGCAACTGCTGAGTTAGTTGTTCCTAAATCAATACCAATAATCTTCGACATTAATTTCAACCTCTTTCAAAAATTTTTAAATTTATTGTGCAACAACTACCATTGCAGGTCGTAATACACGATCCTTCAACATATAGCCATCTTGGAATACTTCAATCACAGTCTCAGCCTTCTGGCCTTTTTCAGCCGGAATAGACTTGACAGCTTGATGAAGCGTTGGATCAAAGGCCTGTCCAAGTGCTTCAATCTTTGTCACATTATTTGCCTTCAACGCCTTCTCCATGTCATTGAAGACAAGTTCAATACCTCTTTTTAACTGCTTAGAGGCATCGTCAGTGACTTCAATTTGCAATGCACGATTTAAGTTATCAATGACTGGAAGAACATCTTTAGCAAGACTCTGACCGTCATAACGCAATAATTTTTCCTGCTCTTTTTTGAATCTTGTGTGCATATTAGCCATTTCAGCTTCAGCCCTCAAATACTTATCTTCAAAGCTATCACATTTTTTTTGAAGTTCTGCTACTTTTTGTTTTAATTCATCTTTTTCAGAATCTTCATCATCAGTAGCAGGTTCTTCAGAAGACTCTTTTTTTGCTTCTTTTTCATCAACTTCTGCAGTTGCTTTCTTCTCATCAACTTCAGGAGTCGTTTTGTTTTTGACAGGCTCTTCTGAAGCTTCTTCGTTAGTCTTCAGAGTTTGCTTTTCTTCGCTTCCCTTTTGTTCTGACAAACAGACACCCCTTTTCTAATCATCATAAAAACTATAGTAATCTAATAATTTACGTGCCAATTCTTCTTGGAATGTCTGAACCAGACCAATCATCTTTGAATATGGCATATTTGTCGGACCAAGCAGAGCAATCAATCCTTGTCCATGCTGTGCTACATCATAAGTGGTCGAAATCAAGCTATAATTACTTAACGAACTATTAGTCAGCTCATCTCCTATTTTCACTTGGATCGTACCCGTTGGATTACCAATCAAGTTATTGATATCCTCAGAATGCTCAATCAGAGAATAAAGTTCCTTAATCTGACTGACATCTGCCTCACCAACAAAATTCAGCAAATTCAACTTGCCACTCACAAAGAATTGCTCGCGCGCCGATCGCTCCAGGATATTCCCAAAAATATCGAGAAATCCCACAGGTCTTTGAACATAATGCAATAACAGAGGAATTGTCTCATGTAGTCTTTCAATCACCTGATCAAGAGGCAATCCAACAATTCTATCATTGACCACACGAATCACTGCTTCGATTTCATCGCCACCCAATCCTCTAGGAACATTAAAGAGTTGACTCTCAACATTTCCATCACTAGTAACCAGCATCATCATCAGCTGCTGATTACCAAGTGGAAGAACTTTGAACCCTTGAAACTTAATATTTTTTGCCTCGGGCTTAAAAGTAATCGCAGTATAGTTGGTCATATCAGAGAGTATTTTCGCGGATTCAGCAACAATCTCATCAATCTTGTAGAAATTATTGCCAAATGACGAACGGATATCCTCCAGTTGTTCTTGATTAACAGTATCAGGTTTTACAAGATTATCAATATAATAACGATAACCCTTCAAAGTTGGTACCCTGCCCGAAGAAGAATGTTCTTTATTAATAAATCCCAAGTGCTCCAATGCCACCATCTCATTACGAATAGTCGCAGAGCTAACTTGCATCGGTAACTGTTCACCTAAGGATTTCGAACCAACAGGTCTTCCAACAGTCGTATAATCCTGAATTATCGCCTCAAGAATTAACAATTGTCTCTCAGTAAGCATTTCAATCACCTCGATTAGCACTTAATGTCCTAGAGTGCTAAGTCAATTATTAATATACAAGAACTACTTAAATAAGTCAAGAAATGACGCCCATTTATCTTATATTTCTCTTGCTTTCTTAAAATAATTTCGCGTATTTTCTTCATCTTTTTTCAACTGTGCTATTAGTCCTGCCGCACCATTATACTTAACTTGTCCTCTTAATCTCTTATACCAATCAACCACTACATTTTCATTGTATACCATCTGCGAAAAATCAAGTAAATTAATCTCAATGGTCACCTCTCTGCCTTCACCAAAAGTTTCATTACGTCCAATTGATGCCATTCCTAAAACATTTTTTCCAACAATCGCGACCCTAACAGCATATATTCCTTCCGCCGGTAGCATCTCTCGAGGATCTACCGCAACATTGATTGTAGGAAAACCAAGCTCACGACCTCTTTGTTCACCATGAACGACTTTACCGTTATTTTGGTAATGGTAACCTAAAAGTTCATTCGCAAACTCAATGTCTCCATTCAAAAGTGCCTTGCGAATTCGTGTCGAACTAATCTTTTGATCCTTATCATTTAAGTATTTTACTTCAATAACTTCAAAGCGATTTTTTGCATATTCTGCAAGGATTTGCATATTTGCAATGTCTTGCTTGCCATACGTATAATCTGAACCCGCAACAATTGCCTGTGCATTCAACCCTGCCATATATTTATCAACAAATTCTTGTGGCCCCATCTTGACTAGTAAATCATTCAATGAGACTACATACACTATATCGGCACCCAGTGCTTCAAAAAGTCTATTTTTTTGTTCTAAAATAGTCAGATATTTAACATCTTGTGGTTTCACTCCTTTAAAAGGAATTGAGGGATGCATGTTTAGTGTCATCACGGCTAATTTTACATTCCGCTTTCTGGCCTCAGCTTTTGCACGGCGGATAACCGCTTGGTGTCCACGGTGCACACCATCAAAAAAACCTAGTGCCAAAACAATATCTCCTGTGGGCAATATTGACTTGTTAAAAGGTTCTACTAAGTTGATTACTTGCACTTTCTATTCTCCTCTAAGTTAAATCAATCATTTGTTCAGGTTGATATCTTTTTTTCTCTTCATTGTAACGATAGATACATCTAGCTCTATTTTGATACATCAAAACTATTTTTTCAGCTGTACCATTAACTTCATCAGGAAATAGGAACCCACCATTTCTAATGATTTCCCATTGTTTCTCATTTAATTCAATATGAAAATATTTTTGTAAGGCATAATCAACTGGATAAAGTCGCTCCTCAAGATTACCGCTCTTTGCAGCCTGCTCCAACTCACTAATTTTAACAGCTTGCCCAATTGTGAAACCACCACTTGATAAGCGTGATAAATCAGACATGACGGCTGGAACACCCAGCTTGCGGCCTAAGTCGACAGCCAAAGTTCTGATATATGTTCCCTTTCCACAACCGACTTCAAAATAGATTTTCTGATACCCACTTTTTGAGTCAAAAACAGTTTTGTTAGTCTGTTTGAAATACTCAATATGAACATTTCTCTCAGGACGTTCCACTGAATCCCCAGAACGTGCATAATCATATAATCTGCGACCCTTAACCTTAATTGCAGAATACATTGGCGGAATTTGAATCAAGTCACCAGTTAACTCGTCCATTTTATCATTAATTTCTTCACTAGTGAATGGTTCGTCCAATAATCTTTTATCAACAATTTCACCATCAAGATCCTCAGTTGTTGTTGAAAATCCTAGTGTGATTTCCCCAATATAGATTTTGCCTGAATCCATTAAATAATTAACTACTTTCGTTGCTTTGCCAACACAAATAGGTAATACTCCATCAACATTCGGATCAAGTGTCCCACTATGTCCAATCCGTCTCATTTTGAAGATTTTTCTGCATTTAAAAACACAGTCAGTACTTGTCATTCCACGTTCTTTATATACTGGAATAATTCCGTCCATTTTCTTCCTCCCCAAATACTATAAAATCATTAAAAAGAAAGGGACTGTAACAAAACAAACGTTTTGTGGCAGCCCCTTTCTTTTAAACGTATTCCAAAAGTCAGTCCTCATTATGCCTAATCACTCATGACAACAAAAAATATTTTGTTTGTAATTTTATGACGGACAGCAGACTCTAACTCTTGTTACGCTTCTTTTAATTTCAAAGCCATCAACGCTCAAAAAAAACAACTTCTTAATCTTTGGGATGATTTAACTTATTTAAAAGTTCATCAATATGATCTCCATATTGAACTGAGCGATCTCGTTCAAAAATCAACTCAGGAGTCACATAGATACTCAACCTAGAACCTAATTCTCGACGAATCAGCCCCTTGGCTTTCTCCAAACCAATCTGTGTTTTTTCACCATCAGATGCAAGTTCAGACAGAATACTATAATAAATGGTTGCTTGCTGCAAGTCACCAGTAACTTCGACCCCTGTAATTGTAATGCCCTGAACTCGCGGATCACGAACTCTTTTCATCAAAATATCGGTTACTTCTCGTTGGATTTCTTGAGATAAACGACCAACACGATAATTTTGTGCCATTGCGTTCTCCTCCATCTAATTCTTAATTAACTATTCGACCGGAACTTCTTCCATGATAAATGCCTCAATCTGGTCGCCAATCTTGATATCATTGTAATTTTCAACCATTAGACCACATTCGAAACCTTGCTTAACTTGTTTAACATCGTCCTTGAAGCGTTTCAAGGATGCTAATTTACCTTCATAGACAACAATTCCATCACGAATTACACGTACTCCGCTGTCACGCTGAATGTAACCATCAGTCACATATCCACCACCGATTGTTCCAACTTTAGAAACCTTGTAGGTTTCACGAATTTCAACCTGCCCGATAATTTTTTCTTCAAAGACAGGTTCAAGCATTCCCTTCATAGCCGTCTCAATCTCATCAATTGCCTTATAAATGACACGATGCAAACGAATATCAACGCTATCACTTTCAGCTTGTGACTTGGCTTGTGGTGTCGGACGAACATTGAATCCTACAATAATAGCATTTGATGCTTCGGCAAGTGTAACATCACTTTCATTGATAGCCCCAGCAGCCTGATGAATGATGTTAACACGTACGCCTTCGACTTCAATCTTCTTCAAACTGCCAGCAAGAGCTTCAACTGAGCCCTGTACATCCGCCTTAATGATAACATTAACTTCCTTCAATTCACCTTCTTTAAGTGAATCAAATAGGGTATCCAATGTAACATGTTGAATGTTGCTATGCTCTTTCAACAATGCGCGTTTTGCACGTTCCTCACCAGCAGCACGAGCAGTTTTCTCATCGCTAAATACGATGAACCGATCACCTGAATCTGGAACTTCGTTCAAACCGGTAATTTCAACTGGCGTAGCGGGTAAGGCCTCCGAAATCTGTTGTCCTTTATCATTAATCATTGTCCGAACACGACCAAATGTATTTCCAACAACAATCGGATCACCAACATGCAATGTTCCTTGTTGAACCAACAATGAAGCAACTGTTCCTTTTCCTTTATCTAAACGAGCTTCGATAACGGAGCCTGCACCATGCTGCTTAGGGTTCGCACGTAATTCAAGAACTTCAGCCTGCAACAAAATCATATCCAGCAATTCATCAAGATTCTTGCCAAATTTAGCTGACAATTCAACAAAGATTGTGTCACCGCCCCAATCTTCAGGGATAAGTTCATATTCAGTTAATTGTTCCATTACATGATTAGGATTTGCACCCGGTTTATCAATCTTATTAACGGCAACAATAATTGGAACTTCTGCGGCCTTAGCATGGTTAATAGCCTCAATCGTTTGTGGCATCACACCATCATCTGCGGCAACAACCAGTACCGTAATATCAGTAATATCGGCTCCACGTGCACGCATGTTAGTAAATGCCGCATGTCCTGGTGTATCTAAGAAGGTAATCGTCTTACCATCATGTTTCACTTGGTAAGCACCAATATGCTGTGTAATTCCACCAGCTTCACCCTCTGTAACATGAGTGTGGCGTAATTTATCAAGCAATGTTGTCTTACCATGATCAACATGACCCATGATTGTTACAACTGGGGGACGAGTTTCGAGATGCTTCGTATTTTCTTGTTCATCTTCAAAGAACTTATCAATATCAGCTACATCCACTTCTACTTTTTCTTCCGCCTTCATGCCATAATCGTCAGCCAAAATCTCAATTGTATCTTTATCCAAAGATTGATTTTGATTAACCATTACACCCATCATGAATAATTTTTTGATAATTTCTGCTGGTTCACGATGAATCTTCTTAGCTATATCAGCTACATTCATTCCTACTGTATAGACAAGTGTTTCTGGAAGCGGTCTATCCTTACGCGGTGGAACTGCGGGCTTCTTGGTTTCTTGATAACGGCTGTTTTTTCTATTTCTACGCTTCTTTTTGTTGCTATATCTATTTTGTGAATTAGAATTTTGACCAAATCTATTTTGTCCAAAATTATTCGAACGCGTATTGTTATTGTTAGATTTGTTTTCAAAACGTGAATTGCTTTTCTTAGCAGAATTGTTTGTAGTTGAACTCTTTTTACTACTTGTTGTTGCTTGGCTTCTGCCACTTTGTGTAGTACTTTTCCCTTGTACTTTGTTATTGTTATGCTGAACTTTGTTATTGTTATGCTGAACTTTATTATTGTTGTTAGTTGTTTTATTCTGAATTGGTCCGGCCTCTTTACTATTATTATTTCGTTGAGAACGTTTTGGTTGATTTGAAATTCTCGAATTTTTTTGTTCATTCACCGCAGGTCTTTTAGCAGTGCTTACCTTTACCTTGTCCGTAGTTTTCTTAAGTGCTTCTTTTACTTGGCGTTCTTCATTGTCTCCAATCGTCGACATATGATTATTAACAGCAAAACCCTTTTTTCGTGCTGTTTCAATCACCACCTTGCTACTGACGTTCAATTCTTTTGCTAATTCGTAAATTCGCTTTTTTCCCATGTATTCACGCTCCAATCTCAACTATACAATTTATATCCCTACAGATTGCATAGTCCAAACCTTTATGGTAAAAGCATCAGCTCAACAGCATCATTATTTTCTTACTGAAACCCAAATCATCAATTGCAAGCACAGTTCGATTCGCTCCAATTGCTAAGCTAAGTTCCTGATGTGTAAAATCACAACTTATATTGACTTGATAACTTTTACACTTGTCTATAAACTTCTTTTTAGTTCCTTCTGAGCCATCACTGGCAACAAAAACAATCTGTACTTTTTGTGCTCTGACTTTCTTTAGAACGCCTTCTTCACCAGTGATCAACTTGCCAGCTCTTCTAGCAAGTCCAAGCATTTGCAAAGCTCTTTGTCTTTTATCGAGCATCGCCAAAAAGCTCCTTGCGTGCTGCTTGATGATCAACAAATGCTACTAATTCATCATAAAACTCCTCAGGTACTTTTACTCCAAAAGCCTTATTGAATGTATGCTCTTCTTTCGCCTTTTTGGCTACTGCAACATCTAGTGAAATATAAGCTCCGCGACCCGGCTTCTTACCAGTTTGGTCAATGCTGACCTCGCCTTCTTTATTCTTCACAATTCGAACGAGTTCCTTTTTGGGCTTCATTTCTCCTAAAACAATATCCTTGCGCATAGGTACCTTACGTTGTTTTACCATCTAATCATCTCCCTTGTCCAAGAATTTATAATTAGTCTTCTTCGGTATCAGAACTTGCAGCATCCGAAGTATCAGAAATCTTCGCAAATTCCGATTCAGATTTAATATCAATTTTAAAACCAGTTAATTTTGCTGCTAAACGAGCATTTTGTCCTCTTTTACCGATTGCAAGCGACAACTGGTTGTCTGGAACAATCACGGTACAAGCACGTTCATTTTCTGGATTAAACTGAACATCAATAACTTCAGCTGGATTAAGTGCATTGCTAATGAATTCAGCTGGATCTTCGCGCCATTCCACAACATCCATGTTTTCACCCTTGAGTTCATTAACGATTGTCTGTATTCTTTCGCCTCGGGGACCAACACAAGTTCCGACAGGATCAACGCCCTCACTGTGCGAACGGACAGCAACTTTAGCACGGTCGCCTGCTTCACGCGCAATTGAAATAATCTCAACAGTTCCATCAAAAATCTCCGGGATTTCCTGTTCAAACAATCGTTTTAACAAATCCGGATGTGAGCGGCTTACAAAAACTTGAGGACCCTTCGATGTATTCTCAACTTTATAAATGTAGACCTTGATGCGATCATGTGACTTGTATTCCTCACCAGGAATCTGATCTTGATGAGACAATACAGCCTCAACCTTGCCAAGATTGACATATACATAACGATGATCATGTCGTTCCACTTCACCAGTTACAATCTCATTTTCATATTGAATGTATTCATCATAAATGATTCCACGTTCAGCTTCACGTACACGCTGCATAATAACCTGCTTTGCAGTCTGTGCAGCGATCCGCCCAAAGTTCTTGGGTGTCACTTCAAATCTAATCGTATCACCAATTTCATAAGCACGATTAATTTGAACTGCTTCTTCGAGACTGACTTCAAGGCGTGAGTCAAAAACTTCAGCGACAACTTCTTTGACTGCAAAAACATGAATGTCGCCACGCGTTTTGTCAAATTCGACTTCTACATTTTGTGCCTGCCCATAGTTACGCTTGTATGCAGAAACAAGAGCTGCTTCAAGTGCTTCTAAGACAACATCTTTCTTAATTCCCTTCTCGACTTCCAATGCATCTAACGCATTTAGTAATTCCTTACTCATCTAAATTTTCTCCTTAACAAATCTAAAATTTAATAGCTAGTCTTGCCTTTGCAATCTTATCACGCGGTATCTCAATTTCTTTATGTCGTGTTTTATCCATATACTCAAGCTTCAAGTGGCTCTTTGACAGCTCAACCATTGTTCCTTCAAAGACCTTTGAACCTGCAAGCTGCTGATAAAGTGAAACGTGAATATATTTGTTTAATGCACGTTCATAATCACTCTCTTTTTTCAGTGGTCTTTCCGCACCAGGTGAAGAAACCTCAAGGTAATAAGCCTGTTCAATAGGATCTGGATCACATTCATCCAATTTTTCACTCAACTTATCACTTATTAATGCACATTCTTCAATGTTAATACCATCTTCTTTGTCAACAAAGACTCTCAGATACCAATTCTTTCCCTCTTTAACAAACTCAATATCCACCAATTCGAAATTACCAGCTTCTAAAATTGGCGTAACTAGTTCAGTAACTGTTTCAACTACAGTACTCACAAGTCAACCTCCTTTTTTATTACTTCAAAGTACAGCCCTAGTGGTTGCAATAAAAAGAGCGAGCATCACTGCTCACTCCCAACGAGTTACTTAATAACGTCTTCATTGTACCATGTATAGTCTGTTTTGACAAATAAACACTTATATCAAAACAATGATTCAAATAAGCTCAGTTGATTCTCGTCTGGCAACTCATCAAGCACATGATTTTCCGTCATAAACTCAATTAGAGTCTTCGAAACTTTGCCTCGTTTTGCTAAATCTTCTTTTGAAAGAAACTCCTTTTCCTCACGTGCTGCAACAATCTGCTTAGCAACATTAGTTCCTAAGCCCGGCATCGCATTAAATGGTGCAATCAGCGTTTTACCATCAATTAACCAGTCAGAAACAGCGGACCGGTGCAGATCAACCATTTTGAATTGATAACCGCGTTCAAGCATCTCATTAGCAATTTCAAGCACAGTCAACAGATTCTTCTCTTTGGTAGAGGCATCCATTCCCTTGTCATTTATTTCTTTCATTGCTGCTTTAACTGTCTCACTGCCGCGAGACATTGCAACAAGATCAAAATCATCTGCTCGGACACTAAAATAAGCAGAATAATACACTAATGGGAAATACACTTTAAAATAAGCAATTCGTAATGCCATTAAAACGTATGCAGCAGCATGTGCCTTAGGGAACATATACTTTATCTTAAGACAAGCACCAATGTACCATTCCGGAACTTTTGCTTCACGCATTTCAGTTTGCCAATCTTCAGGGATTCCTTTCCCTTTACGGACACTCTCCATTATTTTAAATGCTCGATCAGCTTCAACACCCATATGAATTAAATCCATCATAATATCATCACGACAACCGATAACCTCAGGCATCGTAACAGTTCCATTCTTGATCAATTCTTCTGCGTTGCCAAGCCAAACATCCGTTCCATGTGAAAGCCCAGAGATCTTAAGCAATTCTGCAAAAGTTTTTGGCTTTGTCTCCTCAAGCATTCCCCTAACAAATCTTGTCCCAAACTCGGGAATTCCAAGCGTTCCTGTATTAGAACCAATCTGCTCAGAAGTCACGCCTAAAATGTCTGTTCCCGAAAAAAGCTTCATGACACCTGGGTCATCTGTCGGAATCGATTGTGGATCAATTCCTGACAGATCTTGCAACATTCTAATCATTGTTGGATCATCATGGCCAAGTATATCAAGTTTCAAAATATTATCATGAATTGAATGAAAATCAAAGTGTGTCGTTTTCCAAGTAGCTGATAAGTCATCGGCCGGATATTGAATAGGAGTAAAGTCATATATGTCCATGTAATCAGGCACAACCAAAATTCCCGCAGGATGCTGTCCGGTTGTTCGTTTTACACCTGTTGCACCCTTTGCCAATCGATCGACTTCGGCACCTCGAAATGTTTGTTCAGTATCACGTTCATAGGCTTTAACATAACCATAAGCGGTCTTATCGGCAACTGTACCGATTGTCCCTGCTCGAAAAACATTATTCTCCCCAAATAATACCTTTGTATAATTATGGGCGATTGGCTGATAATCACCGGAAAAGTTCAAATCTATATCAGGTACTTTATTCCCATAGAATCCCAAGAAAGTCTCAAAAGGAATATCTTGTCCATCCTTGATTAACTTCGTTCCACAATTTGGACAATCCATATCAGGGAGATCGAACCCTGAACCATACTCCCCTTTTTCATAGAACTTACTCCATCTGCACTTGGGACAGCGGTAATGAGGCGGTAAGGGATTGACCTCTGTTATCCCCGTCATTGTAGCCGCTAAACTAGAACCAACGGAACCACGTGAGCCTACCAAATAACCATCTTTATTAGACTTAAAAACAAGTTTTTGTGAAATCAGATAGATTACCGAAAATCCATTTCCAATGATACTCTTAAGTTCTTTATCCAGCCTTTCTTGGACAACCGCTGGAAGTTCATCTCCATAAAGCTTATGTGCTTTATTCAGTGCGAGATTACGGATTTCATCTTCAGCACCATCCATTTTGGGTGTATACAGTTTATCTTTAACAGGTGAGATCTCATCGACCATATCGACCACTTTCTGAGGATCAGTCACCACCACTTTTTGAGCCCGTTCTTCACCCAAAAAGCTTAAGTCTTCTAGCATTTCATTTGTTGTCCTAAAGTGAGCATCAGGTAGTTCTTTCAGACGATTAAGCGGATTAGCTCCCGCTTGTGAATGAATTAGAATCTTACGATAAATTGCATCTTCTTTATTCAGAAAATGAACATCGCTAGTGGCAGCGACAGGCATCTGCAGCTCTTCTCCCAAGTCAACCATGTTCTTAATAATTGTCTCAAGATTTTTATTATCTTTAACCATTTCTTGCTCAATCAATGGTGCATACAACGGTTTTGGCTGGATCTCTAAATAATCATAAAAACGCGCCTTTTTCTTGGCTTCATCAAAGCCCTTTTGCATCATTGCTACAAAAACTTCACCACTGGAACACGCCGAGCCTACCAGAAGTCCTTCACGGTACTTCACAAGTTCCGAGCGCGGAATTCGAGGCATGCGATAATAATACTTGACCATCGATAATGATGCTAGTTTAAACAAATTTTTTAGACCCTGTTGCGTTTGAGCAATAATCGTAGCATGAAATGGGAATCCATGTTTATATGCATCGACCTCACCAGCATGTTTATTAAAATCATCTTGAAATTCAATCTTAAATTGTTCATTAGCTTCCTTGAGCATCGCAAAGTATATGTATCCAGTCGCCTCAGCATCAAAAATCGCACGATGATGATGCTCCAAATCAACATTAAGTAACTTAGCAAGGCGATTCAGACGAAAACTCTTAAGTTCTGGATACAATAAACGTGCCAAAGGCAAAGTATCAATCCAAGGATTCTCAATCTCTGGTAAGCCATGACGTTCATAGCCAATATTCATGAAATCAACATCAAAAGTTGCATTATGACCAACAATAATGCTGTCTTTGCAAAACTCTTGAAATAACTGGAAAACTTCCTTTTCAGACTTAGAATTTCTAACCATGTCATCCGTAATACTAGTCAAATTAATGGTTGTCTGTGACAAAGGATGTCCTGGATCAATAAACATATCGAATTTTTCTAAAACCTCTCCTTGTTTCATCTTAACAGCTGCAAGTTCAATTACTTTATCAAATCGAGCAGACAAACCTGTTGTCTCAGTATCAAAAATTACATATGTAGCATCCTTTAAAGCTACATGTGCTTCATTATAGGCGATTGGAATACCATCATCTACAACATTAGCTTCAACACCATAAAGAACCTTAACACCATTTTTCTTTCCAGCAGCATATGCTTCAGGAAAAGCCTGGAGCGTGCTGTGGTCAGTGACGGCAATCGCCTTTTGTCCCCACTTTGCCGCTTGTTTGATGTAATCTGTAATACTGTTGGTAGCATCCATCATACTCATATTCGTATGAACATGCAGCTCTGAATGTTTTTGTCCCTCTGGTGCCGTATCCTTACGAACTTCATGAGAAATTTGATTAATGTCGAAGGCGTTAATGGCAAGGTCGCGCATGAAGCTGTCTTCTTGAACACTTCCTCTAATTCTTACCCATTGCCCTTCATCAATTGCATCAAAGCAAGCTTCATCCTCTTCATTTCGCGAGAATTTTTTTACAATAATTGACGAACTATAATCAGTCACTTTTATAATTAATAGCTTACGGGAAGAACGTAACGTTCGCACCTCTTTATCAAAGATATATCCCTGAACAGTAACGGAACGTTCCTCTTCAGTAATATTAATCATCTGGGTAATTTCAGCTCTGTCATCAATCTTCTTTCCCATAACGACCAAACCTGAAATTTTTGGAAGAGATTTCTCTTGTTTATGTTGATTCTGCTGCTGAATTGCCTGAATCGCTTTTTGCGCTAACTGCTCGTCATCTTTTGCCTTTTGTGCTTTAAATTCAGCAATTTTCTTTTGCGATTTTGATTCATCAATTATTGTATGGATGGCAAATTTTGGAAAACCCATCTGGCGATAAGTCTCTTCGATAGGTCCTAACGCCTGATTAACAAGGAATTGCTTTAAAATTTCATTCTCAGCTTCAAGTATTACCCGTTGGTCATCTAAATAAGGCACTTTACCAAAAGTCAATTCCTGCACAAACGGAGAAGTAACACCACAGTGTTTAAGTACCCAGTTCCAATATTCACCAAGATTACGTTTATTCATTTGTGGTTCTTCTATTTTAAAGAAGATTTTGACATGAGCAATATTTCTAAAGCTTTCTTCCAATCTCTGCGAAAATTCTTCAAATAGCGGAAATGGCCAAATATCCTCTGTCTTAAATACGAAATCCCATCTTTGCGAAACATGATGTAATTCCACATTTTCAATTTGAGTGCTGTCAAAAATTATTTTTTCTTCATCTTTTATATTCCAATTTAATTGCAAAAGTAATTTTTGAAATAGTGTTTTCTTATCAATTCCCAAATTGAACTTCCTTTCTTTTCATAATCATTCAAAATAACTATAGTATCTAAATTCTATCACTAAAAGTAATTATCTGTAAAAACTTCTTGCGCTCGTTTGTAAAATTAGGAAATACAAAAGACGAAAGCGATAAAAAACAATCACCTCCGTCTTTTATTCAAACAAGCCAAAACCCATTTAAATTAATCTTCTTTTTCTTCTGAAAGCAAGATACTGATAGCATTTTGCAATTCTTCACGACGAACCTCGACTGTCTCACCATTACGTCGCAACTTAACTTCAACAATGCCTTCCTCAGCTTTCTTACCAATTGTTACTCTGACAGGCAATCCCATCAAATCTGAGTCGGCAAACTTAACACCTGCGCGCTCCTTACGGTCATCGATTAGAACACTATAGCCGGCACTTTGCAAATCAGACGTAACTTCATTTGCTAATTTAACTTGTGTTGCATTCTTCGAATTAACTGGTACAACATGAATGTCAAAAGGCGCAATTGTCTGTGGCCAAATTATTCCATTTTCATCACTATTTTGCTCAATAATAGCTGACAAAAGACGAGATACCCCTATACCATAGCACCCCATAATAACCGGAACTTGACGCCCATTTTCATCAAGCACATCTGCTTTTAAGTCGTTGGAGTAGCGTGTGCCTAGCTTGAAGATATGCCCGATTTCAATCCCCCTAGTAAACTTCAATGAACCTTGTCCATCAGGCGAAGTCTCACCTTCATGAACCATCCTTAAATCAACATAGTCATCAACTTCATAATCTCTAGGAGCATTGACATTGATGAAATGGTATCCATCTTCATTAGCACCACAAATACCATTGCTCATCTTTTCGACATCAATATCAGCGACAACTCTCAAGTTCTTCGAAATTCCAATTGGCCCCACTGAGCCAAAACCAGTTCCAAGAATTTTAACAGTTTCTTCCTGAGTTGCCATTCTAATTTCATCGGCACCTAAAAAGTTTTTTAATTTAACCTCGTTAAGTTCATCGATTCCACGGAGTAGAACAACCGTTGGCTTTTCATCAGCATATAATAGCAGAGTCTTCAAAACATTATCAACTGGTGTTTCAAGGAATTCTGCAACTTCCTCAACTGTTTTCGCATTTGGGGTCGGAACTTTTTTCAAATCGCGTTTACTTTCATGCGAAATTTTTGAAGCTCTCAAATTCTTGGCCATTTCCAAATTTGCAGCATAATCACTACCATCAGAATATACGATTGTATCTTCACCTATATCTGCAATCGCCATATATTCTTTAGAATCATTACCACCCATGGCACCAGCATCACCAATTATCGAGCGAAAATTTAATCCGCAGCGTTCAAAGATGTTTTGATAAGCACTTTCCATTTGATTGTAAACAGTATCTAGACTACCTTGTGTTGCATGGAATGAATAACCATCAAACATTAAGAATTCGCGACCACGCAATAATCCAAAACGTGGACGATTTTCGTCACGATATTTCATTTGAATTTGATACAAAGTCAGTGGCAATTTTTTATAAGATTTAATTGAGTCCCGAATTATTGAAGTAAATGTCTCTTCGTGGGTTGGACCCAATATAAAGTCACGCTCATGCCGATCTTTTAGCTTAAACATAGCGGGTCCGTATGTTTCGTATCTGCCAGATTCTTGCCAAAGCTCGGCTGGTATAACAGCAGGAACGAGCATTTCTACAGCATCAATTGCGTCCATTTCCTCACGAATAATTTGTTGAATCTTCATCAGGACTTTATGTGCAAGAGGTAAGTAAGCATACATACCCGCCGTAATTTGTTTAACATAACCTGCACGAAGCATCAATTTATGGCTAAGTGCTTCCGCATCACTTGGTACCTCCTTAATAGTAGGTATCAAAATTTTTGACTGTTTCATAACTAATCCCCTTTTTTCAACGAACATCAGCAATCACTACGGACTACTATATGTTCTTAATTAAAGAAATAACGCTGAATATCATTCCATGTTACCAGTACCATCAACAACATTAAAAAACCAAAACCAATTAAGGTAATAATACCTTCTTTTTCTGGCGACAACGGTTTTCTTCTGATTCCCTCTATAATGTTCAAGACAATCTTCCCACCATCCAATGCTGGGATGGGAAAAAGATTTACAATTCCCAAATTAATAGAAAGAAACGCCAGCAAACCAATCACACTTGTTAGTCCATATTGTGTGGCTTCAGAAGTGTAAGAATAAATTGCAACCGGCCCACCAAGATCATTTAAACTAAATCCATGCGTGAAAATTCCACCAATAGCCGCGAACAACGCCAACATTGTTGTCCATGTTTTCGTAAAACCATAAGTCGCGATTGCCATAAATGAAGAATCAGTATGCGTTTTAGCAGTAATTCCGATCAAACCGATTTTCTTACCATTTTGGTTCTGAGCCCTAGGAGTCATTGCAACCGTTTTTCTTTGATTATCACGACTATAGGTAACATTAATTTTTTCCCCTGGAGCAGCATTGACATATGTTGAAAGTTTCTGCCAACTAGTAGTTTTATGCCCGTTAACGGCTACAATTTCATCGCCAACCTTCAAACCAGCCTTCTTTGCAACAGAGCTCGTGGCAAAGCCACCAATTTTTGTGGAATTTTCAGTAGTTACTACACCGCCTTGAATGACTGCAATCAAGGTAAAAGCAATGATTGTCAGTATGAAATTATTGAGCGGGCCAGCAAAATTTGTCAACATTCTCTGCCAAAGTTTAGCAGATTGAAATTGAACATCAATTGGTGCAATCCTAACCTTTGTCCCATCTTCTTCAATGATTGATGCATCATGTAACACTGAAAACCGCCGATACTTATCTTCTTCGCCGTTCTCATAACCTTCAATCCAAAGTTCTTTTTCAAGATCCCATTTGACAATTTCAACGGGTACTCCAGAAATCAAAGTCTTCTTTTTACTTGCATTAATTGTTTCCACCACATCATCTTGATTCAAAAGCAAACTAACTGTAGCACCTGATTTCAATGAATCATCATCATCTTCAAGGCCTGCCATCCGTACATATCCACCCAAAGGAAGTATCCGAATTGTATAAGTTGTGCCGTTTTTTTGGTGTGCAAAAATTTTTGGACCCATGCCAATTGAAAATTCACGCACTAAGATACCAGCACGTTTTGCAAAATAGAAATGTCCAAATTCATGAACAACTACCAGAATTCCAAAAACAATAATAAATGTCACAATCGTAATTAGCATGTTAGCTTCCTTTCAAAATAGAATGACTTTCAAATCAATCCTATAAAATGTGCAACCGGCAAAACAAACAATAATGAATCAAAGCGATCCAAAATTCCCCCGTGCCCAGGTAAGATTTTTCCAGAATCTTTTACGCCATAAAACCGTTTCAGCGCTGATTCAACTAAATCTCCCATTTGACCAACAATCGATAAAATCAGCGTTATAAGCAGCATTGACAAAGGACCCACGTTTTGCGGATAAATTAATGTAAAGCCACCCGCAATTACCATTGCAATAATTACACCACCAATTGAACCTTCCCAAGTCTTATTGGGACTGATGTGCGGTGCTAGTTTATTTTTGCCTAACTTGCGTCCAACCAAATAGGCACCGCTATCTGTAGACCAAACAATCAACAATAGATAAAAGACGGTTGAAATTCCCACATTTCTCGCCTGCATTAAATAATGAAAGCCTACAGATGAGTATATTGTCCCAAGAATCAACATTCCTGCATCATCAAAAGAAAAACGATTCTTCGTGATTACAGTATAGGTTAGTAAAAGCAATACAAAGAAGTAAAAAACAGTAAATTGTGTTGTATCACTAGGTAAAAAAACCAACCAGTTTTGTGGGATGAGTACTGCTAAGGCTGCTAACATTGAGATAACAGCTTCAGGAGATATCAATAATTTTTTGCGCATTATCAGGACTTCAGATAATGCAATTAGACCAAGCAGGATAGCTAATATATCAAACGGTACTCCACCTAACCATACTAGAGGAACAAAAATAATTAGAGCAACTACCGCCGTAATTAAACGTTGTTTCATGATGACTTACCCTTTCTTCAGACCGCCAAAACGACGATCACGTTTCTGATATTCTATAATATTTTCACATAAATCTTCAGGTGTATAATCTGGCCACAGAACATCGCTGAAAATAAACTCACTATACGCAAGCTGCCAAAGTAAAAAATTAGAAATTCTTTGTTCTCCACTTGTACGAATCAATAAATCTGGATTTGCAAATTTCTTCAAATTACTCGTCATTAATGCATCTGAAATCATGCTCTCATCAATTGAATCAGCCGTTAATTCCTTTTTCTCAACCTTTGCTGCCAGGTTTCTCACAGCTGTCACTATCTCGTCACGTCCACCATAATTGATGGCAAAGTTCAAAATCATACCTGTACAATGACTTGTTTGCGTAATTGCACGATTGACAGCCGCTAAAGTTTCAGTCGGAAGTTCACTCAATTCTCCCATTGCGGTAACTTGGATATTATTTTCGATTAATTCAGGGACGAAAGTATCAAAAAAAGTAATTGGCAGACTCATTAAAAATTCAACTTCTTTTTTGGGACGTTTCCAGTTTTCTGTTGAAAAAGTATATAATGTTAAAACCTTGACACCAAAATTACTTGCAGCTTTAGTAACCTCTTTAACCGTTGTTAGAGCTGTTTTGTGTCCTGCAATTCTTGGTAAATGTCTTTTTTGGGCCCAGCGTCCATTGCCGTCCATAATAATAGCAATGTGCTGAGGAACACGTTCTTTATCCATTTTCTGAACTATTTTCCCCAGATTATTATTCTTAATAAATTTTGAGAACAAGAGTTCACCTCCACTAAAGTTCAAAACTTATTTTAACAAAAAAGTAACAACGGAGCAAAAAAGCATTGCTTTTTAGGAAATTGATTGATAAAAAATTAACATCAATTTCCAGCATGCCACTCCGTTGTACCCTGTGACTAACTACGCTGTTGGTTAAACATCAAGAATTTCTTTTTCTTTGTCAGCTTGAATGTCGTCAATGCTTTTTACTGAAGAATCTGTAAGCTTTTGCGCTTGCTCTTCCAAATTATGTAAATCGTCTTCAGTTAAATCGCCTTTTTTTTGTGCCTTTTTAAAATCATCGATTGCATCACGACGAATATTACGAACTGCTACTTTTGCTTTTTCGGCCTCAGCCTTAACTTCTTTTGCGATTTCCTTACGACGCTCTTCGGTCAACTGTGGAATCACTAGTCGAATTGCTGAACCGTCATTGGCTGGAGAGATGCCCAAATCAGAAGCCAAGATAGCATGTTCAATATCCTTAAGTGAAGACTTATCATAAGGAGTTACCATTAAAACACGGGCCTCTGGAATAGAAATCTGAGCTATCTGGTTCAATGGTGTTGGTGCACCATAATATACCACCATAATTCTATTTAAAAGACTAGCATTTGCACGACCTGCACGAATATTTCCAAGTTCACGCTGCAGTGCTTCTTGTGCTTTTTTCATCTTTTCTTGTGCGCTTTTTAAAATCGGATCATTTATTTTCATCGCTTATTTTCCTTTCACTGTTGTTCCAATTGATTCACCCTTAACAACTCTTTGAATATTACCACGTTCGTTCATATTGAATACTACCAACGGTATATTATTGTCCATAGATAATGATGAAGCAGTGGTATCCATGACTTGCAATCCCTTATTAATAATATCAAGATGTGTTAATTCTGAAAACTTGACAGCAGATTGATCTTTTAGTGGATCAGCAGAATAAATCCCATCTACCCCATTTTTTGCCATCAAAATAACATCTGCATTAATCTCTGAAGCACGCAAAGCAGCGGTCGTATCTGTTGAAAAATACGGTGAACCTGTTCCTGCAGCAAATATAACTATTCTGTCCTTTTCAAGATGACGAATTGCTTTGCGCCGAATATAAGGCTCTGCAATTTGACGCATCTCAATTGAAGTCTGGACACGAGTTGGAACATCCAACGATTCCAGATTGTCTTGAAGTGCAAGAGCATTCATTACAGTACCTAACATGCCAATGTAATCTGCCTGTGATCTCTCCATACCCATCTGAGCACCGGCTTCACCGCGCCACATATTGCCACCGCCAACAACTATAGCAATCTGCACACCTAAAGCATAAACTTCTTTGATTTCTTCGGCAACTTTCCGGATTTCTAAGGGATTAATCCCAATTTTTTGATCACCTGCAAGAGCTTCTCCGCTCAACTTTAATATCACACGTTTGTACTTTACATCTGTCATGATGGTCCTCCTATAGTTATCATTTGTGTGTCATACTTTGAATACACTCATAGTACATTCTATCATACTTAGGCAGCATTGAATATCTTAAAAAAGTAGTTTGATGTATATAAATAGGGGCATTAAAACTAATTAGTTTCAATCCCCCAACTTGACAACAGACATAGTAAACTGAATGACTTGTTATCTAATATATACTAGTCTTTAACTTGACTCATAACTTCTTCTACAAAGTTATCTTCTTTTTTCTCAATGCCTTCGCCAACTTCATAACGGGTAAATGAAATAACCTTTCCACCCTTTGAAGCAACATATTTTGCAACAGTTTGATCTGGATCTTTAACAAATTCTTGATCTGTCAAACTAATTTCAGCCAAGAACTTATTTAAGCGGCCTTCAACCATCTTTTCAACAATTTTTGCTGGCTTTCCTTCATTCAAAGCTTCTTGTGTCAGAACTTCTTTCTCATGTGCAAGTTCTGCTGCAGGTACCTCAGTACGATCAACATACTTCGGATTGATTGCTGCAACATGCATGGCAACATCTTTTGCAGTTGCTTCATCAGCACCTTCAACAAGTACTAATGAAGCAATTTTACCACCCATATGGAGATATGAACCGAAGTTTTGTGTTTCTGTTTTCTCAACTAATGTAAAACGGCGTAATGTGATTTTTTCGCCAATAACTTGCGTTGCTTCAATGATTTCATCATTAATTGTGCCTTTGTCTGTAGAAATCTTGAGTGCTTCCTCAACATTTGCTGGCTTTGCTTCAGCAATGTTGCTAGCAATAGTCTTAACCAGTTCTTTAAATTGTGCATTTTGCGCAACAAAATCAGTCTCAGCGTTAACTTCGACAACAGCTGCAACATTACCAGAAATCTCAACATCAGCTAAGCCTTCAGCTGCAACACGATCACTTTTCTTAGCAGCTTTTGCAATTCCTTTTTCACGAAGAAAGTCAACAGCCTTTTGCATGTCACCCTCGACAGCTACTAAAGCCTTTTTAGCCTCCATCATACCTACGCCTGTTTTATCACGTAATTCTTTAACTTGAGAAGCAGAAATTTTTGCCATTACTATGGCCTCCTTATTTCTAAATTATAAAAAAAGCTGTCCCTAACCTTAAGGCCATTAATGTGCCCAATGTTGGAGACAGCCTAAGATTTAACTATTCAGCATCTTTGGTATTGTTTTTACCTTCAACAGCTTCAACAATATCTTCAATTGAATCTACTGTATCTGCCTTTTTAAATGATTCTTCAACTGCTTCAGTGTCATCTTCACCTTGGTTGGCTTCAATAACAGCATCAGCCATCTTAGCAGTAATCAAACGAACTGCACGGATAGCATCATCATTAGAAGGAATTTTAACGTCAATTTCATCTGGATCAGCGTTTGTATCAACCATAGCAATGATAGGAATATTAAGTTTACGAGCTTCCTTGATAGCAATTCTTTCCTTACGTGGGTCAACTACAAACAATGCATCTGGAATACGAGGCATGTCTTCAATACCACCCAAGAATTTCTCAAGACGCTCTTTTTGCTTAAGCAATAGGGCAACTTCCTTCTTGGGAAGGACATCAAAAGTTCCATCTTCGGCCATTGCCTTGATTTCCTTAAGACGCTTGATACGTTTTTGAATTGTATCCCAGTTTGTTAAAGTTCCACCTAACCAACGATGGTTTACAAAGTATTGACCAGCGCGTTTTGCTTCTTCTTCAACTGCATCTTGTGCTTGCTTCTTTGTACCAACAAAAAGAATAACTCCGTTATTTTCTGCTGTTTTTTTCATGAAGTTATACGCATCGTCAATCAACTTAACTGTTTTTTGTAAATCAATGATGTAGATACCATTACGTTCTGTAAAGATATACTTCTTCATCTTAGGATTCCAACGACGTGTTTGATGTCCAAAATGAACACCGGCTTCAAGCAATTGTTTCATGCTAATTACTGCCATAATATAAAATACCTCCAATATTGTTTTGTTTTCCTCCTCCGTATTCAACTGAAACCAAACTCAACTGAGCACCATGATTACTATCCTACGAAGTGTGAATTAGTACTTATCATAAAGCACCTGAAATATTATATCGTACTTCAAATTAAAACGCAAGAAATATTCAATTATTTCACAACAGTACTTGCTGTTCCATCTTCACAAACACTTTTTGCACTGTTTAGTGCAATTAATACCATATTTTTTACTGCTGTCTCTGTGTAAAAAGCAACATGGGGCGTTACCAAGACATTATCAAGCGACAACAATTCCTTAAAGGTTTCATCTTTTATTTCTTGATTACTTAAATCATGATTAAAAATATCACTTTCATTCTCATAAGTATCTAGCGCTGCACCTGCAAGTTTTCCCGATCTCAAAGCCGTAATCAACGCTTTAGTATCAACCAGTGCGCCACGAGCAGTATTAATGATATAAGAACCATCCTTCATCTTATTAAGGTTTTCTGTACCTATCAAGTGATAATCATCGGGAGTTGCCGGCATATGCAATGTAATTACATCTGCTTGAGAAAATAATTCATCATAGCTATCGACATAAATCCCCTGTTTTTTAATTCTGGATTAGGGTAGAGATCGTATGCAATAACTTTGGCACCAAATCCACGATAAATATCAATTGCAGCTCGTCCAATTCTCCCTGTCCCGACAACACCAACGGTCAATGAACGTAACTCTTTCCCTACGTAGGGTGCCCAGCGAAAATCCTGTTTTGCAACTTTGTTTCTGAATATGGTCGTGTTACGAAGAAGCTGCATCAATTGAGTCACTGAAAACTCAGCAATCGCATTTGGTGAATAAGCAGGAACATTCGTAACCACTACCCCATTTTTCTTTGCCGCATCAAGATTAATGTTATCAACACCAACATTGCGGATAGAAAATACTTTAACACCAAATTTCTTGAATTCTGTAAACATCTCGTCTGGATAGGTACCAGTTTGAAGTGCTAAAACGCCATCAAATCCTTCGATCTTTTCTACCGAACTCATGTCTAACATGTCTGGTAAACGCAAAACCTCATTACCAGTTTCTTTTTCCCATTGAGCAAAATACTTCTCTTCATCTTCACGCACATTAAAAGCTATAAACTTCATTATGAAATGAACCTCCAAAATTAAATATCTCTATTCTACGGTGGGACACAAGAAACCAATTATTTTAAATGAGCGAGTTGTCCGCACTCAATAAAATATTATCTCCGTCCGCATATCATTGTAGCATGAAAGATATCTTCAACGCTCCTATTTAGCAATGCGTTTAGCAATATCTTTTATTTCTTAAGTTTATTGATATTAATTCCATGTTCTTCAAGATATTTTAATTTCTGTGCTCTTAATTGATGCTTAAAAGCATATTCAGCTTTTAATGCAGCAGATTTGTTATCGAATGCTTCGTAATATAAAAGTTTCACTGGACGTCTGCTTTTTAACCGCGTATATTTTGCACCCTTTCCAGCATTATGGACAGCTAAACGATGACTTACATCGTTTGTGAATCCACCATACAGTGTAAAGTCAGCACATAACAAAACGTAAAAAAATAGTCCTTATTCACTTTTTCCATACAGAATCTCCCTCAATAATGGTGTGTATTCACCAGAATCGTTATATACAACAATAGCAGGCATAAACCTAACACCGTTTGGTCGACCATCCTTGATAGCCTCAATCAAAATCATATTTGCCTCTTTTTCTTCTTTCGGATGGACTAACTGAACTTTCTTGGGTGCGAGTCTGTGTTTTCTCATCAATTCGAAAATCTCGGCCGTTCTCTCAGGCCGATGTACAAAATACGCTTTACCATTCATCTTTAATAAATCACTTGTAACTTCAATAATTCGCTCAAGATTAACGGAAATTTCATGACGTGCAATTGCCAAATAAGGATTACTATTTTTTTTACTAGTAGGTAGATTTGAAAAATACGGTGGATTACAAGTCACGATATCAACTGAATCTTTTTTTATGAATTCGATCGCTTTGTCCAAATCAATATTTAACATCTGAACTCTATCCCCGAGATTATTGAGTTCTATACTTCTCCTTGCCATATCTGCCAGACGCTCCTGAACCTCAACTTCGATAATTTGTCCAGCAACCTTTTTTGTTAAAAATAGTCCGACTGCCCCATTTCCCGCACATAGGTCAACCAAGATCCCCTTTTCTTTTTGCAGAGCACTAGTAAAATATGCCAATAAAACAGCATCCAAAGAAAAAGAAAATACTTCTGCGCTTTGAATAATCTGAACTTCATTTGAATATAGTCTATCGATTCGTTCGTTCTTGTAAAGCTTCATTTTAATATCACCTTCATTTTAACTTGCATGTCATCACAAAATTAGGCATACTTATCTTTGAAATAATTTAGATAAGAAAGGAATGTCTCGTGATGTTCTATTCATTTATTCGTATTGTAGCACGCATAATAGTGTTCATAATCAATGGAAACGCACACTATCTTAACAAGGAAAAGTTACCAAAGGACAATTATATACTTGTCGGACCTCATCGTGCTTGGTTTGACATGATTTATTTTGCCCTAGGTGCATCGCCAAAGAAGTTCTCATTTATGGCGAAGGAAGAATTATTCAAGAATCCAATCCTGCGCTATATTCTAGTTCATGCTAATGCATTTCCTGTTGATCGTAAAAATCCAGGTCCTTCTGTAATCAAGACGCCTGTCAATTGGCTAAAGAAGCGTAATCTTTCTCTAATCATGTTTCCTTCTGGAACAAGGCATTCTCAGAATCTAAAAGGTGGTGTCCTGCTGATTGCCCGTCTTGCAGGTGTTCCAATTGTACCTGCTGTCTACCAAGGACCCTCAACAATGAAAGATTTGCTTAAGAGAAGAAAAGTAACTATTGCTTTTGGCGACCCGATTACAATCAACTCTCGTAAAAAACTGACAGACGAGCAACAACAAGCAATTCTTGGAGAAATGGTATCTTCATTTAAAAAGTTGGATACACAAATTAATCCTAACTATGTATACATTGATAAGAGTAAACACTAAGTCTTTATTTAGTAACTTAAATTCTGAGTGCTAAAATTAATCTAGATAAAAGGAGTCTTGCCAAAACAAACTGTTTCGGCAAGACTCCTTTTTATTGAATCATCATGATCCTGATCCAGGCCACACATTTTATTTCTTAGCACCTTGTGACTTCATTGCGTTCATCATTTGATGAAGCTTTTTCTCAGAAGGCTTTTGGCCCATCTGGAGCATCATAGTCTTCAACATTGTTTCATTAATTGGCGGGTTTTTCTTCAAATAGCTTTCCATATATTTACGGGCAGCGAAAAATCCACCAACAAAGCCTAAGACAAGCGCAAGGATAACGATTAGTACCCAAATTGTGGTTGACATCACGAATTGCTCCTTTCATGTCGTTTCAAATAACAATTTTACACAATTATTGAATAAAAATAAAGCTCAAACTCGATTAATCATCACGCAATCCCTTTTTTCTTTGAATTTCTTTAACTTTTTCAGGTGTAACTTCTTTGCCTTCTTTATTAAAAACTTGTAACATTTCGACATTACTGCGAAAAGTTGATCGAAAAGCAGCCAAATAATCTTCTCTAAGACTCTTTTGTTCAACTAATTCTGCCTTTGTCAAACCAACACTCTTTTTCTTCTTCGAAAGTTCATTAATTCGATTAATGAGTTCCTGCGGAATTTTACCCTTCATTTCATTACCTCACTGCTAATTATTATTGGACAGATTAATCATACATTAACAAATAACAATTTTCAAACATCTAATACGAACGTTTGTTTGTAATGTATACCTATTTGTGTTAGAGTTATTTTATTAATAATGTGATTGAGGTGTCTTAAATGACAAAAGCTTCTGAAAAAAGACAAATGGCGGTTCTTCGTTTTATTTATGAACGAGTCAATGAAAAGGGATATCCACCCACGGTTCGTGAGATCTGTCAAGCTGTTGATTTATCATCAACTTCTACTGTACACGGACATTTGGCACGACTTGAAAAAAAAGGATATCTCCAAAAGGACCCGACGAAACCGCGTGCAATTGAATTAACGACAATTGGTTTAGAAGCATTGGGAATTGAAGAGCATGCAGATTCAATTCCTATGCTTGGAACAGTTACAGCTGGAATGCCGATTCTTGCTGTGGAAGAGGCCTCTGAATACTTTCCACTACCACCTAACTTTAATTCTGCGGATGATCTCTTTATCCTAACTATTCGTGGTGAAAGTATGATCAATGCTGGAATATTGAACGGAGATCAGGTTATTGTCCGCAAACAAGAAAGCGCAGAAAACGGAGAAATTGTGATTGCAATGAACGATGATAATGAAGCAACCTGCAAACGTTTTTTCAAAGAAAACGGCTATTATCGCTTACAGCCTGAAAATGACACAATGGATCCAATTATTTTAGATTCAGTCGTCATCTTAGGTAAAGTTGTTGGACTATACCGCAACTTTATCTCATAGAGATGAAGCCGCTATATCATATGTAGTATCCTAACAAAAGATCGCCCCTAGAGGTTTGAGCAAAAGCTAACCTTTAGAAGGCGATCTTTTTAAGTTTTGTAAATTACATAAAGTTGTAATTACTTCTTTTATTACTTTAAATTCATTATTCTAATTTCGTATTTTTTTCGCCATCTCAAGTAATTCCTTGGCGTGTTCCAATGTCAATTTTGTAATCTCTGTCCCAGCTAACATCCTAGCAATTTCATTAATTCTCTTTTTTTCGTCTAATTTCTCAACGTTTGTCTCGGTTCGTCCTTTAATAACTTCCTTGGTAACAAGATAATGGTGATTACTAATAGCGGCTACCTGCGGCAAATGTGTAATACACAAGACTTGAGATAATTGTGCAATCTGACTAATCTTCTCAGCCATCGCTTGAGCAACTCGACCACTAACACCAGTATCAACTTCATCAAAAATGATACTTGTTAAGTTTCGATCCCTCGAAAAAATCGTCTTTAACGCCAACATAATGCGTGAGAGTTCACCACCAGATGCAATTTTTACCAATGGCCCACTAGCTTCACCTTGATTGGTTTGAATGTAAAATTCCACACGATCAATTCCATTACTTGATAGCACGTTCTTATCCGTTACAAAGCGTACTTCAAATTTAGCTTTATCCATATAAAGAGACTTCAACTGTAATTCAACCGCTTTTGATAGTTGTTTAGCAGTTTTAGTCCTCTCATGACTCAACTTTTCTGCCGTTTGTAACGCTGTGTTATAAGCTTCATCAACAGCCTTTTGTTGAACTTCACTATCTTCATCTGCACTTTGCATCTGTGCTAATTCTTTTTCAATCTTATTGTAATAATTCAAAACTTTTTCAATTGAATTACCATATTTGTGCTCAAGCTGTCTGATTATTTCCAATCTCTGGTTGGTCTGGTTTAACTCATCTTCATTCCACTCCATTACATCTAATTCATTCGAAATATCATGTGCAACATCTTGCAGCGTATAGAACGCACTCGATAAATTATCTGCAATATTGTGTAAATCCTCAGATAAGTTTCCCACTTTTTGCGTTGCTTCAGCAACATCACCTAAACGCCCCAAAAAATCAACCTCATCACCCGAAAGTAGTTCATAACCTTGTGACAATGCCTCACGAATAGTTTGGAAGTTTTCAAGTTTTTGCTTCTTAGTTTCCAGCTCTTCGTCTTCTCCTAAAACAAGATTAGCATCACCAATCTCTTGAACCTGAAACTGAAGCATATCCAATCTTTGAGCCCATTTCTGTTCATCTGATTGTCTTTTCTTTAAAATTTTTAATTTTTCATGATAAATTTTGAATAATTTGTCATATTTGCCTTTCAAATCTGTAGTTTTTTGGCTGTATTGATCTAAAAGGCCTATATGATTCTCTGAATTCATTAACATCTGGTGCTCATTCTGTCCATGAATATCTATAAGCTGATTCCCAATCTTTTTCAGTGCTGTCAGTGTTACCAATGTATTATTAATACGACAGACACTCCTACCATTGCGATAAAGCTCTCGCTGAATAATCAATGCATCCTCATCCGTCGTAATTCCGAGTTTTTCTACATCATGTCTTATCTTGACACTCTTGGGGAATCCAAATAAACCCTGTAAAACTGCTTTGTTGGCTCCCTTACGAATAAATTCCTGCGAACCTCTTCCGCCAGCTAAGAGGCCTAAAGCATCAATTACTATTGATTTACCAGCACCTGTCTCACCAGTCAAAACCGTCATTTTAGATTCAAAATTAATATCAAGTTTTTCAATGATAGCGAAATCTCTAATCATTAATTCGCGTAACATCTCATCATTCCTTTGTTAGTTGGTCATCCCAAGGACTAATTCTTGTGCTGCCTTTGCCTCATCAACTGATTTTGCAATTACCAAAACTGTATCATCATCGCCTAAAGTACCAAAAATCTCTTCATAGTGCATCTGGTCTATCAAACTAGCTATTACTGGACCATTTCCCGGTGAAACCTTAATTAGTAAGAGTTCATTTTGAATACGTGAGGATAAATATGCATTTCTTAATGTATTTCGTAATTTTTTCTCTGAATTTAGTTTCTTCTCCGTTGGGAGACTGTATTGGTATTCACCGCTTGAAGAAGGTAACTTAATCAGCTGCATTTCTTTTACATCACGTGAAATCGTTGCTTGTGTGACATCAATACCTTGTTCTTTCAAAAGCTTAACGATGTCTTCTTGTCTATCAATACTGTACTGTAACAACAAATCCTTTATCGCTTTTTGCCGCTCTTGTTTCCGCATACCAATCACCAATCCCCCACATTTATTCATAATTTATTATTATAATAGCCTATTTTGAATAAATATTAAAGAAAAAGCTTATAAAAATTAATGATTATTTACCGAAAGTTGTATATGCTTGTTCAATTAGTTCTTTATTATCAATTCCTGTTCTGTTAACTCCGTTGCCAGCGACTTTTTTCAGATGACAAATAAATTCAATATTACCTTCACCACCTGTGATTGGAGAAAAATCAATTCCACAGACATCAAAATCTGCCTCTAGTGCAAAACTAATAATTTTGTCTAATACTGCCAAATGGACTTTTTTATCCCTAACGATACCATTCTTCCCGACATTAGCCTTACCAGCCTCAAATTGAGGTTTAATCAGCGCCACCACATCACCTGAATCTTGCAGGATTGCATGCAAAGGCGGTAAAATCAGCTCAAGGGAGATAAAGGAAACATCTATCGTAGCAAAATCTGGTAAGCCTTCAGTGAAATCTTCGGGTTTACTATATCGAAAATTTGTATTTTCCATTACAATTACACGTGGATCTTGTCTAATTTTCCAAGCCAATTGATTAGTTCCTACATCCAATGCATAACTCATTTTCGCACCATTTTGCAATGCAACATCCGTAAATCCACCGGTAGAAGAGCCAATATCAAGGACAGTTTTATTCTTAATTTCTACATCAAAAACCTTGAGTGCCTTTTCAAGTTTATAGCCGCCTCGACTCACATAAGGCATCTTTTTCCCCTTAAAATGCAGTTCAGTTTCAATATTAATTTTCATTCCGGGCTTATCTAAGCGTTCTTCATTTTCACCTAATATTTCTCCAGCCATTACCGCCCGTTTTGCTTGTTCACGTGTATCAAAAAGACCTTGTTGAACAAGCATTACATCAACTCGTTCCTTCTTCATTAGCTTTCCTTTCTCTTGAAATATTCTAGAAAATCCGCTAAAACACAATCACTAGCATTTAATTTTACCAACGCACCCTCTGCTTCTTCAATTGCCTGTTCCAATCTTTGATAAGCACCATCAAGTCCTAAAATTACTGGATATGTGTTTTTGTTTTCACCTTTATCCTTATGCACTGCTTTTCCCATCTCTTTTGTTGTTGAGACTACATCCAAAATGTCATCATATATCTGAAAAGCTAGTCCAAAAGAAGCACCAAAGTTCACCAACAACTCAAGTTCTTCTTTTTCTGTTTTACAAAGGATTCCTCCTGCTTGACATGCATATCTTAATAAAGCTCCAGTTTTTCTTTCGTGAACTTTCTTCAATTGTTCAAGATTCAGTGTTTTGTGCTCACCCTCTATATCTGCAATCTGTCCACTGACCATGCCTTCAGGTCCTGCAGCTTTTGCCAAAGCAGCTATTAGGTCAACTTTACTCTTTGAGTCCAATCCAGTTCTTGCAACCCAATCAAATGCAAGTGTTAATAAACCATCACCTGCTAAAACAGCTTCAGCCTGCCCGAATACCTTATGATTTGTTGCTTTGCCCCTTCGAAGATCGTCATTATCCATTTCTGGTAAATCATCATGAATCAGTGAATACGTATGTAGAAATTCAAGACTACCAGCAACGGCCAAGACATCATCATCAATTGATCTGTTATAAAATGAACAAATTGCCATAATCATAAGTGGACGAATTCTTTTCCCACCGATTTCGACAGAATAAGCCATTGCATCTTTCAAAGTTGTTTCTGCGGATAAGTTATTCAAAAATTCTGCGATTTTTTTCTCAAATTTAGGCAAATTTGTGCTTTGAAAATCCTGCATTCTTTTATTCATTAGTCGAATCTCTTTCAAAATCAGTCTTATTTCCATCTTTATCCATCACTTTTGCAAGTGTTTTTTCAGCATTTTCAAGTGTTTTTTGCAATTCGTTGCTGAGAGAAACGCCCTTCTGAAATTCCTCTAAAGCCTGTTCCAATGGTACATCACCTTGTTCAAGCTTCTGAACGATTTCTTCCAAGTCTTTCAAATTATCTTCAAAGTTCTTTTTTTCAGCCATTATTCTTTGTCCTCCTTAATTCCATCACTTTTGCTTTTGCATTGCCATCTTGCAAATGAATATCTATCACGTCATCTGTTTTAAGTTGCACAACGGACTTTATGATTCTTTGTTCATTATCAGATACATAGCTATACCCTCGACCCATAATTTTCAACGGGCTCAGCATATCCAAGTCGGAGATTGCTTTTTCCAGTCTCTGCTCATTTTTTTGAAAATAATTTTTAATTGCGCGATCAAGTTGTTGTGTTAAATATTCAACTTTTGAGTCGTACAAATGCAACTTTTCAAAGGGGGCCTGTTCTTGCAGCCTTTGTATTAAGGACCTAGCCACTCTTTCATGCTCGGTCATTCTTTGCTGAAGTGCTTGTTGTGCGCGTTTTTTAAGATAATCAATTTTTTTGCAGATAACCTTCATAAAGCCGTCCAGGTTGTTGAAAAACATATGAACTAATCAATTTATTAACCAGTTGCTGTTTCAGTTTAATCCTAGATTGCAGATTTTGCAGCAATCTTATGCGTAATTGTTGAATCTTCAAAATTTCATCACTGAGCACTGGTACGGCTAATTCTGCTGCAGCAGTTGGCGTAGCCGCCCTGACATCTGCTACTAAATCAGCAATTGTCGTATCAGTTTCGTGGCCGACAGAAGAAATGACCGGAATCTGACATTCAAAAATCGCTCGTGCAACCACTTCTTCATTAAACGGCCACAGGTCTTCAATGGAGCCACCTCCACGTCCAATTATGAGCGTATCAAAATTACCAATTTCTTCGACTTGCTGAATTCGTGCAACAATATCAGCAGCAGCGCTCTCTCCTTGAACAAGAGCTGGAAACAAAACAATCTGGGCAATTGGATAACGCCGCCTGATAGTGGTCATTATATCTTTGATTACGGCACCAGATGGACTCGTAATTACGGCTATTTTTCGAGGAAATCTTGGCAAAAATTTCTTTTCAACACCAAATAATCCTTCTTGGGCAAGTTTCTTCTTTAGCTGTTCATAAGCTTGGTATAGGGCACCAACACCATCGGGTTCCATTCTTTCGATGTATATCTGATACCCCCCATTTGCTTCATAAAGTGATATTCGACCAACTACAAGAACTTTCATTCCTTCTTCTGGCTTGAACTTAACCTTATCAAAAGCAGATCTGAACATAATCGCATTTATTTTTGCATGCTCATCTTTGAGACTAAAATATTGATGAGCATTGGGGCGAGGACGATAATTAGAGATTTCCCCAGTTAAATATACTTTGCCCAAATAAGGATCAGCATCAAACTTTCGCTTCAGATATTTTGTCAGTGAACTCACTGTTAAATACGCTTTTTCTGACAATTTTTATCCTCCATTTTATCTTTCTGCAAACTTAACCGTCTGTTCTAATAATAATGCAATCGTCATTGGTCCTACACCTCCGGGAACCGGTGTAATTGCTTCAGCTATCGGTTCAACCTCGGTAAAATCAACATCCCCCACTAATTTACCTGCTGCATTACGGTTCATCCCCACATCAACCACAACAACCCCTGGCTTGACATCAGCCGCCTTAATAAATTCAGCTCGACCGATTGCAACAATCAAAATATCTGCTTGCCGTGTCAACTCACGCAAATTAGCAGTCTTGCTATGAGTAACAGTAACGGTTGCATCTGCATTCAACAACAACGCAGCAATTGGACGACCAACAATATTGCTACGGCCAACAACAACTGCATGTTTTCCAGCAACATCAATCTGATGCTCTGCTAATAACCTCATAATACCATGTGGTGTACAAGGCAGCGACTGTGGATTATTGAGAAAAAGTTGTCCAACATTTAAGGGATGAAATCCGTCAACATCCTTTGACGGATCAATCTCTGCAGTTATTTTCGCAGAATCAATTTGCGGAGGCAATGGCAGTTGTACTAAAATTCCATGAATAGAAGGATCAACATTCAACTTAGCAATCAATGCTAATAACTCCTCTTCGGTCGTTGTCTCTGGTAACTTAAAATCGTGTGTCGCGAGTCCAACTTCTGCCGCTGCACGATGCTTATTGCGTACATATATTTGGCTTGCACTATCAGTACCAACTAAAATAACCGCTAGTGCTGGAACAATTCCACGCTCGCGCAAACGAGCCGTCCGCTGCTTTAATTGTTGTCTGATTTTATGTGAAAGTGCACGTCCATCTAGAATTTCAGTCATCATCATTCATCCTAACTTATGTAATTGTTGAACACTTTAATGCTCATACCTGCATTCCATTTTAGCATACCTAACTAACTTTTCATCAAATTCATACATGATTAATCAGTAAAATTTATCAGATTACTCTTGATAAATGTGGACTCAATGAAAAAATAAATTTCTGGTTAATTTTCAAAAACTGCTCTATTCTTGATAACAAGAACTTACTAAATTCAAAAAATTTTAGCACTGTAATCTTATTTTTCTAATTCAGTGGATTCCTTCAAAATAAGTTCAAGTCTAATAACCGTTTATCAAATTATTTTTTCAACAAAAAAACACCTAAGTAGATAATAACCTAGATGTTTCAAATTTAAACATTCATCTTTCAGTGTTAAGTTAAACTGTTTCGCTTTTTTACTTTGAGATCAAGTTTGACAATACTCCGTTAACAAAACGACGTGATTTCTCGTCACTAAACTCCTTTGTTAACTCCAAAGCCTCGTTTAAAGCAACCTTACTTGGAATATCATCAACATTCTGAATTTCAAAGATTGCTAATCGCAGAATAATTACATCTGTTTTGTTAAGGCGCGCAAGAGTCCAGCCTTGACCCAAATATTTTTGGATAGTTGCATCAAGCTCTGCTTTTTTCTCGTTAACACCTGTAACTAAAATACGAACATAACTTGGTATTTCTTCGGTTTCATTTTCATCATCATCTCTGACTTGACAGTACAGTTCATCAACAACAATATCTTGATTGCTCTCCATTGCAAATAACATCTGAAAGGCAATTTTGCGCATATCGTGTCTACTCATAGTCACTTCTCGCCACCATTTTCCTCATCAAATAAATTATTAGGATCAACGGTCGGAACTTGCTTCTCAGGAACGACTCCTTGAACATAGACGTCTACTGTTGCTAACTCTAACCCTGTCATAAATAATAGTTGTTGCTTAACTTTTTCTTGAATTTCAGATGCAACTTTAGGTACCGAGACACCATAGTTCAAAAAAACATAGATTTCAACTGTCAATGTATCAAGTGACTGGCCGAGTTTGACCCCTTTGCCACGGCTCTTACGCCCAAAAAGTTCATTAACACTATTGGCAAGCGAACCACGCATTGAATAAACACCATCAACCTGGTTTGCAGCAATACCGACAATCACTTCGATTACTTCGGGTGCAATCTCAATGTGTCCTAGTGTTGCTTCCTTGCTTTCTATGATAATGTTATTATTTTCTGCCATCATCGAAACCTCCTTTGATTTAGGCACGAGAAATATAACTACCGTCTTGGGTATTGATTGTTAATACGTCACCTTCATTAATGAAGAATGGAACCTGAACAACTAACCCAGTTTCAAGAGTAGCTGGTTTAGAACCACCAGAAGCAGTATCCCCTTTGATTCCTGGTTCTGTAGCTTTAACTTCAAGATCAACGGTGTTTGGTAATTCTACCCCAAGTGTTTCGGAACCATACATAATAATACTTACTACCATATTCTCTTTTAAATAATTTAGCTCTTGTTTAACACGTTCTTCTGGCAACTCAAGTTGTTCATATGTTTCCATGTCCATGAATACATGGCTAGTTCCATCAGCATAAAGATACTGCATCTTCTTATTGTCGATTTGTGCTCTTTCTACTTTTTCGCCTGCACGGAATGTTTTTTCTTGAACCGCACCACTACGTAAGTTCTTAAGTTTTGAGCGCACAAAAGCTGAACCCTTACCTGGTTTAACATGCTGAAACTCAACAACACGCCAAATCTCTCCATCAACCAAAATTGTTAAACCGTTTTTAAAATCATTTACTGAAATCATTGTAATCCTCCTACAAATTATATCTCCGGGCAGTTACTCTTGAGATCATTCTACCATATAACCATCACACAAAATTTCCCAGAGTAATAGAACACATTTTATAATAGCAACACTTTGCACAAAAAAGCAAGTTTATCTATATCTCACAGTAATCTTTTGGAAAATTTGTTAAAATTTCAAAACCTGTCTCAGTAACTAAGACATCATCCTCAATTCGAATACCCGCTGTACCAGGAACATATATTCCCGGTTCAATGGTTACAATGTGACCTGCCTCCATAATATCTGGAAAGCGTGAACCAACATTCGGTAATTCATGGATATTTAGTCCTATGCCATGACCCATTCCATGATTAAAATATTTGCCATATCCTTTTTCCTCAATAAATCCACGCCCAATTTCATCTAACTTGCGTCCGCTTACTCCCGGTTTTATTGCCTCAATTGTTCTACGCTCGGCTTCCAGGACAATCTGATACAAGTCCTTGACTTTTTGAGTCTGTTTTCCTAATGAGAAAGTTCTGGTTACGTCAGAAGTATAATGATGGTAATAGTAGCCAAAGTCAACCGTTAGCAGGTCACCATCTTCTAGCAGCTTTCTAGTTGCTGTTCCATGGGGCCATGTCGTTCGATCACCACTTGCAACAATCGTTTCAAAAGACTTCTCCTCTGTCCCATTCTTTTTCATAAAGTAGTCAAGTTCATTAGATAGTTCTAGTTCACTTTGAGACACATGAGCATTTTGCAGCATGAATTCGTATCCTTTTCCTGCAATCTTACAAGACTCACGAATTTCATTAATTTCATTTTGATCCTTGATCGCGCGCAGCTTCTCAATAACTGCAGAAACGGGGACAATATCTGAAACAGCATTCTCATCTATAAAATCATAATCTTGATATGAAATCGTATCTTCGAAGGCCATTGCTGACAAATGTTCCTTTTCAACAAGTTCACAAGCTGTTTTTAAGTAATTACGAGTTTTACAGAATTTCCAGTCAGAATGATTTGCTTTAATTTGTTGTTCAAAACGACTATCAGTAATCAAGTATTGGCTATTTTCCGTAACTAACAGCAGTCCATCATCTCCCGTGAAACCACTCAAGTAATAGATATTAAGGGGGTCAGTCACTAAAAAACTGTCAATGCTCATTTTCACCATTAATTCGCGTAGATTTTCAACTCTTTTTGAACTCATTAAAAATTCCTCCCATCTTTGAAAAATAATAAAAAAAGACCAACACAAAACATAACGTTCCGTATTGATCTTATATCAAAAGCTTTATTTAATCTATTCAGCCACAGGGTAAACAGACACTTGCTTCTTGTCGCGACCTTTACGCTCGAAACGAACAACACCTTCAACTTTAGCGAATAATGTGTTGTCGCCACCCATACCAACATTAACACCTGGATAGATACGTGTCCCACGTTGGCGATAAAGGATTGAACCACCAGAAACAAATTGTCCGTCAGCACGCTTAGCGCCTAAACGTTTTGATTCAGAGTCGCGTCCGTTAGAAGTCGAACCACCACCCTTTTTATGAGCGAAGAATTGTAAATTCATTAACATAGTTAGTGCACCTCCCTAGCTTTTATCTTTCGTAATTTCAATATAATCAGAATAGTTTGTTGTTACATCACTAATACCTAATTTAAAATTAGCTAGTAGCAACTGTGCAGCTTCATTATTAACAGCAGAATCATCAAGTTGTACTTGCATGAACCCACCATCTTGTTCATTAGCGTCAACATGTACTCTGGCTTTTGCAAGTTGCTCAAGACCATTTATCGTACTAATTGACAAAGCAGAAACAGCTGCACACACAATATCTTGGCCATATTCTCCTGACTCAGCATGTCCTTTAAGTTCGAAACCAACTAGTTGGTTTCCCTTGTAGATAAAAGAAGCCTTTATCATTCAAATCCACCTCAATAATTATGCATTAATTGCATCAATAACAACTTTCGTATATGGTTGACGATGACCTTGCTTTGTATGTGAATGCTTCTTTGCTTTGTACTTGAAAGTAACAACTTTCTTTGCACGACCCTGTTTTTCAACAGTACCCGTAACAGTTACACCATCAACAAATGGCTTCCCAACTTTAGTGTCTTCGCCACCTACTAAAACAACTTGATCAAACGTTACCTTCTCGCCTGCTTCTGCAGTCAATTTTTCAACGTAGATTGCTTGTCCGGCTTCAACCTTAAGTTGTTTACCACCGGTTTTAATAATTGCGTACATATGTGCACCTCCTTAATTTACTCAGACTCGCCACGACTAAGTGGTCAAAAGACTCTTATGAACTGGCCATGTGCGGTTGCAGTTGTGGCATGCACAAATACAACATTAGAATCATAGCAGATTTTCTATCTTGCGTCAATCACTTTGACAGATAAAAAGACCTGAAACATAGAAATGTTCAAGTCCCCACCTAAGTAATCACAACAATGGCGCGGGAGAGATTCGAACTCTCGACCGTCCGCTTAGAAGGCGGATGCTCTATCCAGCTGAGCTACCGAGCCATAAACAACACCAATCATTATATGATAGTCTAAATAAACTGTCAATTACTTTTGGAATATAAGTGCATAATCAATGCATTTTAATTCTAATAGGTCCTTCTAAAATGTTTTTCCCTTGTTTTAATACTTTGCCTTTATTCACATGATACTTTTTTCTTGAAATTTTTTTGTAATAATGTAATAATAATGACATATAAGAAGAAGGATGTGACTTAAATGACGACATTCATAGCTATTATTGGGATCCTCATTTTTGCAACTTTAGTTCAATTTTTTGGAAATGTGCAGCAAAAAAGAAACGAGTATAAGCATTTCAAAAATGATGAAGTTCAACGGAATCCAAAGGGCTTCGAAAACTAATAAGGAGTACTTTGTCCTAGCAGTTTCTGGAAAAAATCGAGTACGTATGAAGAGACTAGGTCAAGAATTATATTTTGCTTTGGCTCATCTATTTATTCTGGATAAATAGATTTCATAAGTCAAAATTCTCAGTCTAACTCCAAATTATCCATAAGCTAGGTTCATATAAGTTCATAATTTTTCAATAGTACTCAATCAATTTCAGCGACTTATGTCACGTTCCTAATTTGGAGAAATTCCTGAATCGTAACTACCTAATTCTTAAAACAAAAGTTATATTTTCCTGTTGATAGACTGTTAAATTACCGTTTATCAACTTTTTTTGCAAAAAAAATGTTCTCTATGAATAATCAATAAGTACAACGCTTTTCTAGAGAACAAAATAAAAACTTGGTGATGTCCATGAAATACTCTCACTGTGTCTTCTCCAAGTTTAAAAATGTCAATGTCTTTTCATATATATATCCTGTACAAATGATAAAAAAATTTTTCAAATACTGAATGTCTTTAGAATAAATAATTGCTATAATTTCAGAACTGCATCGCCATCTTTAATGGTTGCTATCATATTACTTGCCATATCTCCAAATTTACCACCCGAATGGGTAATATTATACTGACTAATATCAAGAGCACATAAAAATAATAAACAGCGTTGCAGATCACTACTAGGAATCTCAAAAGGATATTCCTGTTCATATCCCCTCAGGAACTCATTACGTAATTTGACATCACGTACCTCGTTATAGAAGAACTTGATAAAGTCCTGATAACTTGTCCCAACATGAGAACGTTCGAAGTCAATCAAAATGTCCTTGCCCTCAAATTCCATAATGTTACGTACGCTAAAATCACCATGTAGTACCACTTTTGGCAACTGTTCATATTCAAGGTTATCCTTGTCGAAATCTGATTTCAAAAGTTCAAGAACCTTCTGTGCATTTTCGTAGTAGAGGCTTCCTTGCAGCTGTTCAACTTTCTGTGTTAAAAGTTGCGACAATGGTTGTCTATTATCTTCAACTGAAACATTGCCAGTAACTTTCCGATGAAAACTGCCTAACAGCTTGCCATATTCATATGCCATTTCAGGAGTCATCCTTCGGTTGTCCACATCTTTTAAGTTGCGGTCACGCAAAGTTACAACGTACTTGTCCTCAAAAATTACACTATCCAAGTATATATCCGGATAATAGAATTGATTAACATGTTGTTCAGCATAAAACATTGCCTTTTCTTTAAATATCTTGACAAAAAGTGGTTTATGAAAAACCTTACTGTTTCCAACAAGATGTTGATTGCCTGCCACATCATGAATACTTTTTAAATTCGCTTGATAATAATCGTTTAAAAAATCAACGAGCATCCCTTCGTCCCCCCTAAATCAAAATAAAAAATTAAATAATCATCTATCAAAATGCTCCGTATAAAAAATTATTCAAAAACACACGATTAATTGTTAGCTTAACAGTTTCAGTATATCATAGTATTATATTTCAGATTATACTGGAATTAATGACTTTTACTTTTTGGGGGAAATTATGCAAAAAATTAAAATATTAAGTGCTCTTTCTTATTTTTCTATCGTTTTCGCACCGTTTATCTTTCCACTTATTGTCTGGTTTGTCTGTGCTGACGAGCCAGTCATCCGTAATCACGCAAAAAAAGCTTTTTTATTGCACCTGCTTCCTATTTTTCTTACCCTCATGGGAATTATCTTTGTCGGTACAACGGGTATAGTAACAGACCAAGCGCAGTTAACGGGTTGGGGAGTCGTTTTAGCCCTTGGTATAGTCTCGTTGATTGACTTAATTGTATTTATTTACAACATATACAAAGGAATCAAAATTCTTGCACAAGATTAAAAAATAGAAAAATTAAAATTTTCTCTTGACATTTTATGTGAGTATTACTAAAATACGGTTAACAAGTTGATACGAATATTAAACGTTGATTAGGAAAGTAGCTTTTGTGAACAATTCAGAGAGTCATCGGATGGTGTGAGATGGTTATGTTTAAATTAGTGAAAATCCCCTATGAGTTGTAGATCGAACTTTGAGTAGATTCTACTGGGTACTCCCATTATAGAGACAACAAATTGTTTTGACAGTTTGTTTAAGGTACTTGAGTTTAGATTCAGGTATAAAAAAAGGTGGTACCACGTTTTTAACGTCCTTTAAGCAGAGTTATTCTGCTAGAGGGCGTTTTTTATTCGTATAATTTTGAAGGGAGATGAGGACCTATGGATGATCCAAGTGGCATTATTAAGAATGATAACAAAATACAGATTAGGTCAATAGTGATTTCTCATCTAAACAAAGTGAGAAATCCATAAATAAAAGGAGATTATCACAATGGAAAAACAACAAAACAAATTAGCTGCTTTAACTGAAACTGAAGAAACCTTAGCAAATACACTATATCAAGCCTACACAACAAACCAATCGCTCGATGTCGCAGATTGGTCTAACAAAGTACCTGATGAAGAGAGTGCTTATCGCGTGCAAAACCGCCTGATGGAACTTAAGAATGAAGCTGTTGGCGGCTATAAGATCTCACTCACTAGTGAAGAAACACAAAAAATGTTTGATTCTGACTCACCCCTATATGGAGCTCAAGTTGAGAGTCGTTTCCTACACTCACCTGCTAGCTTTGCACTCAGTGATATGTTAGAACCGCTAATCGAAGTTGAATTAGCATTTCGTGTTGACAAGGATCTCAGTCCAGAAGATGACCTTGAACAACTGATGCAAAAAACAAGTGTTGCGGGTGCACTTGAAGTTCCCGACTGCAGATTCAAGGACTGGTTCCCAAGTCTTGAGAAAAATCTAGTTGTTTCAGATGCCGCTGTCGGTGGATTGGTCGTCGTAGGTGATTTGTTCCCTACAACAGTTGTTTTTGAAAGCGTCAAAGCTGTTTCAGAAGTGCATTGCGCCCTCAAATTCAATGATCAATCTCTTAAAAAAGGTACATCGTCAGAAGTTCTTGGCAATCCATTAAAATCATTGCAATGGCTAGTTGCTAAATTACAGCAACATGGTAAGAAATTAACAGCTGGTCAATATGTTTCAACTGGAACTTTTGTGTTGCCTCCTAAGCTACAAGAAGGAACTTGGTCGGCTCATTTTGACAATGGATTGGGTGATGTTGAATTAAATGTCACTAAATAAACATACTAGCATTAATAGCTAATATCTATTTAATCTTAATAATGGGTTTAAAATAACTGGGAACGTGATATAGGTTTGTAAAATTTGAATACTAACGTAAAATTACGAACATGGTGAATCCTTTGCCCTAAGTATTTATACGTTGGACAGAAAAATTTTAAGCTTACAGAACACATTTATCCGAAACAATAATACAAAAGCGGCTGAATCATAAGTCCCTAAGTTAAAGAGCTACATCAGAAAAAGTAATAATTTTTCCAGTGTAGCTCTTTTAGTATACTTAAAAATAAAAAAGGGAGTATGACATAAGTCGGTAAAATTTGCTATCTTGATGAGACCTTCTTGATCTCATTAATATCACAAAGCTACTCATATTTCTTAGCAAGTCTTTTTAAATGGTCAATTATTTCCTTTTGAGATTGTTCTTTGTTCTTTAAACTTTCTGCAACTTCAATAGCTGCTGCATTATTTCCCTTGAAAAGCTCTGTAAAATATTGTTCATACTTAATGACCACATTCTTGGCCCTTTTTGACTTTATCATACTGTTGCCCATTTTTACTTTTTCAGACGCATCTTTTGCCTCATCAAATCTTCCAAGCTCCAATAGACAAAAAACCTTGTATGGTTCGACCCAAATGGCTATTGCACTTTGAAAAACCGCCCCTTCCAAGACTCTAAGACATTGTTTATATTGATTATCTAAATATAATGCATAAATCAGGTATTGTTCAAAAGCTTTACTTCTAACCGCTTTATCCTTGGGAATACTGTAAATATTTTTTAAGAACAAGATAATTTCAGCATATTCGCCATCATAAATATGCTGCCTTACTCTAATTGTTTCTCTTATGTTTAACACCAAGTAGGAAATAATGGCTGTAACTTCCCAAATAAGCAATAGATACATCAATAAAGAACTATACTTATTAAAATATATACTGAAATAACCTACAAAAATAATTAAGTTCACATTAACAAATAATATTAGCTGATTTTGAAATCGCTTCTTAATAAACTGATTAAGTATCTCATGACTTTTAATCTTATTAGGCTTTAACTCTTCAACCTCTAAAGTCTCAAAAACTCTGCCAAAAGGGTCAAACTTCTTCAATCTGTTTCTCTTCCAATATGCATATATAATTAGAAATAAATACAAAATAAAGGGAGCTAATATTCCAAACATAAATATAGCCGGAAAATAACGATATAAATAAATTACTCCTCCGGTGCAAGCTAGTCCATATGAAAAGGCAACCAGATAATTGCTTCGGTAAATGTGTCTCCAAACGCTTTCCGCAGATAAATTACTACTAGTTGGTCTTTCATATCCAAATAAATTATAGCAATTTAGAAAAAATAATTGTCCAACTAGTATCCCAGCTATAAGCATTAATAGTCCCTGAATCAGACTACCATATCCAACAAATAGTACAAGCGCATTGTACATAAAAAAGCTTGAAAAAAGCACTGTGATTGCTGTACTTGCTATCCTGAATGTTTTTATCAATACGCTCACCTCTCTCATTTTTCCGCCTGTTGTCGTTGATATACGAATGAACTTAATTCTAGATTCTGAGTTAAAACTGCTTGCATTAAATGATGGTTCCTTGCATAATCTCCATTTTGATCTTGCTTCATAATCAAATACATTTTGCCTTGATTTGTATATATATAAGTTGGAACTGTAAAAGGATTACCTCCAGTTATATTATTAATATTATCTGGAAATTCTAATGTGACGGGATGAAAATGCTGCCCTCCATCATCAGAAAAATTAAATCCACCTAGTTTACTTGCATAATAAACCAAGTGATCATTCCCCCAATAAACAAGTGAAACATTACTCTGGTCCAACTTTTTTTGATACTTGACCTCTTCCCAATTCTTTAAATCACCACTCGAAACAGTTAGGTAGTATTCTGTTCCCAGTGACTCATCTGTTGCATAGGTGACGTAAACCTTGTCACTGGTTTTAGAAATAAAAGCATTCCCGCGAAAACCTTCGTATTTAAATTGTGAAAATTCCCAGTGCTTACCTTCATCCAAACTATAAAGTAAGCCTGTACTTTTAGCACGATATGCAACAAAAGCTGTGAATTCCGGTGTAACAATATAGCTTCCTGGATTAAGTGTTTCGTTATACGTATTATTTACAGTTAGAAACACTTGCTGATAACCATTCGGAACCTCAATTTTTGTTTTTTGATTGTCATATGTTACAAACATGGTTTGATTTTGTGTAAAATATTGCATTTTCTTAGAATGGGTTATTGTCGCAGGAAGCTTAACTGCAGAATGATTACTTGAACTTAATGACCTTTTACCGCTCGCATCAATCGACTTAACAACTGCTTTTTTGGCTATTTTTTTATTTTTCTTAACCGATTTTGACTTAACCAATTCTTCTTTCTTTTCATTACTTTGAATCCACCAGTGATTTCCAGTATGGTGCAAATAAAATGTTTTTGTTGCATACATTGAACCATCAAACATTGAGCCTCCAAAATTTTGCCCAATGCTTCTATTATTAACTGCTGTATTAAAAATATAATTAAATTTGTACCGATTTTCTCCTTGCCAAGGCATGGAAATATCATACTCATATCCCACACGATAATCATATGGTACTTGCCATCCTTGATAATATGTGGCTATTTTTCTAGCAATCTTATGCAATGCCTTTCTTTTTGTATTCGCTTGAACAACCTGACATACCGGATTATTTCTGAAGGCATTCCATCTTTGTTCTTGGAAAAACGCTACAACAAAAAAAACTGCAATATAGATCATAACAGCCAAACCCCATTTTTTTAAGTTCATCTTTCCCCTTCACCCACTTGTTTCGTGATAGATATTATTATTCACTTATTTTCTTTAACATTCAATAGAAAAAAGTACAAAATTTATCATATTCAAGTATAACAAAAAAGCCTGCTTTAATAACTATTTTGCCACAGTTTTTATCCAAGCATTACTTATTCTCACTACCTTTAACACACCCTATAACTTTATTTATTACATATATCCTCCATCTCCTTCTTTCTTAAATAAAATACCTAATTAAAAGTATATAAAGTTATAGGTTTTGTATAAACCATTATGACCTAACAAAAAGCTAGAAATCACTAGAAAAAAGACATTTAGATTCTTTTAATGCATTATTCTCAGTTAATTGCATTATGAAAATGTATTTTTGCAAAATGCATATTAAAATTATTTATCCTTCAGTATTCATTTGAAATTTCTGAATGTTCAAAGACTTGTATTTGTTTATAACTTTATCATGAGTCCTTCTTTGTAATCACTCTCATTTATTTTATTAATTTTATGCAATAATTTTTTTGATATAAAAAAGGGGCTTTAACCAAACTCGTCAAAGTCCCTAGAAATCCCATATCCACACAGTTATATAAATTTTGATTTACATCACTCAACAAGTTAGATACTAATCAATGAATGCTACCAAATACTTACTCATACTACATAACAAAAAATCTAACTATATCCTTATGGCTATACTCTTTCCCAATAATAATTAAATAGATCAAGCATTGTTTTACCAGTGAAATCTGTTACTTCTTTACCATTTATCGTCACTTTAAAAACCTCATAACCGTCTTGCAGTTCAGGATCATCTACCAAGAGACTTCCCACAAAATCACCGGGCTTTTCAAATTCAATTTCTTTTTTGTCATAGTCTGCTTTGTAATAGATCTTCATCATCATGCTTCAGCTCCCTTTCACCATTACAATTATACACTATATGATATTTAGTTTATTCCACAAATTTTTGTCTTTTCATATTTTTTTACTAAAAAGACAAGTTATCTTCCCTTAAATGAAAATTTCTTAGAATATCATTATTGATGTAAGGTATAAGGAGGAATCAATTATGACAGATAAAGATCGTAGTACAAGGAAGATATTAATTATTGGCTTATTTGTCTTATTAATTGCGAGTACAAGTGGCGGAATCGGATATTACTTTGGGGCTCATAATGCACAAACCAGTGTTCAAATGGGTAATATGAAAAGTGTACCTAATGGTAAAAAATTGAAAAGTATGCCTAGCGGTAAGAAGCCATCTTCAAAGAGCTTTAATAATTAACAATCTTTGTATTTATTGACATTCTTAACTGCATAAAGAAAGGAACCAAGTCAAAATTTAAATTTTTGATCCAGTTTCTCTCTTTGTTTCTTATAAAAACTCACTCTATAAGTTTCGAATCCGATTGTTGATTCAAACTCAATCAACAGCTGTTTTCCCTTTTTTCTCCATCTTTGCAGCATCGTCATTAGTTGACCTATTCTTCCAATTAACTGCCAGAATAGATCCAGATATATTATGCCAGATACTAAAGATTGTAGAAGGAATTGCTGCAGCTGGTACAAAATACTTCATGGCTAGGGTTGCTCCCAAACTTGAGTCTTGCATTCCTACTTCAAATGTAATTGCCTTTCTCTGTGGCGTCCTTAATCTGATTAATTTTGAAAATAGGTATCCAAGTCCATAACCTGATAAATTATGCAGTATTACAACTGGAATAACAAGTAAAGTTTGTGTTGTCATCAAGTCTGCGTGATTAGCAGAAATTACTGCCCCAATTATTAGAAGAATTGCTAGTTGTGAGACAACAGGCAAAAATTTCGTCACCCATTCGATCTTATCTTTAAACAAATGATGTACTAGTAATCCAAGCAGAATTGGCACTAAAACAATTTTTATCGTACTTAAGAATAATGAAAACGTCGGAATATCAACATATTTTCCCGCAAAAAGTAATAATAATCCAGGTAATGCAACTGGAGCAAGTAATGTTGATAGTGTCTCAATTGATACATCGAGAGCAACATCGCCACCTGCCAAATATGCCATTACACTTGATGAGGTTCCACTTGGACAGGAACCTACTAGAATCACACCTGCTGCAGTTGCACCCTTTAGTTGAAATACTAGACATAAAACCCAAGCAATTGTCGGCATGATTAAGTAATGTGCACAAGTTCCTGCAATAACAGGAAATGGTCTCTTAGCAATTCTTTCAAAATCTTGCAATTTTAAAGTTAGTCCCATCCCAAAAAGAATTATTCCTAACAAATATGCGACATTTGGAATCACCCATTCACTTGTCTTCGGTAAAAAGTAATTGAAAACTACCCAAAAAACAATTGCTAACGTAAAATACTTTCCTATTAGTTTACTTACCTTTTCAATTTTATTCATTGTTTTAAATCCCTTCTAATTTATTAAACTATTTCATTTATCCCTCTTAAGACTTTTATTAGCTGAATATAAGCATTAATATCCTATTAAATTTTTCCCTCCCATACAAACAAAAAACCACCGTGCTATAATTCGCGCGGTGGTTTCTCTGATTTTTCAAATCTTAGCCAAGCCAAAATTTTCCAGTCATAAAATCACGCACACGCATGGTAATAATAACTAGAATAATGACAATAACATTCACACTTTGACTGTTCATGTACGGCATAAGATTTCCTCTTTTCTAAAGTTAATAAATAACAAAACAATTAAAAAAATACATTTTTGACATCAAAAATTAATTATCGATAGCTTTATACTAAATCGGACTACAAATACAGTCAAGATTTATTTTTAAAAAAAAGTTTTTAAAAAGGTTTGCCACAACCTTTTTAAATATTTACTGCACAATAGGAAAAACAAAAAGAGAGCTAGTCAAAAGTTTAATTTTAACCTAGCTCCCTATTTATCTCAGATAAACGTGTTTGTGAGTCTAATTGTCTAACACGAATTACTCATAACAAAAATTGACCCGCTATGCTCGCAATTTTGCAACTAATGTTTAAATTTTGCCGACTTATTTTCCGTTTTCTATATTTATTTTTTTCAAAATGGACGTCCACCCGCCAAAATAAAACCTATAATCCCAACAACTATGGTTGCTGCAACCAATAAAACCTTAATAATATTTCCAACATCTCTCTCACGGCTAAAGTATATCTCGCAAAAACCTATCAATCCTATTGCAAGAACGACCTTAACAATTGCTAAGACAGGTGACGTTTCCCAAGCATACTTTAAAAGCATTATTCCACTAATAATTGCGACCACATAACAAATTCTTGCAATCATCTTTAATAATTCACCTGCACCATTTCTACTGAAAACTGCTGAGAGGACAACAATCAGTAAAACGATCCATGAAAATAAATGCATCCATAACCAAATCATTCAATCACTTCCTACTTCGAATTATCCATAATTCTATTGTAGTTTATAAAATTTCAAAATGCATCTCTAAACTGTGATTTTTACTGATAAAAATTTTGCATAACTAAACTACTTCCAATAAGATCTTGTGTAATCAGCAAATCCTGCTGTGTGGTAAACTACTCCACTTAGACCACTTTGAACTAAATGATCTTCCTTGACATAATATAGCGGGACAATTCCAGTTGTCTTTTGCAATTTCTTTTCTGCATCGCGTAGATTGGCCCAATAAATGGACTTCGTCTTCGCAGTTTGTGCGTTTGCAAGATATGAGTCAAATACACTGTCCGAATACTTTCCTGGATTCATTGAATTACCGGTTGTCAAAATTCCTAGGTAATTAATGGGATCCGCATAATCAGCCAACCAGTACCATAGACTCAAATCAAACTCTCCTGCTGTTTTTTTGTTCGATAATGACTTTGCGGGTAAATTTTGAACCTTAACTGAAACATTGCTCAAGTTACTTTGTACTGTACTCTGAATATATTCAGCAACCTTTTTTTGAGTTTCAGTATCTTCAGCAATCAAACTCAGTGTAACGGAAGACTTGCCAATTTCTGACAGTCCCTCCTTCCATAGTCTCTTTGCTTCTTTGACATTGGACTGCATAGAAGTTGCTGTTTCTGTACTAAAATCCTTACCTGTAGTCGGATCTATTGCTGTTTTAGGACTGACAAAGCTACCTGCTGGTGTCGATCCATCTCCCAAAACCTTTTGTGTCAACTCCTTGCGATTTATTACTAAAGAGACCGCTTTTCGTAATTTAGCATTAGCTAGAGGTGACCCCTTACTCTGGTTGACTTGTAAGTAGTATGTCCAGGCACGACTTACTTTTTTTAAGTTTTTATTATTTTGCAGTCCCTGTGCAACCACACCTGAAACCGTTGCATCATCTAGCTTATTAGTCTTAAACAGATTGTATGCAGTATTGTCATCTTTAATAGTTGTATAACTAATTTTATTTAATTTAACCCGTTTTTTTGCATAGTAGTACTTATTTTTGACCAATAAGTAAGAATCATTGATTCCCGTCCATTTAGTGATTTTAAATGCACCATTAGATACTGTATATTTTGCGTTACTTCCATATTTTTTAGTTCCAATTTTTTGAACAAAAACCTTATCTTGTGGTAAAAAGACTGGCATTGTTACCAGTTTGTTAAATGATTGCATCGGGTGTTCCAAGATGATTTCCAACTTATACTTGCCTATGGCTTTAATTCCCAATTTGCTTGGTGAAATCTTACCAGCGATAACAGCATCTGCATTCTTGATCCCGCTAAAAACATAAGTATAAACTGGCTTATTTGCAGGATCTACTGAACGACGCCATGAATAAACAAAATCTTGAGCTGTAACTTTATCTCCGTTAGACCAGCGTGCATCCTTACGCAGATTAATTGTATATGTTTTCCCATTATTTGTTGGCTTAGCAATTGTTTTTGCAATTGCTGGGACAACTTCATTCTTTGAATTGAGCTTATACAGCCCTTCATCCAAATTTGTTAAAGTTGAAAATTCAGACATTGTTGCCTGATTAGTATTATCCAATGTTGTTAAATCAGATGTCTGCATCAAGTTCAATGTCGTTTTTTGCTTTGAGAAACTCTTTCTTGACGAGCAAGAACTCAAAAATAATACCGCGATTAATGCGGTAAACATATACTTAAATAGTCTTTTTTTCTCCATTATTCTCCCCGCTTTTCCCTATTCTTGTTCAAAATTAAAAGTGAATTTTACCCCCGCTTCTAATGTTTTGTGAACAGTACATTTAGCAAGTGTCTCTGCAATAAAATCATCTTTGGCTTTCCCATTAATATCAGCTTTGAATGTAATGTTAACCACAATTTCATCGACCTCAGAAGTTCCATCCTCGTGCTTAGCAACATTTCCCACTGAACGAATATCGAATTTTTCAAGCTTAATCTTATATTTTCTTGCAACTGATTGGGCAGTAATAGTTAGACAGCCATTCACCGCCCCAATTAAATACTGCACTGGATTGGGACCTGCATCAGTTCCACGAGCAGTTGTCGGTTCATCCATTAAATAGCGATGAACCCCAGCCTGTGTTCCAACTTGGTAACCAATATTTCTGATACTTGAATTAACTACATACTTTCCCATAAGATCTCTCCTTTGTTTGATTAAATTAAAAAAGCCCCTGAAAATATATTTTCAAGGACGAATTGTATTCGTGGTACCACCTAGATTTACATTTTAACTCACATCAAAATGACTCAAGAGATACTCATTCAGATTAGAATGATATATCTGGATTTGTAATGGGATCCCTCCAATACTGTCTTACAGAAACCGCTCGACAATATATTACTCCAAGACCATTTTCTTGATATTCATAATACTTGCTTTCAGCAGATGCAAGCTCTCTAAAGTTACTCCTACCATTACTTATCTCTTCACGGTAATTACAAATTATAAGTAAGATAATAATATATTTTTAAAGGAGCAATGTCAACAATATTTACTGGGGTTAAGCATAAATTCTTCATCATCAGGTGTTTCTCTTTGTTATCCATAATCCATTCAAAAATAAAAATACATGCATTTTTAATTCCATAAACAAATCTCTATGTTAACGCTTTTATTTGTGCTAGAATAACTTCTGTAAATTAGATTATTATCTTGGAAAGGAATGTTATGTCAATGGAAGATATTGTTTTTACTTTTGAATTCGACGATGCTAATAGTAATAATATTGCAAATGACTACCTTGAAAATGGCTGGAGACTCCTTCATGTTGGACAAAAAACGGTCATTGATCCACAGAGCAAACAAATGTATTATACAACTGTCTATGTAGTTGGCGCTACGAGTCAAGTATATGAATCATGGAAAGAAGAACAATTTCTGCTGAGAGAAAAAGCGGCAAGAATCAAAGAATTCGTAAAAGCTAATGATAACGGAAACTTCTAATATAAACTAATCGAGACAAAATTAAAAACACTTTAAAAAAGGTACCAGATCAAAATTTGACTTTTAATCTGGTACCTTTTTTATTTTCTATGATTAAAAATTTGCTGTTTTTTTTTCGCGTTACTCACAGCAAAATAGCTGACATTAGTAATTTTACGTTAATAATAAAATTTGCAAATTCGATTACTCTCTGTTTTTCTTTCCATTACTATCTTCATTAAAATTATAAATGGATGGGTAAAACAGTATCTACTAAATAGTTTCTTGTCTTCCTGTCAGAAATTCTTGAATTTGAGCCTTTTCAATATTAGTTAATGTTGATTGATAAGACTCACTCATCAGCTTCTTTTGAAGATCTGTTGTTACTTCCCAAAAACCATCGATTCTTTCAAATTCTGATTTTTCACATTTTTTAAAAATAGGATAAATATCAAGAAACTCATCCCACTCAAGATATGGTTCTTCTGTGATACTCTCAACGTATCCTTGCTTTAAAGCATATTTTGTCGGCAAACCAAATTCATCAATAATTTTGTCCTTTATTAACGCTCGGTAAACCTGTGCCTTATAATCTAACGTTACATCTTCACCTTCAGCAAGTTCTTCAACCGCCTGTTCAACAAGAACTGGATAAATTACTTTCATAAAAAATACCTCACTTCTTACGGTTTTTTATCTCCTCCAGTGAATAATGATGACTCCGATGATATTCACCTGTAGAAGTATTTAAAGAAAATGGTGGTACAGTTAATTTTTTATTCCCTCTGCGTTTATTTTTCTTGCTTTTTGATGTTTTTCTTGCTGGAACAGCCATAATTATTCCCCCTCTTTTTTACCAACTAGCCTTTTTTACACCAGGAATTTGTCCTTTGTGTGCCAATTCTCTAAATCTAATTCTTGACATTCCAAACTTACGCATGTAGGCATGTGGTCTTCCGTCCAAAAAATCACGATTATGTAATCGAGTTGGCGAAGCATTCCGTGGTAATTTGCTTAATCCCTCGTAATCATGCTTTGCAATCAATTCTTTTCTTCTCTCAGCATATTTAGCAACCTGCAGCTCTAATTTCTTTTGCTTTGCTATTTTAGACTTCTTAGCCAAAATAATTCCTTCTTTCTTTTTTAAACAGTAACAGTTACTATTTATATTACACCTCTTTTGCCTTTTTGTAAATATTATTACTGTTTTAATCTTTGCCTATAGGACGATTTGTCATTATCATTTAAAAGTAATCATAGTGAGAAATGATAAAAATTATAGACTTCTGCATTTTTCTAAATGCGCTTCCATATTTCAAATATGTTAAACTCGACTTGAAAATAAAAAAGAATTGGTTCAAACTACAAATAATAGTTATTTAAAATAATAGTTTTTTACATTACAAGTACTATAGTCCAAAATCTGAAGACCTTAAAAGCTGAATTTATTTTGGGGGATATTTATTATGCAAGAAAACGATAAAGTTGTACCTGCTGGAGTTAAAGGCTGGAACTGGGGTGCTTTTATGTACAATATTTTTTGGGGAATTGGTAATAAAACATATCTTCCACTTTTATGTTTGATTCCACTTTTCAGTATTATTTGGGTTTTTGTATGTGGTTTTAAGGGTAATGAATGGGCATGGCAAAAAGGTAATTATAAAGATGTAGAAACATTTAAAGCTGTACAGTCTACATGGAATCGTGCTGGACTTGTTCAATTTATAATAGCCATTGTTGTTATTATCTTATATTTTCTATTCTTTGCTGCACTTATTTCAAGTATATTTAATTTATATTCAAACTAAAGCTTTAATATTATAACTTATATTTTCGAAGTTAACACATCTATCCATGTTGTTAAAAAAATGCTTGGAGATATCAACTCTAAAAATACAATTGCTATCTATACTTATTTTACTAAAGACAACAAACGCGGTACTGTGATACGGCTGAATATTTTGTCGACTATATCGATTTTTAAGTCGTTTGTGAGTCAATATAAAAAATTGCGAAATAAAAAAGCTGTAACAAACGCTATTATATCAACGTTTGTCATAGCTTTTTTCCTTTTAACCAACAGAACCTTCCATCTGGTACTCAATCAGCCTGTTAAGTTCGACTGCATATTCCATTGGCAGTTCCTTGGTAAATGGTTCAACAAATCCCATAATAATCATTTCAGTTGCTTTTTCTTCAGTAATCCCGCGACTCATCAAATAATAGAGCTGCTCTTCTGAGATTTTGGAAACCTTTGCCTCATGTTCCATCGAAACATTCCCATTTTTGATTTCATTAAATGGAATAGTATCACTTGCACTTTTTTCGTCAAGAATAATAGTATCACATTCAACATGTGAGAATGAGCCATCACTAGTACGTCCGAAACGAACTTTACCACGATAATCTACACGTCCGCCATCTTTACACAAGGACTTAGAAACAATCGAACTGGATGTGTTCTTAGCATTATGAATCATGCGGGCACCTGTATCAGAAACAATATCTTTACCTGCGAAAGCAATCGAGAGCATTGTTCCTCTCGCACCCTCACCATTCATATACACACTTGGATACTTCATCGTAACCTTGGAACCTAGATTGCCATCAACCCATTCCATCGTTCCATTCTCAAGAGCTTGCGCACGTTTCGTTTCAAGACTATAAACATTATCTGACCAATTTTGAATCGTTGTATAGCGGCAGTATGCATTCTTCAACACATTAACCTCAACAACAGCTGCGTGCAGACTGTCTTCAGAATAGTTAGGAGCTGTACATCCTTCAACATAGTTTACACTTGCACCTTCATCGACGATGATCAAGGTTCGCTCAAACTGTCCACTATTTCCAGCATTAATTCGGAAGTAGCTCTGAATTGGCACTTCTGTTCTAACACCCTTTGGTACATAAATAAATGTTCCACCTGACCAAACTGCAGAATTTAATGCAGCAAATTTGTTATCAGAAGGAGGGATTAGCTTGCCAAAATACTTCTTTACTAATTCTGGATATTGCTGTACGGCCGAATCCGTATCCATAAAGACAATTCCTAATTTTTCAAAATCTTCACGCATATTATGGTAAACAACTTCGGATTCATACTGTGCAGAAGAACCAGCTAAATATTTACGCTCAGCCTCTGGAACACCCAAGCGATCAAAAGTTTTCTTAATGTCTTCAGGGACATCCTCCCAATTACGAGCAATTTTATCACTGTCACGCCTAAAATAATTAATGTGATTCAAGTCAAGCGTAGTCAAATCAGGCCCAAAATCAGGCATTTCCATCTGTTCATAACGTCTAAACGACTTCAAACGAAAATCCAGCATCCAATCCGGTTCATTTTTTGCTGCTGAAATTTGCCGCACAATTTCTTCATTGAGACCTTCACCAGTTGTCAAAATTGGCTGAATATCATCTTTAAAACCATACTTATATTCTCCGCCCAGACCAAGCATACTTGCATCTGCCATATAATAACTCCCTCCTATAGCTCATCGTGTCGCATTAGACCGATAGTCGATTCCTTATTGTCATTCTCAATTGCCTGATAAATTGCTTTCCAAGCTAACGTTGCACACTTAATTCGTGCGGGAAACTGTGCAACTCCTTCAAGAATTGCTGCATCACCTAGAATATCATCAACGTTATCTACTGAATCTCCAGTAACCATCTTCGAAAATGTCACTACCATCTGTTCAACTTGTGCGGCTGTCTTACCGATTACCTCATCAGTCATCATACTTGCGGAGGCTTGACTTATTGTACACCCAGATCCTGAAAATGCCACGTCAGAAACCTTGCTTGCTTTCATTGCAACCTGTACAACCAAAACATCCCCACAAGTCGGATTCCGCAACTCAAGTTGATGATCAGCATTTTTAAGTGTCCCGTGATGATGAGGATGTGACGCATGTTCCAAAATCATCTGACGATACAAATTATCTAATCTAGACAATCCCATTTTTAAAGAACTCCTTCGTAGCCTTGATTGCTTCTACCAAACGTTGTCCATCTTCAACCGTGTTATATAGATAGAAGCTGGCACGTGCCGTTGCAGTAACATCCAAGTATTCCATCAATGGCTGTGCGCAGTGATGTCCTGCTCTGACTGCAATACCTTCCATATCTAGAGCAGTTGCAACATCATGCGGATGCAAACCTTTGAGATTAAAAGAAATAATTCCAGTACGTTTTGAAGGATCCAGTGGCCCATATATCTCCAGACCATCAATCTTAACCAATTCTGGCAAAATATTTGCAATCAATGATTTCTCATAATTCTCAATTTTATCCATTCCAATACTTTCAAGATAATCAATAGCTGCACCTAAACCAACAACTCCCGCGATATTCTGTGTTCCGCCTTCAAACTTCCATGGAGCCTTCTTAAAAGTAGTCTCTTGCAACTGTACCCAATCAATCATTTCACCACCAAATTCAAGTGGTGGCATTTGCTCTAATAATTCACTTTTACCCCAAAGAATACCTATCCCAGTTGGGGCCATGAGTTTGTGCCCAGAAAAAGCAAAAAAGTCAATGCCTAAATCCTGTACATCAATCCTCATATACGGTGTAGATTGAGCACCGTCAACGACCATAATCGCTCCATGTTTATGTGCAATTTTTGCAATTTTCGCCACAGGATTAACGACTCCAAGAACATTTGAAGCATGAGCAAGTGAGACGATTGCTGTTTTATCTGTAATTTGTTTCTTGACACTATCCATATCTAGCTGGCCATCAGGAAGCAAATCAATATACTTCAGTACTGCTCCATTTTTCTTAGCAAGGATTTGCCATGGTACCAAGTTGCTGTGATGTTCCATGTACGAAATAACAATCTCATCACCGGGCTTCACAAAAGTTCTGCCATAACTTGCAGCCACCCAATTTAAGGATTCAGTTGTTCCTTTCGTGTAAATAATTTCCTGTTCGCTAGGAGCATTGATAAAGTGTGCAACCTTCTTGCGAACGTCTTCAAATTGCGCCGTTGCTCGTTCCGCAAGAGTATGCACTCCGCGATGAACATTAGCATTATCATGATAATAATAATTGGTTACCGCATCAACAACCGCACGCGGTTTTTGCGTAGTTGCTGCATTATCAAGATATACCAATTGTTCATCGTTCACTTTCTGATCAAGTATCGGAAAATCCTTAATAAGTTCATTCATCTGTTTGACCATCGACAAGCTTCCTTTCGATAGTTACCTTTAATTGTTCTTCAATCTTCTTTGATGGAATAGCCGCCAATACTGGCCCCAAAAAACCACGGATAACAAGGCGTTCTGCAACTTTTTTCGGCAAACCGCGACTCATCAGGTAATACAACTGTTCTTGATTGACACGCCCTACACTGGCAGCATGACCAGCGGTTACATCATTATCATCAATCAGTAATATTGGATTAGCATCGCCCTTTGCCTTGGTCGACAGCATCAAAACACGACTTTCCTGTTGGGCATCCGAGCCCTTAGCGCCCTTTATAATATGTCCAATTCCATTAAATGTAAGTGTTGAACGCGACAGAATCACACCATGTTGCAAAATATGTCCGATTGTGTGACGCCCAATATTCGTAACACGTGTATCAATTCCTTGAACTTGTTTACCTGTTGAGATAGCAACAACTTTAACTTCTGAGTGAGATCCATTCCCTACGAGGTCAGAATCAAAATCACCAACAATATTTCCGTCATTCATCATACCCATTGACCAGTCAATCTTGGCATTATCCTCAAGATGACCTCTCCGATTGAGATACGTAGTCGTATTGGTTCCCAACCGGTCAACACTTGCAAATTTCACATGGCTGTCAACCCCTGCAATAACTTCAACAATAATATTTGCAGTGGTCTTCTCACTACCAACAGTTGTCAAATTCTCAAGGTATGAGAATTCACTATTTTTTTCAGTAACAATTATTACATGATGTACATAATCTGCCTTTGTGGTAGCATCCTGCACAAAATAAGTAGTCAGTGGCTCTTTCACAACAGTATTCTTAGGAACATAAACAAATAGTCCACTTGTCAAGTTTGCAACATGTTGCGCAGTTAGCAGATCCTCGTCATACTTTACAGCTTTTTGCATGAAATATTTTTGAACTAGATCACTATGCTGTTCTAATGCTGTCTGCCAATCACAAATAATCACACCTTGTTCTTCTAATTCAGTTAGTCCATTTGTGCGTACAGTATCTTGACCAAGCTGTACGACTAAGTGCTTTGCTTCTTCAATATCTAACTCTTCTAGAAGATCACTATCCGAGGAAAATTTTTTTAATGTTTTTTTACCTGAATTGGCCAGCGCTGGTATCTTATTTTCTCAAAATTTGGTAATTCCAGTGCTGGTTGTGCCTCAAGAGCCTTGATTCTCATTTCAGTAAACCACTTTGGTTCAGCTACACTTTCTGCGTAGCTTTTAATTTCAGGATAACTCTCAAATTCAACCGTCATAATTCACCTCATCCCTACGCATCTTCATCAACAAGCTTAATGTCTAATCCAAGCTCATCTCTTATCCCTGCGTAACCTTCATCTTCCAACCTCTTAGCAAGTTCTGGTCCACCTTGTTCTACAATTCTACCGCCCATCATCACATGAACAACGTCAGGTACAATATAATTTAGGAGACGCTGATAATGCGTAATGATTAATGAACCAAATTCAGGTCCTCTCATCTTGTTAACACCGCGTGAGACAACCTTTAACGCATCAATATCCAACCCAGAATCAATTTCATCTAGAATTGCAAACTTGGGTTTAATCATCATCAATTGCAATATTTCATTCCGCTTTTTTTCACCACCGGAAAATCCTTCGTTAAGGTAGCGGTCTGCCATTTCCTCGGTCATATCCAATACTGACATTGTTTCGTCCAATTGTTTCAAGAAATTTTTAATCGAAATTGCATCATCTTCAGGCCTGCGAGCGTTAATCGCACCACGAATGAATTCTGCATTCGTTACACCAGGAATCTCAGCGGGATACTGCATCGCCAAGAATAGCCCAGCACGGGCACGTTCATCAACCGGTAAATCAAGAATATTTTCACCATTAAGTAAAACTTCTCCTTTAGTTACCTTATATGCAGGATGTCCCATGATTGCTTCCGACAAAGTTGATTTACCAGTTCCATTTGGTCCCATGATCGCGTGGATTTCCCCGGTTTTCATCGTTAAGTTAACACCTTTTAGTATATTTTTACCTTCAATTGATACATGTAAGTCTTTTATTTCAAGTGTTGACATCATCAATTCCTCCAATTTAGAACACGCTCTAATTTTAGCTTAATTGCAAATCGTTTTCAATTAGAAAATTCATTAAATTTTAATTTTTATAAATAACTACGGATAATAAGACAAATATCTTATCGTTTATTTAGAGCCATTCTGTCTCATACACATCAGGTTTAAATCCACAAGTAAAGTGAGTTCCTTCAATCATCAGTGGTCTCTTGATTAATTTACCATCACTGGCCAAGAGTTCACTTGCCTCTTCATCACTCATTGAAGGAACCTTATCCTTTAGTTTTAATTCACGGTACTTAATGCCACTCGTGTTAAAGAAATATTTGATTGGATGGTCGCCCTGTTTAATAAGCACCAATAATTCTTCTTTAGTTGGAGGAGTTTCCACTATATCGACTTCATTATATGATACATTTTTTTCGTCTAACCATTTTCGTGCTTTGGCACAAGTACTGCAACGATTGTAACAATACATTTTCTTCAATCAAACCAACTCCCTTTTTATACTAAAATTTATTATAGTACAAGACCTAATTTGTGACAAAGAAGAGTAATCCAAGATTGTAACTATATGTGTATTTTATAAAAAATTATCACAAAAAAGCTAGGTCAAAATTGTTGACCTAGCTCCTTATTCATTCTGGATAAACGTGTTCCACATGTCAAACTTCTTTTAAACAAAAAACATTAATGAAAATCTTTGCTATTACTGAACATATAACTCTTGTTATGGTATCTCATCGACATTATTAACCCAATACCAATCATATTTCCAATTAATGATGACCCACCTTGACTCACAAAAGGTAACGGAATACCTGTCAATGGGAGAAGTCCTATGCTCATTCCAATATTTTCAAATACGTGGAAGAGTATCATCATAATTACCCCAGTAGAAATATACGCATAAAACTCATTCTTAGTATCAAAAGTAACTTGAATCATTTGAAAAATTAATAACAGATATAAAAATATCAAGACACATCCACCAATAAAGCCAAAATTCTCTCCAATAACCGAAAAAATCATATCAGATTCGCGGACGGGTACATACACATTTGAAACATTAAACCCCTTGCCAAGAAGTTTACCCGAGCCAATTGCTTTCATACTCTGCCACAATTGATAACTTGTTGAGGATGTATCAGCTGATGGATTCAGCCACGCTTCAATACGGTTAAATTGATAGGTTTTAAAGCCAATTTGTTCCAGAATACTTCTTCCATATATTACTAGTGTAATGGCGGTAGCACCTAGCGCACCACCAGCAATCGCTATCGGTGCAATAATCTTCCAGGTTATACCCGAAACAATCACAACTCCTCCAAAAATAGCAAAAAAGACAAGCATCGTTCCAAAATCATTTTGTAACTTAAGTAAAACAGCTATTGGTAATGTCCAGCCAATCATTTTAAATAATAACTTCCAGTCATTATTCGAAGTATGTTCAATATATTCATTATTATGTTGAGAAACAACTCGACCCAACATCATAATATATGCAGGTTTCATAAGCTCAGAAGGCTGAAAAGTCAAGCTCCCAATTGCAAACCAGCTCCTAGCACCTGTCTTAGCATAGTAATATCTACTATACAAAAACAAAACCATCACTAACAGAAATATCCCAATACCATACACGATTGGAGCCAACTTCCACAGCTGTTCCGCATCAAATTGCATAATAATTACGATTGCGATCGTTCCAATTGCATACCATACTACCTGTGTCAAAATCATCTTGGTAACACTAGATGTACTTGTATCATGACTCGCAGCAACGTATATTGATGCTATCCCAATCACCGCTAACACAAGAACTGAAAAGATAATACCATAATCAATCCGAACATCTTTATTATCCGCTCTCGTTAATTGTTCTTCAGCCAATATAGCTCCTCCTTATAAATACTACCCGCGAACCTAAACAGATAACCTTAAATAATAAAACCGCTAGTATGAGTATCCATATCTACCGGATTTACAAAAAATTCTATCTAATTCGCATGGTGAAGATGATAATCACGTATCAACAAGTTGATGGCCTCGTCATGTGAACTAGTCCTAAAAGTTTCACCATTTGGAAGCAATGCTACAAAACCTCTTTTTGAAACCCTGACACTGCCTAAGGTTGCTGAGCCTATCGTCAATATAATTTCAGTCTCACCATCTACGATTTTTTCTTCTTCTTTAATTTCGATGTTTTTCTCTCTACGTGACACTATTTTCCTCCAATGTGAGAATTTTCTAAATACCTATTAGTCCAAAAAAAGTGTTTCTTAAACTTTAATCTATTTTGAGTTATCATTACGTCTTAAATTAAACCTTGTGGGTACTGGATCATAACCACCCTTCACTAGAGGATGGCACCTTAAAATCCTAGCAGTTCCCATTAACAATCCCTTTATGACCCCATGTTTCTCTAAAGCTTGAATCATATAAGTAGAACAAGTTGGATAATACCGACAACTTGGTGGAAAAAAAGGGGAAATTCCTTTTTGATATCCACGCACAAGTAAAATCAACAGCCGCTTCATCGAAATTATCCCCCTTAATTTATAATTATTTCTTGCTTTTTTCTATATGTTCTAATAAGAAACCTGTTCCCATTGCAACATCATCCAAAGGAGAATCAGCAACCATTACTGGAACCTTTAAATGCTCTGAAAATAATTGATCAATTCCATTTAACAATGCTCCGCCACCAGTTAAAACAATTCCACGATCAATAATATCAGCAGCTAATTCAGGTGGGGTTTGTTCCAAAACATCTTTAGCAGCATCAATAACTGACATCATTGTCTCATGCAGAGCACTCTCAATCTGATTAGATGAAAGTGTAATTGTCCGAGGAAGACCATTCACAACATCACGTCCACGAACTTCCATCTGATCACTGCGATGATCCGCTAAAACTGTACCAATTTCAATCTTGATTTTTTCAGCAGTTCGTTCACCAATTTGTAATCCCTGTGTTTTACGTGTGTATGTCATAATATCGGAATTCAAACGATCCCCTGCTATTCTCAACGAACGGCTCACAACGATATCGCCAAGAGAAAGGATAGCTATGTCACTAGTTCCACCACCGATATCAATTACCATGCTACCATGTGGTTGAAAAATATCCAATCCAGCACCAATCGCGGCAACTTTAGGTTCTTCTTCCAGAAAAACGTTCCCACCACCAGATTTTTCACCAGCTTGCCTAATTGCCTTGCGCTCAATAGAAGTTGTGTTAGTTGGACAACAAATTAAAATATTAGGTTTAGACATAAATCCCTTAACATTAAGTTTCTTAATAAAATATGAAAGCATCTGTTCTGTTATATCAAAATCAGCAATTACTCCATCCTTCAGTGGACGAATTGCTCGAATATTATTAGGAGTCCTTCCAACCATCTTATAGGCTTCCGAACCAACGGCTAATACTCTTCCTGTGTGAGTATCGATTGCAACTACTGATGGCTCATTTAAGACAATACCTTTGCCCTTTAGATTGATTAAAACATTAGCAGTTCCTAAATCAATACCAATATCTTTAGCCATAGTTATTCTCCTTTAATAAATTGTATGTAGTATTTTAAAAGCAAGGTTACCCCTTGATTGCCCTACAAAAAACCTATTATATTATACCACAAACATTCTTTTACAAGCATATAGAATTATAATAAATACAGGATTAAGCCATGACTTTTAGAGATACTTAATTATTGAGCTCAGAAACTTCCCTGTTTTTAATGGCAAGATTCCCTTCATTAACTCTTGTAATCTCAGCCCCTAAAGCTGCGAGTTTCTGATGAAAATGGTAATATCCGCGATCGAGGTATTTCAGATGAGTTACTTGAGTGTAACCATCTGCAACAAGGCCAGCCAAAACCAATGCTGCCGCAGCTCTCAAATCAGTTGCTGCAACTTCAGCACCATGTAATTTTGCTGGACCGTGGAGAATCGCGGAGTTACCTTCAATCCTAACATCAGCATTCATTCTTCTTAATTCGCCAAAGTGCATAAATCTATTTTCAAACACTGTTTCTGTTATAACACTTTCCCCATTTGACAATAATTGTAAAATAGAGATTTGTGGTTGCATATCGGTCGGAAAGCCAGGATGAGGTAAAGTCTTAACTGTTACAGGTTTCAAATGTTTTGTTCCAATCACCCTAATTCCCTCATTCTCTTCAGTTACAGAAACCCCCATTTCTTCTAATTTAGAAATTAATGGACGATTATGTTCTGCAATCGCATTCTTCACTAACACATTTCCATTAGTGGCAGCAGCAGCAACCATAAACGTGCCAGCTTCAATTCTATCTTGTACAATTGTATGATCGGTCCCGTGTAATTCAGTAACACCAACGATCTTCAATCGTTCAGTCCCCGCACCAACCACATTTGCACCCATCTTATTTAAAACATTTGCTAAGTCAACAATTTCAGGTTCACGCGCAACATTTTCGATAACAGTTGTCCCTTTTGCAAGCGTAGCTGCCATCATGATGTTCTCCGTAGCCCCAACACTTGGAAAGTCCAAATAAATATCTGCACCAACAAGACCCTCAGTCGTTGCCTCAATATAACCATCGTGATGTTCAACTACCGCACCCATGGCCTCAAGACCTTTTAAGTGTAGGTCAATTGGTCTCGAGCCAATTGCACATCCACCAGGCATAGCAACCTTTGCATGTCCTAAACGCGCCAATAACGGACCAATAACTACTATGGAAGCGCGCATTTTAGAAACATATTTGAAAGGTGCTTCATACGACAACTTAGAAGTTGCATCTAATGACACAGTCTTGTTAATTTCGTCCATTTCAACTTTAACATTTAAAAAGCGTAATACATTATTCATCATATAAACGTCAGATAGGACTGGGACACTATCCAACTGCATTGTTCCTTCTTTTGCCAATAAGCTTGCCGCCAAAATAGGCAAAACTGCATTTTTTGCTCCTTCAATCTCAACACTACCAACAAGCCGATTACCGCCATGAACGATTATTTTTTCCAAAATGATTCCTCCAAGTTATCATAATAAGCATCTTCTATTTTTGAAATAAATAAGACAAATTGCGTACATTATTTATGAAGTCCAAGAAAAATGAACTGCACATGTACCCAATTGCAATAGATACCATTACAATCAGTATTTTGAATATACCTTGTTTTTGCGAGGATATGTAACGATCTAAACGTAAAGCTTGCACACAATAAAAAGCAAGAAAAACAAATACAAAGTTACATATAATGTTAAGTAATGCAGTGAGACCATAATAATTCATTATTCACACTCCTCTAAAAGATACAGCTTAATATTATCATAAAAAAAAATACAAGTCTTTAAATATGTAATAAGTTTGTAATATTTTAATCATTTTTTACTTTTAATATGCTGCGCAAAAAAAATCATCCGATTCATAAAGTAATCGGATGATTAAAAAAAATATTTTTACTTAATTAATACTAGTGTCCTGATATATTCATACGGTTAACTGCTCTTCTCAAAGCAATCTCAGCACGCTTGGTAGTATTAATATCATTGCTTTGTTTAGCTGCTTCTAAACGCCGTTCCGCGCGTTCACGAGCCTTAGCAGCACGATCTTTATCAATATTTTCCTTTTTCTCTGCACTATTCGCAACAACTGTCGCAACATTATCAGAGAATTCAACAAAACCACCACTAACTGCGATTTCATCAAACTTGTCATCAGTACCCTGTACTTTAACCCTTACTTCATCAATTTCTAGCGAAGCAATTAAAGGAATGTGATTTGGTAAAATACCAATTTCACCCACAGTCGTCTTAAAAACTGCTAATCTTGTTTGACCCTCATAGACACTGCCATCAGGAGTAACTACACTAACTGTCAATAAATCTTGTTCAGCCATCAAAGTTACCCCCTTTATTTGCTAGTCATTTTCTTAGCTTTTTCAACTACCTCTTCGATACGTCCAACTGAACGGAATGCATCTTCAGGAAGATCATCGTATTTACCATCCAAAATGTCCTTAAAACCAGCAACAGTTTCTTTAACTGGAACATAAGAACCTGGTACACCAGTAAATTGCTCAGCAACATGGAAGTTTTGTGATAAAAAGAATTGGATACGACGAGCACGCGCAACAATTACCTTTTCATCATCAGAAAGTTCATCCATTCCAAGAATTGAAATGATATCTTGTAATTCACGATAACGTTGCAAAACATGTTGAACATCAGTAGCAACTTTATAATGCTCTTCACCAACTATTTCAGGTGCCAAAGCACTTGAAGTAGAAGCCAAAGGATCAACAGCAGGGTATATACCTTGTTGTGTCAAACTACGCTCAAGGTTAGTTGTAGCATCCAAATGAGCGAAAGTTGTTGCTGGTGCAGGATCAGTATAATCATCAGCTGGAACATAAACAGCTTGAATAGATGTTACGGATCCCTTTTTCGTTGATGTAATACGTTCCTGCAACTGACCCATTTCTGTAGCAAGTGTTGGTTGATAACCAACAGCTGACGGAATACGTCCAAGCAAAGCTGAAACTTCTGAACCAGCCTGCGTGAAGCGGAAGATATTATCAATAAACAGTAACACATCTTGCCCTTCTGTATCACGGAAATATTCCGCAATTGTTAATCCTGTCAGAGCAACACGCATACGTGCACCAGGTGGCTCATTCATCTGACCAAATACCATGGCCGTTTTCTCCAAAACACCTGATTCTTTCATTTCAAAATAAAGGTCATTACCTTCACGAGTTCGTTCACCAACACCCGTAAAAACAGAAATACCATTATGTTCCTGGGCAATATTGTGAATAAGCTCCTGAATCAAAACAGTTTTCCCAACACCGGCACCACCGAACAATCCGATTTTTCCACCCTTAATATAAGGTGCAAGTAAATCAATAACCTTAATACCTGTTTCAAGAATTTCAATTTTTGTATTCAACTGATCATACGCTGGTACATCACGATGGATTGGATGACGCTCGGCATCATCTGCAAATTTTTCACCACCATCGATTGATTCACCAAGAACATTGAACACACGTCCTAACGTTTCCTTACCTACTGGGACACTAATTGATGTACCAGTATCTTCAACCTTTGCACTTCTTTGAACACCATCTGTTGAATCCATCGCTATGGTACGCATTACTCCGTCACCAAGTTCAAGAGCAACTTCAACAACAAGATTTGAGCCATCTGCTCGTTCAACATTCAACGCATTGTTGATATCAGGTAATTTTTCGCTAAGAGGAAATTGAACATCAATAACAGGTCCGATAACTTGAACTACTTTACCAGAACTCATTTAAACATTCCTCCAATCATCTTATTAATCAAGAGCAGCCTGTGCACCTGTAATTTCCGTAATTTCAGTAGTAATCGCACTCTGACGAGCACGGTTATACTGTAATTCCAATGAAGAAATAACATCTTTTGCATTATCAGTCGCAGACTTCATCGCCGTCGAACTAGAACCATGCTCAGAGGTTTTTGCATCAAGAATTGCCCCGTAAATTAAGCTCGCAGCATATTGAGGCAATACCACCTCTAAAATTGCATCTTCTGAAGGCTCCATCTCATACTCAGCTGAAAAGCCCTCCTGTTCGCTGTCATCGGTCAAATCATCATTACCAACATTCATAGCAGAAATCGGTAACATTGGTTCAGCACGAAACTCCGATGTCAGTGAATTAACGAAGTGATTATAACAAACAAATAATTCATCATAAGTTTCGTCATCATACATATCAATAATCTTTTTGACTAATTGATGAGTCTCTCTGAATTTTGGAATATCTTTAACTCCACGAAATTCAAAAGGAACTTTGTAGCCCCTCTTCTTAAAGAAGTCAGCACCAGTACCGCCAATTGCGATAATCACTACGTCCTCTGTGGAATGATTGCCACCACTGATTAATTCCAGTGTCTGCTTAATCACGTTACTATTGTAACTTCCCACTAATCCACGATCAGAAGTAATTACCACAATTCCTGTATGTTTAACTGGTCGCTTAACCAACATACTCAATCCATCAATCTGATCATCATTTTCATTTGCTTCCTTCGTGCGAGGTGTAATTGACGCACCACCATCAAGAAGATGAGATTTAGCAAGATGAGTGATAACACTACGGATTTTTTTAGCATACACTTGATAGCTAGTCGTATGACGTTGAATCTGACTCAATTTAGCAGTCGAAACCATCTGCATTGCACCAGTGATTTGTTCTGTCTTCTTAGTTGAAGAGATTCTTCGTTTAATTTCTTGTAGAGAAGCCCCCACTAGCCTTCACCGACCTTTCTATTTCGCAGCAGTTGCTTGAAACCCGTTAGCAAAATCTTTAATTGCTTCATCAAGTTTGTCTGTATCTGGAAGAGCACCTGTTTTCTTGATAGAATCCAATAAATCCTTATGGTTATTGTCAAAGAAAGCAAACAACTCGCCTTGATAACGCATAATATCATCAACTGGGACAGTATCCAAGAAACCATGTGTTAATGCGTACAAAATCAAAACTTGTTTCTCAACTACTAGTGGTTCATGAAGAGGCTGCTTTAGAACCTCAACAGTTCTGCGACCACGACTCAACTTAGCTTGTGTGGCAGCATCCAAATCAGAACCAAATTGTGCAAATGATTCCAACTCACGATATGACGCTAAATCAAGACGCAAAGTACCAGAAACTTTCTTCATTGCCTTAATCTGTGCAGCACCACCAACACGAGAAACAGATGTACCAGCATCAATAGCTGGACGAATACCTGAATAGAAATTATTACTATCCAAGAATATCTGACCATCAGTGATTGAAATAACATTTGTAGGAATATAAGCAGAAACATCACCGGCTTTTGTTTCAATGAATGGTAAAGCGGTCATTGAACCGCCACCCAAATCATCACTCAACTTAGCAGCACGTTCCAACAAACGTGAATGCAAATAGAAAACATCACCAGGATAAGCTTCACGACCAGGTGGACGTCTCAAAATCAAAGAAAGTTCACGATAAGCATCCGCTTGTTTTGTTAAATCATCATAGATAATCAAAACATGCTTGCCATTGTACATGAATTCCTCACCCATGGCAGCCCCAGCATATGGTGCAAGCCATAACAGTGGTGCTGGAGATGAAGGACCCGCAGAAACAACAATTGTATAATCCATGGCACCATAACTACGAAGTGTTTCTACCTGACTTCTAACTGTTGATTCCTTTTGACCAATTGCAACGTAAACACAAATCATGTCTTGATCTTTTTGATTAATAATCGTATCAATTGCAACAGAAGTCTTACCTGTCTTACGATCACCGATTACCAACTCACGCTGTCCACGACCAATTGGTACTAATGCATCAATAGCTTTAATACCAGTTTGTAGAGGTTCACTAACTGATTTACGTTGCATAACACCAGGTGCTTTTTTCTCAACTGGTCGAGTCTTATCAACCTTAATTTCTCCTAGACCATCAATTGCTTGGCCCAAAGGATTAACTACACGTCCAATCAGCTGCTCTCCAACTGGAACTTCCATAATTCTTCCAGTTCTTTTAACACTATTTCCTTCACGAATTCCTTCAAAAGAACCAAGAATAACAATACCAACATCATTTGACTCAAGGTTTTGAGCCATTCCTAAAGTTCCATCATCAAATTCAAGTAATTCACCCGCCAATGCGTTATCAAGTCCAGTTGCACGGGCAATTCCATCACCGACGTATGTAACTGTTCCGACTTCGTCAACATTGAGTTCAGTATGATAATTTGCTAATTGCTGTTTAATCAGAGCACTTATTTCCTCAGCCTTAATGCTCATAGAAGTTTCACCTCTTTATATAATCATTTCAAAAGCATTCTTTTGATTTGTGCAAATCTTAATTTTAAAGAACCATCATAGATATAGTTATTTGATCTAAGAATAACTCCTCCAATAATGTCAGAGTCAACTTTCTCTTCAAGTACTACTTTGTTTGCCCCGACTATTCTAGCAAAGGAATCAGCCAATTTGGCTTTTTGCTCACTTTCCAAAGGAATAGCCGTTGTAACAACTGCTTTAACTGTTTTTTCGTATTCATCATTTAATCTAATGTATTCATCAATAATGACATCCAAATCACCAATACGATCGTAGTCAAACAGCATATCCAACAAGTTCTTTAAAGTTTCAGAAGCTGAATCACCCAAAGTTTTGATAAATTTTTGCTTATCAACCCTTGAAATTTGTTTACTAGTTAAAAGCAACATCATTTTAGGTTCATTGACAAGTATTTGTTTTAATTCTACCAATTCTTCTTTAAGAGCTTGGCGTTCATCTTTTTCAAGTGCCAATTCAAACAGTGCACTCCCATATCGATGGGCTATTATCGTCTTATTTAACTTCATTTTGCTTCCCCAACCCTTCGATATAAGAATCAATTAAGGCCTTTTGATCATCAAGCTGTAAATTCTTCGAGATAACCTTTGAAGCAATTTCAAGTGACAATTCAGCTACATCATTCTTGACACCTTCCAAAGCATCTTGGCGTTCACGTGCAATATCTTGCTTCGCTGTTTCCTTGAATGATTGGGCTTCACCATGAGCATTTTCAACAATTATATTTTTTTGCTGTTCACCATTTTTCTTTGCACGCTCAATAATTTGTGATGCTTCAACATGTGATTCTTTCAAAGCACTCTGTCTTTTTTCTGCAAGTTCTTCGGCTTTTTGCCGAGCATCTTCAGCAGAATCAATATCATTTGCAATTTTATTCGCGCGCTTATCCATCATCTCATTGACAGGACCCCACGCAAAATGTTTCAACAGTGCGATTAACACGATAAATAGAACTAGATAAAATAACATATCTCCCCATTTAACAGATGTTGCAACAGCACCAAGTATAAAATCTGTACCCATTTAATTGACACCTCCTCTGTTTTGACAGTTTAAACAATAATTTTGTTTAAGCTTTTGCCAACAAAAGGAATGAAATAACAATTGCAATAATTGGAACAGCTTCAACCAAACCAACACCGATAAACATATTAGTACGTAACTTACCTTCCAATTCAGGTTGGCGTGCCATACCTTCAATCATTTTAGAAATTACAAGACCGTTACCAATCGCAGCACCAATCGCAGCACCTGCAGCTGCTAACCCTGCACCTATTAAAGATAATGAAATCATAACTAAATCCTCCTTGTTTACTCTTTTTCAATTTTTTGAGATATATAAACCATCGTCAAAGTTACAAACACATAGGCTTGAATACTCCCAATAAATACAGAAAAGGCCTGCCAGATAAGTTCTAATGGAATGGCCGGAATAAATGATATTAGGCCAAATGATTTACCAAACTCATAAATCAATTTCAATAAAACTTCACCGGAATAGATATTCCCGTATAACCGAAGAGCCAGTGTAAGAAAGTTTGTAAATTCTTCAAGGATGCTTATGGGAAGCAAAAACGGAATTGGGCTAAAGTAAGTATTTTTAATGTACCCTTTAAAACCAAATTTTTTGACTCCCAAGAAATGTGCAAAAAGCAAAACCATAAAAGCAAGTGTCATCGTTGTCATAGCATCTGCTGTCGGGCTTTTAATGTAAGCAACATTATTTACATTAACCTGCAACATCAACCCTAACTGGTTCGACACAAATATAAAAGAAAACAATGTAAAAATCAGGAGTCCAAACTGACTTCCTTCTTTATTAGGCATTGTGCTCTTAATAATACTGTTGGTAAAATCGATTATCCATTCAAGAACATTTTGCCTTCCTGTAGGTTTCAGTTGTATCTTACGCGATAGCCAAAACATAGTAAAAAATACGATTATTGCCGCAAGTAAACCCGGCAGATCATTGCTAATGTTGAAAGGAATTCCAAAGATTTCTTGAACATATGCTCCCTCATTCACCAAGTCTCACCTCTCTTCCTTTTGATGGCATGACTCATCAAATTTAGAAAAATATGTGCAAAAGCCTAATAACAAGCGCTTTTTAATACATATGAAATGATACCACCATTTAAGAAAAAACACAAAATGTTTTTAGAGCATTGGAAAGCGTTTTCCTACATGATATAATAATCTTTTATAGTCAAATAGTTATTATCATTATCACACTAACTGCTAAATTTTACTCTTGTTTGTGTATTAGTTAGCAAACACTTTTTTATTCTTTAAGGTATTTTGAAAGTAATACGTATTAGCCATTTTTTTGCAATTTAGGATGTTTCTCTTGTGTACAATATAAATATATTTTTTTTGGGACCCGAATTAATGATATTCAAATTTCTGTTAATCATCAAAAAAAGCATGACGTTCTTGCACTTTTTAATCGTGCCTTAACTTCATGCTTTCTTTACAACTATATAATAATTTTTCCAACAATAATAAACAATAGTAGAAGGATAATAGTTACTTCGTACCGAATAAACGATCTCCTGCATCACCTAAACCGGGAACAATATAGCCATTTTCGTTTAAATGATCATCCAAAGCTGCAGCAAAAATATCAATATCAGGATGTGCAGTGCGCAAAGCCTTGACACCTTCTGGTGCAGCAACAAGGCAAACAAACTTGATTGCGACTGCCCCACGCTTCTTTAATGCATCGACAGCCATAATTGCCGATCCTCCTGTTGCCAACATTGGATCAACCACAAAAATTTCGCGGCTCTCCATATTTTCAGGCATCTTGACAAAGTACTCAACGGGCTTCAATGTTTCCTCATCACGATACATTCCCACATGTCCAACCTTTGCAGCCGGAATCAATTCAAGAATACCATCAACCATTCCTAAACCTGCACGTAAAATGGGTACAATTACAACTTTTTTACCAGCGAGACTCTTTTTCGTTGTCACAGTTATAGGTGTTTCGACCTGAACATCTTCAAGCGGCATGTCTCTTGACACTTCATAAGCCATCAACTCGGCAATTTCATTGACAACCTCACGAAATTCGCGAGTTCCACAATTCTTATCACGAATAATCGTTAATTTATGTTGGATCAGTGGATGATCAAGTACTTCAAATTTTCCCAATCTAGACACTCCTTTTTTATTCTTAATTATTTTAGCGGAAAAAAAGCAATTTGGCTAGCTTCTTTCATCTTAAATTAATCTACAAAAAATTGATCTCCTGCCGATTTTTTTAAACGATTCATATAAGCAATTCCCAAGCCTTCTTCTGCAAAGCCCGTGGCCAAAATCCACTTAATATCTTTTTTATCATCAAAATATCTTAGACCTGCGAAAAGGTTATGGCTTGCCTGCTTGACATCATCACCCAGGTCAAACAATTCACAGTTTTCAGGAATTGTTTTTCCTTGCATATTTGAAACCATTATTCCAATTGAAACAGGTTGCTTTTTTGCCCAAGTCAATGCAGCATCCCACTTACCCTCTTCGACTATTAAGACTTGCGCATCTGGTGCGTAATGCTTGTATTTCATCCCTGGGGCTTTAGGCGTTTCATCTGCACCGACTTTATGCTGATCTGTATTCAATTGTTTCTGTAAGACAGCCTCTATTTCTTCGACTGTTACCGCACCCGGCCGTAGGATGAGCGGTTTATCGGTCGACATATCAATAATTGTCGACTCAACACCAACTTGGGTCGGACCATCATCAACAATTCCTGCAATTTTCCCTTCAAGGTCATGGTAAACATGCTCAGCAGTAGTTGGGCTAGGCTTTCCAGACGAATTAGCAGATGGCCCTACAATTGGAACTTGCGCTAACTCTATCAATCTTCTAGTAACTTCATTTTGTGGCATCCTAAAAGCAGCTGTCTTTAAACCACCGGTAACTGTTTTTGAAAGGGTACCAGGTTTAATATTGAATACCAATGTCAATGGACCAGGCCAAAAATTTTTGATTAACTTCTTAGCATCCTCGCTAATATCTGTTGCAAATTGTTCCATCATCTCAGTAGATGAGACCGTAACTATCAGCGGATTATCAGATGGACGTCCCTTGGCTAAATAAACACGTTTAACTGCCAACTCATTTGTAGCATCTGCACCAAGACCATAAACTGTTTCAGTGGGAAATGCTATCAGTTCACCTTTATTCAGTTCACCCGCAGCTTGCTTTATTTCAGCTGGTTTATAAATTTTTGTAATCAGCATTTTCCTTCTCCTTATCATATTGTTACTCTTACCATTCGATCATTCCCATAAAAATCTTTTTTAATTTCAACTTTTCCGATATTATCGAATAGTTTTGCAACTTGTTGTCCCTGCTTAAATCCTATTTCTAAATACAGCTTTCCTCCCGGCTTAAGATAATTAGTTATTTCTTCAGCAAATCTATGATAAAAAAGGAGACCATTTTCTTTTGCAAACAGCGCACTTTTTGGTTCATGAGCAATTACCGACCTATCCATCAAGTCTATCTCAGAAGCAGCAATATAAGGCGGATTAGAAACTATCAAATCATATTTGCCGTTTAAAACAGACAGCAGGTCACCCGCCGCCAATTTAACTTTCGCCTGCAAATTAATTGCATTTTCCTTCGCAACCGCCAAGGCTTTCTCCGAAATGTCTGACAAAGTCACGTCCCAATCTGGACGTTCAAGTTGCAAAGATATTCCAATTGCTCCCGTTCCAGTGCCGATATCAGCTACTTTCTGCTGCGCATCAATTATTGGATTATCCGATATTATCCATTCGACCAGCTCTTCTGTTTCGGATCGCGGTATCAAAGTATCTTCTGTCACACGAAAAGTATGTCCGAAAAAAAGTGCATGTCCCAAAATGTATTGCACTGGCCAATCTTCTTGATACATCTTTACCCTTTTTTTAAATTTACTAAGTTCACTGTCGGCTAAGTTTGTCTGCAAATTCTGCAGTAATTGTAGCTCATTCCATCCTCTAATATCCATTAAAAGTAATTTAATTGCGCTTTTTGTTTCTTCATTATCTCTATCTATAAAAGAAAAAGCCCATTTCTGGGCCTCAAAAAAATTCATACTACTCATTTTGCAGACTCTCCAGTGCTTTGGTTTGATCAAACAAAATCAAAGCATCAATCACGTCTTCTAATTCACCATTCATAATGCGGTCTAACTTGTTAAGTGTCAAACCAATGCGATGATCCGTGACACGGTTTTGCGGATAGTTATAAGTCCTGATTCGTTCAGATCTGTCCCCTGTTCCTACAGCAGATTTACGATTTTGATCATATTCACTTTGTTCTTTTGAAGAATAGTAGTCATAAACACGTGCCTTTAAAATTTTCATTGCCTTTTCACGATTTTGTTGTTGCGAACGCTGATCTTGCATCGCCACAACAATTCCCGTGGGTAAATGTGTCATTCGAACAGCCGAAGATGTCTTATTGATATGCTGTCCACCAGCACCAGAAGAGCGGTAAACATCTACACGAATATCTTTTGGATCCAAATCAATCTCAACATCTTCTTCTTCAGGCATGACTACCACTGTCGCTGTCGAAGTATGCACCCGTCCAGCAGATTCTGTCACTGGAACACGCTGAACACGATGCGCGCCGCTTTCATATTTTAGCTTCGAATAGACACTGTCACCATTGATCAACAATGCAATTTCTTTAAATCCGCCAACTTCGGTGACATTCTTATCAAGGACTTCAATGGTCCAACCTTCTTTTTCAGCAAACTTGGAATACATTCCAAATAAATCCGCCGCAAAAAGGCTCGCTTCGTCGCCACCGGCTGCACCACGAATCTCCATAATAATATTTTTGTCATCGTTAGGATCCTTAGGCAATAATAGAATTTTAATCTCGGATTCCAATGCCTCTTTATCAGACTTGGCTGTTGCCAACTCTTCCTTAACCATCGAGGCCATTTCATCATCGAGCTTTTCACCTAGCATCTCTTCATCATCTTTGATTGTTTGCACAACTTCTTTATACTGATTATACTTTTCAACAGTCTCACGTAAGTCTGCCATTTCTTTTGAGAGACTCGTGAACTTTCTGGTATCGCTGATGATATCTGGATCAGATAGTAATTCGCCCAACTCTTCGTATCGATCCTCAAGAGATTGCAAGCGGTCAAATAAGTCATTCATTTAAAAATACTCCTCCATCTTCTTCTTTAAAAACAATTGTGATTTGCTAATTCAAAGGCGGGTTCAAATAATGTTTGCGACATACAGGATAATACGCTTCGTTTCCGCCCACTAAGATTTGTTCACCACTATACACTGGATGACCGTCATGGACCCTAAGATTCATAATTGCTTTCTTAGCGCAAAACCAGCAGATTGTTTTCATTTCTTCAATCTTATCAGCATATAATAACAAGTATTTTGAACCCTCAAATAATTCATTACGAAAATCATTTTTCAATCCAAAAGCCATAACTGGAATATTCAGCTCATCAACAATTCTCGCAAATTCCTTGATATGGTGCTGTTTTAGAAACTGTGCTTCATCAATTAACACACAGTCTATTTTCTTACCTATCTTGGCAATTGAATCATAGACATTAGTTTTCTCATAAATTAGGGTGGCTTTCCTTTTTAACCCAATTCGGCTTGTGATAAACCCCAACTCATCCCTATCATCAACTGCACTAGTCATAATTACAACTGACTTATCTTGTTCTTCATAATTATGTGCGACTTTCAATATTTCGATGCTTTTCCCACTATTCATCGCACCATAACGGAAAAACAGCTGTGCCATGACTATCAACTCCAAATTTAGACTTTCCTACCAATTATATATGATTTCCTCACAAATTTCACTATTCATATGCCAGATGTTTTAGTATTTACTTTAAGAATAGTTTTTATCTGTCAGTACAGTAACCTTTTCCCTGGATTTTGTGATATTATCTTCTTTGTAATTATACAAGATAATGTGACATAAGTTTGGAAGTTTTGAGTACTATTTTGAGTTATGACTGTAGCTATCTTCGCTGCTATAATAATTTGAAATTGTGCGGAAAAGCTCAACTTTTGGAACACACGTATACGTAATTAACAAAGAAGCTGTTACTAATCATCAATTCTGCAGCAACTTCTTTGGAAATGGGGGAAATACAATGTCACTCAGAAGTTCAGTAGCAATTACTGCAGGACGCACATCCTATTGGTTTTTGCACAACTTTTTGCATGGTGGTACCGCATTGCCGGGAAAAATAACACTTGCAATTGATCCAGATGTTCTGCAAGATCTCGCAAAAAATTATGAAACAGTTATTATAACTGGGACAAATGGAAAGACGCTGACTACTGCACTCACAGTCAAGGCTCTGAAAGCAAAATATCCACAGGTATTAACTAATCCAAGCGGATCTAATATGAAACAAGGAATAGTCACTGCCTTCTTAACTTCACAGAAAACTAAATCTGGTAAAAACTTGGCTGTACTCGAAACAGATGAAGCCAACGTAGAACTTGTGACAAAATATGTAAGACCAAAAGTTTTTGTATTAACTAATATTTTTCGCGATCAGATGGATCGTTATGGTGAAATTTATACAACTTATGCAAAAATTCTTGCAGGAATTAAACTAGAACCAACAGCAACTATTATCGCAAATGGTGACGCACCGATTTTCAACAGTGTGGCACTTCCTAACCGGCTTATCTACTATGGTATCGATGCACAAGAAGACAAAGAACAACAGGCTTTGCCAAATACCGATGGTTTATTATGTCCTAAATGTCAACATATCCTGCATTACAAGAAGATTTCATATGCAAATCTGGGCAAGTACTACTGTCCAAATTGTGACTTTAAGCGACCAGAACTGGACTTTTCGGTATCTAAAATTGTTCAGCAGACTCCTCAGAGTTCTGAGTTTATTGTTGACGATACGACAATCAATTTACACATCGGTGGAACTTACAACATTTATAATGCTCTAGCCGCGTACAGTATTGCTCGATTCTTTGCTATTGGCAGCTCATTGATTGCAACTGCATTAAATGATAATGATGAAAAAATATTTGGCAGACAAGAAGTTATAAATGTTGATAATAAAGAAATCACTTTGATATTAGTTAAGAATCCTGTAGGCTTAGACCAAGTGCTTGAGATGATTAAAACTGATCCAGAACCTTTCTCTCTTGCCGTCTTGTTAAATGCCAATTATGCTGACGGGATTGACACAAGCTGGATTTGGGATGGCCGCTTCGAGAACCTCCCTTTCAATAATATTCCAAACGTTCTTGCAGGTGGCGAGCGCTATCGTGATATCTCTTTTCGTTTAAAAGTTGCCGGTGTTTCAGATAAGCAATTTCTGGAACGTGAAAGTCTTACCGAAGTTTTGGAGGCACTTAAGAAAATGCCTTCCAATAGGATTTATGTTCTGGCAACCTATACTGCTGTGCTCCAGTTACGCAAGTTGTTGGCAAGTCAAGGATATATTAAGGAGGGGATGGAATAATGAATCTTAAATTGAACGTTGCCCATCTCTATGGCGATCTCCTAAATACCTATGGTGATATCGGAAATATTCTCGTTCTCGAATATTATGCAAAACAAATGAACGTTGAATTAACTTCCGAAATTGTCAGTTTAGACCAGCAATTCGAGGAGTCCAAGTTTGATCTTGCCTTTTTTGGTGGTGGTCAAGACTATGAACAAGTTATCGTTTCAAAGGACATTCAAAATAAAAAAGAAGCATTAACTTTCTTTATTGAAAATGATGGACCAATGCTTGCAATATGTGGCGGCTATCAGCTTCTTGGTGAATACTACATCTCCGCTAAAGGCGAAAAAATAGCAGGGATCAATGCTCTTCCCCATTATACAAAGAGTCAAGACAACAACCGTTTTATCGGCGATATCATTATCAAGAATTCCGAAACTGGTCAAGAATATCATGGATTCGAAAATCATAATGGTATGACGTTCTTGGGTAATGGTGAACGACCGCTAGGAACAGTTATTAGTGGTCATGGAAATAATGGTGAAGATAAGTCAGAAGGAGCTATTTATAAAAATGTCTTTTGTTCCTATTTTCATGGTCCAATTCTTGCACGCAATGGGGAATTAGCCAAAAGGCTCCTTTTACTGGCACTAAAACGCAAGTATCCAACCAGTGACTTTACGCAACAGGAACAGTTGGAAATCAAACCGACGTATTGATTAATTGCTATCTTGGAACAACAAATTAACCTAGTTAAGATTAAGATGTATCAAAGAGTATCTCAAATAATGAAAGTATGACATAGATCTGTAATATTTGAGTACTAACAAAAGATTATGAATGTAGTACTTTTTTCACTATGAATAGTTCAAATTTGATGAAGAATATTGATTCATTGAACATTTTTATACAAAAAAGAGCTGGGCCAAAAGTGAAATTTTAGCCTAGCTCTTCTATTTATTACGGATAAACGTGTTCCATAAGTCAAAATTTTCCGTCTAACCTCGAATTAATCATAGCAAATTTTACCGACTTATGTCACACTCCCTTATCCTTTAATCAAACCTGACAATTCTTGTAAGTAGTTTTGTGCAATGTTCTGTTTCTATCTCTCACACTACATCTTTTATGCTTTTTCCCCAGGTTCAGAGATAATCATTGTTAAGTTCCCTTTGAATTGCCATTTTTTCACGTCAAATGGCAAGATAAAGTGAACACCCTTCTTGATCGGATAATTCTGCTTTTCAATTACCAACTCGCCTTGACCATCAAGTACAGAAAACAATGTATAGGGTGCCTTTGTACGTGTCCCCGTACTCTGTCCTCCTTCTAATTCCAATTTGTAAACACTAAAAAAGTCCGTTTGAACAAAAGTTGTAAGTGTACCATCACCTAATCTATCAACCTTTATATCAAGTTCTGGATCTTTGTGAGGAACGTTTGTAACATCGATTGATTGTTGAATATGCAGTTCTCTCTTTTGTCCAGTCTTTTCATCGACACGATCAAAATCGTAAACACGATATGTCGTATCACTACTTTGCTGAGTTTCGAGAACCACAACACCTTTGCCAATTGCGTGAATAGTTCCACTTGGAACATATAAGAAATCACCGGCTTTAACAGGAACATGGCGCAATAATTTATCCCATTGCCCATTTTTAATTAGCTCTGTCAATTCCCCACGCGACTTAGCATGGTGCCCATAAATCATTTCAGAATCTTCATCGGCTGAGATTACATACCAGCATTCTGTTTTTCCTAATTCATGTTCATGTTCCATTGCATATTTATCGTCAGGATGAACCTGAACTGAAAGTTCTGTGCGTGCATCTAGGATCTTAGTTAATAATGGGAAAACATCTCCCTTAGCATTTCCGAACACTTCACGATGAGAATCCCAAAGCTCATTCAGCTTAACTCCTTTGAATTCTCCATTTCTAACAGTTGCAGGTCCATGAAGATGAGCAGAAATCGCCCAGCATTCCCCTGTATGCTCACTTGGAATTTCATACCCGAACTCGCTGGCCAGCTTGTTGCCACCCCATATTTTTTCTTGGAAAGCAGGTTCTAAAAAAAGTGGTTCTTTTGACATAGACGTACCCCTCTCAAATTTGGCTTCGCTTACATTATATATCTTTTTCACCTAAATATTCAGCAATTATTTGATCTCTTCGCACCAAAAATTTGTCATTAGGCGTGTGCGGGTGCACTCTGTTTGTGAGCACAATCAGCGCGTCTTGCATCTTTTTATCTATTAAAATAAATGTACCTGTATAACCAGTATGGTAGATGCAGACATCATTTGCACGATTGTACCTCAAGTCCCACCCATATGTTCTTCCTAGGTTATGAGTCGGCGTCTGATCTCTAAATAATTCCTGCACTATATCCGTTTTGAAGAACCTTTTTCTAACATTCTCGCTCAATAGCCACCTAGTAAATTTTACTAGATCCTTCATTGTCATAAAAAGGCCAGCAGAACCACAATGTTCCCGCAAAATATTGGCTTTTGGATCATGAACTATTCCTTGAATCAAACCTCTTTTTTTAGTGATTTCCGTTGGTACACATTCACTTTGAAGTGGAGCAAAAGTGCTGTCAGTTAGACTTAACGGTTCCAACACCACTTCCGTGATTACCCTTTGAACCGGTTCATCATAAAATTTTTCAATAATCAAGCCTAAAAAAATCATACCAATGTCAGTGTAAACAACTTCTTTTTCAAAAGTTGGACCGACATGTAATGTATACAATGCAGCTAATAATTCATGTGCATCCAATTCATTCCTATTCTTAATATATCCGGTAATCCCAGAAGTATGCGTCAGTAAATGACGAATTGTTACTCGATTATCAAAAAAATCAGGAAGATATTCGATAACTTTATCATCAAAGGCCAATCTTCCTTCATCAACCAATTTTAAAATTACTGTTGTGGTTCCTACAACCTTAGTTAACGATGCCACGTCATACTTTAACCCAGGAATTAACTCTCTAACAACGGGTTCTAGCTGGCGTCTCCCAAAAGTTTCATTCTGTTCTTCTTCACCATGAATCATGGTATAAGACACTCCAGGTACAATCCCATCTGAGACTAATCTGTGTAATAAACTTGTTGTTTTTTCATTCATTATTTTATCGACTTCTTCTTATTAACATTGACAATCTTAAATTTAACGCCATCGTAGTCAACTTTGCTGACTCGTGCATTCTTCAAAAGAAACAAGGGAACGTCTCCGCTTAAATTCTCAATAAATAATGAGAGTATTAACGCGTGAGCTACGATCAAAATATTTACATCCTGTCCAGCATATTGTTTGCCGATAGCAGACAAGGTTCTCGTGATCCTTGCATTCAATTGCTTTGCATCTTCAATTTGTGCACCTTCATCCATCTTTCCAAATAAATTGGTCATTGCTGTAACTCGCTTCTTTGAAGTAGCCGCACCAAAAATCTGACCAATTCCTAATTTTTTGATGGCGTTTGGAACCATATGTCGATTCTTCATCTCCTCAAAATTTCCAAAACTTATTTCCCTTAACCCAGGTTCACTAATTATTTTCGCTAATCTTTTTTGATTCTCACTCAAAATAATACGCGCAGTCTCTTGTGTTCTTCTCAAATCACTGGTATAGACACTAGCAAATTCGATATTACGGAGCTGTATCCCTAGTTTACTTGCTCTACGTATTCCCTTTTTTGTTAAAGGCGAGTCTGTAATTCCTTGAAGTCGGTGGTGTCTATTCAATTGTGTCTGACCATGTCGAACCAAATAGAAATGTACTGTCATGCTTTCACCTCATTCAAAGAATTTCCCTATTTAGTTCAATTATACCAAAAATACTGCTACAATTGAGTTAAATAAATGGAGGATTGATAAAAAATGGCAAGTAATTCGGATTCAATCTTTAATCTCTTATCATATCTAAAACGACATAAATCTAATTATCAGTTATTACAAAATCCATATAATAATGTAATCAGACTGGTTATTTCAAATGATACTCCTATTTCCGACACCGATATTTACTTTCCCACCAATCAATTGATGGTCAACCGTTTATCCGATGATTTTCTAGCACATCATGGAGAACTTTTGGACTATTACCTCGATTTTGGACAAATAAATAACCCGCACTTCCTAGAAGTTTGGGTTACAACCGCCTATATCAAAAGCATTCAAAAATATTTCCTAGAACTATCTTTTGAGTAATCTTTCCTATCTGCGAATCCTCAATGGAACAAATCTTAATATCATAAAAAAGTTTACTAATACCAGTGCCGCTGTAACTAAAAATACGCTCTGATAATCAAAAACACTCGAAATCAGTGATCCAATCAGCGGTCCTACAACTCCGCCAGTTGCCTGAAAAGATTGATTATAACTGAAGATTCTTCCGAATGCTTCACTTGGAACATCAACCGTTAAGATAGTCTGAACTGCTGGCAGCATAGCTGCACTAGAAAGACCTAAAATAAATCTTAGTATTCCCAGTTGCAATGGACTTGTCACAAAGAACATTGGTACGAAGACAACCGCCGTAATCACTAGTCCAAATAGTAGTACCCTCTCCGGTTTCGTTTTATCCATTAGTCTACCTATTCTAGAGGCAACCAATAATGTCCCAAAACCTGGCATTGCGGCTACAATTCCACTAACGAGTGAAATATTTCCTTGTCCATGCATCAACTGACGGACAAGTAAGCTAATAATTGGTGATATCGACATCAAAGACGATTGTACAAGTAATGTTGTCAAAAACATTGTAACAATCAATCCCTTATTCTCTAATTCACCAAAAATTTTCTTAATAGATTTCATTTTTTTTGCGGGAATCGGAACAAAATGTTCTTTAACATAAATATTAGTCAGTATGAAAACCAGTCCCATTAGTATCCCAGTAATAAAAAATGTAATGCGATAACCCATGCTCCCTGCGATTAGGCCACCAAATAATGGTCCTAACAGTGTTCCCGTAACATTCGCCGTCATCAAATTTCCCATTACCTGACCGCTTCGCTCATGTGGTGTCTCCCCTGCCATCAAGGCAGTTGCATTATTAATATATCCTGAGAATGCTCCTTGCAAAAATCTCAAAAGTATTACGATCCAAACACTTTGTGCTATCCCAACTAAAAATATCGTACATGCCATAACTCCTGATGCACGCAGGCACATCAACTTCCGCCCTTTTTGGTCTGCTAAACTTCCCCAAAATGGTGAAACAATGGCTTGTGAAAGATACGTAATTGAAAAAGCTACACCTGAATACAGGTTCAACTGCCATGTTGAAAATTTACCAAGTGTATCTATATAAAGTGAAATAAACGGCATCGTCATTGAATATCCTAGTGCCGTTATAAAACATCCTATCCATAGTGTCAGAAAACTTCTTCTCCAAACTCGACTGTCGTTTGTAGTGGCTCTTCCCATCCAAATTTCAGCTCCCTTATAAATTAAACAATTACCATGGTAACACTCTGGATAGTTTTAGCATATAAAATTATGATGAATGCATAAAAAACTAATTATCGAAAGTTTTAATATTCAAAAATTTTTTGGCTTTAAAATTACCTTGACTCATTTTTAAAGACCTATACTCATAAAGATATTGTAACATAGGATGATAAAATCTAAGAATCGGTACAAAATAAATAAAAGGACTGGTTCAAAAATATACTTTTTGGTCCAGTCCCCTTATTTATTCTGTATAATCGTATTCCATCAATTAAATTATTTCCATTAGCGGCCGTTCAACAATTTATATTCTTGTACTTATTATATTCTTGTACTTACGGCCCTTTGTTAATCATCTAAGTCCCTTTCAATATCAAGACCATAGATATCACTGACTGGTTCATCCTTATCAACTGGATGAACAACTAAGATTGTTGTTGCACCTTTTTCACTCACATACCCAGCAAAACTTGCCACTTCTTCGACGCGGTACGCTAGGCCATCCGAATTATAAATATATTGACCTGCAACCGGCATATTCTCAAAATAAACCTTGTTCATTCGATAATATTCATTTTCTCCATCATGCATCACTAGAACAACCCTAAACATCCACTTCACCTCTCAGAGTTTACAAACAAAATACAGTTACTTCAATCCAACATAATCCAATAAGTTAATTATATCATTTTTGTATTTAAACAAACGTTACAAAATATTTAATTAACTTTATGATTTTCACATTGAATGTTTATCTATTTATATTATTAATAAGTAAATTTTTAATCTCCGAAAGTCTATGAACTGTATAATTAGCTGAATAATTTGTCAAATTTCTTTTATGCTCAGGATTAAACCACACTGTATCAATTCCTGCATTAATTCCGCCAGCAACATCAGATGTCAGTGAGTCCCCTATGATCAGTGAATTGTCACTATCAAAATCACTAATATTATCAAAAACATAGTTGAAGAATTTCTTATTGGGTTTTTGATAACCTGTTTGCTCTGATATGAATATATCTGTAAAATAAGCGTCAAAATGTGAATCGGCTAACCTTTTAGTTTGTACTCTTTCAACTCCATTTGTAACTACAAATAATTTAAAGGACTGCTGCTGTAATTCACTCAATAATTGATGGGCTCCCGTTACCTCTTGATGTCCTTGTGATAGGTAAGTTAAGTATTGTTCACTCATTTTGTTGTTGTCAACTTCTATTCCAAATTCTTGGTTGAAAAACTCTGTAAATCTGGTGGTCATTAACTTTTCACGCGATAATTTACCCTGTTCCATACTCTTCCACAGAGATTGGTTGAACTTCTTGTAGTCTTCCTTAATGGTATCTGTTAACTTGATTCCATCTACTCTGCTAAATAATTTTTCCAAGGCTTCGTTTTCCGCTGCCCCAAAATCTAGTAATGTGTCATCAATATCAAAAAACAATGTCTGATATTTTTTCTTCATTTTATTCTCCTCCATAACTAAGTATCACTAATAGTAATAAAAATATGTTTATGTATTCTTCAAAAGGATTTACAATTGATAAAAAAACAAGATAAGGAATCAACTTATGTCAACTTTTAATTATTCACTCGAACTGCTCCAAAATAATTCAAATTCAAAAGAACAAGCTCTCAATAAATTGGCACCCGAATTTATAAGTATTGCGTACACTAACCACACACTTTCTTTTTTTGAAACAACTTTTTCAACTGCACTTGCGCTCAAAAAAGCAACAAAAAACAAGACTGTCATCCATTTGCCAGCATCTTCGTTCACACAAGAAGAATTGGATAAGTTGGTAGCAGCACTGCAGAAAAGTACTATTGATTCAGCACTAATCCTATCTGGTAAAAAATAAATAAGAATAGTGCTTACACTTCTGCACTTGAACTAACACAATTTCTAAACAACAAGCTCCCTGATTTAAATATCTTATACAGTTGTCATCCTGAAGCTATTACTTCAGAGATTAGCCTGCAAAATGAATTATCTCTAATGAAAACTAAAGAGGCTGCTGGATGTAAAATTTTTATTTCTCAAATTTTCTTTGATAACACTATGTTCGTCCAGTTTGTGAACCATTGCCGCCATGCTGGAATTAAAGCTCAAATTAGAGCTGGAATTATGCCAATAGTTAATAAAAAACAGCTTACTTTTGTAAAAAATATTTTGAAATTGCAATTACCAAATTCATTTGAACGGGCCTCAAACGATATCCAATTGAAAAAAATTGGAGTCCGGTTTGCACTCAATCAAATTAATATGCTAAAAAAACAAGGGATAACCGATTTTCATTTTTTTACCATGGACAATCTTGATACTGTTAAATTATTGATTGACGGAGTATTATGAGAACGGTTAATTAATTATACTTTTGGAGGATGAAAAATGAACAATTCAAGCGAAAATATTCCAAATCTTTCTTCTAAGCTAAGAGCTGATATTGTTGAAACACCCGCAATTATCCAGCAAGCATCAGGACTAAAACTGTTCGGAAAAAAAATCAAAAGCATCATCTATACAACTGATGTTGCTGTAATTGCAAACTGTAATGCAGATGCCGTTCTTGTCGTTTATCCGTGGACCCCAAATACACGTATTCTGGAAGCTGTTTCTACGGTTTCAAATATTCCTATCCTTGCAGGGATCGGTGGTGGATTAACGAACGGCATAAAATCGACTGTCGTTGGCCTTTTTGCTGAAGAAAATGGGGCTCAAGCTGTTGTGTTGAATGCCCCAACCCCTGTAGAAACAATTAGAAATGTTAAGAAAGCTGTCGATGTTCCTATTATTTACACAGTTGTAAGTTCGAATTTAGATATAAAAGAAAGAATAGATGCTGGAGTGAAAGCTTTTAACATAGCTGGTGGCAAAGATACCCCAAAACTAGTTGCCTGGGTTAGAAATGAACTAAAACGACTCCGACTAGATGAAAACTTTCCAATTATTGCATCAGGTGGTAAGACAGATGAGCAAATTCTTAAAACAATTCATGCAGGTGCAAATGCTGTTTCCTTCACTGCGTATGGTATCACAGAAGCAACATTCCAGAGAAAGATGGAAAAATACCGTCGCGAAAATTAAAATTTTTCGAATTAAAAACTGCCCTTATATTCTCACCATCCGAAAAAAGGTAAGATAGTTTTAAGGGCGGTCAAAAACAGCGTTTAAACAGTGTCTTTCGTCTCTATCAGGAGACACACGCATTGTACGTTATTTAAAAGGTTTTAGCAAGTCTTTTGAACTCATCAGTTTTTTCTTAATCTCGCCAGTAAAAAATTTGCATCATTAAAAATTGAACAACATATACCGTCTGTAAGTAAATACAGCAAAGGATCTGCGACAAGATAAAATCTCATCGCAGATCCTTTATTTTTATATTGCGAAACTCAAATTAATATTCTTTTTTACGGAAAACATTTTTTTAGGGTTGTAGCCTCCTTCAAAAGAGACAAAGGCAAGTTACCTACTTGCTAGGAGATATAAGGATCACTTCCTTTCAGTTATTAAAGTAACACACTGTTGGAAATGCACTCAATATCTCACCTCCTTAACAAAAGAAGTTAACTCCACACCCGTATTTTAACACTATTATGTTATTAAATGCTAGCTGAATCCTCTAGCCCTTTAAAAATAATTAATTTTCCTGTTCGATGATATCCTCACTGATATCGTCATACATTATATTATCAATTCGATATGAATTTCTAACATCTATTTTAGAAACTTTCATATCTGGTTTCAATAAGAAACTCTTCCCATTTGAATGTTTAATTGAACTGTTTTGCGGATTGTAATTTGTGACCACAACAATATGACCCTTTCCCTTTGCACCATCACCATCAGGAGTTTTATCATTCGTTGTACCGACATAGACACATGGATTGGTTTCGTTGCCTACCATTAGCCCCAAATCTTTTAATACTCTCTCCATTATAATCCTTCTTCCCGCTTAAATTGACGAAGGCGCCATACCGCTGTACGACGCCTTCTAACTAAGCTAATTATATTAAATTGTTCCGAAAATTTTATTACATGAACCAAAATTAAATTCTAACTTTCAAAGGTGCTATCCCAACCTCTATAACACATTTGCAACTCTGTAGTTGCGCCATTAACATGAAAGATCATCAAACCTAAAACCAATCTATAAATTAAATAACGCTTAATGTAGTAATATTATACCATATATTATGAAAAATTAACAGTCAGCTATCCAAAAATTATCCTTCTTGATACCTTGTACCTGCTTTTCTCGTGAACAACTTTAAAAAGTGGGCTTCCAATTGATATAAAAATATTTACCTAATTAATACAACCCTGAAATCTGTCCTTCATCACTTAACTCCATACCATTTGCAGCTGGTACTTTCGGTAAACCTGGCATGGTCAAAACATTACCTGTCAATGCAACAATGAATTGTGCACCAAGCTTTGGAACAAATTCACGGACATGAATTGCAAAATCAGTTGGTGCTCCCAATTTCTTTGCATCATCAGATAACGAATATTGCGTTTTCGCCATACATACTGGGAGACGATCCCATCCTAGTTCTGCAAATTGCTTAAGTTGACGTTTAGCCTTAGGACCATATTCTACTTTTGTCCCACCATAGATATTAGTAACAATTTTCTCAACCTTTGTCTTAATATCATCTGCTTCTGAATAAAGTGGTGTAAATTCATTAGTTTCCTCACAGGAAGAAACTACTTCTTTTGCCAGTTCTAGTGCACCAGCACCACCCTTTGCCCATACATTAGCAACAATTGCTTTAGTTACATCCTTAGCACACAACTCCTGGAGACACTTAAGTTCCGCCTCCGTGTCAGAAGTAAATTGATTAATTGCAACTAGCACCGGTATGTTGTAACGCTTCATATTACTGATATGTTTACTTAAGTTAACGTAACCATTCTTTAAGGCTTCTATATTTTCTTGTTCTAATTCGTCCTTTTTAACTCCGCCATGCATTTTCAAAGCTCGAACTGTTGCAACAATTACAATTGTATCTGGTGTCTTTCCAAGTACCGGCGTTTTGATATCCAAAAACTTCTCGGCACCCAAATCAGCACCAAAACCTGCCTCCGTAATTGTATAATCAGCTAACTTCAAAGCTGTCTGTGTAGCCAGGACACTATTACAGCCATGAGCAATGTTAGCAAATGGCCCTCCATGAATGATTGCAGGTGTATGTGCCAATGTTTGAACCAAGTTTGGCTTAATAGCATCCTTTAATAGTAATGCAATCGCCCCTGTCACCCCTAATTGATTGACAGTCACAGGCTTTCTCTTTGTTGTATAACCAACTACTATGTTGCCAATTCTCCGTTTCAAATCAGCAATATTTTTTGCAAGACACAAAACAGCCATCAACTCACTGGCAACTGTGATGTCAAAACCATCTTCACGAGGTATTCCTTGAGAAATTCCACCCAACCCAATCACAACATGTCTCAAAGCTCGGTCATTGATGTCCAATACACGCTTCCAAATAATTCGACGTTGGTCGATATCCAATGAGTTGCCTTGATATATATGATTATCTATCAAAGCAGCTAAAGTATTGTTAGCAGTTGTCAAAGCATGCATGTCACCTGTAAAATGCAGATTTATTTCTTCCATTGGAACAACCTGTGAGTAACCGCCTCCCGTGGCTCCACCTTTCATCCCCATAACTGGACCCAATGAAGGTTCACGTAACGCAATCATTACTTTTTTATCTAGTAAACTAAGTCCATCCCCTAGTCCAACCGTTACTGTAGATTTCCCTTCTCCTGCCGGAGTGGGGTTAATCGCAGTCACTAAGATTAATTTCTCTTTAGTTTTATTTTTTTATTAATAGGCAGCTTAATCTTTGCCTTAAAATCCCCATACTGCTCAATATCGGCTGGTTCTAAATCAACTTTTGCAGCAATCTCATTAATATTTAACATTTCTGCTTGTTGTGCAATTTCAATATCTTTCAACGAGAACATCCTCCTAACAAATATAACTGAATTATAATTCATTGTTCGCTAAAAGTCATTATAATATCCTAAATACCGCAAAATAAAACATTATTTAGTGATTTATAATATTATTTACGAACTTTTTCACTTGAAAGCTATCAGATTATATAGAATTTCACAATTGCTTTTTCTCATAATAAAATGATATTTTTGCTTTTTTACAGTGATACTAATCCCATATTTTCCCACTCTAACATTCTCAATATCTGATAACTCTAATTTCTTGGTATTCTGTGAAATTATTGTATGAACTATCAACTTTTCATCACTTATTTCAATCCACCTTAAAAAAAACTGAATAAGTGAAACGACACAAAAAATCAGGAAAACAATGACTGTCCATATCTGAAAAACAGTTATTTCAAGCCACAATAAAATACTTAAAAGTAGTATCATGAGTGTAAATGACCAGCAAATAATACTAGTCGCAATATCTGGTTGATACCAGAACTTTTTGTTCATAAAAACACCTTCCTAGGAGTGATTAAACTGATTAAACTTTTTACCGATGCAGCTACAAAAGGAAATCCCGGAACTAGTACCGCCGGTATCCTCATCATCAAAGACGGCAAACAATTCCAATATGCCGTCTCACTGCCAGACTCATCTAATCATACTGCTGAATTTTTAGCAGCATTAACTGGTTTTCAATACGTAGAAAAATTGTTTGGGAACACTGAAACCTTGATGTTCTTTAGCGACAGTCGCATCGTAACCGAGAGCATTGATAAAAACTACTCAAAAAAATATAATGACCTTCTTATGCAACTAGCCGCACTACAGGCAAAATTTCCACTAGTTATTACTCAGTGGATTCCAGAAAAAGAAAACCACGGAGCACACACTCTAGCTACACAGAAACTACACAGTATCTTAAAAAAATAAGTTCCACCTTGATTATACTAAACATCTGAGCAAATAACGAAATTATTGTATAAATAAACTTTTTCTGCCAAATTATAATTATGTTTTCCTTATTTTATTCAATAAGCAGACTAGCACTTGACTAATTGTGGGAAAAGGACTAGAGCAAAAGTTTAATTTTGATCTAGTCCCTCTATCAATTCCATATAAAAATATGCTCATAAGCCAACTAGCGGTTGTTACGTTCCTTTTTCCCCCAGTATTGGAAGTAATCTGTCCGTAACGAACCATTATATAATTTACGTCTTTTCGTTGCCCTTTGACCATAAAATTTTTCAAATTCAAGGTCACTCGTAAGAATATACTTGCTCCAAGTAGTTAACTCTCTATATGTTTGCCCCATTTGCTTATACAACTCTCGCACAACCGTCTGATCACTTAAACGCTCACCATAAGGAGGATTGGCTACGATTACACCATTCTTCTTTTCAGTCCTGAAATCCTTCAATGCCAATTGTTTAAATTTAATGCTATGAAGAAGTCCAGCTTCCCTTGCATTAAGCTTCGCAATATCAATCATTTTACCATCAATATCATAACCAGCAATATCCAACTCAATATCATAATCAGCTTTTGAATCAGCCTCATCCCTAATTTGTTGAACTAATTCTTCTGGATGCCATCCCCAAGTCTCGCAAATAAAATCTCGGTTAAAACCAGGTGCAATATTATGCCCAATCATTGCGGCCTCAATTGGAATAGTTCCTGAACCACAAACAGGATCAACAAAAGGCATTTCGGGATACCAATGTGCCAGAAGTACCAATGCTGCGGCCATATTTTCCTTCAAAGGAGCTGGTCCCTTCTCAATTCTATAGCCTCTCTTAAAAAGACTTGAACCCGTTGTATCTAAAGTCAATAATACTTTGTCCTTATTGATTGCAACCTCTAAAGGAAATTTTGCTCCAGTTTCAGCAAGACGAGTTTTTCTATGATAAACCGTACTCATCTTATCAACGATTGCTTTTTTAACAATAGACTGTACATCTGGGACACTGTACAACTTAGATTTTTGTGATTTCCCAGCGACTGGGAATTCAGCATCCAACGGCAAATACTTGTCCCAAGGTAAAGCCTTGGTTTGCTCAAATAGTTCATCAAAAGAAGTAGCAGTGAACTCAGCGACTACAATTTTTATACGATCAGCTGTTCTCAACCATAAATTTGTCTTGATAATATCAGTAAAATCTCCACTAAATCTAACTCGACTATTTTCAACTTCAACATGATAACCAAGATGCTTGAGTTCATTTCCAACAAGAGACTCAATTCCCGCAGCAGCAGTCGCAATTAAATTATATTCTTCCATGTTCACCCATTCCTTTATAATTTCTTCAAAATAAAAAGGTTAGGAATAAACCTAACCCCTCCCTGAGATGTAGTCCTCTATAAGCCACGTTCCGTACGTCATTCAACACAGGATGTTGAAATCGGTGGTAATCATCTATCTCCAGACAAGTTTTACCCTATCTGCCCCCATGATTTGTTCATTTCCGTCATGAAGCGCCCCTACCAAAGTTTGGGTTACCTGCTCGTGGGGTTTACCGCGTTCCATCAATATTGTTTCCAATATTGCTTCGTCACTGTGGCACTTTCAAGACTACTCGGACATAGCAATTGCCTTAGTCCTTTTATCTGCCGTTACCCAAAAGGTACCTTGCCTTATTTTTTCAGCAAGCACGATCACTACAAGCATCTCAGCCTGTGCAAGCTTGGACTTTCCTCAGCCTACTCAAGGTAGACCGCGATTACCAGAGAACTACATCAAATACTTAAATAATTTACTAAAAGCGACTATCTCTATTTGCATCATCATTCAATTGTGCACCAAAAACATGACGCTCTAAATTAGATAAACGTTTTAAAATGTCCATGTTCGTAACATTAGATACTGGGCGACCAGTCTGACCACTTTTTCCAACAGCCAACTGTTTTGTTAATTCGTCCACCTTACTAACAAGACGATCATTTTCCATCTGCAAACGTTGTGTTTCTTTAGAATACGTCTCATAGTCCTTGATAACATCATCAAGAAATTCGTCTACATCTGCTGGATCATAGCCACGCATCTTAGGTTTGAAATTTTTATTTACAATATCTTTTGGCGTGAAATTTATCTTCTCCACAGCAATGCACCTCATATTCTTTAGAAAACTAAGTTTACAACTCTATTAATTATACCAAATATTACGATTATTGCAAATCATTTTCATTCTTTCTTTCAAAAAATTCCCTTGCTCCATTTTCAAGCCAATCCATATCAATAGTTACAATATTATACTCGTGCGTTTCTGCATATTTTTTTGCTGCTAATACATCATATTTGGGTTTACCTTCAAATTCTGAATCATATACGAGCAATGCTTCTTCGGTATGTTCAAGCATAAACTTTTGCCAATTTCGCAATTGTTGTGGAGATTTATACTCTTCGGAGCTAACTGTTGCGCAGAAATCGACTTGACCTTTTAAGAGTGCAAATGTCGCTTTTCGTTCTTCTTTCCATCTTGATTCAAAATCACTATATGGCAGCATCATTGCGACTTTAAGTTCGGGAAATTCTTTTTTCATTGAGCAAACAACTTCAGCAGTCATTTGTTCAATTCCAGATTGTCCACCAACAAGTACCCATTCAAGACCATCTTCTGCCTTTTGTCTAATTGCATCTTTTAATATGCTTTTTAGGACTTCGACTTTTGGATCAGAATCTTTATAAATATTTAATTCATAACTACGATATCCTGTAACCCACATACGCATTACTTATCCACTCCTATCGTAACTTGACTAATCATAAAACAAGAATAATATAAATAGCAAATATCATATTCATCAGAAATAATGCTTTTTTGCCAAGTGTTTGTGTTGTTGGTATAATAAGTCGAACGGGAGCGTGATGCGACATGGTTCTTAGATATCCAAACGGTAAAACTTATCAACCAATGCCCCAAAAAAAAATACGCAATAATAAGAATTCAAATATTATATTTGGCAACCGTGGAATGTCGTTGGAAGAAGAGATTAACCAAAGTAACCAGTACTATTTGCAACAAGGTATTGCTGTTATTCACAAGAAACCGATACCTATTCAAATTGTTCAGGTTGACTATCCGCAAAGAAGTGCCGCTGTGATCAAGGAAGCCTACTTTAAACAGGCTTCCACCACTGATTACAATGGTGTATATCGCGGTTATTATCTCGACTTTGAGGCAAAGGAGACACATAACAAGGCTTCTTTCCCACTCAGCAATTTTCATGAGCATCAAATTGCTCATATGAAAGCTTGTGTTGTCCAAAAAGGAATTTGTTTTACCCTTATTAAGTTTACTGCAACACAAGAAGTTTTTTTACTACCTGCTTCAATTCTCTTCGATTACTGGGACAATCAAGAAAAGGGTCGCAAGTCAATTCCCAAGAAAACTATTGTTAATGATGGATTTCAAATTAAGTATCATGTAACACCGCTTATCCCATACCTAAAAAGTATAGATAAGGTTATTGAAAATCTGTGTAATGCATAAAGGAGTAAATCATGAGTAGCAATCAGAATCCTAATAATTCAAGAGTAATGCGAAGAAAACGGCAGGCTATCAAGAAAAAAAAGCCTGCTGGCAAATTCAAAAAATTCTTTAAAAGATTTCTATTAACAATGTTAGTGCTTGTTGAAATTGTTATTGCAATTGGAGCCACAATATTCTTTGTATATGCAAAGGATGCTCCTTCTCTAAGTGAATCTCAACTTACGAGTGCGGGTTCGACTACCATCTACGATTCTAATGGTAAAATCATAACTCGTATAGGTACACAAAATCGAATCTACGTCAATAGTGATAAAATACCCCAGACTTTAAAAGATGCTGTTGTATCAATTGAAGATCGGCGCTTTTATAAGCATCATGGAATTGATCCCCTGCGTATAGCTGGCGCAGCACTCTCTAACATATCATCTTCCGGTCTGCAAGGAGGTAGTACACTAGATCAGCAGCTCATCAAGCTAGCCTATTTCTCAACTAGCTCGGCAGATCGAACTTTTAAGCGAAAAGCTCAGGAAGCTTGGTTGGCTCTCAAATTAGACAATACTTACAGTAAACAGCAAATCTTAACATTTTATATCAACAAAGTTTACATGGGAAATGGTGTTAAAGGGATGCAGACTGCTGCAAAATACTACTATAATAAGTCTCTAAGTCAACTAGATTTAGCCCAAACTGCCCTAATTGCTGGTATTCCGAATGCACCAACAGATTACAATCCAAATGCGAATCCGACGTTGGCTAAAAAACGTCGTGATGAAGTTCTCAGTGCAATGGTAGCAAATAAAAAAATCACGGCTGCGCAAGCTAAAAAGGCTAAAAGCGAGAGTATTACTCAAGGGTTGGTAAAAACTCATGAGAGCTCAACAAATACAACGGAAAAAGCAAAAGTAGCCGATGCCTACCTTAAACAGGTAATTCAAGAAGCTGAGGCAAAGGGATACAATCCATATAAAGGCAATCTAAAAATTTATACAAATTTAGATATGGATGCTCAGGAATATCTATATAAGCTTGCGAATACGAATGATAGTATCACATATCCAGATGATAAACTTCAGGTTGCATCAACTGTAGTTAATCCTAATAATGGTAAGATTGTTGCAATGATTGGTGGTCGGAAGAATGGTGACGTAACTTATGGTTTAAATCGGGCCGTTCAAACAGACCGCACAAATGGTTCCACTGCAAAACCTCTAATGGATTATGCACCCGCAATTGAATACTTGAGCTGGGCAACATATCACGAGCTGCAAGATACCAAGTATGTCTATCCTGGGACAAGTATCAATCTTTACGACTTTGATGATGAGTATCAGGGAGCAATAACAATGAGAAGTGCTCTGACCCAGTCACGAAATATTCCTGCAATCCGCGCTTTACAGGCAGTCGGTATTACGAAGGCACAAAACTTTATTAGCAAGCTTGGCTTCAACTATAAGAAAACACTCGAATACCAAAATGGAATCGGGTTGCCTTCTTCGACTCTCCAAAATGCGGCTGCGTATGCCGCATTTGCAAACGGCGGAACATATTATAAACCGCGTTATATTAATAAAATTACTTCGTCAGATGGTGAGTCTAAGAGCTACTCAAGTTCAGGAAAACAAGTCATGCAATCATCAACTGCCTACATGATTACGGATATGCTTAAGGACGTTATTACTAGTGCTAAAGGTACTGGACGCTATGCCAATATCAGTGGTTTGTATCAAGCTGGTAAAACAGGAACAAACTCTTATCCATCAGATGTTGCTTCCAAGTTTCCTAGCTCAGCTGATATGGATTCTTGGTTCAATGGATATACAAAGAATTATTCTATTTCGGTTTGGATTGGCTATGATCATCAGTACGAAACAGGTAATTATTTGTCGCAATCATCCGCAAGAATTGCCTCTTATTTCTATAAGTACGCAATGACGTATCTTGCTCAAGGAAAGCCAAATAAAAATTGGAAGAAACCAAGTAACGTCTACACAAAGACCGTCAATGGTGTTCGTGAACTTTATCTAGCTGGTTCATCTGACACTGTATCGTCGGATATTGAAAGTTCTAGTATCGCAAGCAGTGTCTTTAGCAGTTCAAGCTCAAGTTCGTCAAGTTCAAGCTTAAGCTCAAGTTCATCAAGTTCAAGCTTGCCTTCAAGCAGTACTGTTTCTTCCAGTGAATCTTCTGAAAGTAGTCTACCAGCTAGTTCGTCGGATTCCTTATCCAGTAGTTCATCGAGTTCAAGTTCTAGTTCTAGTTCTTCTAGTGTAACTAGTTCGTCGAGTCCAGAACAACGTAATAATTAATTAAGAAATAACCACCTGCCGGCTGTTCAGCTGTTAAATTAAAATTCCTCCATGATTTCTCTGACAATTATGGAGGAATTTTTGTTTACCCAGATTTAACTATCCAGCTATCGCTTTACACTATTCATAAAAAAGCTTTTTATTTTTAATAGAGGGTTAGACGGAGAATTTTGATCTATAGGATACGTATATCTGGAGTAAATAACAGGAGGTGCCAAGTCAAAAATTATTTTTTGACTGAACTCCTCCTGTTACTTCGATTTACTCATAATTTGACTATTTTTAAATTATTAACTTTGAAGAAAAAAACTGCTTCTACTTTTTACCAAATCATCATTAAAATTGGAATAAGTGCTATCAAATTATTAGTAGCATGGATTGCTATATTCAACTTAATATTGTCGTATTTCACATAGATAGCTCCTAAAATAATTCCCATTGTAACGTACATGAGTGCGCTAATAATTGTATCACTTGAATGTAGTAGCCCAAAAAGAAGTCCACTTATCAAGACTGCTGCCCAATTAATATTGAAAAACTTTAATTTGATAGTATTTATTATCAGTGCTCTAAAAAATAATTCTTCACAGATTGGGGCAAAGACCACTACCATCAAAACCATTGTCAATTTGACGGAATTTTGTTGAGAAAATAATTGCATAATCGCTGCATTATTTTCAGTTTGATTTTCACCATTAAACAAAAAATTTAGTATGCCTAAAATATATTCACTAAACAACAGCATCCCTATTCCCGCTAGATACTTCTTAAAAAAGCTACCAGAATGTCTCTGAAATGATTTTGTCCCCGTAACTTTCTGCAGTAATCTTAAAATTAACCAGATGGCCAAGATATATATAATTATTGTCAGTAAAAAGCCAAAATATTGCATCAATTCATTTTTATTTTTTAGTTGTAAAAGCAGACCAACTTGAGGTAGCATACATAATCCAAAGCCAATCAACAGAATTATGAGATACCCTGCCTTTTGAATGATTTTTTTCAACATATCCTCTATCCTCCTTTTTACTAATGAATCATTGCTTCACCTGTTGCATAATTAATTTCTATCCCACTTTGTACATTTGGGATGAATACATTAAAATCAATTGTTCCATCCATTGATTTTGCCTCAATATGTGTACCAGAAGGTATAATATTTTTACCGCTGTAGATATCTGTAACACGATAGCGAATATTTTTATTTTGATCTAACCCCTTTCTAACAATCGTTTCGTAATAGTTTTGACCTGTAGAGTAACTTGCTGCAGCTTCATTTGCCCATGCAGTCTGTGTAGCTATATTACGTTGATTTGATTCAGAAGCATCAAAACTAGCTATTCCGCCTACCAGAGCGTACCCGAGTAGATGTCCGCGATCATAAGCATGATTGTATGTACCTTGTAGATTTAAAAGCTGTTTAAAACCAGCCGGCTTCCATGAAGTTGCACCCTCATTTGTTTCATTCCTATTGCGATATTGTCTTGTTGTCTTATTCAGCCACGCATCACCCACGTTTGGCCTCCCCATACTGTCAACTGTGTTTATTGCATAAGGCGCGCTTCTGATGTTTGCATTCAATGTTGTTTTATTATTATTAATAACAAAGGCCCCTGCGTTATTCCAAACAATGTTATTTCCTAACTCTTTTCTTACATCTTGCAATAATACGGATTCTGCAAGTGCTTGACCTGGAACTGAATTCTTACCTGTTGAACTCGAATAATACGAAGAACTTGTTGCTGCCGAACTCTTATTGCTTGAATAACTTCTGGTAACAGAGCTTGTTTCTGTATTTCCTGTAATTCCACGATGTTCGTCATTGTCATTAGTTTGAGTTGCATATCCGATTAGTAGTGCAGCTACGACTGTTAAAATACTTACTAGAGAAATCGGTGTATTTTTTGTTTTTCTTCTTCTACTCACTTATTCCTATCCCCAACTCATTAAATTTCAAGCCATGGTACTAATATAAAAGTACCCGTAGTAAAAAGCTATCCCCAATTAAAAAACAAGAGATCTACAACAAAACAATTGTTTTGTGACATCTCCTTTTATTAGCTATTTATGACTGCTCTAAAAAAATCAATTCTCTATCTATCTTATTACTTACATTTGTGTCCCATCTTCAGACTTTTTCATTAAAACTTATTCACTTACTTATTCAAACATCTTTGCATTATTTTTTGTTACTTTCTCAACCTTTTGTAAATTACCTTGTAATAAGATTCTGAGCGGAGTATGTGCAACACCCTTGATTGGATCACAAGTAATCAATGTTACCATCTTTTTACCTGCCACATCGTCTATCACCTGAACTTGATATTTACTAATTGATTTGCGCACATTAATCTGGTACACATATACTTCTTTTCCATCTGTCAAATATACTTTATCTCCCACTTTTGCCTTAGCTAAAGGGGAAAATAAAATATTTGGGTTATTCATGTGATGGCCAGCTAAGGCATAATTACCAGTACCCATCTTCTGTTTGGCCTTCATTGTGCCAGCACCTCGTAATAAATTATTATTACTAATCCCGTAAAATATAGGTAGCTTTAGGTTAACAGCAGGAACAGCAATTTTCCCTATCATTCCAGTACTTTCCGACGTAAGGCTTGCCTTTACGACTCGTGACGCGCTAGCTGACTTAACCCTATTAAAATCAAAGGAACCCTTCTTTGCATGTTTTTGGCTGACACTTTTTTTTAGATCAGTTGTTGTCATTTTATTTACTAGCATGTCAGAAATCTGCTGATTAAAAACCAAAGCTAGTCCGATTATTACTAGTAAAATCTCAATAAACCACATCATCTTTTTTTTCATCTCTATAAAACTCCAACCTATCAAATTCTTTGATACTTAAAATAATAGCATACTACTTCACCCAACACATTTTTAATGCATTTAACCGTAACCAGATTATCCAAAAATCATTAAATCTATTTTTTACAAAAAAATTCATAAATCATTAATTTCAAAAAGCCACTACAACAGTAACATTTTTAAGAAACATGATGATTTATGAATTCTAAACTGAATAGTATCAATAATATCAGAAAAATTTGTTTATTTTTCAAGACTGTCATTTTTTTTAACAGTATCTTCTTTGGCTATAGGCAAAGATATTCTAAAAACCGAACCTCTTTCAATTACACTCTCAACCGTGATCTGTCCATGATACCCTTCAATTAACCTTTGGGCTATCGAAAGCCCTAATCCATTACCGCCCTTTCCACGACTACGAGCCTTATCAACACGGTAAAAACGATCAAAGACTTTCTGAATATTCTCCTTGGAAATACCTTCTCCGAAATCTTGAATAGCAATATTTACATATCTCTGGTCTCGTGAGACTGATAGATGCACTTCTTTACGATTCTTAGAGTACTTTACCGCATTATCCATCAAAATAATCAGTACCTGCTCTAAATGATTACGATATATCTTAACTGGAGTTCTGCCCTTTAAATCATCGTCCAGCAGAAAAACGAAATCAGGTTTAATCATCTTAAAGTTATTATAAACCTGCGAAACAATTTCACGGACATCTGCAACTTCTTTACCATATTGAATCTCAACTTGTTCAGCACGCGATAAATCCAGCATCTCCTGAACCAGACTTTTCATTCGATTGATTTCTTGAAGTGAAGCCGAAATTGACTCGGCCAAGACTTCTGGATCATCTTTTCCCCAACGATTCAATAGTTCCATGTGACCTTGAACAATTGCAACTGGGGTTCTCAATTCATGAGAAACGTCTTCAACAAACTGCTGTTGTTGTTCAATATATCGCTGCATTCGATCAAGCATATCATTAAAAAGCTGACTTAAATCGGATAGTTCATCATTTCGTTTAACAGTCTTAATCGGAACTCTAATATCAGCAATCGGATCGTCTTCATCTTCCTGATTAATCTTATCGATGGTATCATTTATCAAATCAATTGGTCGTAATAGCCAAGCAGACAAAGCATACTCAAGCATTGCACTTGCGATAGCGGCTGTAATTCCAAATACAAAGAATATTAGTCCTAACTTTTCTCGTGCATTATCATAATCACTCAAGCGATTGGTAACTTGAATATAACCAATTACTTTTTGTGTACTCTTCGCAACTACAGGTTTACGAATTATAAGAATGTTAACACCCTTAACCTTTTGAACCTCGGTACTATTAGTATCATCACTAATATTAAACTTAACCGGTAAAGATCTTGAAGCGAAAACTTCCTCGCCGTTTAAATTATAAATCCCGACACCAATATTTTTACGCGACAGTGTGACAAACACAGAATCTGAATACAAACTTGTCGGTCGATTTTTTTCCTGCTTGACTGTAGAAATATTTGAACCTAACTCACGTTTAGCACTGCTATTAGTTAATTCATTCTCTAAAGACGATAACCGCCCTTGTGCCACAGCTACCGCATCGCTAGCATATTGTCTTTCCTGCTGCAACATTAGGTTAGAGAAACTCTGAAATAATAAGATTGCAAAAACCGCAAAAATAAACAATACACCTATACTGGTGCCGATTGCCCATTTCAATTTAATTGAGAACCCTTTTTTAGATTTTTCTCTGGTTCTGAATAAAATTTTTTTCTTTTTCTTCACGAACGCATCACGTACCCTGTACCGCGAACAGTTTGAATATAACTTTCTTCATCTGGTCGATCAATTTTATTACGTAGGTAACGGATATAAACATCAACTACGTTTGTTTCAATTTGTGACTCATAGCCCCAAACCTTCTTCAGTAAGACATCCCGAGCAAGAACAACATTAACGTTCTCCATTAAAGCCAAAAGCAACTCATATTCTCTCTTGGTAAGTTCGATAATTTCATCACCACGACGAACTATGCGATTCTCCTTCTCAACTGTTAGGTCGCGATATGTTACCTTAGTTTGCTTAGAAGCATTTTGTTCGCTTTCAATATCAATTCTGCGAAGCAAAGCACGCAGGCGCGCTAATAGTTCTTCAATTGCAAAAGGCTTAACGATGTAATCATCTGCTCCATGATCAAGGCCTGATACTCTATCGATTACTGAGTCTCTAGCTGTCATCATAATTATCGGTGTATTTTTTGTTTGTCTAACACGTCGGCAAACTTCAAGACCATTTAGTTCGGGCAACATCAAATCTAGTAAAATGGCATCCCAATCGCTCTCTAATGCAGCATCCAATCCTGTCCGCCCATTATAATGAACCTCTGTCTCATAACCCTCATGTTGTAATTCAAGTTCCACAAACCTTGCAAGATTCTTTTCATCTTCAATAATCAGTATTCGATTCATAATCCACTCTCCTAGAAAATTATATAATAATATTATAATTTTTTTATTTAACAATAATCTAACACAAAACCAACTATTCCGCACTTTTTTGATAACTTTATTTTTTAATAATGCACAAAAAATCGATAGATTTATTTAGAAATCTATCGTTTTTTGACATTGCCTGCATATAACAATCCTACTATCTATTAGACAATTTATTCTTCGTGATACCATTCATAATGGAACATACCCTCTTTATCAGTTCTTTCATAAGTATGTGCCCCGAAGTAATCACGTTGTGCTTGAACGATATTAGCTGGTAAGCTAGCCGATCTATATTGATCAAAGTAAGTAATTGCTGCAGTAAATGCTGGAACGGCAACTCCTGCTTGAATAGCCAATGCTACAATTTCGCGAACAGCTGCTTGATACTTATCAGTAATTTTCTTGAAATAAGGATCAAGCATTAAGTTGTTTAACTTATCATTTTTGTTAAATGCATCTGTAATTTTTTGTAAGAATTGCGCACGAATAATGCATCCTTCACGCCAGATCATTGCTAATTCGCCATACTTAAGATTCCAATCATAATGTTCCGAAGCAACGCGCATTTGCTCGAATCCTTGTGCATAACTCATAATTTTACTAAAATACAAGGCTTCCCTGATTTTTTCAACCAAAGCTTTCTTATCAAGTTTTGTTGAATCAAAATCTGGTCCTTGCAAAACTTTGCTAGCCGCAATACGTTCGTCTTTCAAAGCAGAAATATATCTTGCGTATACTGATTCAGTAATCAATGATTGTGGCACACCAAGTTCAAGTGCACTCTGTGAACTCCACTTACCTGTTCCCTTATTGCCAGCACGATCAAGAATAACGTCAACAATCGGCTTGCCAGTACCCAAATCATCTTTACGTGTTAAAATTTCTGCGGTAATAGACATCAAGTAACTGTCAAGTTCGCCTTTGTTCCAATCGTTAAAAATATCCGCAATATCGTTAACTCCAAGTCCAAGGACATTCCTCAACAGATTATAACTTTCCGAGATTAGCTCCATGTCCCCATATTCGATCCCATTATGAACCATTTTTACATAATGACCTGCTCCGTTTGGCCCGATATAAGTTACACAGGGAGTACCATCCTCAGCCTTAGCAGCAATCTTATTCAGAATTGGCTCAACAAGCTTATAAGCCTCTACTTGTCCACCTGGCATCAATGATGGACCTTCAAGTGCGCCCTTCTCACCACCAGAGACACCCATGCCAATAAAGTTAATACCTGATTCATCCAATACCGCATTTCTGCGCATTGTATCTTCAAAAAAGGTATTTCCACCATCAATTAACACATCACCTTGGCTCAAATGTGGTAAAAGCTGTTTAATCAATCCATCTGTTGGAGCTCCAGCTTTAATCATCATAATAATTCGTCTAGGAGTCTCAAGAGAGGCAACAAAGTCTTCAATATTATAACTAGGTACAAGTTTCAAATCTGGATGGTCAGCAACGACCTTTTCCGTCTTTGAACCAGTCCTATTGTAAATTGCAACACTATAACCTCGACTTTCAATATTCAAAGCCAAGTTTTTCCCCATCACAGCCATTCCGACTACACCGATTTGTGGTTTATTCATTATTAAACCTCCTACAAATAATATTCTCTCCTAATGTTACCAAAAACAACTTAAAAGATAAAGACGTTGCCACATTTTAAATCTATTAATATGAAAAAGATTGTGTACTGTAATTTAGTAATATTTAACATTCAACTTAAAATCAAGGACTTCGCGTTCTATTACCACGAATAATTCTAAGCTTACTAAAGGTCTCTGATCCTATAAAATATCATCTATACACATTCAACAAAAGGACTGTACCATCATCTACCATGGTACAGTCCCTCTCAATCATTCTTATGAAGCCTGTTTGTCGTCTAAAATAAGCTCTGGCATCTTATTACCATCGACACTTGCCTTATTGATAATTACTTGTGAAACATCGCTACGACTAGGGATCTCAAACATTACATCTCTCATTGTATTCTCAACGATTGAACGTAAACCACGAGCCCCCGTGTTACGCTCAATAGCTAAATGAGCTATTTCCTTAAGAGCATCCTTATCAAATTTAAGTTTAACATTATCAAGTTCAAGTAGTCTGCTGTATTGCTTTACCAATGCATTTTTCGGCTCTGTCAAAATTCTTATCAGGTCTTCTTCTGTTAATTTTTCCAAAGCCGATAAAATAGGTAATCGTCCAATGAATTCGGGAATCAATCCGAATTTCAATAAGTCTTCAGGAATAATTTGCTGCATCAAACTTGCCTGGTCATTATAGTTATTCGTTGAATCAACACCAAAACCAATGGTCTTATCGCCTAAACGATTTTTTACCATTGTTTCAATCCCATCAAATGCACCACCAACAATAAATAAAATATTCGTGGTATCAATCTGAATAAACTCCTGCTGTGGGTGCTTACGTCCACCCTGAGGCGGAACATTAGCAATGGTCCCTTCAAGTATCTTGAGCAAAGCTTGCTGGACCCCTTCGCCTGAAACATCACGTGTTATTGAAACATTCTCACTCTTTTTAGCAATTTTATCGATCTCATCGATATAAATAATCCCACGTTCTGCACGCTCAACATCAAAGTCAGCACTTTGCAGTAATTTAAGAAGAATATTCTCAACATCTTCTCCTACATATCCAGCTTCAGTTAAAGTTGTAGCATCCGCAATCGCAAATGGAACTTGCAATATTTTTGCTAAACTCTGTGCTAAGAAAGTCTTTCCTGAACCAGTTGGACCTACTAAACAAATATTGCTTTTTTGCAATTCAGTCTCACTTTCATCATCTTCAAGAGAAGCATTAACTCGCTTATAATGATTATACACAGCAACTGCTAAAGTTTTCTTTGCTTGTTCCTGTCCGATAACATACTGATTCAAAATATCAACTATTTCACGTGGTTTAGGTACATCTGTTAGTTCTTCCGTTGCCTGATCTCTAAATTCTTCATCTATAATTTCTTTGCATAAATCAATACACTCATTACAGATATAAACACCGGGTCCTGCAACAATCTTCTTTACTTGATCCTGTGACTTACCACAAAAAGAACACATCACTGGTTCATTACTATCTGTATTTTCAAACATATTTAGCCCCCTAAAATTGTGACTTAATTCCCTACAGGCTTCCAATCATTCAACAATTATATACGTGCTAGTAACTTTTGTCGATGACTTTACCTCATTCATAGTTATCTTTCCCTATTCAATTAAAAATATTACCATTACCCACTCAACACAAAAGAGCTGTGCCAAAACCATTGTTTTGGGGCAGCCCCTTGCTAATCATGTATAATTCGTAAAAAATTACTTACCCTTTGTTTCTTTTTTTTCACGAGTTTGCTTAGCAGAATCAGTAATTTCTTCAACCACTTTGCGCACTGCAATATCATGTTTTAACATTTCATCACTTAATGATGAACGTACTGCAGATTCTTCCATACCGTATTGTTCTGCCAACTGTTTAATCTCTTTAGCAACTTCTTTGTCACTAATTTCGATGTCTTCTTTGGCCACAATAGCCTCAAGAACTAAGTTAGTCTTTACACGTTTCTCAGAATCTTTTTCAAACTGCTTGTGCAAGTCATCCTCTGAAGTACCTGTAATCTTGTAGTACATCTCTGGAGTAATACCTTGCTGTTGCATCCCCGCCATATATTGGTCAATTTGACGATGAACATCGTCTTCAATCATTTCTGCTGGGATATCGCCAATTTTTGAGTTATTTACAGCAATGTCAATAGCTTCATCTTGAATCTTCGATTTTGCATCAGCAACTTTTTGTTCTTTTAATTCTTCTTTGATCTTAGCCTTTAATTCTTCCAAGGTATCGACTTCTTCGTCAACATCCTTAGCAAAATCATCGTCTAATTCTGGAAGTTGCTTAGACTTAACTTCATGAATCTTAACATCAAAAACTGCTTCTTTACCCTGCAAATCTTCGGCTTGATAATCTTCTGGGAATGTAACTGTAACAGTTATATCTTCTCCAGATTTATGACCAACTAACTGATCTTCAAATCCTGGAATAAAGGAATTTGAACCCAATTCAAGAGAATGGTTTTCTGCCTTACCACCGTCAAAAGCAACGCCATCAACTTTACCTTCAAAATCAATAACAACAGTATCGCCTTTTTCAGCAGCTTCGTCTTCTTTAAGTACAAGTTCAGCTTGTTGTTGACGTAATTCTTCTAATTTTGCTTCAATATCCCCAACAAGAACTCGTGTTGAATGTGGTGTAACTTCAAGGCCCTTATAATCCCCGACTTCAACTTCTGGCTCAACTGAAACCTCAGCTGTCAACACCCATGGTTTACCCTTTTCAAGGCTTTCAACATCAACATTTGGTTGACCAACTGGTTTAATTTTTGTTTCATTTACAGCATCAGAATATGCATCTTGCAATAAAACATTCAAAGCTTCTTGATAAAGTGCTTCTTCACCATACATTCTGTTAAAAATCTGACGAGGAACCTTACCCTTACGGAATCCTGGAACATTTAAATCTTTTTTTACACGATTGAAGGCTACATCTAAGCCCTCTTTAATTTTATCTTGTGAAATTTCGAAAGTTAACTTTCCTGTATTTCCACTTTGTTTTTCCCATTTTGCAGACATTATTTTCCCTCCGCACAATAATTTTGTACAACCAATTTAACAATTGCATACTAAATCAGTGTACCTTAGTTACATCAAATTGTAAACAATTACACCAAAAAAAGCTTTACATACTATTTATTTTATTGTTAAGTTATTTTTCTAAAAAAAAAACTCGGATTTTTCCGAGTTTTTTTCACAAAAATTAATCGTCAATTTCTGAAACAACACCAGCACCAACAGTACGTCCACCTTCACGAACTGTGAATTTAAGACCTTTTTCGATAGCAACTGGAGCGATCAATTCAACTGTAAATGTAACGTTATCACCAGGCATAACCATTTCTACACCTTCTGGTAATTCGATAACACCCGTAACATCAGTTGTATGGAAGTAGAATTGAGGACGATAATTTGAGAAGAATGGAGTATGACGTCCTCCTTCTTCCTTGCTCAAGACATAAACTTCACCCTTGAACTTCTTATGAGTCTCGATAGAACCAGGAGCTGCAAGAACTTGTCCACGTTCGATTTGATCACGGTTAATACCACGAAGTAACGCACCAACGTTATCTCCAGCTTCACCTTCATCAAGAGTCTTACGGAACATTTCAAGGCCAGTAATAGTTGTCTTTAATGGTGCATCTCTTAATCCAACGATTTCAACTTCGTCACCAACTTTAACAACACCACGATCAATACGACCAGAAGCAACAGTACCACGACCAGTAATCGTAAATACATCTTCAACAGGCATCAAGAATGGTTTGTCTGTAGGACGAACTGGAGTTGGGATATATTCATCAACTGTATCCATCAATTCTTCAATCTTAGCAACAGCCTCTGGATCACCTTCAAGAGCTTTAAGAGCTGAACCACGGATAACAGGAATATCATCACCAGGGAAATCATATTCGCTTAATAATTCACGAACTTCCATCTCAACTAAGTCTAACAATTCTTCATCATCAACCAAATCACACTTGTTTAAGAAGACAACAAGATATTCAACACCAACCTGGCGTGCAAGTAAGATATGTTCACGTGTTTGTGGCATAGGACCATCTGTTGCAGCAACAACAAGGATAGCACCATCCATTTGAGCGGCACCAGTAATCATGTTCTTAACGTAATCAGCATGTCCTGGGGCATCAATATGAGCGTAGTGACGCTTTTCTGTCTCGTATTCGATATGAGCAGTATTGATTGTAATACCACGCTCACGCTCTTCTGGAGCTGCATCGATTGTTGCAAAGTCTTGTTGTTCAGCCAAACCTTTGTCAGCCAAAACCTTTGAAATTGCAGCAGTTAAAGTTGTTTTCCCATGATCAACGTGTCCAATTGTACCGATGTTTACATGGGGTTTTGTTCTTTCGTAATGTTCTTTTGCCATTAATACGAACCTCCTGTAGTTTTGCAAGAAAAATCCGCAACAAATATTAGTTTGCTGATAATCCTTTAAGTTTTATTATACTACTTCCAAGCAAAAATACCAACATTTTTAGTACCCTGCAAAGAAGAATTCTTAAGCTATTATATAGATACACAAGTAATTTGTAAATAGTTATTCAAAAATAAGCTTGTTTCACCTACATTTAACCTACTAACCACTCCATTCAACCAGTAATTCCTCAAGTTTTCGTGCTAAATCTTGTTCCTCAATGCTATAGTTTCGAATATTCTCTAACATTAACAGTCCTTTCCATTTTTGAGAATTACCGATGATTTTTTCTTCAAATGGATATAATAAGCTCAGCTTTAGCTTAATTTCATTCCATCTTAACAAATCATTATTATCATTTTGTTCAGAAATTATTTGCTGTTTTAAACTACTGAACAATTTTGTTTCCTCAAAAACATGAAGTCCGCTAGGTTTAATCTTATATAATTTGCCATCAATAAAGAGATATGGAGCTTCGCGGTTATCATTAAGCTGTCTCAAATCATCCAATATACTTACTTTAACAAATTGATGAACATTTTCATCACATAACAGTTTTTGTGCTGTTTCCTTAAAATCATCTAAAGGTAAGTTATAGCTCTTTTGCAAAATTTTTCGTTGACGAATTTTTGAAAATGCCCCGCAGTAAAGTAAAGATTTTTTGAGCTCTTGCATTTTTTCCAACTCAATTTTACTTTCCTCTTTTTTTATCAATCCAAAAAAATGATTCTTTTCAGCAGTATTCATATATTTTTTGACTTGCAAGTATAATTTGTGAGTTCCAATGACATCTCCTGCCATCATTTTAGCCAAAATTAAAGATTCAAATTTCTTATTATCAGACAAATATTCTATTAAATATTCATCAGCCAACCTGCTTGCTTCTTTAAAATCGCTTTGCCCATAGCATGCTTGAAACAAAAAAAAGTTAGTTCTGAAATTTTTTTTCTCCAAATAACACTCTGCCAGTAGTTTTTGAGCTTTTTTGTAATTCTTATCCTCTAAAAAAGCAATGCCTCTTGAGAAACTCATTTCATATTCTTTATCATCCATACTGATCGCCTCCTAAATAAAACAGAATACAATAAATTTGATTGCTTCCAAGTATTTAGAAATTAAAACTTTAAATTACAAAATTTCGTAATTCCTATACAGGTTAGAAATAAACAAAAAGACTGCCCCAAACTCGTGTCTAGGCACAGCCTTCCTTTATTTTCCTACTGCTTTTATTTTTTTTTCGAAAAATGCCTGTGCTGATTGATCTCCATGATTACTGGCAAAATGACAGGATGCCTTTTTGTATGTTCATACAAAAAACGATTAAGTTGGTCTCGAACATCTTGTTTTAGATGCCCCCAGTCAAATTCTTTGTTATCCAAATTTTTTTGCACAGCCTCAGTTACGATAGTAGCACTCTCTGAAATCAAATCACGACTTGTTTTAACATAAACAAAACCCCGCGACGTAATCTGTGGACTGTCAACAATTTTTTTCTTTCTCCTGTCAATTGTCACCACAGCAATGAAGACACCATCTTCCGAAAGAATCTTGCGATCACGCAAAACAATATTTCCTATGTCGCCAACGCCGCTTCCATCAATCAAAGTGTTACCAACCTCAACTGAACTAGCTAACAACAACTTATCATGGTCATATTCAATAACATCACCTTTAGACGTAATGAAAATATTATCCTTTGAAATACCAATTTCTTGAGCACATCTACTGTTAGCAGCCAATAGACGATATTCGCCTTGAACAGGAATAACATACTTCGGCTTAAGCAGATTCATCATCAACTGCAAATCATTGCGGCTTGCGTGGCCAGATGAATTTAACTCATCTGAAATGGCTTTAACATCCGCTCCTGCGCGATAAATCATATCTCTAGTTTTGGCAACTGCCGTTTCCATAGCATGTGAAGGTGTCGTTGTGATGAAAACTAAATCTCCCTCTTTCAGCGAAATATTTTTATGTTTCCCTAAAGCCATTTTCTGCAGTGATTTCAAAGGTTCACCAGAACGACCAGTCTCAAGAATCACAAGATTTTCATCTGGAATTTTGTCAATATCAGAAAGTGGAACTAACAATTCGTCATTTGGAAGATGCAGCTTTTCTAATCTCAAAGCAGTATTAATTATCTCTTCGGCATCATGACCGGTCAAAATAATTTTGCGATCATTTTGTGCGGCTGCATCAAAGACTTGCTGCACACGCATTATGTTGGATGCAACACAAGCGACTACAATTCTGCCTTTACGATATTCAAAATTTTCACTAATAAATTCAAAAATTTCGTATTCTGCAACTGGTGCATTTGGATTTTCAGCATTTGCAGAGTCGCTTAATAGTGCTAAAACCCCACTTTTCCCAATTTCAGCAAGCCTTCCAAAATCCGTACGATATCCATTTGTTGCAGTTTGATCAAATTTAAAATCACCAGTATATACAATGCTTCCCTTTTCTGTTTTTACAACTACTCCACAAGATTCTGGAATAGAATGTGTAGTCTTAAAAAAAGAAACTGTTGCGTTTTCAAAATCGATTTCAGTCTGATCATTAATAATATGGAAATCATCAAATTTCTTTGTCTTTTCTTCGTCATGTACCGTAATTTTTGCTAATTCAATCGTCAGTTCGGTTCCAAAAACTGGTACATTAAATTCACTCAAAAAATATGGTAAAGCTCCAATTGCATCAGCATGTCCGTGTGTCAAAAACACACCGACAATTTTATTTGCATTCTCTCTTAGGAAGCTAAAGTCTGGAATAACCGTATCAATTCCTAATAATCCATTTTCAGGATACTTCAGTCCACAGTCTAAAATAAATATCTCATCATTCACCTCAACAGCGTACATGTTTTTTGCATTCTCACGTACACCGCCAAGCGGAATGATTTTTATATCACTCATGCTTTCACCTCTCTTTTAAATATTTAGTGTCTTTACTAATTGTTTAACTCGATCCTCAGGTAGTTCTAAAATTGGGAGTCTGCAGCCTCCTACTTCAATTCCCTCATAATTGAGGACTGCCTTTACAGGGCTTGGAGATGGTGCACTAAAAACAGCCGCTATCTTGGGAGTTAATTCCCTCATTATTGAACCAGCCGCCTTATATTTACCTTGTTCAACTAAGGTGTACATCTCTTCAATTTTATTACCGAAGATATGAGCCGCAACGGAAATCACACCTTTAGCACCAACAGTTTTAGCTGCTAATGCATCTGCATCCTCGCCTGTATACGTCAAAAAATCATCAGGTGTTTCAGCCACAATTCGGCTTAAATTAACGTTTCCGGTGCAGTCCTTAATACCAATAATATTTTCATTTTTTGCCAAGGTCGCAATCGTTGGTACTTCCATAGTAACGCCTGTTCTGCCAGGAATATTATAGATGATTATTGGTAATGGACTTGCTTTAGCGACCGCTGTAAAGTGAGCAATCATCCCTCTTTGATCAGGTTTATTGTAATAAGGTACGACAACTAACACGGCATCGACACCTTTAATCTTCGCAACTTCATTGGTAAAGTCTATCGTCTGCGCAGTACTGTTGGACCCTGTTCCAGCAATTATCGGAACCCTTCCCTTAACAAACTCTACAGTTTTTTTAATCAATTCAATTTTCTCAGCTCTAGTCAATGTGGGCGCCTCACCAGTTGTTCCTGAAACAAGAATGCCCTTTGTCCCTGAATTCAACAGATGATTAATCAACTTTTCAAGTCGTTCATAACTCACCTGTCCACCTTCATCGAAAGGTGTAACCATTGCTGTAATAATTTCAGCATTATCAAATTTCATTATTTCAACCCCTACCTAGTCTGGAACTCTCATCAAATTAAGTGCATGGAGTCTTTCTGCTATTTGCACAGAATTCCATGCAGCTCCCTTTAATAAATTATCAGAAACACAGTACAAATGGAAAGAATTAGCTTGTTCTTTATCAGCCCTGATTCTTCCAACAAATGTATCCTTTTTCCCTTCTGCATTAACAGCTTGTGGATAAATTTGATTTTTTGGATCATCTTGGAGTACAACTCCTGGTGCAGTCTTTAAAATGGATTGCAATTTTGCTACATCAGCTCCATCTTTTTCCAATTCAAACCATACTGCTTCCGAATGAGCAACAGCAACTGGTACACGTACACAAGTTGCTGTAACTTGTAAGTCTTGATCCGCCATAATCTTCTTTGTCTCATGAATCATCTTCCATTCTTCGTGAGAATAGCCGTCATCTTCAAAAACATCAATCTGTGCAAGAGGATTGAAGGCAATCTGATAATGTTTCTTATCGCCTGACACTGGTAGCACCTGTGGTTCATATTCTTCACCATTAAGAATTGCTTGCGTCTCGTCATGCAGCTCTTGAATTGCACGATTGCCTGCTCCAGAAACAGCTTGCATAGTTGTAACAATCACTTTTTTAAGCCCGTAAACCTCACGTAATGGTTCCAAAGCTACTACCATCTGAATTGTAGAACAATTAGGATTTGCAATCAATCCTTTGTGCTTGTAAAGAGCATCCTCATTGACTTCTGGCACAACCAATGGAACTCCCTCTTCCATCCGAAAAGCACTTGTATTATCAACAACCACTGCCCCACGTTTTACAGCTTCAGGAGCAAATTTTTTTGATACTCCACCACCAGCGGAAAAGAGTGCTAAATTTATGTTATTAAAGGAATCTGGAACAAGTTCCTCGACAACTACATCCGCACCCTTGAATTTTAAAACTTTCCCTGCTGATCGTTTTGAAGCTAGGTATTTAACGCTAGCAATTGGTAACTTTGATTCTTCCAGCATTTGAATCATTCGAGTGCCCACAGCACCTGTTGCACCCACAACAGCAACATTATATCCGTCCATATGAAAAACCTTCTTTATTTTCTTATTGAAACATAATTATAACATATTTAATGTAATAATTGCGTTTTTATAAAGCATACTTATATTTTATTTTTCATCATTTTATCATTTGATTAATATTTCTTGTTAATATTTTTGCATTTTTTTATACAAAAAAAGAAAGTTTCCAAAAATCTCTACAAAAAAGACAAAGGAAACCCTCTTTAGAATAAGAACTGAATTCTTATTATCTGTAAATTAACGACGTAAGCCTAAGCTCTTGATCAATTCACGGTAACGTTGAACATCATTTGCACGCAAGTATGCCAACAAATTACGACGATGACCGATTTTCTTCATCAACCCACGTTGTGATGCGTAATCTTTTTTATGTGAACGAATATGATCGTTAAGTTCATTGATATCAAATGTTAAAACTGCAATTTGAACTTCTGCAGAACCTGTGTCACCTTCGTGACGAGCATATTTTTGCATAATCTCTGTTTTCTTTTCTTTTGAGATTGCCATGTTGTTTCCCCACCTTCCATAATTTAAGATACCACTATCCCGGAATAGCGTTGGTGAGCATCGCCACTCTGAGTCTAGGGTCTGTGCTAAGCACTAGTAGACAGTATACACACTTTAAGAATCAATTTCAACCATAAAATCTATAAAATTAAGTCAAGGAAATTTGCTTGACACTTTTTAACTTTTTTATTGCAATGTGACCGAAGCTCTTGTATAATAGACTATGTTGAATATTTTATGATACCGGTATGGAATCATGTTAAGTTGGAGGTGAAATTTTTGCCAATTATCAAATCAGCTATTAAACGTGTAGTTACTAATGAAAAAGCTAGTGCCCGTAATTCTTCTCAATTGAGTTCAATGCGTACTGCTGTTAAGAAGTTCGAAAGTTCTAAGACAGCAGGTGCCGAAAATGTGGAAGATTTATATAAGGCAGCTGTTAAGGCTGTTGACCAAGCTAAATCAAAAGGTTTAATTAAAGCAAATAAAGCTGCTCGTGACAAGTCACGTCTTGCAGCTCGTTTAGCAAAATAATAAAAAAGCGCTCTTCGAAATGAAGATGCGTTTTTTTATTATTTTTTTCTGAAAAGTATCCTAACATAAATAATTGAAACAGTTTTCCCGCATCTCTTTGCGAGGACTTCATCTGTTCTTCTAATTTTACTAATCCTGCATATTTCTCACTCAATGCTTTTCTTGAATATTTCCTGCTATTTTGTAAGGCCAATTTAACCCTGTATGGGTGTACCTTCAGTGCACTTGCAATATTTCCCTGTGCATAGCCATGCTGTTGCAATATTTGAACCTGTAATAGTAACCTAACCTGACCAATTAAAATCGCATTGATTTTTAATGGTTCCTCATGTTGCTCAATTAGGTCATTATACATTTCAATTGCAACCGCTATTTTATTACTTAATACCAACTTACCTAGGTCAAAAATATTTTGCTCTAACGTTCGTGCGACCATTCTATCTATCATTTCTTCATTAATAACTTTTGTTTTATAGGCCAGTAAAAAAAGCTTAGGAAGTTCATTCATAATTAATGATAACTTTCCCTCAGTTCTTATCTGCAATAACTCATATGCTTTTGCTTCAATCGTATACCCATTCCGACTAATAGTTTTTTTGACTTCCTGCAAGGTATCATTTTCGGAAGCATACCCGCTTTCGACCAAAGTTGCATTTTTTAATAACTGTTTTGTTATCTTTTTGCGCTCATCGAGCTTTTCATAAGGAGCGACAAATAACAAAATTGTCCGCGGTTCAGGATTTTTTATATAATTTACCAATTCATCCACATTTTGATCTAACTTTGTTTTTTTACTCTCAGCAGTCAAAAAAAGAGGACGCTTGATAATTATTAATTTTCTTTCACCGAAAAAAGGAGCAGAAAGCGCATCGCCTAAAACATCTGTAAGTAAATTAACCTCCATATCATATTGACTAATATTCATAGCTCTTTCCTCTTCAGGGATACATTCTATAAATGCCTTGACAACTTTTTCCTGAATGTATTCCTCTTTTCCAAGAATTAAATAAATATTGTCAAAATGTTTTTTTTCTATCCTTGTAAACAGTTCGCTAACCATCATCTTATTTCACCATTTCCCTTTAAAAAAGTTTCAATCATTGCCCTACGCTGTCCCTGGGGTACTATCTTAACCATACCAACACTCGCGGTATTAACATATGGTACATTAAATTCATTTAAAGTTTTTATAGTTTCTGAATTAGGGTGTCCATATCGATTATTACGCCCAGCAGAAATTATCGCAAATTTTGGTTTTAATTTATCTACATATTCCTTAGACGTAGATGTTTTACTACCATGGTGTCCAGTTTTTAGTATATCAGCTTGTGTTGTTTTAAAGAGATTAATTATTTCTTTTTCACCAGCTTGGGCTAAGTCCCCACTTATAATAAATGTAGTATTTCTTAATTTGAAATTCAAAGTTATTGAATCTTCATTTGTTCCTTCGCCTCTGATAAAAGGATGAAGAATTTTAAAAATTCCAATCTTACCAGATTTAGCAGTGGAAATTGGGTATATTTTATTTGTGTCAACAGTAGAATCCGCCAAACGAGTCCGAAATGAATCCAGTACTTCCATTCCATCGGGAACAAACAAATGATCAACTTTTATTTTTTGAGTAATTGATGGAAAGTTTCCAACATGATCAGTGTCCTGATGTGTCAAAAAAAGATTATCGATTTTACTAATACCTTTACTGAGCAGATAATTGGCAATAATAGTTTCGCCTGTCGTCTTAGATGTCCTCTTTTTCCACTCTTCATTATTAAATGTGACTTTTCCTCCTGTATCCACCAAAGTGATACATTTGTTAAACCTTTCTCTAATCAATGTACTATCACCTTGACCAATATCGAAATAAATTACCTGATCTTGCAGTGGAAATCTAATCATTAATGCACAAAAAATAAATGATGTACCTAGACAAATTAATACCTTCGCCGAATATTTTTTCTGTTCTAAAAGGAACAATAAAATAATCCAAAAAACCACGAAAAACAATGGTGGTTTGCCGTAATCCCAAGTAAGCGGCCAAGAACCAAACAAAAATAATACCTTAGTAAAAACTATCAGCACTTCATTACATAAAGTTCCAAGTACAGGAACCACAGCACCAATTACAACCGCTGGCATCACTATCCACTCGAAGAAGGGAACTATCGCGACTGATAGAATGGTAGTCAACCAATTCCATTCATAAGTATTCCATAACACAATCGGAATACTATATGCCGTTAATTTTAATCCTAAGCGAATTGGACTAATTTTTCGATTCATGATTAAAACAAAAGTCAGCAAATAGCTCAATTGGGCACCCATTGCGAATATAATCATAGGACACCAATATAAGTTAATTATTAAAACAAGCAACTCAACGGTGATACCTGAAATTGTTTTTTTGAAAAATATTTGACTGAACAATATCAGCCAGCTCATCATCACTGAACGTAATAAACTAGCCGAAAGTCCGCCAAGAATCGTATATAGCGGCAGTATTACCAATAAAAACCATGAGCAAAATTCGTCTGATAAATATAGTTTAGCAAAAAGCCATCTAAGTACCGAAATAATATAAAAAACATGCATGCCTGAAAGGCTAAAAAGATATAATAAACCCAATTTGTTGATAATTTCGATTGGATCACCAAAATCCGAATCATAATATCCAAGTAACAATAATTGGCTGTACCCGGCGAGCGGCTGAGATGTTTGTCCTAAATAATTTAGCAGATATTTACGAAAATTATGAACATGTGCCAAAGCAGCAGATGCCCCACTAAGTTCAGACTGATCATCCTTTCCTTCATCAAGCTCCGATATATTTACTGTGTTCACTATATTTTTTGTTTTTAAAAATTTTTGATAGTCAAATTGGTTCTCATTAGTTGGTCCATCAGGTTGCTTAACTGTCCCTGTAAAAGAAAATATAGCGGTTTCCTTATAATCAAGAAACAGTCTTCTTTCATTTTCTGACTTAAAAATATAAAAAGATTGTATTTTTTGCTTTCCTTCGATCCAAAAAGCTGAAAATTTAAGCAAATCCCCATTTATTTGTAAATCATCGGGGTAAAGAATCATATGCTGTTCCGTAATCTTTGTCTCATTAATCACAGAACGTGCGTCCATCTTTCTTTGCCATGCAATAAAAACACATAGTGTAACTGACACAAAAAGGAACCATGCAACAAAAAAAGGTGTACTCCTAAGAGCAACTATCCTTAGCAAAAGAACTGCTAGAATTGCCAAAGCAATCCAATTAAACGAAAATTTCAAAAAGCAGAGTACAACTGCAGTTATTGCAAAAAGAAAAGAATTATTTTCTATGAATCAAATTCCTTTATATTCTCAAAAAGGGAATCTGTTGCTACTTTTTGCAAATAGGCTGCATCAAGTTTAACTTGCTCAGCTTCAACATTTTTTAATTTCATCAACTTCAGTGCATATGCATCATTGTGATAATTCCTTAAATAATATATTTTTTTTATTCCAGACTGCAAAAGCATTTTTGTGCACTGCAAACAAGGAAAATCCGTAACGTAAACTTCCGCTCCCTCTGTTGCGACGCCAAATTTTGCACACTGCAATACCGCATTCATCTCTGCATGAATCGTTCGCACACAATGGCCATCCACTAGATAGCATCCGTGATCAATGCAGTGTTCATCACCAGAAACGGAGCCATTGTAGCCACCAGCAATAACCCGCTTATCACGCACTAGGATTGCTCCAACTGAAAGTCTCTCACAGGTGCTACGCAAAGATAGCAAAACAGCCTGCATCATAAAATACTGATTCCATGGGATTCTCTTATTCTTCATACTCTCACCTTTCGCCAATCAATTTAATTTAATAGTATATCAGAATTTATTTTTCAGCAATACTGTTATTATTATTGGGTCACTTCGAGATACATCTGGAATTTTTCAAACGTCTTATCTCCAACACCTGAGATATCCTTTAATTCATCAAGTTGATTAATTCTTCCATGTTCTGTTCTGTAAGCAAGAATCTGCTCTGCTTTTTTATCTCCTATTCCTGGAATTGTTTCCAGTTCTTCCTTTGTAACCTGATTAATATCATATTTTTGTGTTTCTGCTTCACTAGTGGATTGAACAGCATTGGTCGCATTGGTTGTACTAGTCATACTGTCTCCGCTACTTTGTATGGTTGTTGTCAATGAATTAGAAAATTCACCTTCAAATGGGATGTAAACAACAATTTGATCTTGTAAAATCAGTGCTAGATTTACCTGATTATTATCCGCATTTTCAAGCAAACCACCAGCTTTTTTAACAACTTCATTTACACGCGCACCATTCTTTAAAGAATAAACACCCGGATACTTCACCGCACCTTTAATATCCACCGAGATTCCTGCTGTACTCTTTAAATTCGAGCTAACTGCAGCATTTGAACTAACTGATATTAATGTATCACTACTGCTTGTTGAAAGATTGAATAATTCATTGTCTTGTGATGAATCACCCTTTAAAGTGTATATGATAAACACACCGCCCAATCCTAAAAAAACCAGAAATACTATAATGCATAATTTTCTATTTTCAAACCATAATTCATAAAGTCTATCCACATGTCCTCCCTCCATACTATTAACTACGTTAGAAGATTATTTTTGACAAAAAATAATAAAAAAAGAGCCAAGTTAAAAATTAAATTTTAACCTAGCTCCCCTATTTATTTACATACAAACCTGTTCAAAAACAAAAAATTCCGTCTAATCTCGAATCGCTCATAGCAGAATACTCACTAAATTCGTAATTTTACATTATTACTAACATTTTATCGACTTATACCATATTCTCTTTTTGATTGTGTAAAAATGTAACTACTGCATAGATTTGATTTCTAAAAAGGTTACCTTAAGTAAATAATAACGCCAAAATTGCCAAAATTGCAGGCAATCCTTGTGACAAAATAATTTTAGGATTTACAGTTAATGCACCATATATTGCTGCGACAACAACAAAGCCGACAAAGAGTAACAAGCCATAAAAAATTGCATTATTGGGAAAGATAAATAATATCACAAAAATTCCCACTCCAATAAACCCGTTATATAGTCCTTGATTAGCCATGGCTATTTTTGCTTCTTTTTGTCTTAAATATTCCGGTGCTAAATTAAATGCTTTTTGTGCCACTTTACTCTGTACTGCAAACATCTCTAGTATCATTATAAAAATTGCCTCAACAGCTACGAAAATAACTAAAATATAACTTAAGATACTCAAAAAGGGCCTCCTCTTACGTTAATTACTTTCCTTCAAATAAGAAATTGCATCTGTAATCGTTTTAACAGGAACAACTTTAATACTCAAGTCAAATTTATCAACCGTTTTTTTAGCTTCCAGATAATTTGACATTGCTTGTGGATCAGCTTTTTTTTCAGCTGCAGAAACTGGATTATCTGGTGCAAAAAATATTTTAGCACCTGCACGATTAGCCGCAACTACCTTTTTGTCAATACCGCCTATGTCGCCTACCTTACCATCACTTGAAATCGTACCAGTTCCAGCGATGTTGCGTCCCAATTTCAGATTCGTTTTGGACAGCTGTGAATACATTTGAAGTGCTAACATCAGTCCAGCAGATGGACCGCCTATCCCATCCATATTGGTTTTTATTTTTGTGGAACTAACAATTCGTGTTCTTTCAGCAAGCGAAATACCAATCCCACTTCTATTGGTTCCAGCTAATTTAACAGTTTTTCCAGTTGCCCTTCTTTGTTTCCCATTTCTCAGATAGGTAATTTCAATCGGGGCCCCTTTTTTCTGCGAACGTACATAATTCATAAACCCAGCAGTGTTTTTAAAACTTTTATTGTTTACAGCAGTAATTGTGTCACCAACTTCAAGTTTATTCTTAAAAGTTGAATTTTTCAGAACAGACATGACATATATTCCCAAATATTCCTGCCTATATGCCTTATGTGTTAAACGCAAAGACACTGCTTTGGCCTGATTTACCGCATCACTCATATAATACGACTGAATTCTATCAAATTCGGAATTAGTCTCATTTCCAGATATCTCATTCTCTGAAACACGTGACGTATACTTATCCAGATAACTTGCCAAATAAAGCACAGGCGTAGCGCGTCCCAAACTAACGTACGTCAACATCAGCTTTCCTTTTGTCTTATCTGATTTTCCACTGACCCTGACATAATCAGCTACATTAACAGCTTTTCCAACTGTTTCTAAATAAATCGGCAAAGGAAAGAAACAGATGAAAGCTAAAATAATAATTCCCAAGGATGTTAAAACATAGATTTTTATTTTCTTCATACAAGTTTATCCTTCAGTGCTGCTTGAACATTTGGAGGAACCAATCCATCCAAATTACCATCAAATTTTGCAACCTCTTTAATTAGGCTGGAAGAAATATGCCCATACTCATTATTGGTGGGTAAAAAAAGTGTTTCTAACGTTGGATTCAATTTCTTATTAATCGCAGCAATGTCTGTTTCATACAAAAAGTCACGACTACTTCTAAGACCTCTCAAAATTACTTGTGCTTCTAAATCCTTGGCCGCTTGAACAGTTAATACATTCTCACGCGCTTCAGCAGTAACATTAGCAATGTCCTGAATCTCATTTTTTATCAACGCTACTCTTTCTGCACTTGAAAAAAGTCCAGATTTACTAGTATTAGTCATCACTAACACCACAATTTCGTCAAATATCAAAGAAGCTCTCTTTATTAAATCAATATGTCCACACGTAATTGGATCAAAGCTTCCAGGAAATATAGCCTTCATAACTTATTCACCCCTGTATCGGTAAACTATAACTTCTGTAATTCCATAATCGGCTCGTCTGGTTAACTCAAAGTTTGGAATATTATCCGGTAATTGCGCAATTTGATCAGTTTCACAAACCACTACCGCATCCTTGTTAAGCAATTGCAGGTCAACAATTTTAGTTAGCAATGACAAGATTTTTTGTTGTTTATAAGGTGGATCTAAAAAAAGATAATCTACAGTAATTCCTTCTGCATGCAATTTCGTTAGCACTCTCTCTGCATCATTCTTAAAAACCGTAAATTTTTCTGCTTCCTTGGTAACCGCAATATTTTCATTAATCGTTTTAATTGCTTGATACTGACGATCTACCAAATATGCATGCCCAAGTCCTCTTGAAACAGCTTCAATACTTAGTCCACCGCTTCCAGCAAATAAATCAAGTCCTACCCCGCCTTCAAAGTATGGCCCGATTATGTTGAACATTGATTCCTTGACCTTATCAGTTGTCGGCCTTGTCTTCATACCAGGTACTGCCCTTAATCTTCTTCCACCATAATTACCAGCTATAACTCTCATAATCTCACTCTTTATTATTCTTATATTTTTCACGGTCTTCATCAGTCAGCTTATACATTTTTCCAACAGTATCCGCAAAACTTATTTCAACATCAGGCAAGGGTGAAACCATTACTTTTTTCACATAACGCATTCCTGACAGTTTTTCAACAGTTTCTGAAACTTTAATTCTATCAGTATATAAGACTACATACTTCATTTTTCTTGAAACATAGTGGATAGTTCCAAATCTACGTAATTGTCTACTATTTTTCAAGTGATATAAGTAAACTATTACTCCTTGTCGTTCATTCAATTCTAAACTCATTAGTTCCCACCTTTGTTAATGATTATCACAAGTAAACCTTGATCGTAGGCAATACCAATCTTCTTAGTCTTCGAGTCGACCAAGCTATACCAAACATCTTGCTGCAATTTCGTATTTTCAAAAAAAGTTGTTGAACTATAGAATGGAAGAATGGCATATACTTCAACGTTCTTAGCATTTAAACCAACATCCTGATACAATTTTTTCGAAAAGTCACTCTGATTCAAGCTTAAGAAGCGATTTCGACCGACATCACCACTTGTAATATCTTCTAATAAATTGGCGTAACTCGTTTTAAGATAACGTTTCGGATTCTTTTCTAACGAATCAATTATACTTTGAGCACTCTGCGTCAGCGGGTCACCAACAGGTAGTACTGTATTTGCTAATATTCGTCTTTTAGCATTAATTACCTGCATCAAGTCATAAGGAACCATAATATCCAATTGGTTCCAATTAGTTTCCCCTTGATACTGTGAAGGAATCGGTGTCCGCGAAACAATCTGATATATATTTTTCTTTAGCAGCATCCCTGTATCCAAGAATTCTAAAGCCATCACTTTTTTAGAATTAGGCTGTAAATATGGTATTACATAGCTCCCATTTGCAAAACCAATCAATGGATGATTATTCAAGTCATTTTCTGATAATTCGAACTGAAAGTTTTCCTCACGATATGAAACTTCAAAATTTGCATATAGAGTTGACAGTTGCAGAAGCTGCTTAAAAGTCATCCCGACCTCTAGTTTTGAATTGTTATTTGCTATATTACCTACTACGACTATTGAACACACCTTTTGTGTATACTGATCAATTCCAACTTTCAAGTAATTAGACGAATCCAGGTTATAGAGTAACCATTTTACATTTATTGCACTATCCATAGTGGCTTCCGGTTGACCAAATTTTTCTTCAAACTTGTTGCTTCCCATTCCAATGTAACTTGCAAATCCCTGTGTTTTGATACGCGTGATTTTGGGCGTAGTCAACCGTGAATTTGTTTTTTGTACCTTTTCAGTACTATTTTGCTGTGTATCTTTAGCATTTCTATCGCTATAAATCGCACTGCAGTACAAAATAACCAAGGAAAAAAGTAATATTAGTATGAAATTTCTAATCGTTCTCAGAATTAGTTTTATTCTCATCTTTTAGCTTTTTATAGGTTCAATTTCAATCAACAAATCCTGCGTCTCTAAAATATCTCCAGCCTTAACATAAATATGCGTTATTTTACCGTCTGAAGGTGCCTTAATGGTCGTCTCCATCTTCATTGCTTCAGTCACGATTAATGGATCACCTTTTTTGACAATTTGTCCTTTTGAAACTAGTACACTCAAAACGGAGCCGCTAAGGGTCGCTCCAATATGCTTTGGATTAGTTGGCTCAGCCTTCAATATTTTTTTGACTTTGCCCTTCTTGCTCTTATCCTTGATCACAATTTGCTGATCCTGACCGTTTACCACAAAGTATAGGATTCGCTTACCATCTTCATCTGCTTCACCGATTGAAGCTAGCTTAACGATTAAAGTCTGGCCTTTGCCGCGCTCAATATGAACTGTTTCTTCCGTGCGCATTCCTTGATAGAACGTTGTTGTATCAAGTGATGATAAGTCTCCAAAGTTCTCTAGAGCTTTTGCATAATCAACAAACACATCTGGGTACAATAAGTAGCTCAACAACTCTTCTTCAGTAGGTAAATGCTTTAATTTTGTCCTTAGTTCGGTATTCTTCTCTGCAAAATCAATTGGTTTAGCCAAGCTACCAGGACGAACTGTGATTGGTTTGCGATCCTTTAAGACAATTTTTTGCAATTCTTCTGGGAAACCACCGACAGGTTGTCCTAAATCACCGGCAAAGAAATTAACAACAGATTCTGGGAAATCCAAGGTCTTCCCTCGTTCAAAAATATTTTTTGAATCTAATTTGTTTTGAATCATAAAAATCGCAAAATCGCCAACTACTTTTGAACTTGGCGTTACTTTTACAATATCACCTAGCAAGTCATTGACTTCTTTATAAGTTTTCTTGACTTCCTCAAAATCTCTAATTCCCAGAGCTTTTGCTTGTTGTTGTAAATTCGAATATTGACCACCAGGCATCTCTGTTTCATAAATATCAGTTTGCGGTGCGGTAATTCCATTCATGAAATCCTGATAAAAAGGCTTAACACCTAGCCAATAACGATTAATTTTTTCGACATTTTCAATATTCAAGTCAGGTTGTCGCTCATTCCCCGATAACGCATAGTATAAACTACTCATGCTTGGTTGACTAGTTGTCCCTGACAGTGCACTCGCAGCAACATCCACAATATCAACCCCTGCGCGCGCAGCTTGTAAATATGTTGCAACGCCATTTCCAGTTGTATCATGTGTATGTAGGTGTATTGGAACATTCAGGTCTTCTTTTAATATTGAGATCAATTCATATGCAGCTTGTGGCTTAAGTAATCCAGCCATATCCTTGATACCAATTATCTGTGAACCTGCAGAAACTAGATCTTTTGCCAATGTCCGATAATACTGCAAGTCATACTTGTGCTCAGCAGGATTCAACACATCGCCAGTGTAACACATCGTTCCTTCAGCTATTTTACCAGTATCACGCACAAATTGGATACTCTTTTCCATTTGTGTTACCCAGTTTAGACTATCAAAAATACGGAAAACATCAACACCATCCACTGCACTCTTCTTGATAAAGTGCTGTAAAACATTGTCCGAATAATTCTTGTAGCCAACAGCATTGGAACCCCTAAACAACATTTGTAATAAAGTATGTGGCATAGCCTTACGAATCTTTTTCAGTCTCTTCCACGGATCTTCATCCAAGAAGCGATAGGCAACATCAAAAGTTGCTCCTCCCCAGACTTCCGCGGAAAATACATTAGGTAGTGCATTATCAAATGCCTTAGCAACTGGCAACATATCTTTTGTTCGCATCCTAGTTGCGAAGAGGCTTTGATGTGCATCTCGCATAGAAGTATCAGTCAACAATAATTTTTTTTGCTGCCTTACCCAATCCATCGCTGCAACTGCACCCTTACTATCTAGCATACTCTTTGCATTTTCATGTTCCTTAGAAACATGAAAATCATCTACAAGCCGAATTTTAGGAACAAAAATTTTTTCATGTCTTTCTGCACCTGGGAAACCATTAACAGTAATATCGCCAATATATTTCAATAACTGATTTGGTGTATTCTTAGGATGAGTCAAGTGGAACAATTCTGGAGTTGAATCAATGAATGTCGTATGTGCCTTTCCAGAAATAAAATCAGGATGATTGATAACATTGCGCATGAAAGGAATATTTGTCTTGATACCCCTAATTCTAAACTCATCGAGTACACGATTCATCTTCAAAACTGCTCCCTTAAATGTCCGTGCTTGAACACAAGCCTTAACCAATAAAGAGTCAAAATAAGGACTAATTACAGCACCCGCATAAGCATTACCACCATCTAGGCGCACCCCAAAGCCACCTGGTGAACGGTAAGTTTCAATCTTACCTGTATCAGGCATAAAATTATTTTCAGGATCTTCAGTTGTTACACGACACTGGATAGCATGACCATGAAAATTTAATTTATCTTGTCTTGGAATCTCTAAGTCATCAAATAAATCTGCTCCTGCCGCAATTAAAATCTGTGACTGAACAATATCGATACCTGTAATCATTTCAGTAATTGTATGTTCAACTTGGACACGCGGATTAACTTCAATAAAATAAAAATCAGTGTCGGTAACCAAAAATTCAACAGTTCCTGCGTTTTGATAATGAACACTCTTCATCAAAGAAACAGCTGCTGCACAAATTTCTAATCTGCGCTCGTTACTTAGTGAACTTGGTGCCACTTCGATAACCTTTTGATGTCTTCTCTGAACTGAACAGTCACGTTCAAATAAATGAACAACATTACCGTGTTGATCAGCCAGAATTTGAACTTCAATATGTTTAGGATTCTTTAAATACTTTTCAATATACAGCTCTTCATCACCGAATGATTGCTTAGCCTCACTCTGCGCTCTGTTAAAACTTTCTTTGATTTCTGATTCATTATTGATAATTCTCATTCCACGGCCGCCACCGCCTAACGCAGCTTTAACCATAATAGGATAGCCATGCTGTTTAGTGAATTTTTGAACCTCTTCCAAGCTATAGACAGGTCCATCACTCCCAGGAATTGTCTGTAACCCAGCATCGTGTGCAGCCTTTTTAGCTTTGACCTTATCTCCAAAAATTGATAGCTGCTCTTTAGTTGGTCCAATGAAAATTATCCCTGCCTCTTCACATTTTTGTGCAAAAACTTCATTTTCAGCTAGGAAACCATAACCAGGATGAATCGCATCTGCCCCAGTTTCTTTTGCAACTCTAATAATATCATCCATATCAAGATAGGCCTCAATCGGTTTTTTACCTTCGCCTATTTGATAAGCTTCGTCTGCTTTAAATCGATGAACAGAAAATTCATCCTCTTTGGCATATACAGCAACAGTCTTTACCTTAAGTTCTTGGCATGCACGAATTATCCGAATTGCAATTTCGCCACGGTTTGCAATTAATATTTTTTTCATTAGAATCCCACTTTCTTGAATTGAATAATGAATCTCCCAAATCACAAAAACGCTGATAAGCTATTAATAAATCAAATCTTTTCTTTTCGATTACGCTTTTGATTAATCGAAATATTTATTACTATTCCTAGTGCAAGTGATAAAACAATCATACTTGAACCCCCATAAGACACGAATGGGAAAGTAACACCCGTAATTGGCAACAGTCCATTAACAGCCCCAACATTGAATAAAGTTTCAATTCCCATAAATGTTCCAACACCGTAACAAATCATCGTCTCATATGGGCTGTCTGCTCTAATCCCAATTAGAAAAATCCGTAAGATAATCCAAGTAATTAGAAGCAAAACAACCATAACACCAACTGCTCCAAGTTCCTCACTAATAATTGCTATAATAAAATCTGTATACGGTTCAGGCAAATATCCTCTTTTTTGAACACTATTACCGAGTCCAACCCCAAACAGGCCACCGTTACTTATCGCATAATATGAGTTGATCAATTGCTGACCAGTTGTCGATGAGACTTTAAAGGGATTATAAAATGCTGTTAATCTACCATACATGTACTCAAACCTTGTTCCCTTCAAGGGAGCAGGATTCCAGAAACGCAGGAGTTGGACCGCTATAATTATAGCGCCCAGTATTCCTGATAAGCAAAAAAGCGATCTGCGATAATTTTTTCCTCCAGCAAAGTACATCAACAATACAATGAATGCATTGATTGAAAAACCACCTAAATCAGGTTCCACTAAAACAAGAATTAATAATATCAGCACTAATAAAAACGGTTTTCGATTAGGTTTACTGTTCAAAGTATCCATTGAACGTTCACGATTAGAAACAAGTTGTGCCATAAAAAGAACTAGATACAACTTACAAAGTTCCGTTGGTTGAAAGCTAAATAATTTCAAATTAATCCAACCATTAGCCCCATTTACTGCAGTGGTAAAAAACTTTGCATATAACAACAGAACTACCATCACAAAAAAGCCAATTATTATAAAGTTGCGATGAGCTAATTTATACGTTGGAATCATCATTGAAAAAAAATACAAAATAATCCCATCACAACGTAAAGTAATTGTTTCATTAGGTACGTATTGGTTGCCGCACCAGCATATGAGAGGTTTATTGAACTGGCAGAATACACCATAACTGCACCAATACAACACAAAATTATGTAAGGTACAAATAAATAAAAATCAAAATACCTCATCTTATCTCTAAATTTTCTCATGACAATCAGAAACTACTCATCCTCTCCCACTGAAACATAAATACTTGAAAGCAGATGTTCTAAGTCCTGAATCATTTGCTGAGCTTCATTCATGGTTATCAAACCACAGCGCTCTGCCAAATGAACTTCTTTTGAAAAACCAAATAGTTGTGTATCTGCGACTTCTTCAAAAGCAGGGCACTGAGACAAGCACAATAAATTTCGCTGTTTGTCTAGTAACACCCGGATTTTCTCAGAATCAGCTTGCAGAATTTCCAACATCTCTTGTCTTGACACAAATTCCTGCAATGTTACTGCCCCCTTTCCAAATATACGGTAATTATAGCATAATAGATTTTCTCTTGAAATATACCGTTGAAACTAAGTGTTGAATTAATATTTGGCTTCGTAGTTTATTATGTAACCAAAATTCGGATTTTTCAATCAATTTATATCAAAAAGATCATTATTTGCTTCATTTTACGAACTCTATTGTTTTTTTCTTATCATATATAAAATAAAAAGAAACTTTTTCAATTCTTGCAACATTTGTAATTAGAATTTTTCACTTTTTATTTAACAAAAAACTAGGTCAAAAGTTAACTTTTGACCTAGCCTCTATTTACCCAGATGAGTGCGCTCCATAAATCAAAATTCTTTGTCTAACCGAAGCACTCATGGCAAAATACTTGTCATGCCTGTAACTTCAGATTAGTACTCAAATTTACCGACTCATATCGCACTACTTTTTCTTTAACTAATCTTTGCGACTAGCAATCTTCTTTTGTTTTGCAGCCTTTTCACGGGCATTTGTATCAAGAATTCTTTTACGTAAACGAATATTTTCTGGAGTAATCTCTAACAATTCATCTTCATTTAAGAATTCAAGCGACTCTTCCAGCGTAAAATGCGTTGGTTTCTTAATTGAAGCAGTCTGATCCTTATTAGAAGAACGAACATTAGTCATGTTCTTACCCTTTGTAACATTAACGGAAATATCACGCTCACGCGAACTTGAGCCAACAATCATTCCTTCATAAATCTCAGTTCCTGGATCAACAAAAATTGTTCCACGATCTTCAACACCCATGACAGCATATGTTGTAACCTTGCCGCGATTAATTGATACCAAAGCACCATTACGGCGTCCAGGTTCCCAGTTACGAATAACTGGCTTATACTCTGAGAATGTATGGTTGAAAATACCATAACCACGTGTCATTGAAAGAAATTGTGAGTCATATCCAATCAATCCACGAGTAGGTGCAGAGAATGTCAGACGAGTCTGCCCATTGGAATTTGTTTCCATGTTGACCATCTCGCCCTTACGTTGTGCCAATGAATCAATGACTGCACCAGAATATTCATCAGGTGTATCAATGATAACATTTTCATATGGTTCACATGTTTGACCATCGAAGTCACGATAAATAACTTGTGGTCTTGAAACAGCGAGTTCAAATCCTTCGCGACGCAATGTCTCGATTAAAATCGAAAGATGAAGTTCCCCACGACCTGAAACGACCCAAGCATCTGGTGAATCAGTATCTTCAACACGCAGAGAAACATCAGTATGCAACTGCACCTTAAGACGATCTTCCAACTTGCGGGCAGTAACTGAAGTTCCTTCATTACCAACAAATGGAGAATCATTAGTTCTGAATGTCATCTGCAAAGTAGGTGGATCAATACGTAAAACAGGCAATGCTTCAGGTGCATCTACCGGACATACTGTCTCACCAACGAAAATGTCTTCCATACCAGAAATTGCAATTAAGTCCCCTGCTTTGGCATCCTCAATTTCCAAACGCTTTAATCCAAAGAAACCAAAGAGTTTAGTGACACGGAAATTCTTCTTCGAACCATCAAGTTTCAAAACAGTAACTTGATCACCAACCTTGATCTTTCCACGGAATACACGGCCAATTCCAATACGACCAACAAATTCATTATAGTCAAGCATTGAAACTTGAAATTGTAATGGTTCATCAGAATTATCAATTGGAGCAGGAATTGTTTTTATAATCGCATTGAAAATTGGATCCATCGTATGTTCCTGTGTTGCTACATCAGAGTTCAATGAAGATGTCCCATTAACTGCAGAAGCATAGATAACTGGGAATTCTAGCTGATCTTCTTCAGCACCCAATTCAATAAATAAATCTAAGACTTCATCAACAACCTCTTCGGGACGAGCACCGGGACGATCAATCTTGTTAATAACAACGATTGGTGTTAAATGTTGCTCCAATGCCTTTTTCAAAACAAAACGTGTCTGTGGCATCGTTCCTTCAAATGCATCAACAATCAATAATACACCGTCGACCATCTTCATGATACGTTCAACTTCACCACCAAAATCAGCATGTCCTGGTGTATCTAAAATATTAATTTGTTTGCCCTTAAACTTAACAGCCGTGTTCTTGGAAAGGATTGTGATTCCACGTTCCTTTTCAATTGCGTTTGAATCAAGAGCACGATCATCAATCTCAGTATGTTCATCTAAAGTATCCGATTGCTTCAATAGCTCATTAACCAAAGTAGTTTTACCATGGTCAACATGGGCAATAATAGCAACGTTACGGATATCATCACGTGTTTTCAAATTTATTTCTTCCCTTCAAATTTATATCTCTATTTTACTAAACTTTCGCTCTCATTTCCAAACTAAAACTAGATGAAAATACCTAAAATTGATTTTCATTGTTTAGCATAAAAAAACTGTGACCTTAGTCACAGCCCACGACCAGCTAACTTTTTTTAATAAGCTTTGCTATGTCCCTTTGAGCATTCTTTGTAGCTACTAGTACATCACTAGATACTAGCATATTTAAGGGTGCCCCGTCAATCATTTTTACACTTAATCCAAGGACCTCTGCCAAAATCTTACCAGCTGCAAAATCCCACGGTCTTAAATAAGATACGTACCCCACACATTTTCCTTCAATCACGTGAATAATTTGAATTCCAGCGCTCCCATACATCCGTGTTCCGCTGCTTGCTAAAGCAACGACTTGGAGATTGCAAAAGTTATGAATAAGGTATGGTGCTCCTATTCCAATTAGGCCATTCCTTAAAGTGTCGTTACTAGGTTCCTTCATTCTTACATCATTACAAAATACACCAATATCAGGACCACCCCAATATAATTTATCCTCTATGACGTCATAAATGTATCCCCTAATTCCCTTGCCGTTTTCATAAACGGCTATCATACTGGCAAAATGACTGTGTTGTTTGACAAAATTCATTGTTCCATCAATTGGGTCGACAAACCATGTCAGCCCATCCACATTCAAATCAGCTTTCGTAAAAGATTCTTCACCTATAATATTGGCATCAGGGTAAAGCAAACGAATATTTTCAATATAAAATTTCTCAATTTCCTTATCTATATTAGTAACTAAATCATTTCTCCCACTTTTAGTCCACACATCCAAATCTTCATCGAGAGCTGCAAGCATTTTGATCCGAGCATCATGCATCCAGCCCTTAACTGCTATATCCAGATATTCGAGTGATTTCCCCACATTAAAACCTCCTATCTAGCAGTATTATCAAAATGTAAAATTTTTTTATCACTACTTCGCACAAATTTGGCAGCTTTATAAATGCTCATTCCAGTTTCGTCAACAAATTCGCGATCAATTTTTTTCTGATCCATTTTCATAGGAACAGCTTTTTGATACGCATGATATTTTCTTAAAAATTCTTTGCGCTCGATCTTGTCGGTATAGAGCTGTTCAACTGCTTGATAAAAATCAGTCGCTACAATGATCTCATCCGTACTCCACTCAGGTAACAAAGGGTAAGCAAAATTATTTGGTATTTGCATAATAGATATATCCTTCCATAAATTACTTTCTTTCTACATTATACACATACAGCGAACTTAAAAAAATATATACACAACTTTTGGCAAAAAGTATTTCATAATCAGTTTCAAATAAGCTATAATGAAGTTTGATTAGAAAAAAACGGAGGCTTTTATTTTGATAACCATGGAAAATATTATTCGTGATGGTAACCCAACTTTGCGTGCACGTGCAAAAGCTGTTACTTTCCCTATGAGTACAGAAACAAAGGAACTTGCCGGAAAAATGATGGAGTTTCTCGAAAATAGTCAAAATCCGGAAATTGCTGAAAAATACAAGTTACGTGCTGGGGTCGGCTTAGCTGCTCCTCAAGTTGATGTTTCTCTTCGTATGACAGCGGTCCTTGTTCCTGATGAAAATAATGCTCCACTATTCAAGCACATACTAGTTAATCCAACTATTTTGAGCGAGTCAGTAAGAATGGCCGCACTTTCAGAAGGGGAAGGATGCCTCTCAGTCGATCGGGAAATACCTGGATATGTTCCAAGACACGATCGCATCACTTTGCGTTGGTACGATTTAGATGGAAATAAGCATGTTGAAAAATTACGTGATTATGTTGCAATTGTATGCCAACACGAAATTGACCATCTTAATGGGATCCTTTTTTATGATCATATCAATAAGGAAAATCCATTTAAAACAGACCCTTCAACCATCTTAATTGGTTAATTAAGTGATTATACTTTATTTACAATAAATCAGTAAAGCCACCATAATTAAATGCTTCCACTGTTTGTGACAGTGATCATGGCAAAAATATGGTGGCTTTTTATTATTTTTCATAGTTATTTTTTAGTCTACTCTATGAATATCACGCAAATAATTAACTGTTTTTTCATTTACTGCATAAGTAATATCAACCCGTAAAATGTTATCTTCTTGCCATAAATCAGAAACAACAAAAACTGGAAAATCATCATGCCTATTCAGACCGTGCTCTTTTGCGTATTCTTGCATGCGTAACGAAAGCTCTTCTCGAAACTCATCATCAATGATCCTATGATTAACATCAACCTCGTATTCATAGGCCATTACTCCACTGCCCCAGACATCTGAAAGCCTAGAAGTATTAATTTCTAATTTAATTTCATTTTTCTTGAGGCCGAGTTGCTCAAGGCTCTCTGCAAAGGCCTTATCTGTTATATTTTTGTTTGCTTGCTGCAATTTAGCATTCTTATTTTTTTTAATACTTCGAATAATTATCAATACACTAAATAAAACAACAATTCCCACTAGTATCCAGGTTGTTATGTGTAACAATTATTTCACCCCGACTTTCGAAATAATTATAACACGTACATTAAAAATATCATTTAATAGCTTTGTTTTAATTTCAAAAGTTAAAGTCTACTTTATATACTTATAGTCGAGTCTATGCTAAAATAGATACAATTATTGTGTATACAATCCATGTTCGGAATTACAATTAGAGTTATACCCTGTTGTGTCCTGCTAAAGGTAGGAACAACAGAATTTAATATATTTAAGGAGTTACTATTTTATGATTTACAAAGTATTTTACCAACCAACTACAAAGAATAATCCACGTCGTGAAAATACTCGATCACTTTATGTTGAAGCTGCTTCTGAAGTTATTGCTAGAAGTACAGTGGAAGAGCAGACTAACTATAATATCGAATACCTTGAAGAGCTGAGCCCCAAAGCTCTCGAATATGAACAACAGAGTCCCGATTTTAAAATAACGGAGTTTAATAATAATGAAGAAGCCTAATGTCAAAAACAACGAGACTGCAGTCTTTGCTGTTGGTGGTTTAGGGGAAATTGGAAAGAATACTTACGGTGTTCAGTTTCAAGATGAGATTATTGTTGTCGATGCTGGGATAAAGTTCCCAGAGGATGAATTATTGGGTATCGATTATGTTATACCTGATTATCAATATCTTGTTGCCAACCAGCAAAAGATTAAAGCTCTTGTTATTACGCATGGTCATGAAGACCATATCGGCGGTATTCCTTACTTACTAAAACAAATTAATGTACCCATTTATGCTGGTCCTTTAGCACTTGCACTCATCAAAGGAAAACTCGAAGAACATGGATTGTTAAGAACCACCGAGTTGCATGAGATTGATGAAGACACAGTACTGAAGTTCCGCAAAACGAGTGTTTCTTTTTTTAGAACTACTCACTCTATTCCAGACACATTAGGGATAGCCGTTAAGACGCCTAGTGGGACGGTCGTTGTTACTGGTGATTATAAATTCGATTTGACACCTGTAACAAATCAGCCACCTAATTTGCAACGAATGGCAAAACTGGGCAGTGATGGTGTTTTGTGCTTATTATCTGATAGTACAAATGCCGAAATTCCTAACTTTACCAAGTCCGAACGCTGGGTCGGCAAGTCAATTAGACATATTTTTGAAAAGGTCGAGGGTCGTATCATTTTTGCAACTTTTGCCTCTAATATTTCACGTGTCCAACAGGCTGCTGAAGCCGCGGTTGCGAGGGGACGTAAAATTGCTGTTTTTGGAAGAAGTATGGAAGCCGCAATTGTTAATGGTCGAGAGTTGGGCTATCTTGACATTCCTGATGATGCCTTGGTTGATTCACGTGAGATTAATAGTTTACCTGCAAATAAGGTCATGATTCTTTGCACAGGTTCTCAGGGTGAACCGATGGCAGCATTGAGTCGTATTGCCAATGGTACACATAGGCAAGTTGCGATCCAACCAGGAGATACTGTTATTTTTTCAAGTTCGCCCATTCCAGGAAACACATTGAGCGTTAATCATGTCATCAACGAATTAGAAGAAGCAGGAGCTGAAGTTATTCATGGTAAAGTAAATAATATTCATGCTTCTGGACATGGTGGACAAGAGGAACAAAAACTAATGTTGCGGTTAATGAAACCAAAATACTTTGTTCCTGTTCATGGTGAGTATCGGATGTTAAAGATTCATACGGGTCTTGCTGAAAAATGTGATGTCCCACTTGATCATTCTTTCATTATGGAAAATGGTGATGTTTTAGCACTCACGAAAGATTCGGCTCGAATGGCTGGACACTTCAATGCAAGTGATGTCTACGTTGATGGCTCAGGTGTTGGTGATATTGGCAATGTTGTCTTACGTGATCGCAAAGTCCTTTCTGAAGAAGGATTAGTGATTGTTGTTGCAACTATTGACCTTTCAAAGAAAGAAATTCTTGCTGGACCTGATTTGTTATCTCGTGGATTCATATACATGCGTGAATCTGGTGAATTAATAGAGCGAGGTCGAAAGCGTCTCTTCCATGTTATTCGCAAAAATCTTGGTAAACCAAATTTGAATGAATCAATGTTGAAAGACGCAATCATTGAAGACTTAAGAGGTTTCTTGTTTGAACAAACCGAACGCTATCCAATGATTATACCAATGCTTGTATTTGTATAGTTGTTATTTTTGTATCAACTGAGGGCTGTGACAAAACAATTGTTTTGTGGCAGCCTTTTTACTAGTCTTGAATAAACTTCCGGTATTTGCTCAATATCGAACTTTATTATTTTTATAAAAAATGATAAAAACTGAACGGAAGTACCCTTTCAGCAGTTATAATATTTGGGGAAAGTAAAAATAGAAATAGAAAGGAGGATTACTTTGAAGACCTTTTTTTTCTTCATTGACAACCACTTTCTAAAAAGTGATTCCAGCAGTGTTTGGGGCACCTTGGAAAGCGAATTACAAAAACAAGCCGTCAATTATAAAGCTGAACCTATTCATAATGATCGGCAAGTTGAATACATTTTGAAAAAAGAGCTTAATAATGATGCATTAGAACTCAAAAATAATCTCGTTGTAGTTTCAGTGGGAAGTTCAACTTTTTTTCTAGAGGTTCTTACAAAACTACGCAAAATTAGCGCACAGCAAATTCCAATAGCTTTTATCTTGATTAATGAAAAAAATAATTTTGCAAATAAAATTGGAGTTTCATCAAATCCCTTAATTGCTTTAAAACAAATCTTAAATTCTGTTCACTCCATTTCTTATAACCTAGGATCGGTTGAAAACTCACTAAATACTGATGAACAAATTTTCACTGATGAACTCATTGTTGGCTTTAGAGCTTACGTAACTAGTCTTATTAAAAGCTCAAAATTCTACAAACTGCTTTTCAAATATCATTTATCACTTATTGCGGAATTCTGTGCGATGACGGAAGCTTTCATTAATCAAGAGGCTTTTTCTGTCACTACGAGGCTCTCACAAAAGTATAATTTCTTTAAAAATTCTTTTTCGATTTGCATCAAAAATCATCCTTTTTTAGACAACGAAAAAACCAAGGAGGCCAATAATCTTCAGCTTGAAATTATTACCAGCTTGAACCCACTTTCTTACTGGTTTATCCTTCCTGCTAAGAAATTTAATCTTTCTTCAAAGATACCTTTCATTCATACCTTTGAACAAAAACAAATTCACCTAGTAATAAATTCGCTTGAATTTAGTCAGATCGATAGCAGGCAGCTTATTAACAAGTTCTATGATGCTCATCTCAAATCATTTACCTACCCTTTTTGGTTTGATGTTGACAGTGTTTCTCTTTCTGAAAAGAATAATAATTTCTGAATAAGAATAAAAAATAAGAAGACTAACTTGCCAATTTAAGTTAGGTCTTCTTATTTTTGTTATATCTTTTAAAAAGATGACGGTGTAATTTCACCCATTCCAATCATTGGATCAATCTTTCCACTATTTATTAGGTCTGTTGTTAAAATAGTATCAGATTCATAAGTTCCCTTTTTTTCTGAAATATTATCTGCCTTTTCAACGTTGTCAGCCGGTGATGGATTAAAAACGGCCATTAGACGTTGAATCAGCGTCGTTTCCCGATTAACGGCAACCCGATTAACGCTGCTTATATAAGCAGAAGGTTCGCCTAATAAGATTAAAAAGTCTCTTGCCCGTGTAACTGCCGTATACAAAAGATTACGATTAAGCATTCTAGTATACTGCTGAACCATTGGTAGAATAACCATTTTAAACTCACTGCCCTGGGCTTTATGAATTGATATACAATATGCTAACCGAATTTTTATCCAATCTTTGCGCTTAAACTCAACTTCATTATCATCAAAATCAATTATCAAGGACTCTTGATGATCCTTGCTTTCCTTACTAGTAACAATTCCTACAATTTCACCAAGATCGCCGTTAAAGATATTATTTTCAGGTGCATTTACAAGATGTAGAACCTTGTCGCCAATTCTGAAATATTGTTTATTAAACTCAACTTGTTTTTTCCCTGTAATATGTGGATTCAAAATTTCTTGCAGCATTTCATTTAATTTATCAATTCCAGCAGGCCCTCGATACATTGGCGCAAGCACTTGAAAGTCGCGTGTTTTAAAGCCTTTAGCCTTAGCCCTTTCGACAACTTGCCGAACAACATTTTCAATCTGATAAGAATTACATTCAATAAAAGAGCGATCTCTTTTACCTTCCTTTATGTCGGCAGGTAAAGTTCCATCCTTAATTGCATGCGCTAAAGTAATAATTGAAGACTCATTTTCTTGCCGATAGATTGCCTTCAATTCAATCTTGGGTAAATCAGGACTTGCCAACAAATCTGCAAAAACTTGACCAGGCCCAACCGATGGCAGTTGATCTTTATCTCCGACAAGAATAACCTGCATATTCTTGGGTATAGCATCCATTAAAATATCAAATAAACCAGTATCAACCATGGACATTTCATCAACAATCAACAGACTTCCCTCTAATTGATTATGTTCACTGTCATCTTCATCGCCACTACCTAGTCCCAACAATCGATGAATCGTACTGGCAGGTAGACCAGTTGTCTCGTTCATTCTCTTAGATGCCCTGCCCGTTGGTGCAGCCAGTAAAATTGGAAATTGCTCATTTTTGTATTCATTAATGTCTAGTGAAATATCCTTTAACGCGGCGTAAATTGCAACTATCCCGTTGATGATTGTTGTTTTTCCAGTACCTGGACCACCAGTCAGCAAGTAAACTTTAGATTGGAGTGCTTCTTTGATAGCTTCAATCTGATCAACTCCATACTTTATTCCAAGTTGTTCCTCAACTTTTGCTATTAAGTGTTTAAAATCATCATCAAAATTACTGCCAACATTAATTTTTGTTTCCTTAATCTCTTTAATTCGCTCGGCAATTCTCCATTCAGATTCATAGTATTTTCTTAAGTAAATTCTGTTTTCTTCCCCCACTACCACACCATCATTTGCCAATTCCAAAAGCTGATCTGCAAGTAGTTCTGGGGAAAGTTCAACTCTGCGACTATTGCTTAATAAAACCATTGTTTGATTGAGTAACTGCTCGGCGTTTGTATATGTATTACCCTTTTCTTGGCAAATATCATATATTCCTTGAAGAAGCCCTGCCTTAATTCTCTGTGGCGTATCTGCTGCCAAGCCAATTTTTTCTGCAATTTGATCAGCACGTTTAAACCCAATTCCGGGAATTTCTCGTGCCAAACGATATGGATCCTCATGGATGATTTCAACTGTTTTTTCACGATATCGGTTATAGATTGCCGCTGCCATTTGACTTCCAAAGCCAAAACCATTGAGTTCAACAATAATTTGCTGAGTTCCATTATTAGCTCTTAAATTCTCAATTAAAGTTTCTTGCTGCTTTTTGCTGAGACCCAATTTCTTTACCTTTTTTTCATCAGCAATAATCTGTGCAATTGCATCCATCCCTAAGGTCTCAACAATCTTCGTAGCTGTTTTTTCGCCAATTCCAGTAAAAGTATCACTCGACAGATATGCAATTAAGCCCGACTTGCTAGAAGGCATTTCATTTTGATAATTGAAAACTTGAAATTGCTGTCCATATCGCGGATGAGTTACTAATTTACCTACAAAATGATATTCGACTCCCTCATTAATATCGGCAAAACTACCTGTTGCGACAATCTCTTTTTCACTCCAGTTTAAATTAGTTTGCGCAATCTTAACTTGGATTACTTTGTAAAAAGTTTCTGGGCTCTCAAAAAAAATGGCATCCACACTGCCAATGATATACTTTTCAGTCTCATCACTCCTATCTAGTAAATCCAATTGACTCACCTTACCGTTTCTCCTTTTCTATTTCTTTTGTTTTGCAATTATCGTTTTCTGAATATCTATTATCTGCTCTTTCATTTTGTCGAAAGCTTTATGGTCAAGTTTTTGTGCAACTTCAAAGTATCTATCTGCTTCCTTTTTTCCTTCAAGAACAAGTGTAATTATTCCTCTTTGAAAATTCACCTCAAAATTATGTGGCTCCTTTGCTAAAATCAAGTCAAAATATTTCTTTGCATTTTGAAAATCACCTAATGAAAAAAAATCATCAGCAATTAGTTTTTTGGCACCAATATCCTTGATCTTACCATCTTCATTTACCGTAAGAGCATACGCTAGCGATTTTTTATAACTACCCAAAGCATATTCACATTGTGCAATCATCAGGATTGCTTCATCCTTAAGTTCCTGTCCATTGACCTCATTAAAATAATTAATTGCTTTCTGGAAATAGTTTGTACTATATAGAACATTCCCCAAACCATAATTCAACAAGTCTAGGTCACCTTTATCCTTAAATAGACCTAGCGCCCTTGATAATAATTGTTCTGCTTGTTCATAATCCTTAAACTCTGTTAGTAATACGCCTAACTCATAATAAGCTCTAGCATCATTCGGATGCTCGTCAATTTTCTGAATTGCCTTTTGAACTAATTTTTCTGCCCTAGCATTCATCTGCTCTCTATTCATAAATTCACTCCCTTAGACTACACTGTATCACTTTGATCAAGCTTTTTATTCAAATAATCTGTTCTATTCCACTCTATACAGCTAAAATTCATCGCATCGCTTGTTTCCAGTACTGTTGTACTTGTATTGGATAAACCTCCTGCTTTTCGCAGATCTTTAAGAGAATAACCTAACAAATGCCTTATCTCTGCACACAACGCCGCACCATGACTAACAACAATTACATTGCCATTTGGATATTTTTTGCAGATTTTCTTGATAATTGGCGTCATTCTTGCAAATAATTCTGGAAAACTTTCACCTGCGACATTTTTGGCGTTGTACAAATCTGGATGATTTCGAAAAGCATCTAATTCCTTAGGAAACTTTTTGGCAACATCTGTGAACAACATTCCTTCCATTTCGCCAAGATTAAATTCACTTAACGCAGCATCCTTTTGCACCATTAATTTTTGTGGTAAAGCTGCTGCCAATTCGGAGGCTGTTACAAACGCTCGTTTGATCGGACTACAATATATTTTTTCAAATTGCTCATTTTTGAGGTACTCTGCCAACATCTTTATTTCTGTATAACTTTCTGGTAATAGCTCCGAGTCACCTTTTGCACCCTGATATCTACCTTCTAGATTCCAAATAGTTTTCCCATGCCTAATAAAAAATAATTTGGTCATGTTCAACCTCCTTTTGTGTCACATTTAATTATGCCATTCTTTTGCATTATTATCATTATTTTTTCAATACTTTGTTTCAATTAACTACGAAAAAAAAGACTAATGCAAAATAGCTACTTCACATTAGTCTTTACAAATGGAATTTAAAAGTCATTACCCTCATCTAACACAGGTTTCTTAACTCTTATCACATTCAAAACTCATCATGTTTCCATACTCAAATTTATACATACTGCAATACTTTTTCCTTTTGATATGCACGATCAATTGTTGCACTGCCAAGACACTCATCACCATCATAAAATACAACTTCTTGGCCGGGTGTGATTGCACGAACAGGTTCATCGAATTCAACTCGTACTTTTGAATAATCTTCATTCAGAAAAACTGTTACACCAGTATCTTTTTGTCGATATCTAAACTTAGCAGTACAGTGAAATTCTAATCCGCGATCCTCAATGGGAGCTATAAAGCTAATCTTGCTGCCATCAAGACTATCAGCGTAAAGATGCTCATTATGATAACCTTGGCCGACATACAGCGTGTTGGTAGATAAATCCTTCCCTACGACAAACCATGGTTCGTTGCTCTGACCATCGCCACCGATTCCTAAACCTTTTCGCTGACCAATCGTATAGTTCATCAAGCCATAATGGTCTCCTTTTATCTCACCATCAAACGTCTTCATTTTTCCTGATTTCGCAGGTAAAAATTCATTTAAAAACTTGCTAAAATTTCGTTCTCCAATAAAACATACGCCAGTTGAATCTTTTTTCTTAGCAGTAGCGAGTCCAGCTTCTTCAGCAATTCTTCTAACTTCAGGTTTTTCGAGATTACCGATGGGAAACATTGCCTTGTCTAATTGTTCTTGTGAAAGCTGGCTCAAAAAGTATGTTTGGTCTTTATTAGAATCTGTCCCACGCAACAAATGAACGTATCCATCTGCATCACGTCTAATTTGAGCATAATGACCCATCGCAATATAATCAGCATCAAGTTTCATCGCATAATCCAAAAATGCCTTGAACTTAACTTCCTTGTTACACATCACATCTGGATTAGGTGTCCTGCCATTCTTATATTCATCCAAGAAATATTTGAACACACCATCCCAATATTCTTTTTCAAAGTTCACAGAATAATACGGAATACCAATCTTATTTGCAACTTTTGCAACATCTTCGTAATCCTCTGTTGCAGTACAAACTCCACTGTCATTCGTATCATCCCAGTTTTTCATGAAGACACCAACCACATCATATCCTTGTTGTTTTAATAAATAAGCAACAACTGACGAGTCGACTCCACCACTCATGCCCACAACGACACGAGTCTGGCTGTTATCCTTCATAATATTCTCACCATCATTTCAATATAGATTCTGAATCTCTACGAGTTGAAGGTCGTATTATTTCAGTAAATCTCATTATATCTAGTTCACTAACCTTTGACAAGTCAATCTAATTTTTTTTCGATTAATATATCTCGTTCTTTTAGGTTGTCAATTATAAAGTTTAGTTGTTCTACATGCTTTTCAACATCTGATCCTTTAAAAATATTAATTTCTTTCAGACCATTTGCACTAGTTACACCTATTTTGAATGTTTTTAAATCACTACTAATTGTGACCTTTAACTTTATACTTGCGTTATATGGTGATGTTGGATCCAATGGCCTCTCAAGTACAAATTTACCACCTTTACTCTCTGTAAAACCCACATCACGCAATGTATACTTCTTGATCTCTGTACTTAGCGCAAATATTCGATTATCACCTAAAATTTTAGCTTCCTTAGTATATGCCATTAATTCTTCCTCCTACCCTTTTTAATAATTTTGGTTAATTGTGTAATCAAATAATCGATATCCTCAGATGTATTTTCAACCCCAAAACTAAATCTCAAGGATTCTTCGATTCGTGGACTATCTGCACCATACATCGCGGTTAAGACATGTGATGGTTCGACACTACCTGCAGTACAAGCTGATCCAGCAGAAGCCGATATGCCATTTAAATCTAAATTGGTTAATAGTGCATCCCTTTTGCATCCTTTGAACCATATATTGATTACATGCTGCAAATTATCTTCTGTAATCTCGCCATTTACCTCAAATTCAATTCCTGCTGCCTGTAATCCCTTGACTATTTGCAACTTAAATTCATGATATTTCTTTTGTCGTAATTTTTTTTCGTCCGAGTCGGCCAGTTCAACTGCTTTGGCAAAACCTGCAATTGCAGGAATATTTTCAGTCCCTGCACGCCTTTTTAATTCTTGATCGCCACCCTTCAACAACGAAGGAATTTTGACTTTTTCGGAACGATAGAGAAAGCCTAAGAACTTTGGCCCATTAAGCTTGTGTGCCGAAGTTGACAGCAAATCGATCTTATCAGCTTGAACATCGATGTCTATTAGCCCATACGCTTGAACTGCATCCGTATGAAACCATGCATTTGTCTGTTCTACTACTTCTCCAATTTCATGAATTGGCATACGACTACCAACTTCATTATTCCCAGTCATAATGGATACTAAAATCGTGTCAGGTCTGATTGCGTCCTTTAAATCAGCCATACTTATCAGTCCTTGTTGGTCAACTGGTAAATATGAAACTTCGAACCCAATTGATTCAAGATACGCCATTGATTTTAAAACAGCTTCATGTTCGATCGCAGTCGTAACCAGATGTTTACCTTCAGATTGCCTAGCCAGAGCCGTCTCAATAATCGCAGTATTATCGCTTTCAGTACCACCACTTGTAAAAACAATCTCATCATCTTTTTTTGCGTTGATCGACTGAGCAATCAGGTGCCTGCTATCATCTAAAATGGCTCTTGCTTGTCTTCCATAAAAATGCGTACTTGAAGCATTTCCAAAGACATTAGTCATGGTCTCAGTCATTGTCTTGATAACCGGTGCAGCCATCGGTGTCGTAGCCGCGTTATCCAAATAAATATGTTTCACTTTTATCGCTCCTATTTTGCTAAAACATTAAGAATCATTTGTGCAGACTTCTTACCAGCCTCGATAATAAATTCGTCAAATGAAATTCCTGCTTCTTCATCACCCGTATCTGACATTGCACGAACAATTGCGAAAGGCACTTTAAACTGATAAGCTGCTTGTGCAATTGCCGCACCTTCCATTTCGCAGCATAAAACATCAGGATAAATGTCTTTGATTGCCTTTATTTTATCAGAAGAAGCAACAAATTGATCTCCTGTTACAATCAGTCCGGTTTCAACATGCTGTTGATTTTGTTCAGCTGCTTTTTTCAACACTTCAATAAGCTGTGAGTCAGCTGCAAATTTCTGTGGTTGCTGCGGCAATTGGCCTGGTAAATAACCAAATGCGGTAGCATCAACATCATGATATGCAGCGGCTGTAGACAAAACAACGTCACCAACATGTAACCCCTGCCCGATTCCACCTGCCGAACCTGAATTTATAACAGCCTCTACTTCAAATTGTGCAATCAACAAACCCGTTGTCATTCCAGCTTGAACCTTACCAATTCCGGACTGAACAAGTACAACTTCACTATCATTAATTTTTCCTTCAAAAAAAGTAATTCCAGCTATATCAGTTTGTTTTGCTTCTTTTAGTTCTGCTTTCAGTGCTTTTATTTCCTCATCCATTGCACATATAATTCCGTATTTCATCTTAAGTTACCATTCCTCTTATCTAAAAGTTTACAAACACCATAAAACAATACACACAAATAATTGCCACAACTAATCCCGCAATTATCCAGTTTAATCTTCTAGTTAATTTTCTTTTTTTCTCCTCAGCAACTTCATTTTTCATATTTTGCCTTTGCTGAGCACGACTTGGAATTTCTTCTTGTGTTTCTTCGTCATTTTGAAAAACTCTCTTCTCACTTGCTGTTTCTTGTACATCAGGATGTTGTGAATGACGTCCAACTTTACCGAAAATTTTATCTTTTAATCCCAAATTAACTTCTCCTTAATTCAAGCAGCTCCCATTTCCAGACAGCCATAATTGTTTTGCTATCACAGATTAGTCCAGACTTAATCTTCTCTTTTGCTTCTTCAAGTGTCAATTCTACAGTATTTAGAAATTCATCTGCATCTTGCGGTAACTCTTCAGAAACTGGTTGCAAATTATGAGCAAAATACATCAGCATTCTTTCATCTGCAAAACCTGGTGATGTATAGAAATCCGCAATCAATTCCAAACTTTCAGGGTGCAGTCTAACCTCTTCATTGAGTTCCCGAATAGCGGTTCTTTTAGGATCTGTTTCATTTACTTCAATTTTACCTGCAGGAATCTCCAAAGTAACACGCTGCATCGGTTCACGCCACTGCTTAACAAATATCATCTTATTTTCTGCTGTTACACAAATAATAGCAACAGCCCCATGATGACGTACAATTTCTCTTTTAGCCTTTTCACCATTTGGTAGCTTAACCTGTTCTTCTTCGACCCTAATGATTTTACCTCGGTACACCTCTTTGGAACTAATTACTTCTTCTTCGTATTTCATATTATAAGCTCCCTACAAAATTCTCATATGCAGCTTGTTCAGTTGTAGCAACCCACTTAGCATCCGTAAAATCACCTATTAATGCCCGTTCTTGTGATAATTCAACCTTTGCAACAAATGTTGCATTGCCAATTAGGGACATCCAGTATGACCCATCTTCTCTTTGATGAACCTTTGTATTGACCATTCCTCCCGGATTGCGCACCGTTATTAAATCTTCTAAATCTGTGTGTGATGCATAAAGCAACGAATATATCAATGAAGAAGCCGACATTGCAGTTCCACAAGCATTTGTGAAGCCGACACCTCTTTCAAAAGTTCTAACAAAAATATTGTTATCTGCAAGGATTTCAACAAAACTGACATTAACACCGTCAGGAAAAATTGGATTCTTACCATTATTCAAATAAGTTGCAATTCTCCCTAATTCAGGTCCCATTAATTCGTCATGATTGACAAAAGTGATCAGATGAGGATTAGGCACTGCTACAGCCGAGAATTTCAAAGTTTTAGACAGTTCTGGCACTACCTCATTAAATAACTTTTCTTTACCGCCAATATGCATTTTCAAATCACTGGCAGCAAAACTGACTGGTGATATTTCTGCATCAAATGCTGTAACTTTTGGAGCAAAGTCTTTTGCTTTTTTTACTTCAAGATCTGCGTACATTGTCTCAATCTTAAAATCCGTCAAATTATTTTGTTCACTTAAATACCTTGCAACTGTACGAATACCATTACCACACATACTTGCCTCACTACCATCAGCATTAATAACTCTCATCTTACCAACCACAGAATCATCATGCCCGCTCGTGACGTAAAGTATTCCATCAGAACCACCGTGTAACCCAGTCTTGCGATCACATACGCGTCTAGCCAATTCCTTGAGCTCTTCTTCAGATAAATTCTTATCTACCTGTTTTTCATCTAAAATAAAAAAATCATTTCCCGAACCGTGAACTTTAATCATCTTCATCAGAATGACCTCCTACTGGTTTAACAATATCTTACAACTATCATAGCAGAATTTATTCAATTTAGTCTTCTATCCTGCAATTATTCAAACTTTATTTATTTTTTATAACTCACTCTTTTACGATTAAGCTGTACCTAAAAAAACTGAGTCAAAAATTTTAATTTTGCCCCAGTTTCTTTCATCAATTATTATAACTCGTTTCATAAGTCAAGATTTTACCGACTTAATATTAATAACTTCTCACATAGTTCCGCATAGTAACGATAAAACTACTTTACTCCTCTAATCCAGTAGTCACTGCTTCTGGAAAATCTGCTTTGACAATTGCTGCACAGCTTGCACAAAGTGTTGGGAAGTCGTTATCAGATCCAACATCTTCCTTAATCATGCGACAGCGTGGGCAAACCTCTCCTTTAGCATGTCTAACAACAATTGATAATTCATCGGTATATCTTTCTGCCTCTGCGGGTGCATCGTTTAAGGATTTAACCTCTAATGCAGAAACAATCAAAGCTTGACGAACATCGGTGTGAAGCTTCTCTAACAATTGAATAACATTGTCTGATGCATACAATACAACCTGTGCTTCAAAAGACTTACCTATTAATTTCTCATTGCGTGCTTTCTCCAACGCTTTGAATACTTCTGAACGAATATCCAGAAAGTCTGCAAAGTTTTTGCTTGTTTCAAGTTCATTGTTGTAATGATTTACTGCAGGCATCTCAGCCAACTGTGCAAAATCTTCAGGCTCCTTCAAGTATCCCCATATTTCCTCTGTTGTATGTGGCAAAACTGGTGTTAAAAGCTTTGTCAAACGAACGGCAACATCATATAAAACAGTTTGCATTGAACGTCGTTTACGGCTATCTTCGCTTTCGATGTAGACAACGTCCTTTGCAACATCCAAGTAAAATGCAGAAAGATCAACAGTAACAAAGTTAATCAGTTTTTTGTAGATGTCCATAAAACTATATGTTGCATAAGCATCCAGAACTTCTTTGGTAAACTTATTAATCCTGATTTCCATATATTGATCAAGTGCTTCCATATCGTCGAATGCAACCGTATTTTTAGCTGGATCAAAGTCAGTTGTATTGGCTAGCAGGAAACGAACTGTATTTCTAATTTTACGATAAGACTCAGAAATCTGTTTAAAACTATCCATCGAAACACGAACATCGGCAGATGTATCAACACTTAGAACCCATAGACGAATAATTTCGGCGCCCATTTGTTTGATTACCTTTTCAGGAACAATTGTATTACCAAGGGACTTACTCATCTTGCGACCTTCACCATCGAGTGTAAAGCCTTGTGAAAGAACTTGTTTATACGGTGCCTTGCCGGAGACAGCCACACTCGTAATCAAACTAGAATTAAACCAGCCACGATACTGATCGGATCCCTCTAGGTACATATCACTTGGGTATTTCAAGTTTTCACGTGCTGCGAGGACACCTTGATGCGAGGAACCTGAATCAAACCAAACATCCATAATATCTGTTTCCTTAGTAAATGTGCCATTTGGTGAATGTTCGCTTGTAAATCCTTCAGGTAATAATTCTTTTGCTTCCTTCTGGAACCAGATATTTGATCCATTCTTTTCAAATAAATCAGCAACATGTTCAACTGTTTCCTTAGTGATGATTGCTTCACCATCTTCACCGTAGAAGATTGGAAGTGGAACACCCCACACACGCTGTCTTGAAATTACCCAATCTCCACGATCACGAATCATGTTATAAAGACGTTTTTGTCCCCAATCTGGGAAGAACTGCACGTCATCAATTGCATCAAGAATTTCAGAACGAATCTTATCAACTGATGCAAACCACTGTGGCGTGGCTCTAAAGATAATTGGCTTCTTCGTACGCCAATCAAACGGATAGCTATGTTCAAGTGGCATATATTTGAGAAGAAGACCAGCAGCTTTTAACTTGTCTAATGAAATTTGATTTGCATCTTCATAAAAGACACCCTCAAAATCTTTGCCAGCTTCTGCTGTTAAGTAGCCTTTATCATCAACCGGAACAAAAATATCAAGGTTATATTGCATTCCGACATTAAAGTCATCTTCACCAAACCCAGGAGCAGTATGAACAAGTCCGGTACCTGAATCCAATGTTACGAAATCACCAATCATCGTAACTAACTTGCGCTCTGGATTAAAAGGATGCTCAGTCAATACATATTCCAACTCTGAACCCTTAACAGTCTTCAATGTTTCAAACTTTTCCCATCCAAAACGTTCTGCATTAACTTCAACAAGATCTGTAGCAATTACAAATTTACGCTCGTCACCGGCTGGCTGCACAACAGAATAATCAAAATCCTTATCAACAGTAATACCTTCAGAACCAGGGATTGTCCAAGGAGTTGTCGTCCATACAACCATGTATGTGTCATTATCTAGGACACCTTTACCATCAACGACATGTTCTCCATAAAAAGCTGATGGAGATGTTACATCATGATATTCAACTTCAGCTTCAGCCAAAGCAGATTCTGATGACCATGACCAGAATACAGGTTTCTTGCCTTTATAAATCAAACCGCGCTCCGCCATTTTACCAAAGACACGAACTTCTTGTGCCTCAAAAGTTGGATCAAGTGTTACATAAGGATTATCCCATTCACCAGCAACACCCAGACGTTTGAAATCTTTACGCTGTTTGTCCACCTGTTTGAGTGCATATTTCCGACATTCTTCACGGAACTCAGCAACAGACATTGACTTACGATCAACCCCAGCCTTTTTCAACTGTTGCTCAATTGGAAGTCCGTGAGTATCCCAACCAGGAACATAAGGAGATCTGAATCCCATCATTGATTTAGAACGAACAATGAAGTCTTTTGAAATTTTATTCATTGCATGACCCATATGAATATTTCCGTTTGCATATGGAGGACCATCATGTAATACAAAAGTCGGTTTTCCCTCATTTAACTTTTGCCTTTTTTCATAAACCTTATTTTCTTCCCACACATTTTGTCGTTCAAGTTCCCGCACAGGCAAGTTGCCTCGCATTGGAAACTTGGTTTTGCCTAGATTCAATGTTTCTTTAATTCTCATTGATATCTCTCCTTATCAAATTATTATTTTAAACAAAAAAAAGACCTCATCCCAAGGGACGAAAATCTTTCGCGGTACCACCCAATTTAGAAAAATACAGACGTATTTTTCTCTCTTAAACAGCTAATTAACGATTGCCAACCGGATAAACTTACTATAAAATTCAGTCTACCAGTAAAAAGATGATAAACATCGAAGAAATGAACGTCAAACTTTCACCATACATTGACTCGCTATCTCAGGAACTTCGCTATTCGTATTCTTTTTATCACTTAATATCTTCAGAAGATGACTTCTCATCAAAATGCTGTCCTTCATCATCCTCTGGGAAAATGACTACAGCCTTTTTCTCATTCGCTTCATCAGCTGCAGCTTCATCTTCAACACCAATATTTGAAAATGATTGTACTTCTTTAGCAGCAGCTTTGTCAAGTTCAGAATCTCTTCTAATTGCCTCTTGAATTTCTTCATAACTGCTTGTATCGCCTTGACGCAAAATCTCATCCCACTCGCTGCCCTTAACGACCTCAAGCTGAGACTCCATCATAACTTGCAACTTCTGTCTGAAAATCCGTGCTTGTTTTTTCAAATCATCAGTCTCAAATATTAATCTTTTTGCCTTTTGAGATGCATCTTCGACAATCTTTCTTGCCTTTTCATTTGCTTCATCCACAATATCCTTAGACTGTTTTTGTGCCTCATGATTAATAATTTCCGCTTCGCGTTGAGAATTTGCCTTGACTTTATCAGCTGCCTCTTGTGCAACAATAATTGACTGATTAAGAGAATCTTTTAAATCATTAAAATATTTCAACTTTTCTTCATTTTGTTTCAAACCATCAGTTAATCGTTCATTTTCCTTGATGTTCAGCTCATAGTCTTTAATAATTTGATCCAAAAAATCATTTACTTCATCTTGATCGTAACCACGCAACTTAACACGAAACTCTTTGTTATGAATATCTAGTGGGGTCAAAGTCATATCCCCAACACCTCCATGTATGTATTATTTTTTTAAGACATCTAATTCCACGCGAATTTTTCCTTTTTTTGAAACACCTTGAAGAGCCTTCAATCTGAATCGTCCATAACCGCGCACAGAAACAATATCATGTTCTGCTACCTCAACATCAGGTTTCTCAATATCCATCCAATTAAGAACTACCTTACCTGCGCTCAGTAAATCCTTAACATGCTTCCTAGATAAATTATAAACCCCTGCAATCAAAGTATCCAATCTTAATGAACTAACTGTTACTTGAAGCCCTTGCCATTCATCAACAGGAGATACTATCTCGGACTTATCTACCTCTTCAAGATGAACTTTTACTTTGCCAACAGTCTCAACTTGAATTTTCAAAAAATTAACCATGTTAGCTGCAGTAATAAATTGCCACCGCTCACCATCAGTTACAATATCCCCAATCAAATTACGTCTAAGTCCGAGATGAGTTAACGCACCTAAAATTTGGCTATGCTTAAGCGTTGCAAACTTTGTGGGGTATTTTATCCAAATTAGCGAAAGTTCAAAATCCGCCTCGCTTGGCTCATAATATTCCGGATAAAACAGAGCCCTTTGCCGCTCTGCTCCTTGTAACAAGCCATCAGTCTTCATTTTTAAATCAGATTCAGTATTCAAAAGGGTTTGTGCAATATACACCTCTCGCGGATTTAAAAACTCAGTCAATATCGGCCGATATTCAGTTGCTGCTTGTGTCATTAAGCTACTAAGTTCATCAATAATCGCTGACTCATCACTTCTAAAATGTTGATATATCGTTTGTTTATCCATGCTAAGTAGTCACACCAAAATTACTAGAAATCCAAAAATCGAACTAAACACGAAATCAAAGCCACTCTGAATTAAACGGAGTGCAACCAAAGCAACTATCGGAGCAAAACTGATTCCACCAATCAAGGGTACAAATCTATCGAAAAATGATAAGTACGGCTCACATATTTTGCCCAAGATTTCGGCTAACTTTGAACCCTGAGCTGTAGGAAACCAACTCATCAAAACGTACACTATAATCGCGAATGAATACAATTCAAAAAGGCGATCGATAATTATTAAAATCATATATATATATAACTCCTTGAATTAATTGAAGTCCGAATCTGTAAATTCTGACGTAACGTTTCCTTCAACAACAAATCCTGCCGGTGTACAAAGAAAAATCTGATCTCCAATTCTTTGAATCTCACCGTTGATTGCAAAAATAGTACCAGTTAAAAAGTCAACAATTCTTTTGGACTGTTGCTCATCCATACGTTGAAAATTTACAACAGCAGCTTGATCACTCAGTAAACGAGTGGCTATAGCCTTGACATCAGAATAAACTCTTGGTTCAAAAAGTGCAATCTTCTTTTCAGACATCGTTCGCCTCTTTCCATCAAGTGAAACGACTTTTTTATTCGTATCACCTTGTGAAGTTTGCTGTTCCTCATACTGATAATCCTCATCCTCATCAAATTGATCCTCAGATATTCCAAAAAACTTGCCAAATTTTGCTCCTAAAGCCATTCCTTTCACCTCCTAGTCATAATTGCATCCTACCTGTTATTTGCGGCGATGACGGAAAAATGGAGGTGTGTTTAACCCATCTTCATCATTATCATCTTTTTCTTTTTCAGTATCCATCTTAAATATATCAAACTTTTTCTTTTCAACATTTCTGAATTCATTTGATTTTGTATCAGAAACTGGACGTTCTTCTGAAGTTTCACGACGTAAATCCCAATCTTTAAGCGGATCATTGTTCTCGATTTCTCTTGTTGGTTCACCAACATCATTTTTACGGATATTATTATGATTATTCTGAATTGCTCTAGATCTTCTGCTTTCTTGCTTCTTCTTATCGATTCCAGTTGCAATAACAGTCACAACCACAGTATCTTCAAGATCCTCATTGATCGATGTACCGAAAATAATGTTAACATCACTTGTTGCAGCTTGAGCAACAATATCTGAAGCATCCTGTGCTTCGAAGAGGCTCAAATCTGGGCCACCAGTAATATTAAGCAATACCTGCTCAGCTCCATCAATTGAAACCTCTAACAATGGTGAAGAAATTGCTTTCTTAGTTGCATCAGCCGTTCTATTTTCACCATTTGCTGACCCGATTCCCATCAATGCAGAGCCTTGATTTTCCATGACTGTTTTTACATCAGCAAAATCCAAGTTAACATACCCTGGAGAAGTAATTAAGTCTGAAATTCCTTGCACACCCTGTCTTAAAACATTATCAGCTTCCTTGAAAGCTTCCATCATTGGTGTCTTTTTATCTACAATCTCCAATAGTCTGTTATTCGCAATGATTACCAGTGTATCAACATGTTCCTTCATTTGGGCAACGCCCTCTGCTGCAAAGCGCGCACGTTTTGGACCTTCAAAACTAAACGGACGCGTAACAACACCCACTGTCAAAGCACCTTGCTCCTTAGCAACTTTAGCAATAATAGGTGCAGCACCAGTTCCTGTTCCACCACCCATTCCGGCGGTAACAAAAATCATATCTGCTCCTTTAAGAGCTTCGGCCAAGGCCTCTTCACTTTCTTGAGCTGCCTTATCACCAACTTCAGGGTTTGAACCAGCCCCTAATCCACGAGTAAGTTTTGGTCCAAGTTGAATTTTTGTTTCAGCTTTTGAACTTTCTAAAGCTTGAACATCTGTATTAGCAACAATAAATTCAACACCTTTTACATCATCAGCAATCATTCGATTCACGGCATTGCCGCCAGCACCGCCGACGCCAATAACCTTGATTGTTGCTCCTTTGTTTTCATTTGCATCCAGTGAAAATTCCATTGCATTCCCTCCAAATTATTCTCAGTCAAAAAAGGTATTGAAAAAGTTCTTGATTCCCTCTAAAGAACTATTCTTTTTAATTTTTTGCTTTTTCTGTACAGTATTTTTGTTATAATCCAGCTGTTGCTCCTGTGCTTCAACCTCAGTATTATTTCCGATCTCAGGAACACTATTGCTCAGAGTAGACTTTACAACTTTCTCAATTTCGGTTTGTTTGGTCATATATGCGACTAATCCAATTGCTTGTGTAAATGAGGGATGTCGTAACCCCATTTGTTGCGGAATAAACAATTTAATATTTGTCTCAAAAATATCTTCCGCTAATTCCTTAATGCCCGGTAATGCGGAAACGCCGCCAGTGATAATAATCCCACCTGGAAGCTTTAATGCATCAATCTCTTCTAAAACATCTTTCAATTTCATGAAAATTTGTGTCAAGCGTGCCTCTATAATCTCACTTAGATATTCTCCACTAATCTGTACGGATTCGGTTTTCCCAACTACTTCTACTGGAAAAACATCGTCTTTAGATGCTAAGTAACTAGCAGCATATCCAAAGTTGCGCTTAATCTTTTCGGCATTTTCAATCGATGTATTCAGAACAACGGAGATATCCTTAGTAACGAATTTACCGCCTTCTTGATCAACATATGTATATTTTAACTTGTGATCATGTACGACTGCTGCCGTTGTTTGACCGCCACCCAAATCAATTAGAACTGCTCCAAAGTCCTGTTCCCCATCACTAAGTGCCTGTGTTGCAAGTGCCAAAGGTGCAACAATTGTATCCTTTACAACAAGTCCAGCACGCTCAACACACTTAACAGTGTTATGCAGAACAGTCTTTGGCCCAGTGTATAAAACACCATTCATTTCAAGACGAACACCAACCATACCACGAGGGTCTTTGATACCGTCAAACCCGTCAACCGTAAACTCATCAGGGATGACATCGATAATATCTCGTTCTGGTGGTAGCTTTTGTACAAGTGCTGCCTTTGTTACATGATAGACATCAGCACTATCGATTTCTTTAGAATTTCCATTACCATCACCAACAGCTATCATTCCATTACATGGAACAATTTCTAAAAGATTAGCAGGTATACCAACTGTTACTTCTGAAATTTGAATATTTGCTTTTTGCTCTGCCTGATCAACTGCTGCCTTAATCGCATCTACAGCTCTGTCAATATCAACGATGACCCCGCGGCTCAACCCATCAGAGCGCTCACTGCCTACCCCAATGATATTAAGCTGTCCTTTGACAAATTCTGCTACGATTACTTTAATCGAAGTAGTTCCAATATCAAGTCCAACATAAATTCCTGAATTATCCATTGGTTGAGCTCCCTTCTAAAAAATAAAATCAAAAAATCATTACTAATATTTTACTCAAACTAACAACTAGAATTTTACCACAACACATAGCATTTATACACTTTTCAGACATTTTTATTGTACAAATTATTAATTTTTTATTTTAATTCTGTTGAATATGCACCAACTTCAAAATCTATTCTGATTTTTCCCGTTGCTTTCGCTTTAATTTGTGAATAATATTGCATCTTACTTGCAAATGTCGACAATGTTGCAATAATCTCATTACCATCATTCATATAGACTCTAATCCGCTCTGGATTAACAGAAACAGGAACCGCATCAATCTCCGAAATACCTGTCAACAAACTTGAAGACAGCTTGTTCATCTGCTTTGCTAATAACTTAGTTTCAGAAGAAGTTTTAAAATTTGAGAAAACTGGCAAATTTTCTTCAGGTGCTGTTCGTTGTACAATTGACACATGACCTTCACTATTCAAGGCATAGTATTTATTATTTTTTAACAAATACCCTACAATTTTTTCCTTAGAAATTCGTATGTTAACACTTCTATCATGTAAACTAAAAGCAGTACTCTTGACTTCACTAATATTATTTTTAATCAATCTAGCTGAATGCCCTTTTCCCAGATATACTTGCAGCATATAGTCATTTATATTAATGCCGCTTGCTTTCTTAATTGCTTCTTGTGTAACATTATCAGCACCTGAAACATTTACTTCTTTGACCCTACTGATTGGCAGGATAAAATAAAGTGACACTAAAGTAATGAATCCAAAAACGAATAAATTGATACTCATTCTTTTGTGCAAGAGTGACCTTCTTTGTTTAACTAATTTGGGTAATTTACTACCCATTCTCTTTTTTAAAACTATTTCTTTTTAAATTACCTTTATGTCTCTTTTTCTGGGCTTGTTCCCAAGGTGTAAGAGGTTGGTTAATCCTTTTTTCTCTGCCAAAGAAATTATTCAATTTAAATTTCATACCAACCTCCATCTGCTTCTAATTATCTGTTAATCAAATCTATCAAAACCTTTTCAATTCGCGTAGAAGAATCCGGAATACCCGCCTTTTTAGCTTCTTGGGCAATTCTGGTTCTTCTCTCATCATCCTTCATTAACCCATTAACTTCATCTGCCAATGTTTGGCCACTCAACATATCTTCCTTAAGCATTATTGCAGCACCGATATCGGCAAGGCTGCGTGCATTATAAGTTTGATGATCATGTGTCACATTAGGGCTTGGAATCAATATTGAAGGAATTCCCAACACAGTTATTTCAGCTAAGCTTGTTGCTCCGGAACGTCCAACTATTAAATCAATTTCAGGTAAAATAGCTGGCATATCTTGAATATAAGATTTAACAACAATATTATTTAATTTTTTTTCGCCAATTTCATTTTTTATTTTCTCATAGTAGATGCTGCCTGTCACAAATAACACTTGAAATTCATTCGTATCAAACAAAGAAAATGCATCCATTGCTGCCTCATTAATGCGCTTAGCACCCCTTGAACCACCAAAAATCAGCACTGTTTTTTTATTTTCTGATAAACCCAATTCAGCTAATCGTCCAGTTGCTTTGATATTAGCTACCTGTTGTGCTCGCGGATTGCCAGTAAAGACAACCTTCCGACTTGGAAATTCCTTTTTAGCTGCCTCAAAGCAGATACCAATCTTATCAACAAAATGACTTAAAAACTTGTTTGTGACACCAGCAATACTGTTTTGTTCATGAATGAAAGTTGGAATGTGCATTTGTGATGCTGCATAAACAACCGCTCCACAAACATAACCGCCAGTGCCAACAACGACATCAGGTTTGAACTCCCTAATTATTTTCTTAGCTTCATGAACACTCTTCAAAAATAAATAAATAGTCTTAAAGTTCTGCAGTGACAAAGATCGTTTGAATCCCTGTATCTCAACTGTTTTAAAATCAATTCCTGCATTTGGAACAATCTTACTTTCAAGACCTCTATTTGTTCCGACATATAAAAATGAATTGCTGTCGTCATCTTTTTTTAAAGTATCAATTAATGCCAAGGCTGGATAGATATGTCCACCAGTACCACCACCAGATATTAATAAGCGCACTATACTACATCTCCAATTCTTTCTTTAGATCTTCGACCGCTTCAATAAACATATCTCCACGCACTTCAAAAGTCGGATATTGATCCCAACTTGCACATGCCGGTGAAAGTAAAATCACATCATTTTCTTTACTCATATCATACGCAATTGGTATCGCTGACTTAACATTTTCAGTTTTCACTATTTGTTGGATACCTGCCTGTTTTGCCGCTCGTGCTACCAAGTCAGCAGTTTCACCGAATACAATTATCCCCCTAAGATTCTTAAAATACGGAATTAGTCGTTCAAATGTAAAGCCGCGGTCTAAACCACCCGCTAGCAACACTACTGGGTTATTAAATCCAGCTAATGCCTTTTCTGTGGCTTCCATGTTGGTTGCTTTTGAGTCATTATAGAATTTGCGTTGCTTAATTGTTGTAACATATTGTGTGCGGTGCTTAACACCAGAGAATGTCTTCAGAACTTCTACGATGTTTTCGTTTGCCTGTCCCAATGTTTTTACAACGGCTATCGCTGCAAGAGCATTCTCAACATTATGTTCCCCTGGAATCTTAATCTCAGATGCAGGCATAATTTTTTCTTCTCGAAAATAGAGCCAACCATCTTTTTCATAAGCACCAGACTCACTATTGTCTTTGCGTGAAAAAGGAATAATTGTTGCATCTGATTGTGTACTTAAGTTGCGCCACTCTTCAGAATCCCAATTAACTACGAAGTAGTCATCTTTTGTCTGATTCTTTGTAATATTCATTTTTGCTTTAATATAATTGGCACGCGTGCCATGATAGTCCGTGTGAGCCTCATAAATATTAGTCAAAACAGCTATGTGAGGACGAAGTTTTGTTGTTCCCATCAATTGAAAACTTGAAAGTTCAGTAACCATCACATCATCTTTAGTTGCCTTTTGTGCCACTATAGTTGCGGGGATCCCAATATTTCCTGCAGCATATGCTTCCCCCTTTTGCCTGCCATGATTAAGCATTAATGTAATAAGAGTCGTCGTTGTTGTCTTACCATTCGTCCCTGTCACGCCAATCATCTGTGCATCCAAAATCTCGTAGGCCAATTCTGGTTCAGTAATAATCGTCATTCCACGTTTTACAGCCTCAGCAATCAAGACATTGCTATAAGGAATTCCAGGATTCTTTACAATCAAATCTGTATCATCTAAAAGTGAAAGCGGATGGCCTCCCGTCACTACGTTTATTCCTTCACCTTGCAAGTCGTCTTTAACTTCTTGTGGTGCCTCTTTTAAATCGTTCACTGTTACTTTTGAACCTAATTTGCAAAGAAGCTTTGCAGAATTAATTCCACTTTTTCCCAATCCAACAACTAATACATTTTTATTCTGGTAAGTTGTTATTTTTTTCATAATGGCCATCCCTTTTCCAATAAAAATTTAAAGTATCACAATAAGACTTAAAATGCCTGCTCCTAGACCAATTAGCCAAAAGGTTATGTCTATTCGCCATTCACTCCAACCACTCAATTCAAAATGATGATGAATTGGACTCATCTTGAAAATACGTTTTCCAGTTAATTTGAATGAAGCAACCTGCAGCATTACACTTGCAGTTTCAATCACGAATATAATTCCAATTACAAGCAGAGATAACTCATGATGTAATAATATTGAAACTGCAGCTAAAGCACCACCTAAGGCTAATGAACCCATGTCTCCCATAAAAATTTTTGCAGGTTTATGATTAAATAAGAGAAAAGCAAAGAGTGCACCGATAACTGCTAGACAAAAAATCAAAACATCGTCTTGACTTTGAACAGCTGCAATCACTGCATATGTTCCAAAAGCTATGATGGCTTGTCCTGCTACAAGTCCATCAATCCCATCTGTGAGATTCACTGCATTTGAAAATCCCACAAGCCAGAAGATAACAAAAAATACAAACAAAAAGCCGATATTAATCTCGTTACCAAAGAAGTGCAAAGCAAGTGGAAGCCTTTCATGCCAATACACAACAGTAAAGATTAAGCCACCAACTATTTGACCAAGCAGCTTTTGCCAAGCTTTCAACCCCTCATTTTGTTTCTTCCACAACTTTATAGAATCATCCCAGAATCCTAATATTCCATAAAGTAACAAGATGAAGTCCAGCACCAACAACCTAGCACTCAGCTGTCCATAAATAGCAGGAATAATAATTGCGGTTACCAGTATCGCAATATTAAATACAAATCCTCCCATTGTTGGTGTCCCTGACTTTTTTTCATGCCATTTGGGTCCCTCTTCACGAATCATCTGTCCTTGTTTTTTCTTATGTGCATAATTGATAAAGACCGGTAAGAAAATTAATGTTGCTAAAAAACTAACTATAGCGGTGAGAATCATTTCAATTGAATTCATCTAATCTCTTTGCTCCTTTAAATAGAGTGCCTTCTTTGCTTCTTCAACATCATCAAAATGATGTTTTGTATCCCCAATTATTTGATAATCTTCATGTCCTTTTCCAGCAATTAAAATGATGTCTTTTGGTTTTGCCATTGCAACAGCAAAGTTAATTGCTTCACGCCTATTGACAAACGTCGGAATTTCTACTTGTTCAGGCACTCCCACAAGCATTTCGTCAATTATTGTTTGCGGGTTTTCTGAACGTGGATTGTCCGATGTAAAAATAGGATAGTCACTATGCTCGACTGCAATCTTAGCCATTTTGGGCCTCTTTAACTTGTCGCGATCACCACCACAGCCAACTACACAAAAGACTTTTCCCTTTGCAAAATCATTTATTGTTTCCAAAGCATTTAGTAACCCATCAGGTGTATGTGAGTAATCTACAATTGCAGAAACCTTGCTTGCAGAAGTAATCAGTTGAAGTCTTCCTTTAACACCTGGAAATTTCTCAAGTGCCCCAATAATATCTTCAGACTCAACTCCACAAGCATATGCAGCAGCAAAAGCAGCCAAAATATTGTATACATTAAATAATCCCACCATTTTAACACTCAGATGGAACTTCTCACCAAAAACAATTAAATCAAAATCAGTTCCCTCGCTATGAATTTCAATATTTCCTGCTTTGATCATTGCTTCTTTTTTAATACCATAAGTAAGAATCTCAGCAGCAGTATCAGCCTCAAATCGCTCACCAACCGGATCATCAATATTCAAAACAGCTACCTTAGAATCTCCAGAGTGCGTATACTTGTTCCCAAGCTGCGAAAACAATAAGCTTTTTGCATGTTCATAGTTAGCCATTGTCTTGTGGTAATCCAAATGATCTTGTGTCAGATTAGTAAAAACAGCGACATCAAAATCAATTCCCCATACTCTTCCTTGAATTAAGGCAATTGAAGAAACTTCCATTGCAACAGTACTTACACCCTTTTCGACCATCTTATTCAAAGTACGCTGTAAAGTGATAATATCAGGCGTTGTATTTTTAGTCTTCAAAATCTCATCATCAATTTTGCGATACATCGTACCAATCAATCCGGTTTTCTCACCCAGATTGCGAAAAATTGCTTCAACAATATGTGTAACGGTCGTTTTTCCATTTGTTCCCGTTACACCAATTATGCGAAGTGCCTGGCTTGATGTTTCATAAAAAAAGCTACTCAAAATTGCCATTGCTTTTTTAGTATTTTGTACATATACAACCGGCACTGAAATTTCAGTCAATTTTTCTTGTGCAATAATCATTGCTGCACCTTTTTTTACAGCTTCTTGTACCATTTTGTGCCCATCAGCCTTTGCTCCTTTGATTGCCACAAAAATACTTCCGCCAATAACCTCGCGTGTATCTTGTGTCAATAAGGAAACCGAAAAGTCTTCAAAACTTTCAGGTATTACTTTTTTAAACTTTAAATTATTAATTAATTTGCTTGCTTGCATAAATTCACCATACTATCCCTATTTGCTCTATTTAAGCTTTACAGTAATATTTGTAATCCCATTCAATGATTTATTAGCTGCCACACTTTGTTCGCTGACATAGCCAGAACCCTCAATGTTAAAATTAATTCCTAATAGTTTACCAAGCTTTACAACATCACTTCTAGACCATTCAGTCAAATCAGGCATCATCTTTTCGCCATTTGTTACTAAAATTATCCGTTCCCCAGACAAAGATGTACTTCCTGCCGTTTCAGACTGCGCCGTAATCTTGCTACCACTACCAACCGTTGTAACTAACAATCCGGCGTTTCTTAATGCAACCTTTACACTAGTTATATTCTTGCCTATATAATTTTTTATCGCAACTTGTGTATTACTTGCTGTTTGTTCAGAACTTTCATCTAGAGCTCGCTTTAACAGTGGGTTAAAGACACTGGCTAGCATTTGTCCAGAAGTTTCGCCAGCAAAAGTCGTTGGCTGCTTCATAGTAATATACAAGATGTATTTTGGATTATTCGCAGGTGCCACTCCTGCAACGGAGAAGATATAATTCGTATCCCCTTTGAGATATCCTGTTCCTGTACTATTACCAATTTGTGCGGTCCCGGTTTTCACCCCAATTCGATATCCATCTATCTTAAAGGCACTTCCTGTACCATTTTGATTATAGACAACATCTTGCATCATGCTTAATACCTTTTTGGCGGTTGAAGATTTAATAGGATGCCCAACAACTTTTTTGTTAAACTTATAAACCGTTTTACCATTATTAGGGTTCACAATTTTTCGAACTAACTGTGGCTTCACCATTTTACCATTATTAGTAACTGCTGAAAATGCCTGAAGCATTTGAAATACAGTTGCAGTTATTCCTTGACCATATGCAGTATTTGCTTGTTCAATTGGATACTTATATTCTATACTGCCTTTCACTTCATTTGAAAGCCCCGAATTTGTCGACTTAAGCAAACCAAAACGTTTAATATATTTCAGCCAAGTCTTTGCTCCCATCGTCTGTTCTAAATGTGCCATTCCGACATTAGATGAACGAATAAAGGCATCACGATAAGTAATATTCCCCCATCCACTTGTGTTCCAATCACTCACAGTCTGTCCGTTGATTTTATAAGTTCCAGATTTGTAGGTCGCATTTTCATTATAATTTCCACTATTGATTGCCGCTGCCATCGTCAAAATTTTCATTGTTGACCCTGGTTCAAATGCATCCTCAACTAAGGTATTGCGCCACATATCACTCAGACCGACCTTGGTTTGAGCATTAAAAGTTGGGCGCTGAGTTGCAGCAACAATCGCTCCTGTTTTTGCATTCATCAAAACAGCATTCATTTCTTTTGCATGATACTTACTCTGTGCTTGTGACATCAAAGTTTCTAAGTAAGTCTGCAATCTTGAGTCAATCGTCGTATACACATTGTCGCCATTTTTGGCTTTCCTAGATTTTATTTTTGATCCAGGAATAGGAGTTCCTTTGATGTCTTTTTCAAATTTTTTTACCCCGTTTACACCGGTCAATAATTTATTATATTGACTTTCAAGACCCATGACTCCAACCATTTTCCCACCATTATTTTCAGCAATTCCAATCAGTTGAGAAGCAAAAGTTCCATTAGGATAGAGTCGAGCTTGTGATTCCGTAAAATTAATTCCCTTTATGTTAGCAGCTTCTATCTTATTTTTAGTTTCAAGTGAAATGTTTTTCCCAGCTGTCCCAAGTTCAACTTGATATGTATCTTGATTTTCTGGATTCAAAATTTTCTTGACTTTATCATACGAGATTGACAAATTTTTACTCAAAACTTTTGCTGCTTTATTCTTATCTTTATCAGCTAGATACTCTCTTTTCCCAAATGCTACGGCCGTTTTTGATAAAACTATGTAAATTGTGTAAGTTGATGTATCTTCTGCAATCGGTTGATTATCAGCATCATAAATCGTTCCACGTTGGGCTTTTATCTCCGTCTTACTGGCATATAGCTTTGCCACACTTTTTTTAAATTAACGTGATCCACAGATTGAAAAACTGCAATATAAAAAAAACGACCGATAAACATTGCGAAAATGATTGCAACACCAAAGAAAATCCATCGACCGAATCTCTTTCTATTCTGCTGTCTTCGCTTTTTTGTCTCTCGTTCATTCTTTTTAATCATTTTGAAACATTCCTTATTGAATTATCATTCATGGTTAAGCCCGCATCCTGTGCAACCTTCATTAACCTACTCTTATTCGAAAGCTCACTGACTTCCTGTTTTGTGTTAACATTATCGTTTTGAATCTCAACAATTTTTTGATTCACATTTTGTAATTCATATTGGGTACTTGAGAGATTAACTTTAGAAGATATCACAAGAATCATCATTCCCATGAATAATAAACTTAACAATGCTGCACTCATAATTTCAAATCCCGAAAACGGTACTCGAGTGCTCCTTACTTTAGGTAATGTTTTATGTATCGGTGCCGTTTGTTCTTGTTTTTTAGGAATTGCTTCTAATTGTCGTGCCGTGCTTTGTGCCATTTTCTTCACATCCTTTATTGTTATCTTTTTATTCTTTCAATCACTCTTAATTTTGCAGAGTGTGCTCGGTGATTATTAAGTAGTTCCTCTTCACTCGGTAGAATTGGTTTTCGTGATATTAGCTTAAACTTTGGTTGAAATTCATCAGGTACCACCGGTAAACCTTGCGGTAAGTCTTTTACTTCACTCTTTTCCTTGAACATAGACTTAACTAGCCGATCTTCAAGTGATTGAAACGTAATAACACTGATTCTTCCACCAACATCAATCAATTCTAGGGCTTCTTCTAATGATTGTTCCAATGCCCCAAGTTCATCATTGACAGCTATCCTAATCGCCTGAAAAACTTTTTTTGCTGGATGTCCTCCAGTACGTCTTGCTCTAGCAGGAATTGACTCTTTTATCAATTCAACTAGTTGACCGGTGGTTTCAATTCGTGCAATTTGTCTTTCTTTTTCAATTCTTCGTGCAATTGATTTGGCATATTTTTCTTCCCCATATCTAAAGAAGATACGAACTAATTTTTCATATGGCCATTCATTGACAATCTTCTCAGCGTTCAAATCCTGTGTCTGATCCATGCGCATATCAAGCTTAGAATCATATCGATAACTGAATCCGCGGTCTGCATTATCAAATTGTGGTGACGAAACTCCTAAATCATATAAGATTCCATCTACGCTAGTGATGTCCTTTTCCAATAGTTTCGTACTTAGAAATCTGAAATTTGATTTCACAAACGTAATCTTTCCAGAAGATAAGTCATCTTTAAATCTATCCTCATTGTATGTAATTGCAGTTTGGTCTTGGTCAAAAGATATAAGATGACCTTTTTCGGACAGCTTAGACATGATTAGCCCACTATGTCCACCGCCACCTAAGGTACAGTCAACGTAGATACCATCTTGTTTAATTGCTAATCCTTCTACCGCCTCATGCAATAAAACGGTTGTATGTTCAAAATCTGCCACGTCAATCCTCCATTATTAAAGACCAAAATCAATCATATTTTCAGCAATCTCATCAAAGTTTGTCTCTGCTTCCGTCGAGAAGTCATCCCAACGCGCTTCAGACCATATTTCAAATCTGTTTGAGACACCTACAACAACACACTTTTTTTCAAGTGAAGCATGAACTCGAAGTGACTTTGGGATACTTACTCTTCCCTGTTTATCGAACTCACATTCAGTAGCTGCAGAATAAAAGAATCTTACAAATGAACGAGCATCTTTTTTAGTAAGTGGAAGTTTTTGCAATTTTTCCTGCAAGATATTCCATTCGGATTCAGGATATCCGAATAGACATCCATCCATTCCACGTGTTATTACAAAGACTTCACCTAAATCTTCACGAAATTTCGAAGGAATAATTAATCGGCCCTTCTCATCAATTGCGTGTCGATATTCGCCCATAAACATGTAAGACACCTCCCTTGACACTACCATATTTTGATACTACCACATTTCACCACTTCACACCACTTTTTCACCCATAAATTACCACTTAATTATTAAATTCTTTTTCCAAACCCAAAAGCGACTTCTCAATAGTCTAAAACCTTGTGTACTTAGGTTTTTTTCTTCAAATACATTAAGGTACTAAAAAAGCCATCCCAAACAATTAAGTCTGAGACAGCTTTTTGAAAAAATAATTTTATATACTAAGGATAAATAGTGGAACAAACACCCCATATACTGCAAGCGCACAAAAACGAAAGTATGATTTGAAAAAGACACGGTAAATTATCTCACCCTCAACATATGCATATACCAGTGTCATCATAATTCCCAGTAAGCCTAACCCAAAAAATAAGAATGGAATCACTGACAATTCCAATTTCGTTAATGAGGTCATAAAAATACAATACAATACAGGAATAATCATTAGACTAGAGATTCTCATTTTTCTTCGTAGTTTCTTAGGTAAAAGCTTCTTCAAGATTACTAAAAATAAAAATACTAACACAATCAGCAGCAGTTGGTAGTACCAAACCATCTTAATCACCCATACTTCCTAATCTCGCAGTAAAAAAGTGTCATGCAAGGCATTTACCGCTACTTCTAAATCTGCTGCTTTAACCAGCACCCAAATGGTTGTGTAACTATCTGTTGTTTGCAAAATTTCAATATTATGCTTGGAAAGTGCAGTTACAATTTTCGCCGCTATTCCAGGTGTACCCATAATACCTGCACCTACAATTGATACCTTAGCACAATTTTCTACTAAAGTATAAGTAATATTTCTATTCTGCAGCAATTTCTTAGCTACCTGAGACTCCTCATGGTCTAAGTTGAAAACAACCTTTTCAGGTAAAATATTAATAAAGTCCACGCTTAAATGGTTATCTGCTAACAAATTAAATACTTGATCAGCCGAAAGGTTCTCCGTCAAAACACTGAATTGTGTCAGCCCAACTTGATGAGCAATCCCCGTAACACCGCGATAGTCTTGTAAGGCAAGATTCTTATCTGAGATTAATGTTCCTAACTCATCCACTCCGTCCCAAGTTGAACGAATCCTTAAGGGAACATGAGCTTGCTGCGCAATTTCAACAGCACGTGGATGAATAACCTTAGCCCCTTCGTGTGCCATGTTAGCAACTTCTTCATAACTCACATTCTTCAAAAATTTGGCTTTCTTCACAAGTCTTGGATCACCGGTCATCATTCCAGAAACATCAGTAAAGATATCAACTCTTTTAGCTGAAAGTGCTGCCCCCAAAAGTGCTGCAGAGGTGTCACTGCCTCCTCTACCCAGAGTTGCCATATGACCATCTCTTGATAGCCCCTGAAAACCAGCTACTACGACAACATCGTTTTCGGAAAAAGCCTTATTAATATTATCAGTTTTTACATCCAAAACCTTAGCATTTTGATAATCATTATTAGTTCTAAAACCAGCATCCGGACCAGTCATTGCTGTTGCTGAAATGCCCTCTTTTTTCAGCAATTGAGTAAATACGGCAGTTGAGATAATCTCACCAACCGAAACAATCATATCCAATTCACGTGCTGACAAACTTGTTTGATCCGCATCTACAAGATTCAAGAGAGAATCAGTTGCATAAGGTGCCCCTTTTCTTCCAATTGCAGAAACAACAACAACAACCTTATACCCTTTTTCTAAGGCATAGCGCACATGTTCCAGTGCCTTATGTCGTGCCTTATCATCTTGAACTGATGTTCCGCCAAACTTCTGTACCATAATTTCCATTACTTTTTACTCCATTCCGTTTCAGTTTAGTTATTTAAATTACAAATAAATGAAATTTTATTACTATATTTACTCATTCAATTATAATTGTTAGTTTATACAAATTCAATTTGTTTTAGAAAGACTTTGCACACAAAGTTTCTGGTAAAGTCCATTTGACACAATTCACAGTAAAAAGTATAGTATATTGTAAAGCTTATACGAAAGGTGAATTTTGTTGTGCCAAAGAAAAAGAAAACACGTTTTCAGAAAATTACAATGGTAGTTGTTTGGCTGATGATTATTGTTACTGTAGGAACTATGGTTCTGAGTGCAATCTTTTCAGTGATGGGATACTAATTAATTAAATTTTACAACAGTAGCTAACTACGATTCATAAAAAGGAAACCAGCTCAAAATTCAACCTTTGATTTGGTTTCTTTTTTTACTTTGTAAATATGTTCGATAATTTAAAATTCTCAGTCTAACTTTAAGTTACTCATCACAAATGACTCCCTATGTTCATAATTTCGCATTAATACCCAGATTTTACCGACTCACGTAGCTCTTTCTTCTTTAATATAAACTCTGTTAGTAAATCCTCTTAGTTTAAACTCAAACATTCAGTTTATGGTACTAAGATCCCACTCCAACATACAAACAAATTTTTCTAATCCATTCATCAGTATTCTCCGTTGGTGCAACCCTTCCGTTAATCAGTTGATTCACATACGGTTTAGAAAGGCCAAAATGAGTAGCTATATCAGATTGTGAACTTGGCTTTAATTTCATCCGTTTATTTCTTTTTAGACCCAATAATATTGCATCCGTAAGATCATATTTCACTTTAACCCACTCCAATTCGTTAATAAATTACCTAATTTATTTGACGACTACCGAATCTTATTATAGAATCAACCCAGTAATGTCAAAATAATTTTCCTTAACTTAAATATTATTTCATTTCCTTCATAATGTTATTAGGTAAATTATACTAACTTATACGTTAGATTTCAACGTTTTTTCTAACTTTTTAGTTATAAAAAATCTAGTGGGAGTTTTAAAATGAATACATTGGAAGTAATCAAACAACTTGCTAAAGAAAAAAATATGTCTATTTACGAACTTGAAGAAACATTAGGTTTTGGTAGAAATACCATCTATCAATGGTCGCATCGCATTCCTTCTATCGAGCGCGTAAAAAAAGTCGCTGATTATTTTGGTGTTTCCTTAGATTATTTAACTGGGCGAGCTTCCGAAAAAAATATAAAAAAAATTGATTTAGCAAACGTCCCCGATGGCGTACTTACATTTGAAGGAAAAGCAATCCCCGAAGATGAATTAGAAATAATTCGTCACCTATTGCGGAATAAGCCTTCAAAATAAGCGAGGTGCATGCAGTATTGGAGAAGCTATTAGAATTGGCAAAAAAAGAACATATTAGAATTATTTGGACACAAGAACTTTCTCCTACCACTCCGCCAGTTGCTGCTTATAATTTAAGATGCATTATCATGAATTCAAATTGGCATAATCCCAACCAATTTATTTTTCAATTAGCTCATGAGTTAGCCCATCTAATCTATGGTGACCCACTTGACCTCCACTTATACAACCGTACGCCTGCGCAAAAGTTTAAAATTGAATCCCATATCAACGATTATGCTCTTCAGATACTTCTTCATTTATATAGCCAGACTCCTTACAACAAAATAAATATAGTGTCTTTTATGCAAAAATACGCAATTCCAACACATTTAGAAAATCGTGTTTGCTTTCTCATTAATACGCTCTAAGATTGTATGTCTTATCTAAGATTCAGAAGCATTCACCACTTTAGTACCTCTATACACATATATCCTTTCATACTTGTATAAACAATACATAAGTAATTTATGTAATTATCGTTATCTCAGCAGCAATTTCAGGTCAAGCATGTGCTCCTTCCATGATGTATCTCTTAACAGTCTTCCTTGCCCTTTTAAGCAAGAAAAGTATAATATTGCAAAACAAAAAAGCCTTGATAAACAAGGCTTTTTGAATGTTATATTAACGACGTCTTTCAGGAATACGAGCTGCTTTACCATGCAATGCACGAACACAACATAGGTATTTAGTTGATACTCTTTTTATATTCAGATAATTATCTCTTCCTATTATATAACTTAAGTGATGTGTGTTTAGCATTCGCTTGATTTTCACATCATATTCATATTTTTGCCCCTTATTTGCCCCTAATATTTAGGGCTAACCCATTCTTGAATTGCATACTGAAAATATATACTTTTAATAAATCATAAAAAATAATTATTTTACAGTTATATTGTGATATTATAAAAATAAAGGGTTTGATAGTAATGGACTTTATAAAAAATAAGGATAACATTTATAATAACCTAATTATTTCGTTAGAAAAAGATATTAATACTTATGGTAATTTTAATTGCTGGTGTTTTTTTGAGATTGTTGGTGGCAATAAAATATATAATTCATACGTTAGAATTAGAAACTTCAGGCTCGAGCTAATTTTTCTCTCCCTGAATCACGGAAGGCATGAGTACTTCGAAAGTATGAAGTCTGCTGAGTTACTCAAAGTATTGAAGACAAAAAAACAGCCCTATTCAACTAAGAATAAGACTATGTAGCAGCTGTATGTAGCAACTAGAAAAATGAACATTTATTCTTAAGGGAGTATAGCTGCTACGTGTAAATTGTAACCCTAAAAGCTTATTTGTGCAAAAAAGCCCCACTTCCTTAATTGGAGGTGGGGCTTTTTTAATATGTAACCTTCCTATCGGAAAAGATAGAAAGGAGGAATAAAAATGACTGCCAAGGTAGCTATCCTTAGCAAAAACAAGATTAATATTGATTAACTTCGATTGTTATACTACAATGTAATTCCTTTTTTGTCAATAAATGTACCGTATTTTAATTTAATTAAACTTATGATAAAATTACTTTTGTCTATGAGGAGTCGCTACCTCTATGCTATAGACAGAATCGAGATGAACATATTGATTAACTTCTTTTACACCCTTGCTCTTGGGGTTCTCATTGACCTAGTAAGCAAGGCAGTTTCATTCTTATTCTCTATGATACTACATAAGTAGTGTCTAGACAATTAACGTCCAAGCAGCCAAAGGCAATGCTTGAACGTTTTTTATGTATCCCACTAAAATGTGGGATTGTTATTAAAATGGTTTAGTACCTGCATTTAACTTCTTCTGCATGGCAGCAACCATATTAGAATATCCACTTGAAATCTTACCATCAACTGGTGTGCCAAGTTTTTTCTGCATTTTCTTAATTGTGACTGGACCCATGTACCCGTCCTGAGTCACTCCAAGATGTTTCTGCAAAATTTTAACCAGTGAACTAGGTTTACTAATTTTTCGATGTAGTTATATAGATATCGTTGTCAATTAAAAAATATAATTGTTATATTTAATATGAAGACTTTTTATTTGTAAACAAAATAAGCCCCACTCAATTAAGAGTGAGACTTTTAAATATATAAAAAAATAAATCAAATAGGCATAATGTTAACAGTTTGCCTTTTTGAAGAAAAAAGTTAATAGAAAAATTACATCTTATCATTTGTTCAACAGAGATTCATTTTCTGTCATTGCCGTTAATATGGAGTCTTCAACATACTTATACCTAATATTTTCTAATAGCTTTTCCCATTTTCTCCCTTTTAAAGAATACAGTTTAGCATCATATTTATTAATTTTTTTTACCAAATGTAAATCAAAATCTTTTTGCCATTTAACAATATCTGGATATAAATTAACTCCTATTTCATGAAATCGTTCCCTAGTTACTTCTG
>NZ_BACP01000025.1 GCF_000260415.1 Liquorilactobacillus mali KCTC 3596 = DSM 20444
ACTGATCAAAAACAATTAGCTGATTTTTTTGCAAATCACAAATCATTTGATCACATTGTTTCAACTCTCGGAGGTGCAATGGGTGGCGGTTTTTTAGACAACTCACTGACAAAAATTCGAAAAGTAATAGAAGGTAAGTTCTTTGACAATCTGCAACTTGCGCAATTGGCTGTGTCACACCTAAATAAAGGCGGATCGCTAACTTTCACTTCGGGAACGGGCGGTCACCCAAGTACAGCATCAGGTGCAATCGTTGGTAATCATGCTATTAATTTGTTGGTTAAAGGGTTATCTATTGAAGTAGCATCCCAACACAAGCGTGTTAATGCGGTTGCTCCGACCTGGACAGCAACTGGATTGTGGCGTGATCTCTCACCCACACAACTGCAACAACAAAAACAATCAATTGCAGCAGGCATCCCCTTGAAGCGCACTGCAAAAGTCACTGAAGTTGCTTCGGCATATCTTTATTTAATAACGAACGACTTTATGACTGGTCAAATAATTAATGTTGACGGTGGTGTTAGTGCTCTATAACAAGACAAATAAAAAAAGCTTGATTTCCGGTTAAATCCGTTGAAATCAAGCCTTTTTATAATTAATTACTAAAATCTCTATTCAAATCAAAACTGAGATACCTAATCACTTTGCCATAATTCAAAAAATAATTAGTTTAGACCATCTTGCTCACTTAATCTAAAATTTCGGCAAGAATCTCTTCAGAAATTTCAACTTCTTTCTCTTTGTCACCAAGGCTTTCTTTACCACGATATGGATTCTCAACAATTCGCCAAATTGTTCCATTCTTGATTACTGCAATGCGATCAGCCATTCTTACAGCCTCATTAATATCATGTGTTACCAGAAAAGTTGTAATTGCCTTATCCTGACAAACTTTTCTAATCAAGTCTTGCATCTTGGTTCTCGTTAATGCATCTAGTGCTCCCAATGGTTCATCCAAAAGAAGAAGACGCGGATGTGACATCAGGGCACGTGCTAAAGCAACACGCTGTCTCTGCCCACCTGATAATTGAGAAGGAAGCTGCTCAACATACTGTCCTAAGCCTACTTGTGTAAGTAGCTCAGTAGCCTCACTAACTGATTGTTTGCCCCTTTTATCCAGCAAAACATTATCCATAACATTCATCCATGGAAGCAAACGATCTTCTTGGAACATTACACGAGCTTCTTTATTTAACCCCTGAATCTTATTACCATCTTGAATAATGGATCCAGCGGAAGTCTCTTCTAGACCAGCCAGCATTCGTAATAGCGTACTTTTACCGCCACCACTCATACCGACTAATGCAATAAATTCACCTTCATTAATAACCAGATTAGCATCACTTAAAATAACACTTTTACCGTATGATTTACCAACTTTATTTATTTCTAGAAGTTTCTGAGGCATCTGTATTCCTCCTTTCAACTGCACGCCATTCTAGGAAAATATCCTCTAAATTTTTAGCAATAAAATCAGATAACTTTCCTAACAAAGCATAGATTAAAATACATAAAACAATCGTCTTCATATCCATGAACTGTTCAGCGTTAGTTGACATATAACCTATACCTGAACTTGCCGAAATTGTTTCAGCAACAATCAAAGTCGTCCACATTACGCCAAGTGCATACCTAACACCCATCAAAATAGTTGGAAGGGCTCCAGGAAAGATAACCTTGATAAACAAATCCTTTTTACTCAACTCATAAGACTTGCCCATTTCAATTAACTTAGGATCAACAGATGTAATTCCATGGTAAGTATTAATATACATCGGGAAGAGGCAACCTAACGCAACCAATGAGATTTTGGCAGATTCACCAATCCCAAGCCATAAAATAATCAGTGGAATCAATGCTAAATGTGGGATATTGCGCAACATTTGAATAGTACTGTCAAACAATAACCTTGCCTTACGTGAAACACCATTGATGAAACCTAAAACAAAACCCAGTCCGCCGCCAATTAGAAGGCCAGCAGTTGCACGGTAAAGACTGATACTCATATTTTCTTGAAGTTCACCGTTCTTAAAGAGCTTAATACCATTTGTTACAACATCAATTGGAGATGGTAACAAAGTTTCATTGACCCACGAGAGATTGCAAGCAACTTGCCAAAAAACTATCAAGAAAACAGGAATCAACCAAGGTAATGAATTTTTAAACTTAAACGAAAAATGATATTTTTCATTCGTTTCAATATTTTCCATAATCTTTCTCCTTATTAGTTATTTAAGATACTGAACATGCTTTGAAACATCAATTTTCTTTGTAAGAATGTTGTTGTCGTAAAATACATTAGCAATTTCTTGTTCCTCTTTTACGACACTCTTTGACATTGCATGCATTGAGAATGTTCTACGGATAACAGATCTACGAACAACCTTCTTGGAAAGTTTTAAGTCTGCACTCATTTTTTTAATCAGTTTAGAGTGATTTTTGTTAGCCCATTTCATATCCTGCTCAGTATATTTAATAATTAATTTGCTCAATGTTTTGTTTTTACTTGCATAAGTTGTTGGTGAAACAATGAAACTTCGGTTGAGTGCCTTTGTAGTTGTACCATCAACAAGTAACTTTGAATTCTCGGTTATCTCAACTTGTGCTACACTAGGATCCCAGTTAGCCCAAGCATCAACCTTACCTTTAGAATATGCAACACTCGCAGCATCCGAATCTAGATTGACCCAAGTTATGTCATCATTACTCAATCCAGCTACTTTAAGTGCCCTTAGCAACATGTATTGTGAACTTGTACCCTTAGTGTATGCAACTTTTTTACCTTTTAAATCTGCCAATGTTTTGATTGAAGAATTTTTGCGAATCAAAATTCCACTACCCTTTGCTTTTGTTCCACCAGCCGCCACATAAGTTAATTTAGTACCCGCTGCCAAGGCTGATACGGGTGGTGTATCACCTACACGCGCATAATCGACATTACCTGAAGCAAGTGCTTGCAGCATTGCCGCACCATTTTGGAATTCCTTGAACTTAACGTTGTATCCCTTCGCTTTCATCTTTTTAACGAACTGACCTCTGATTTTAGAGATATAGAATTCATCTCCAGCTTGATATCCCAGTACAACATTCTTCAAGCTGGAGCTTCCAGCATCTTCTCTTGTCAGATGCCAGCCATAAATAGCAACTCCACACCAAAATAATAAAAGAATTGCGATAAAACTTTTTTTAAGATTCTTCATACTATTTCACAGTCCTCTTTTCTTGTAGTATCTCTGCCAATTTTGGTCTTAATATCTTGCGAGTTGGATTTAATGGAAATTTATCTAAAAAGAAGATTTCAGTTGGTCTTCGATACTTAGCAAGATGTGTTGCTGCATAATCAATAATTCGTTGACGGTGTTTTGCCAGAGTCTCAGAATCTTTGGTATCATCAATTACGGCAGCCGCTACAATTTCGCCATATAGTTCATCAGGCAATCCCACGACCGCAACTTGTTTAATGAAGTCCAAGTTTCCAAGAACATCTTCGACAACTGATGGACTGACTTTTTCACCACCATGATTAATAACATCTTTACTACGACCTTCCAACCACAGATAACCCTCTTCATCAAAATATCCTAAATCACCTGTTAAGAACCAACCGTCTTTAAAGGAGTCGGGATGTGGATCAAGATAGCTCGTAATTACGTGATCACCGCGAATTGCAATCTCTCCATGAATTCCTGGTGCATCAGTAAAGTCATCCCCATCTATAATTGTTACATCAGTATGGTATGGTTTACCGACTGAACCAATTTTTATATTGTCTAATGGATTCAGAGTACATTGACTACAAGATTCTGTCATACCATATCCTTCAAGCAATGGAACACCAAATTTTTTTACAAATTTCTTATGACGGCTAACTGGAAGCATCGCAGAAGCACACCTAACAAAGCGAAGTTTGTGATTTGGGTCAAATTGGGCTAAGGCCTTCTCATTTTTCAATAAGATAGAAACAATTGTAGGAACCACTGAGGACCATGTAACATCATTCTTCATTACCTGCTGCCAGAAACGGCTTGCACTGAACTTAGGTGCGATCACTAATCTCCCATCCGATAGAAGTGTAGAAACAACGATTAATTCCTGTGCATTAATATGAAACATTGGCATTATAATCAAAACAGTATCAGCTGCACTTAAACGATGGCTCTCCAAGTCATAGTGTGCTGCTTTTAACATAATCTCATGAGTCAGGCCAACCTTCTTAGGCTTTCCAGTAGTTCCAGATGTATTCAGTATCCAACCATATGACTGCTCATTTGGCTTAGCTTCCTTGTCACCTATGTTCAAATCATTTCTTGTTAGGATGACCAAATCTTCAAATGTATGCAACTGAACTGTCTGTTTATCCAGTTCAGTGAAATTACTGAAAACTTCGGCACGGCTGGCATTAAAGATAATTGCTGCATAATGATTCTCGCGAAAGTCTTTGACAAGTTCTACATCAGAGGTACTTTCCGAGACTGGATGAGCAGTAACACCTAATCGCCACAAGGCTTGGTTGATTGGAACATATGCAGCCGAATTTTCAAGACACATAAATGCAATGTCTCCACTGCCCATGTGGGCGTTCAAAAAAATTTTTTGAAGTTTTGTTATATCTTCCTCCACGTCTTTTCCAGTAAACCATTTGTTCATTCGTTCATCTTTTAAAAATTCACGATTAACATTCTTTTTTAAATGCATTGCAAGTTCTGTAGTTAATTTTGTCATTATTTACTCCTCCTAATCTTTTGTGGGCGTCCAATCAATATTCCAAATGGAGGAACTTTGTAAAGAATGAATGATACTAGCCATGAGATTCCTAAAACAACTAAGTATCCTACTGGTAATAGCAGGAATAATACCCATTCATTCAAATAACCCTTAATATTCGATAAAATATACGCTAAAAATGTCAGCCCAATAGTTTGAGTCAGATAGACACCAAAGGATAACTTTGAAGATAAGGAAACAAATCTTGCAAATTTCTCCCATTTTGGTTGCGTTCTATGACTCGAATATGAAAGACTAAGACACCAAACAGTACAAATCATGAGTGAAGCATAAATCATCAAGTAAGGCTGATGTACTAACTCAGTGTAATGCTGACCTAACTTGAGGACATACCAGTTAATATAAAACAGACCAAACGTTCCTAATCCTAATAAAGCAGTGAGTGTATAGACAATTTTCCGATACTTTATGATGAATGCCTTGGCTTCATCATAGTGAATTGAAACAAATCCACCTGCAATAAAGTAGAACTGGTATGATAAAACAAAGTTACCGTAATACTTCAGTAAGTATGGCCAGTTATCATGATTCATCTCTGGATATATATATTTTGTCCAGATTAAGAAAAATAATTGGATTAACGCGCTGATTGAGAATATCAATAAATGATAACCATTCAACTTCTTAAACAATTTAAGTAATAATGGAAAAATCAGATAAAGCTGAAATGTCACCAGAATGTAGTACATATAGAATTGATCCCCATGAATCAAAGCTGAATACCAGTCTGTTAACCAACTACGAAAATTCAAATTATCACCCACTGCAATAGCAGCAAATATTAAGAAAAATCCATTCCAAAATAAGTAGGGAACTCCACCACCCTTGTAACGTTTGTACCAAAAGGCCAGATAATTTACCTGATCTTTTTTATAATATTGTAAAAACAGTACTAATCCCGTGACGAACATGAATCCCATTCTTGTGAAATGCAGCAATAAATGCGTCATTAACAATACTAACTGCGGAACTGAATCGGTTGATAAACTAGCAATAAATGATGATGTTACATGATTTGCTAGTACCCCAAAAATGAAAATACATCTCATTAAATCAACTTCATATAAATACTTTTTCTTCATCCAAAGACCCCTATACCATAATTTATAATAAAGTCGTTATTTTCCCCACTCCCAAAATAAGCAGAAATAAACTCTTTATTACCCATATAATAATTTAAAATATTGATTTGACTGCTGTATGTCTAATGTATGAATTATTTGTGAAAAAAAGATAGTAAAGTAAAATAAATAACATTAATTGTGAATTATTAAAAAAAGTCCTGCTAAAAATCAGCTTTTGCTAACTTCTAACAGGACCATTAATTATTATTCTTCTTTTTTCTCTCTTGTTACTATAAATCTTATTGGATTACCTTGAGTAGCCGTGTCAACTACAAACGAACCATTTGAATAACGGTCACCTGTGGGGTGTTCAAATGGATTGATAATTACTGTTTCTTGTTTGTCAGTGATTATCGCCAAATCCTGAGGTTCTTCTTTCGATAATAAGGAAACAAATTCAATACGATGAGGATTTCTTTTTAGTTCCCGTAAAACTTGGACACCACGTCTTGCCCTAGTTGTAGGGGACACCTCAGCTACTGACATTCGCTTGAATGCACCTCTTTGTGTAAGAATTCCAACCTGTTCAGAACCTGTTACCAACAAGACTGAAGCAATAAAGTCATCTCGCAAATCCATTGCCTTAACACCTGCAGCTTTAGCACCTGATACTGGGACCTCGGATAACAAGTATCTTAGCCCATATCCACCATGTGTGATTGCCAAAACATACATATCATCGATCTGCTCAGACTGTACGAAATTAACCAAGATCAACTTATCCGTATCAGATTTTAACTTCATACCTTGACTCGCTCTAGATTTATAAGTTCTACCCGGTTTTAAATCAACAAAAGCAGTTTGCTTAATATTACCTTCTTTTGTAGCAAGTACAAAATTACCAGCTTGTTCCAGATCTTTAAAGGCAAATGCAGCCAGAATCTTCTCATCTGGTTTGAGTCCTATTGATTGGGAAAGATGTAAACCCGTGTCTTTCCACTTATAATCGGGAATTTCGTGCACAGGACGATATATCACGTTTCCACTATCTGTGAAGATAAAGAAATGGTCAAGCGTATTTATGGTTTTCTGATACACAACCGAGTCCTCAGGCTTCAAACCATTTTCTGTAACATCAGATGCTTTGAATGAGCGCAGAGAACTCCTCTTAAGGTAACCATCCCTACTTACCATAACAACAACATCCTCGGGAGCAACAAGAACTTCTGTTTCAATCTTCAGCTGTTCAACTTTGTTTTGAATAACTGTTTTTCGCTCAGATGTATATTTCTTGTCAATTGCCAAGATTTCCTTCTTAATAACTTTATCCAATTCTTTTGGATTTGCCAGAATAAGTTCAAACTTCCTGATCTTATCAGTCAATTCTTTTGCTTCCGCCCGAAGAGCAGTTACATCAGTATTTGTTAAACGATAGAGTTGCAGTGACACAATAGCCTCAGCTTGCGCTTCAGTGAAGCTGTACTTAACAACCAAATTGTCTTTTGCGTCCTTTTTATTGTTGCTTGCCCGAATCGTTTTGATTACATCATCTAAAATTGATAATGCCTTGATTAACCCAGCAACAATGTGTTCACGTTCACGAGCCTTTTCAAGTTCAAATTGGGTTCTTCTTGTTGTTACAACTCTTTGATGTTCAAGGTAAGCAGTCAATATTTGTTTCAACCCTACATTTTCAGGCCGCATATTATTAATTGCAACCATGTTGAAATTATATGATATCTGCAAATCAGTATTCTTGAACAAATAATTTAAGATACCTTCTTGATTGGCATTTCGTTTTAGTTCGATCACGACACGTAAACCTTCACGGTCACTCTCATCACGAACTTCAGCAATACCTTCAACTTTCTTTAACAAGCGGATTTCATCTATTTTCTTCACAAGAATCGCTTTGTTCACTTCATAAGGTATCTCAGTTATGACAATTTGCTCTTTATTACCCTTTAAGGATTCGACTTTTGTTTTCGCACGTAGCATAACGCGTCCGCGCCCAGTAGTATAAGCCTTAGTAATACCATCTATTCCTTGCAGAATTCCTCCCGTTGGGAAATCCGGACCTTTCACAAATTCCATCAGATCATCAAGTGTAGCTTTAGGATGGCTCATCAAATAAAGTAGTGCCTGAATTGTTTCATGGAGGTTATGAGGCGGAATTTCAGTGGCATATCCTGCAGATATCCCAGTTGCACCATTTACAAGCAGATTGGGGAAACGCGCTGGTAAAACAGTTGGTTCCATATCTGTATCATCAAAATTGGGAACAAAGTCAACTGTGCTTTTATCAATATCGCGAAGCAGCTCACCTGATATTTGACTTAAACGTGCTTCTGTATAACGCATAGCCGCAGGTGGATCACCATCCATCGATCCATTATTTCCATGCATCTCAATAAGCGGCTCACGTAGCTTCCACGATTGGCTCAAACGAACCATTGCTTCATAAATCGAACTATCACCGTGAGGATGAAAATTACCCATCACATTACCTACAGATTTAGCAGATTTTCTAAATGCTTTCTCGTAAGTATTACCATCCTGATTCATCGCGTATAAGATACGGCGCTGAACAGGTTTTAAACCGTCTCTAATATCAGGTAGAGCACGTTCTTGAATAATATACTTCGAGTAACGTCCAAAACGTTCACCCATAACGGCCTCAAGTGAGAGTTCTTGAATTTTACTGCCTTGGTTTTCAACCATTATTCAACACCCCCTTCTGGCTTTCCGTCAATATGGTGTGCCCCTGCAACAACAGTGTTGTCCAATAAACTGCCATCTTCTTCCAGTGTAAACTGAACATTTTTCTCAATCCATTTGCGTCGTGGTTCTACCTTATCACCCATTAGAGTCGTAACACGTTTCTCGGCCAGAGTGTCATCTTCAATCTTAACCCGAACCAGTGTCCTTGTTTCTGGATTCATTGTTGTTTCCCAGAGTTGATCAGCATTCATTTCTCCCAGACCTTTGAACCTTTGCAGTGTGTAACCCTTTTTCATTTCTTTAGTTGCATAATGCAATTCATCATCAGTCCAAGCATACTTGATTACATTCTTATTTTTAACCTTCTTTTGGATCTTGTATAAAGGAGGTAGTGCTATATATATTCTTCCGGCATTTATCATTGGTCTCATATACTTATAAAAGAATGTTAACAGCAATGTTTGAATATGAGCACCATCTGTATCGGCATCAGTCATGATGATGATTTTGTCATAGTTGGCATCATCTACTGTAAAATCTGTACCGACACCAGCACCAATTGTATAAATCATCGTATTAATTTCTTCATTTTTGAGAATTTCAGATAACTTGGCTTTCTCGGTGTTCAACACTTTTCCACGTAATGGTAAGATTGCTTGAAATTTCCGATCTCGTCCTTGCTTAGCCGAACCACCAGCAGAATCACCTTCGACCAAGAATAACTCATTTCTTTTAGCATTTTTAGATTGGGCAGGTGTTAGCTTGCCAGATAACAATCGTTCTTTTTTCTTTTTCTTGCCTGTTCTGCTCTCATCTCTTGCTTTCCGTGCGGCTTCTCTTGCTTCTCTTGCTTTCAAAGATTTTCTAACCAGATCCTGCGCAAATTCACCATTTTCCATTAAGTAAAAGCCAAGCTGTTCAGAGATAACGCTATCAACTATTGAACGTGCCTCTGGTGTTCCAAGCTTTCCTTTTGTCTGTCCTTCGAACTGCAATAGTTCTTCTGGAACACGAATCGAAATAACCGCAGTAAGTCCTTCACGAACATCACTGCCTTCCAAGTTTTTATCTTTTTCTTTCAGCAAAGAAACCTGGCGAGCATAATCATTGAATGCTTTTGTCCAAGCTGATTTCATGCCAGCTTCGTGTGTACCACCATCCTTAGTCCTAACATTATTTACGAACGACAAGATACTCTCAGAATAACCATCATTGTATTGAGCAGCGACCTCAACTTCAATGCCGCCTTTAATGCCGTCAAAATACATTACATTGCCCAATGTATCCTTATCTTCATTGAGATAAGCAACAAATTCCTTAATTCCATCTTCAAAATAAAAAATATCTTCTTGTTCGGTTCGTTCATCAGTAATTGTAATTTTGACACCTTTTAATAAAAAGGCCGATTCACGTAGCCGCTCAGCTAGTGTGTCATAGTTATACTTAGTGGTTGTAAAGATGGTTTCATCAGGTTTGAAAGTTACTGTGGTACCATTTGTTTTTTAGTTTTTCCAATCTTACGCAGTGTGCCAATAGGATTCCCGCCATCTTTAAAGTCTTCTTCATACTCAATCCCATCTCTAATGGTATTAACAGTCAACTTTGAAGAAAGAGCATTGACAACACTGGCACCAACTCCGTGTAAACCACCAGAGGTCTTGTAGCCTCCTTGGCCGAATTTTCCACCAGCATGAAGAACTGTAAATATGACCTCAACAGTCGGAATTCCTAAGGAATGCATTCCAACGGGCAAGCCACGTCCATGATCTACAACTGAAATACTATTATCTTTATGCAAAATCACATTTATTTCCTTACCATATCCAGATAGCGCTTCATCAACGGCGTTATCAACTATTTCATATACCAGATGATGCAATCCACGACTATCAGTTGACCCAATGTACATCCCTGGTCTTTTTCTGACAGCCTCTAATCCTTTTAACACTTGAATTGAATCATCATTATAATTTGTTTTTTCCATATATTATATTAAACCCCTTCTACTTCATGGAGTATTGAATTAATGCTCGTTCTTACGTTCCAACTTGAATATCATACCTTATGAAATTGCAAATTGTAAAGTAATCACTTATTTTAGCGGTTAGTAAATTCGTAATACAAATAAAATTAGATTTGTAGATAATGCCGAAAAAATGATAGAATAGGTCGTATTAAGCTAAAGGAGGTCAATCTGTAATGGATTCGACTATTGTATTAATGTTAATAATAGGGTACCTTCTTGGATCAATTCCATCAGGTATTTGGATTGGTAAAATATTCTATAATAAGGATATTCGCCAATTTGGCAGTGGCAACATGGGAACAACAAATACTTTCAGAGTACTTGGGAAAAAAGCAGGAGTAATTGTTTTATTAATTGATATGCTAAAAGGGACACTTGCTGCATGTCAACCTTATTTCTTCGATGTTCATATCAATGTTTTAATAATAGGATGCGCTGCGGTTATCGGTCATGTTTTTCCAATTTTTGCGAAATTTAAAGGCGGTAAAGCGGTTGCAACTAGTGCCGGTATTTTACTCGCATATAGTCCGTTATTCTTTGTTGTTGCATGGCTTATATTCCTGACCACCTTATATCTTTCAAGCATGGTCAGTATTGCAAGTATGGTGGGAATGACGTTGATTACAATCTTATCGTTATTCTTCCATGATCCGATTTTGACAGTTATTGCACTCATTCTAACAGTTTTCGTTTTCTATCGCCACAAGGGGAATTTATCACGAATCAAAAATGGTAATGAGAACTTAGTACCCTTTGGTTTGGTTTACAGGAAGAAAAACAAGAAGTAAAACACATAGTCTAAGTATATTACAACAATTTATATTCTGTTAAATAAAGGAGCGGGGTCCAAAAGTTGAATTTTGGCCTGGCTCCTTTATTATTCTGCATAAATAGTACTTCCCCTACCTTATAGCCACTTTTATAGCCTTTTTAAAAAACTTGAACCTTATAAAAACCGCTAAAACTTTCATTGGCCTTTAGTACATGCACACCAACCTTTTCAGTTAGCTCGCCACTGGCACTTACATCATCAGCCAAGCCCCACCACGGCTCAATACACACAAAAGGAGCTTCTTCTGGGTATTTCGACCAGACTCCAACATACTGAGCATTGCCTGTATTAAAACGAATACCATTTTTTCTTTGGGCCGTTGTTAGCGTTAACTCAGTACTCTTCTCCTCCAGCTTCAAAATAACTGCATCATTTTTAAATGTTTCCCTCGTAACATCAATGGTTCCAGCAGTAAAATCAAGCGGATGTCTAGAATCACTGTAATTTCCTTGGAGTTGAATTTGCTGATAAATTCTATTAGGAGCAACTGCTACATGATAGTCAGAAAATGTTTCTGTGGATGACAAAGGAACATTAAATGCTGGATGGCCACCAACAGAAAACAACAACTGGTTTTTACTTGGATTGTCAACTAAATAACTAACCTTTAATGTATCGCTCATAAGCTCGTACTTGATACATAATACAAATTCAAAGGGATATTTTTGCATAGTTTTCTCGTTCGATTTCAAACGGAAAACTACAAGTTTATCAGTTTTTGTTTCAATTTCAAAATCCATATCTCGGGCAAATCCATGTTGTGTCATCCGATATTTATGTTCTTCATAGCTATATTCATCATTTTTTAGTCTACCAACGATTGGAAACAGGACTGGTGCATGACGGCCCCAATACTTAGGATTAGCCTGCCAAAGATATTCAAGTTTATTTTTTTGTTAAATAAGCTCGTCAGTTCACCGCCATGTTCATCAAAAGAAACCTTCAAGAATGTATTTTCTAAGCTAATTGTCATCTTATTTTCCCTTCATTCAATGATTATTACAGAATATACTGACTTAAATCCTTGTCTGCCGCAATATTACCAATCTTATTTTGTACATATGCTTCAGTAATTGTGATGTCACCCATCTGCATATCTGGTCCCTCAAACAACAAATCTTCCAGTAGTTTTTCAAGAATCGTATGCAATCTACGTGCCCCTATATTTTCATTTTCATGATTAACACGATATGCTATCTCGGAAATTTTTTGGATTGCTTCAATTGTAAATGTAACTTTAACATTATCTGTACCGATCAGTGCAATATACTGTTTTACCAATGCATTGTTTGGCTCTGTCAATATTCTAACGAAGTCTTCAGCCTTCAATTCATCAAGTTCAACTCTGATAGGGAAGCGACCCTGCAATTCGGCAATTAAATCGCTAGGTTTGCTTTCGTGGAAAGCTCCTGAAGCAATAAATAAAATGTGATCTGTATTAATTAAACCGTACTTTGTTTGAATTTGCGAGCCTTCAACAATAGGCAAGATATCCCTTTGAACACCTTCACGTGATACCTCTCCACTATTTCTTTGTGATTTGGACGTAATCTTATCAATTTCATCGATAAAAATAATTCCCGTATTTTCTGCACGTTTAATCGAAAGGTCAGCAACATCTGCAGTATTAATAAGTTTTTTAGCTTCCTCATGAGTAAGATATTCACGTGCTTCTGCCACAGTCATGGTTCGCTTAACTCTTTTTGTTGGAGTCAAAGAACTTAAAGCATCTCCCAAATCAATTCCTACCTGGCTTAACAATCCTGAAGATTCCTTCGTTTTTCGCGAAGTATCATCAACTTCTATAGTAATCTCTTGCTTCTCAAGCAAACCCCTATTTAGCTTTTCTTTTACAGATAGACGCTCATTTTTAATCTTCTCTGTGACTACCTCTTTTTGAACAGGTTCAAGGCTAGGGGTCTGTCCTCTTTGGATTTCTTGAAACATTTGTGTGATATTTAGTTCCTCCACCCCTTCTTTCTTATTTTTTTTAATAGCTGGTACAAGTATTTTTACTAAACGTTTATTGGCATTTCCTCGAGCTTCTGAGCGTACCTTGTCAAACTGGAGCTCAGCTTCCATTTTGTATGAAACTTCTACCAAGTCACGAACCATTGACTCAACATCTCGACCAACATATCCGACTTCAGTAAACTTAGTTGCCTCAACTTTTATAAAAGGAGCTTGAACAATTTTAGCCAGCCTTCTTGCAATTTCAGTTTTACCAACACCAGTCGGACCAATCATCAAAACATTCTTAGGTGTGATCTCCTCTTGCATTTCTCCCGAAAGCTGCATCCTACGATAACGGTTACGTAATGCCACTGCAATTGCCTTTTTGGCTTTATCTTGGCCAATTACATAAGCATTGAGTTCCTTAACAATTTGTTTTGGGGTTTTTTCAATAGGGTTCATTTAAAAGATCCTCTCTCTTCTTAAAGTTCTTCTGCAATTACATTATGATTGGTAAAGATATCAATGTCACCAGCTATATTAATCGCTGCTTTAGCAATTTCGCCCGCAGACATCGTTGAAGCACGCTCCTTCATTGCCTTAGCAGCTGCTAAGGCAAAATTACCACCAGAGCCGATTGCTAAGATATCATCATCTGGTGCAATTACTTCACCACTCCCAGACACCATTAATAATTCTTCTTTATTCATAACAATTAACAGTGCTTCTAATTTTTGCAAAGCCTGGTCACTACGCCATTCTTGGGCTAATTCAACAGCTGCTCGCTGCAGATTACCACTATATTCATCTAATTTTCTTTCAAAACGTTCTTCTAAATTAAAAGCATCCGCAACACTTCCGGCAAAGCCAACAACGACTTGATTGTTGTAGATTCTTCTGACCTTGCGTGCAGTACCCTTCATTATAACTTTTTCACCCATTGTGACCTGTCCGTCACCAGCCATTGCAGTATGTCCATTATGGCGAACTGCACAAATTGTTGTTGCGTGAAATGATACACCAGTCATTTTATATTCCTCCTAAATTTTATCATGCTCGCGGAAAGAACTTGCGATAGTCCCGTTGCAAGTGTTCTTTTGTAACATGTGTGTAAATTTGCGTAGTGGATAAGCTGCTATGTCCTAGAAGCTCTTGGACTGCCCGCAAGTCAGCACCATTATTCATCATATGTGTTGCAAAAGTATGACGTAGCTCATGGGGATGTATCTGTGTGGTCAAACTGCTACGGCTAACAATCTTCTTTAGAATATACGTAACACCAGCAGCAGTTAATGGATCTCCATAATGATTTACAAATACAAAATTATGCTCTTTTTTATATTTCGCCATCAATGGTGTTCGAACCTTAACATAGTAATTTTCTAGAGCTTTTTGACAATATGTACCAAAGGGAACATAGCGGTCTTTATTACCTTTACCATGCAATAACATTGCCCGCATCTCCATATCAACCGCTTGCAAAGTTAGTCCTGTACACTCGCTGACACGCATTCCAGTCGCATAAAGAGCTTCTAGTAACGCCTTATCCCTGATTAAAATTGGCTCATCCCCATCAGTTGCTTCAAAAAGAGCCGTCATTTCTTTTTCATAGAAAAAGCGTGGCAAGGCACGCGGATGTCTCTTTAATTGAACATAGGCAAAGGGATTACTCTTAACATAGCTGTTTTTTTCCGCAAATCTGTAAAAAGAGCGCAAACTTGAAATAATTCTAGCAATTGATGATGGTTGATAATGCTTATCATACAAAAAACTCATAAAAACATGTACATCAAAGCGATTTACTTGTGAAAAAGATGAAGAACCACCATTCTTAATGAGAAAATCATTGAAGAGCTTTAAATCATCAGTATAAGCTTTGACAGTATCATCAGAATATCTTCTTTCTATTGCCAAATATTGTTTAAATTCTTTTACCCATTCCTGTTCCATAAAAAAACCTCCACCTTATGCTATAACTTTAGCATAAAAAATGGAGGTGTGCCCTATGAGTTATTCAAAAATTACGAATTACTAATATTATTATTTTTGAATTTCCTCTTGATAATCGCAATTGCTACATTTAACCTGCATTCCTTTTTTGGTCTTTTTCTCAACCAAGTAATGCTGGCATTTAGGGCAATCACGACCAACTGGCTTATCCCATGAAACAAACTCACAATCGGGATAACGGTCACATCCATAGAAAATACGATTCTTTTTTGATTTGCGCTCGATAATCTGCCCCTTATGACATTCTGGACAAACTACTCCGATTTCCTTTGTAATAGGTTTTGTGTTACGACAATCAGGGAAACGACTGCATGCATAAAATTTACCATAACGACCAAGTTTAATTACTAAGGGCGCACCACAAACATCACAGTTGATACCTGCAGGTTCATCTTTAATTTTAACTTTAGCCATTTTCTCTTCAGCAGCATCAACCTCTTTTGCAAAGGGGTGATAGAAACTATCGATGACTTTAACCCATTCCTGCTTTCCTTCTTCAATCTCATCCAACTGACCTTCTAATTGGGCAGTAAAATCAACATTCAAGATATCCGGGAAACACTTAACAATCATATTATTTACTATTTCGCCCAACTCAGTAGACTCAAATTTACGTGCAACGAGTTTTACATAATAGCGCTTTTGAATAGTATTTAGCGTAGGTGCATAGGTTGAAGGACGACCAACACCATTTTCTTCAAGTGTTTTAATCAATGTAGCTTCAGTATATCTTGCAGGCGGTAAAGTAAAATGCTGATTAGGTTGATTGGTTACTAGTTTAACTTCTTGACCAACTTCTAGATCTGGCAAAATGTTGTCTTTACGCTTGCTCTCACTATAAACCTTCGTAAAACCAAGGAACTTCATCTTTGATCCTTTTGCCCGATACATCACAGAATTCTGCTCAATATCAACACTCATTGTATCAACAATTGCCGGAGTCATCTGGCTTGCTACAAAGCGCGACCAAACCAATGAATACAGCTTCATTTGATCCTTGTTCAAATATGCTGAAAGTGACTCCGGTGTCCGTAAAACTGATGAAGGACGGATAGCCTCATGAGCGTCCTGTGCACCTTCAGCGAGTTTGCCTTTGCGTGGTTTAACTGCAGCATATTCTGCACCATAAGTTTCATGGATAAAAGCAGAAGCTTCGTGCTTGGCAATATCAGAAATTCTGGTTGAATCCGTACGCATATAGGTAATTAGTCCCACTGCGCCGCCTTTTCCAATATTAATTCCTTCATAAAGCTGTTGCGCAACCATCATCGTTTTTTGAGTTCTAAAGTTAAGCGTATTATTGGCTGTCTGCTGCATTGTACTTGTTGTAAAAGGAAGTGCTGGGAATCGCTTGCGCTCTTTAGGGACAACCCGTGTCACATTAAACGGGTTGTTCTTATCAATCTTTTGCATAATTTCTTGAACTTCATCGTTGTTATGCAATTCCTTTTTCTTACCGTTTACTCCGTAATAATCAGCATTGAACTTAGTCCTGCTAGCTTGAAATTGAGCATCAATCGACCAGTACTCTTCAGGTATAAACTCACGGATTTCTTGCTCTCTTTTAATAATCAGGTTCAAAGCAATTGACTGCACACGACCTGCACTCAATCCTTTTTTTATTTTTGCCCAAAGTATTGGGCTGATAGAATAACCTACTAGGCGGTCAAGAACACGTCTTGCTTGCTGCGCATCCACAAGATTCATATCAATTGCACGTGGATTTTTGAATGAATTCTTTACTGCATCTTTAGTGATTTCATTAAAAACAACTCGATTCTTATCTTCAGGATTTAGCCCTAATAGATAAGAAAGATGCCACGCAATTGCTTCTCCCTCTCGATCAGGATCGGCTGCAAGATAAACATGTGCAGCTTTCTTAGCCTCTTTGCGCAATTCTTTGATAACATCGCCTTTACCACGTATCGAAATATAATGGGGTTCATAATCGTGTTCAACATCGACCCCCATCGTACTTCTCGGTAAGTCTCTGATGTGGCCTAAACTGGCCATAACCTTGTATCGAGATCCTAAATACTTTTCAATCGTTTTAGCTTTTGATGGAGACTCAACAATTACAAGGTTTTTCTTTACTTTTCTTTTTGTTGTTGTTTTCTTCTGGGTCTTAGGCATCTACCAGACTCCTTTTTTAATATCTTTTTTTAATGTATAAAAATCGCTAATAATTTTAGGTCATAACCGTAGTCTTTGTCAAGTATTTCGAAATTCTTCAATAATATCTTGAGCATCTAACACAGGTTTAGCACCAGCCTTAATCAGCTCGTTTGTACCAACAGATAATAGCGAGTTGATTGGTCCAGGAACCGCAAGTACATTGCGATTTTCTTGCAAGGCAAGATTCGCAGAGATTAGACTGCCACTATGATGTCTTGCCTCGACAACTAATAGGGTTTGAACTAGTCCCGCAATAATTCGATTTCTTGCAGGAAAATGAAATTTTCTTGGACCAGTGCCAAGTCCATATTCACTAAGTAACAACCCTTCACATGCAATTTTTTGCTGAAGAACACGATTTTGGCTAGGATAAAAAATATCTAACCCAGTGCCGATAACCGCGACTGTTTTGCCGCAATCCGCAAATGTCTGCAGATGTACAAGGCTATCAACCCCTTGAGCTAAACCACTCACAGTTACAATCTTATCCGCAACAACAGCAGGCAACAGTTTTGCAAGAACGATCGATGAGTATGTACTATTCTGACGGGCACCCACAATTCCTAACAAATTCCGATCATTTGTAATCAAAGATAAATCTCCACGATAGAACAGTACATTTGGCGGATTGTAGCTTTCCAATAAGCATTGCGGATATACAGAATCAATTATTGTAATAGCCTTACTATGATATAAATTGCGATCAACTGCAAGTTCTAATTCAATCGAATTGAACTTTTTCCAAAAAAAACTACGCTCAGAATCTGTAATTTCAGCTAATTCTTCCAATTTCTTAATATCAGGAATAGCCTGATTTGCCTTCACCCAAGTACAAATTTTTCTTACTTTGGGTGCACTAATGAGATTACTCAAGTGCAATTTTATTATAAATTCTTTTATCTTCATAGAATCACCCTCTAAAGTGTTTTCTATAAAAATACGCAATTAATTAAAATTTGGACTTGATTGGTTCAAAACTTCTACGATGAAGCGGTGTTATACCATATACATTCAGCGCATCAAGGTGTTTTTTCGTCCCATAACCGTCATTTGACTTGAAATCATATTCTGGATACAAATTATCATAAAAACTCATTAAGTGATCACGCCAGACTTTTGCAACAATACTCGCAGCAGCGACACTAACACTTTTTGAATCTGCCTTAATCAGCTTTAATTGTTCAATTGAAGAATCAATGTTCATTGCATCAATAATTAGTTGTTGTGGTTTACGTGAAAGTCCATTAACTGCCTTTAGCATTGCAATCCGTGCAGCCTGATAAATGTTGACAGTATCTATCTCATAATTATCACAAAGTCCAATAGAAACGCCAAGCGCCTGCTCAATAATCTGACTATATAGTCTTTCTCTTGTTTTTTTCGTTAATTGCTTCGAATCATTAACCTCAACAAGCCCAAAATCATGTGGCAAAATAACAGCCGCTGCTACAACAGGCCCAGCTAGTGGTCCACGTCCAACTTCATCAATCCCACAAACTAACTGCTTTCCTTCTTGCCAAAAAGCTCGTTCATAGCTAAAACGTTTCTTGAATGCCTCTAGCGCTGCTTGTTTATTGAGTTCATGCTTCCTATATTGTGCTAATAAATTTTGCACACCTTTGCGATCATCACTGGCTAATTCTCGCAACAATTCTTGATTGGGATCAACAGTGATTAACCTCTTTATTTCATTAATTGATTTTCTCTTATCCATCATATCTTTGAGTACTTTCTGGTACTGTATCAAGTGTGTATCTACCCAACTTGCCCTTACGACACTCCAATATCATTCTTTCACTTGCCCTATCATAATCATCTTTAAAACCAATCTTTTTAGTTATCAATAGTAACAAATCTACTGTCGATAGTGATAGATCACTATCTGTCAATTTATAGTATTCTTTAAGATTTGCAGGGGCAAACTGACAAAAATGTTCAAGCAGATACAGTGCGATATCATCCTTAGCATACAAAGTTTCTTTGATTGCACCAGTTAATGCCAACTTTTTACCAATCATTGGATCCTCGAATTTTGGCCATAAAATTCCTGGAGTATCCAACAACAACATGTCTTTTCCAGCTTTGAGCCATTGCTGTGACTTTGTGACACCAGGGCGATTACCAACTTGAGCTACATTTTTCTTAACCAAATGATTAAGTAATGTTGATTTACCAACATTTGGAATACCAATACACATTACCTTAATACGCTTATGCAATATTCCTTTCTGTGCCTGCAACGCTATTTTATCAGCAAGAACTTGTTTTATTTTTTCTTCAATAATTTTTAAACTGCCTGTTGTGCTATTAACAGCAATTGCTGGTTGCTTTTGTGATTCATAATATCTAACCCAACCAGCAGTAGTCTGCGAATCTGCTAAATCTTTTTTTGTTAACACCAAAATACTTGGTTTATTTTGAAGAATCTGGGCTAATTGTGGATTGCGCGACGACTCTGGTAATCGTGCGTCAACAAGTTCAAGCACAATATCAACTTGTTTTATATTTTCTTTTACTTGACGCAAGGCCTTAGCCATGTGTCCTGGAAACCATTGTATTGTTGCCATAATTAATTTAGTCCTTTCAATATCAACTAATGTCCGATCCACTGAATCCTATTCAGCGGCCAATAAACGATGATTGCTCGCCCTTTGATCCAACTGTCTTTGACTGGACCAAAAGTACGTGAATCTTTGCTTATTCGCCGATTATCACCGAGTACAAAATATTCATTCTTAGGTATTTTCGATTCCCCAGTTAGTTCCTTCAAGGTAAAATCAGATGTATACGGTTGATGTTTGGTAGCGAGTATCTTCTTTAAGAAATTCTCTTTGACTGGTCTACCGTTTATACGCAGCACATCATTTTTATATGATAAACGATCCCCTGGCATTCCGATGACTCTTTTGATATATGTCTCACCGTTAGGCATTCTGATAATGACTACATCAAAGCGATGTATCTTCCCGAGGTTCATCACAAGAGCTTCTTCTTTTGATTGAAGTGTTGGTTCCATTGAGTTACCATCAATTTGAAGTGGCGTGATTAGGAATGATCTGATAAAAAGCGCAACAAGAACTGCAATTGATGTAAGTAAAATCCAATAGCTCCAATGAAATCTTTTTATAAAGCGTCTCAAAACTTTCCCTCCAACAATTTAGCTGTTCTTCTACTTGCATTTAGTTAACTACATTTCTATCGGGATCTTATCTTTCTTAACTTTAACAAAAAAAATGAGATTGCGCGAGTATTGTTTAGAAAACTATCTAAAAAATGTGGTTAAAATTAAAAGGTTCTTAGTAATAAATAATAGGGTCGTTACTACCTATTTATTACAAAACGAAAACAACGACCCATCCCAATGAGATAAGTCGCTGTCGTTTAAAACATTAATAGAATATCAAAATGCCAATTCGTCATAGTTATTAATCTTAAAATTAATTACCACTAAGTTGAGAAATAGCTGCTTTAAGCGCATTGTCACTATCAGAAACTTTTTCAGCCGCTAATTCTTCAAGTTTGTTGATAGTTTCTTTATCCATATTACCATTAACAGTCAGCTTGTTGTCTGTCTGAAATTTCTTCACAGCGGCAACTGTTGAATCGCCATAATAACCATTTGCTGAACCCACACTATAATTCAAAGCATTTAAAAGAACTTGTGCTTTCTTGATTTGACCAGAAACCTCGCCCTGCTTATATGTCTTCTTCGTATTAATAGCTGTTTGATAGGCATAACTTGGATAATCAGCCTTAATAGTAGGTTGCAATCCTTTGTGATTGATCCAAGAACCATTTGGTGTCAACCATTTTGCAATAGTCATCTTGAGCTCTGTTTTATCAGTAAAAGGCAGAGTTGTTTGAACAGTACCTTTACCATATGACTTAGTACCAATCAATTTAATATTAGCCGATTGATTCAAGGCAGCAGAGAAAATCTCAGCAGCACTAGCACTACCACTATTGATTAGGACAACTGTCTTTTCATTGACTTTGAAGCCTTTGTCATACTTCTTGCCAGCTTTATACACTTGTGCCTCTTGACCACGTTGTTGAACTTGTAGAATTGTCTTACCATTTTTTACAAACATCGAAGACATCTTAAGTGCTTGATCCATCAAACCACCAGGATTATCACGCATATCAATCACGAAGGATTTGGCCCCTTGCTTACGCAAACTCTTAATTTCAGCTTTGAATTCAGAAGCTGTTTTTTCAGAGAAAGTCGAAACCTGAATATATCCAATTGTCTTATTATTCTTAAGAAGGTGACCTGTCACCGTTTCAACCGGAATTGTCGCTCTAGTTAATTTCTTGGTAAAGGTTGAATCACCACGTTTGATAGTTAATGTGACACTTGTTCCTTTTTTACCTCTGATTAATGAAATTGCTTTACTCAATGAGTAGCCCTTAATTGACTTGCCGTCAATCTTCAAGATAATATCATCGGCTTGCAAACCAGCTTTTTTTAGCAGGAGTACCCTTGATTGGGGCGATTATCTGAACGTAATCCCCCTTCTTTTGGACCTCAGCACCAATTCCTGTAAAACTACTTGAAATGGTATTATTCAATGACTCAGTTTCATCTTTAGACATATAGTCTGTAAATGGGTCACCAAGTGCATTTACCATCCCCGTTAGTGCACCATTTTCAAGTTTTTGCTTACTAACAGACTTGTAGTAACCACTGTAAAGCGATGAAAAAACTGTTTCAATCTTACTCATTGCTTGACTGGTTTCAGTTGCAGCTACTAATTTTTGATTCATGTAATAAAAAACAACTCCGCCACCAATTAACAATGTTACCAAACTAGTTAGAATCAAAGTTAATAGGCTGTATTTGCGTCTGTTTTTCCTTGGTTTTTGCTGTTGTTTTTGCTGTTGTTTTTGCTGTTGTTTTTGCTGTTTTTTTGAATTTTCTTCCTTTTCCACTTCTATTACCTCAGCTTTACATTTATTTAGTTCATCTTATCAAGATACAATCCCCATGCTTCATCAAAAACAGTCATTGATGGCAGATAACTACCATTCAATTCAAGATACTGTGATAATTCATCATAAATCTGCGACTGCTTCGGAAAAGATTGATCGTAAAAAGCGTTATTTGCGAATTGTGCAACTTCCTTATGACTATTTGGATCTCTTTCAGTCATCAAATATTGGTAGAAACTCAAGCGATGCATAAAAGACCTCCTTATTTTAAAGGTATTGAGAGCGTAAAATGAAAATCGTTATTCTTCAGATTAATTGTTTTAGCTTTGATACTAATTCCCCTTGCTGTTGCAAACTTATTAAGATTAAGGCCAATCTTATCATGTTTAGCATCAATTGTAATTCCCTTGTTAAGCTTATAATGCTTTTTCACATAATTAAGTATAAATGAAGGAGGAGCATTTAAAGAACCGATCCCTACGCCCTTTGCAAGCAACACAATGTTACCGTCCTTTGTGACTTTTGGGGTCGTATAAAGTGAAAATGAAACATTTTGTCCTAATATTTGCGTTGTTCCTACCATGATAGCGGCCGAATCACTGACATAAAAACGATACTTAATATTATTTTTCTGTTGCTGTTTCTTCAAATAATAGTTAATCGTTCCATTCAGTTGCTTTCTATTCATTTCCACATTAATCGTGGTATATTTACCGGTCTTGGCAGTTTTTGCAGTAACCTCTTTTTGCTCTACAGATTGTGTAGTTACTTGTTTATAGACAAATAATGCAGTTCCCAGAACAAGCGCAGCTAGCACAACGAAAGCCCATTTCCAATAATTTATCTTGGCCTTCTTTTTTATTTTCTTTGGTCGCTTCAACTCACTCACTACTTATTCACCTCATTCAGCCAAGTTTTCTTATGCCTCATCATTACAGCATACAGTCGCCCTGTCATATAATTATACCCCTTTAAATTCGGATGAAAATGGTCATCAGACGATAAATAATTATTTTTCTCCTTTTTATTAGATGCAACTTGTGTAAGTTCATTTTCACTGAGTTTATCTAAATCAGTGACAGTAGTGGTCTTGAGTTGTGCCGTTTTGCCTAAATACTGCCCCTCTGACAGTTGTTTATTAATTTGAACCATATACATGTCATGCTTCTTGGCAACTACGCTGAGAGTCTCTGTATTCCACTCATTAGTATACTTTTGTAACTGTGACAGTCTTGGAAAATAAACATAGAAAGGATTATAGACACCATAAATAAATACCGGTGCTTCTGAATTGTATGTTCTTACCGACTTTAACAGTTTATTCAACTTATTAGTATAAACCTTTTCTGCACTTGCCATAACATTAGCAAAATTATCAGAGGACAGTGATGTAAAATTTTTCTGCAATGTCTGCATCAAATCATTTCCGCCGACTGTTAATACAATTACATCAGCACTCCTTAACTGCTTTTGCATGTCCTCATTCTTTTTAAGCCGTGCTAATATCTGGTCACTACGATCCCCAGCCTTACCAAAATTTTCAGTCGAGACATTTAATTTGTTTTTCTTCTTTAGTTTTTCTTGGATCAGGTGGACATAGCCGCCTTTATTAGTGGAATCTCCTACTCCTTGTGTTAATGAATCTCCCAATGCAACTAACTTGATATTCTTCTTTTGTTTAGTCTGCTTTCTTACTACTTGTTTCGAACTTGAGTCGGCAGTCTTATTAACTTTCATATTATTTGAGCCAAAAGAAAAGGAGAGTATTAAATAAAAAATAAGTCCTAAGATACAGCAAACAATAACGGGAACAAGATTTTTTATAATTTTATTCAAAAAAGCATCCTTTCTAACAATTAAAGAAATTTAAATGAGACAATTATAACAAAGTTCTTTCAATATTTCATAAAATCATTTTGTGTTTAATATATTTTTACTATTTTTTGCTAAAATTCATTATGGTTATTTCAGTTCAATAAAAGCAGCACATTATTCCCCTAATATTTGATTAAAAAATAAAGGAATTAGTCAAAAATTAAATTCTGGCCTAATCCCTTTATTTTACATGTTTTAAATGCTTGTCATAAGTCAAAAATTTCGTCTAAATTTGAGCTATCTATAGCGCATGACACCGTACTTCTCATGTCCCATTTTCGAGCCGCTTTTCTATGCTTTTCTTTGGTAAACTTCAAAAACATGAGGAAACTTATTCCGTTCATCAACCGTTCCAGACACTTTTTTGATTAATTCAAAATCATCCATCTGAAGTTCAGGCATAGTTGTATCTCCTGGAAACTTTCCTTTAATACGCGTCACATATAAGAGATCAACTGTATCCGCAAATTCAGCAAAAAGGGATGCACCCCCAATGATGAAAACATCACTATCTTCTTGTTTAAGTATCTTTTTTAAATTTTCGATATTGTTTACAACGGTTATTCGACTATCATCCTTGTATTTATCACCAAAAACAGCCGATCTGGTTAAAACATAATGATGTCTTTTTGGCAAGAATCCAGGAAAACTATCAAATGTTCTGCGTCCCATAACAATCGGATGATTTTTTGTTACAACCTTGAAATATGCTAAATCAGCAGGTAATGACCATGGTAAGTGACCATCTATCCCAATATGGTGCTGCTCATCTTCTGCCCAAATATATGCTAACATTTTATCCACCTCAGATAATTAATTACACTGCAACTGGTGCTTTGATTGCTGGTGCAGGATCGTAACCTTCCACCTTGATATCAGACATCTCAAAATCAAAGATGCTATTCTTATCAGGATTCAGCCAGAGAGTTGGTGAATCTTTGGGTGTACGTGCTAACTGCTCTTTAATCTGTCCAACATGATTATTGTAAATATGTGCATCTCCCAAAGTATGCACAAATTCACCAACCTCAAGCCCAGTCTCATGGGCAATCAAATACGTTAATAATGCATAACTTGCAATGTTGAATGGAACTCCTAAAAAGACATCCGCACTACGTTGATAAAGCTGACAACTCAATTTTCCATCAACAACGTAGAATTGGAACAGGGTATGACACGGTGGGAGTGCGCTATTCGGTACATCTTCTGGATTCCAAGCAGATACAATTAATCTTCGTGAATCTGGCGTGTTTCTAATGCCATCAATTACGTTCTGAATCTGATCAATAACTTGACCACCTCTTGTCTTCCAGTGACGCCACTGAGCTCCATAAACATCGCCTAAATTACCGTATTTTGCAGAAAATTCGTCATCGGCTAGAATACGATCACAGAAAATCTTTTTCTGTTCCTTGTAAGCTGCTGCAAAATCAGCATCAATAAGTGCTCTTCTACCAAAATCTGTCATGTCTGGTCCTGAATATTCATCACTTTCAATCCATTTCTTGAATGCCCATTCATCCCAGATATGATTCTTATGCTGCAATAAGAAACGTATATTGGTATCACCACGTAAAAACCATAATAATTCACTTTTTATGAGACCAAATGCCACCTTCTTAGTTGTTAAAAGAGGAAAGCCACGGCTTAGATCGAAGCGCATCTGATATCCGAAAAGACTCTTGGTACCTGTACCAGTCCGATCATCTTTTTGATGTCCCTTTTCTAGAATATCATTTATAAGTTGTAAGTATGGAGTTTCCAAGATTGCCATAAATATTCCTCCGTTATTCAAATTATTGCTCAAATTGACTTAGATATTCCCAACGTGCCATTTTTTCATCAATCAACTGATCATGTTCATCTATTTGCCGCTGTAAATCAGCTAATTCACCATAGTTGGTTCCATCCGTATTGTTCATTGTTTCAGTCAATTGTTCTTTTTCACTTTCTAAATTATCAATCAAATCTTCAATTTTTTCAAATTCAATTTTTTCAGCGTATGTTAATTTTTTCTTTTCTTTTTTAGCAGGGACAGCATTCTTTTCATCAAGTTGAACTTGTTCTTTGCGATTCGTGTTCTGCTGCTTCTCAAAGTCACTATGCTGACTTAGATAGTCTGTAAACTCACCCGTAAAACGCTCAATCACTCCGCTGCCTTTAAAAATTAATAGGTTTGTAGCAACTTTATCAAGGAAATACCGGTCATGAGAAACAGTAATCACAGTCCCATTAAAATTGCTTACATAGTCTTCCAAAACCGTCAATGTAGCGATATCCAAATCATTTGTTGGTTCATCTAATATCAAGACATTTGGTTCGCTCATCAATAGTTTCAGCAAATACAGTCTGCGTTTTTCACCGCCTGAAAGCTTTCGAATCAGTGTTCCGTGCATAAATCTTGGAAATAAAAACTGTTCTAGAAGCTGCGTTGTGCTTAATTGTACACCATGCTTATCAGTTACACTCTGGGCAACTTCGTTGAGATAACTAATCAACCGCTTATCCTCAGGAATCGGCTCAGTCTGCTGCCGATAATAAGCAATTCTAACTGTTTCCCCAATTTCTAGGAGACCTGCATCAAGTGGTAGATCTCCTGCTAATGCATTTAGAAAGCTTGATTTTCCTGCACCATTAGCCCCTGTAATTCCAATTCGATCTCCAGCTTGGACCAACAAACTAAAGTCTCGCATAATTACATGATTGGCAATCGACAATGATGCATTTTTCAATTCAATGACCTTCTTGCCAAGTCGCTGCTGTCCTAAGGAAATATCGACAGCGCCATCGTCTTTAGTTACTTTCAGATTTTCCTCAAGTTCATTGAAGCTATTAATTCGGGCTTGTTGCTTAGTTGTTCGGGCTCTTGCACCAGTTCTCATCCAAGCCAGTTCTTTTTTATATAATTGCTGCTGTTTATGTTCAGAGTCAGCTTCTCTTTGAACTCGCTGCGCTTTTTGTTCAACATAGTCTTGATAATTGCCCTTATATGGATAAAGACTTCCAAAGGACAATTCCAAAATCTGTGTGGCAATCTGATCCAAAAAATAACGATCATGCGTAACTACAAGTAGTGCTCCTTTGTAGCTCACTAGGTAATCTTGCAGCCAGTTAATCGAGTCAAAATCAAGGTGGTTGGTCGGTTCATCCAGCACGAGCAAATCAGGTGCTTGAATCAAAACCTGTGCTAGCCCAACACGTTTTTTCTGCCCGCCAGAAAGAGTTTTAATTGCAACGTCAAGTTGATTCAAATGAAGCTGACTAAGAATTGTTTTCACATCACTCTCAGCACTCCATGCATCTTCGCGATTCATAGCTGCCTCGGCATTATCATATCGCCGCTGGGCTTTAGAATCATTCGGATTCTGACCATAAACAGTCACAGCATCTTCATAGTCACGAATAGTTTTAAAAATCGGAGCAGCTCCTTCAAAGATCGCGTCCATCACCGTTGCATTTTCATCTAATTCGGGAATTTGTTTCAAATAACTAATTCGATAATTATTCGGTGCGATCAATTCTCCGCTGTCCGCACCGTCTTCTCCCGTTAAAACATTTAAAAGTGATGTTTTCCCAGAACCATTAGTCCCGATCAGCCCTATTCTGTCATGTTCATTGATTAAGAAATTAAGGTTTTCAAAAAGTGTTTTTTCACCGTAAGTTTTACTCAAATTTTCAACACGTAATGTCTGCATTTTCCCACTCTTTCGCTATTGATTATTCTTGATTTTTAGTGCTGCTTTTTCTAATGAAGCCAACTCATTTTTTAGTTTGCCACACACTACTTGTTTTTCAATCTCTGCTAAAACCTTGCCTAGCAACGGTCCCGGGGTAAACTGCAGATCCTTGATCAAGTTCCCACCGTTAACAGCTAATTCTTTTTTATTTTTAATTGGCAAAGATTCATAATTACTCTGAATAGCTGCAATATCTCTTGCAAATCCTAGCATATTTGCAACCAAATTAGCCGTCTCAAATGCTGGCAATCCAAGTGTATACAAATTCCATGCATTAAATTGGTTAGTTTTGAGTAGTTCAAGCGCTGAAAAACAGCTTTGAACATTTGCTATCAACTCATTAGAACATTTCCATGCTTTTAATAGCTTTCTTATCTGCTTATGGTCATTCAGTGCCAGATAACAGAAAAGCGTCCAGGCCGCAACATCATCACTAAAATGTAATTGCTCAAGTGAAAGCATAGTCTTGAGTACTTGTTCCATTGTATTAAATAGTGGACAGTAAACAAAAAGTTTTGTATCAAGGAATCCAACTATACCCTTTTTAGGATTCTTACCCAAAAGTAGCTTTATCCATTCAACGTTAATTCTCTCAACTGCAATTTTCTCAAGTAAGTGTGCATTATTGGTAACTGCTTCCAATGTAGTTGTTTCAATTTCAAAATCAAGCTGACTCGCAAAGCGAACGGTTCGCATCATTCGCAAAGCATCTTCATGATACCTTTCATTAGGATTTCCAACAGCCTTTATTAGGCCTTTCTTCAAGTCCTCAAGCCCACCAAATAAGTCAATAATCTCGCCATTAAGGCTGAGCGCCAAAGCATTGATAGTTAAATCCCTGCGCTTAAGATCATCCTTAAGTGAACGAACAAATTGAACACTATCAGGTCTTCTGTAATCTTGATAGGTCGACTCAGTTCTGAAAGTAGTCACTTCATAGTCATCGCCGTGGTCAAGGACTGTCACAGTTCCGTGTTCAATACCAGTATCCACCGTTTTTCTAAATATTTGCTTAATCTCAGCTGGATAGGCACTTGTAGCAATATCAACATCATGCAATGGCAAACCTAATAAAGTATCACGAACACTGCCCCCCACAAAATAAGCTTCAAATCCAGCATTGTGAATCTTTTCAAGAATAATTCGAGCCTTTTGAAATTCAAGGGGTAACTTAATTAATTTCATAGGAGATTCTCAAGTCCTACAAGCAATTCATCATAGTCTCCTATCTTCTTCGCAGCTACTGCAACACCCGACATGAATGAGATACGATCAAATGAATCTTGTCTTATTGTTAAGGCCTCACCTTGTCCGCCAAATAATACCTGTTCGTGTGCAACATAACCTGGCAAACGAACACTATGAATACGCATTCCTTCATAATCAGCTCCGCGTGCCCCAATCAGGCTCTCTTTTTCTTCAGGATTACCTTGGATTTTTTGCTTACGAACTTCAGAAATTAATTTCGCAGTATTTAATGCTGTACCACTTGGTGCGTCCAGCTTCTTGTCATGATGCATCTCAATTATTTCTACATCTGGAAAGTACTTAGCAGCTTGTTGTGCAAATTGCATCAAAAGAACGGCAGAGATTCCAAAATTTGGCGCAATCAATCCACCAACCTTATTTTTCTTTGCAATTTCTTTTAGTTCAGCAACTTGATCATCGGCCAGACCAGTTGTACCGATAACTGGCGAGATATCGTGTAAGAGAGCAAATTTAGCATTTTCATACACTGAAGCTGGAGATGTGAAATCTATCCAAACATCAATTGAGTTCACATCAATATCCGCTAATTTAGTATAAGCTGGTACATCTTCATTTTTAAAATCAGATAATTCATTGAGATTTTTTTCAGATGCGTTTGGATCATATACACCAGTCAATTCAAAATCTGCATTCTCTAAAACCATTTTTGTAGTTGTGTTGCCCATACGTCCTTTAAATCCAGCTACTAAAATCTTAACCATATTTATCATCCTCTTCAATTTTGTTTATTCCTATTTATTCTAACAGATTGTTGCTTTGCCTGCATCTGCAAGAATAATGAAATTCTGCTTAACAAGTGCTCAGTGAAGAGCTATTTTGACAAAAATTATGTTATGCTCTTAAAAGATACTAAGTTCTTGGAGGGAAAAAGATGTATTCAACTGATTCAAAAGTTCGCTTGGTTGACTTTATTATGATTGCTTTTGGCTGCGGGATGTATGCTTTTGGTTTCGTGATGATTAACATAAGTAATAACCTGGCCGAAGGCGGTGTAACAGGTATTTCACTCATTACCCGCTACTGGCTGCATATTGATCCTGCTTTTTCAACACTTGCAATTAATATACCTTTAGTAGTCATCGGCTACAAATACCTAGGGAAAAAAGCACTTATTTATACTGTTTATGGCACTCTTTCACTTTCAGTCTTTATCTGGCTATGGCAAAGACTACCATTTTCAATTAACATCCACCATGATTTGTTTATTGCCGGAATACTGGCCGGTGTGCTTGGAGGAATTGGCTCGGGAATTGTCTATCGATTTGGTGGCACAACGGGTGGTGCAGATATTGTTGCACGAATTTTGGAGAAAAAACAAGGTGTTGCGATGGGTCGAACTTTATTAATACTTGACTGCATTGTTCTGACCGCTTCGTTAAGTTACGTTGATATCAGGAGAATGATGTACACCCTGCTGGCATCTTATGTCTTCTCAAAGATTGTCAACTTCACTCTTGAGGGTGCATATACCGCACGCGGGGTCATTATAATGAGTAATCAATATGAAAAGATTACGAAAGATATTATGGATGTTTTGGAACGTGGTGTGAGCCACTTACAGGCAACAGGTGCATATTCAAATGAGACAAGACAGGCAATTTATTGTGTTGTCAGTCCAAGTGAATTGATGACTTTAAAACATATTGTCGCTAAATATGATGAAAAAGCATTTGTTTCTGTTCTAACAGTAAACGAAGTTTTCGGCGAAGGTTTCAGCTACTCTGTGCCGAAAAAAAGAATTTTTAAATTAAAAAAATAAGAACCTGATCATTATCAATTAGCTCTTGAAATTAATGACATAAGAAATATTTTAAGGCTGGATCAAAAGCAAAATTTTGATTTGGCTTTTGATTTACACAAACATGGTTTACAAGTCAAAGTTTTCGCCTGACTTGTAAACCATTCTTTTCTTAATTACAAATTATCTATATCTATTGCTCACAACAAAAAATGACATCTTAGCCAAGAATATAAAAGGATGTGATAGCTGTTGATACCGCAAAAAACTACATTCAAAGTAAATTTTTTTGAGAAACTACCAACTTTGAACAAACATATCACTTTTTTTATTAGATTTGCCGGTATTTGTGACAGTTAGACTTAAAGAATATGCGCTATTGGAAATTAAAATCAATATACTTTTGTATAAAAAAACATAATATTATTAGTTATCTTCTTGCTATATAAAAATAACTATGAATAATTTAGACTTTTTTGTAGTAATAATTAATACTTTTAATACTAAAAATCTTCAAGTAATTCATCTTCAAAATTCTGCATTTCCAAATCATCAGGTACAAGCTTAAGATAAAGAGCAACATTTTGACGAGCCTCTTCAAGATTTCCAACACGTCTATTTAAAATAGCAAATTCTCTGAGAAATGTTGGATTATCGTCATATACTCGACTTGCAGCTTGATAGTATTTGAGTGCTAATTCATCATTATCTAATGCACCGTATGACTTACCTAAATTCCAATAAATTTGAGGATCTATCTCGTCATTTTGAACAAATGAACTTAAAAAATCAATTGTTTCTTGATACTTTTGACGGCTAACTAGTAAATTGCTGAGTTCAATTACTAATGTCAAGCTGTCTGGTTCCAGCTCAAGAGCTTTTTCTAGATATTCTTGTGCTTCTTCAGGCTGCTGCAATTTCAAAGAAACCGAGCTGGCCTTCTCATATAATTTAACGTTATATTGATCCACCCGCAACCCCTCTTGAAGTGTCTCAAGTGCATCTTGCAAAAATCCCATTTGTTCATATGCAGTCGCTAAAAATGGATACAGTGTTGTGTAATCTTTATTATCCTTTTTTAGTTTTTTGAAATTCTCAATGGCATCTTCGTAATTTTTGACTTGAAGCTGCGTAAATGCGATCTGAAAACGTGTATCAGGACTAATCTGTTCGTCCTCTAATTGTTCGAAGTATCCTAGTGCCTGCTCAAACTTACCGACCTCTGCATATGCCTGCCCAAGTCGCTGGACCATTGAAACACCTGCCAACTGAGTAAATCCCAACCTGACCAATGTAAGATACAATTCAATCGCTTTGCCAAATTTCTTGGTATTAAAGTAAAACTCAGCTAGCCCAAAAATAACTGCCTCTTCATTCGGAGCAATCTTCAATGCCTCGAGAAGTTTATTTTCACTGACTTCTAGCAATCCTTGCGTCTGATACAAATCTGCTGCAACCAAAAGTGAATTTACATATGCATCAGAATCTGGCTTAACTGCGGATAAATATTCAAGTGCCTCATCATCATGACCATCACTGACTGCAAGGTCTGCCAGTTGTACACGCAAAATATCTTCATCTGGAAACTTGATCAAAAGAGACTTATAGGCCTTTTCTGCAAAATCAGAAAACCCCAGCATATATAATTCCTCTGCTAGGCTATAAATGTCGTCCGGATCTGCTTCTTTGAGGACCTGTCCAAAAACTTGGGTCGCTTTTTCAATATTTCCATCTTCAATTAAACTAATTACATCTTCATAACGATTCATAAATTCCCCTTTTTTTATCTATTCATTTAATAAATCCAGTGTAGAAAACTATAAAATAAGACTGTGAAGACACGGCAATTAAACAAAGCTTTATACTACATACACAAGATTGGTTGCTATATTTTAACAAAAAAAGAACTGTAACAAAACATTAGTTTTGATACAGCTCCTGACAAATAAGTATTAATGCTTAATGCTTATTTAACAGCATCTTTTAAAGCTTTACCTGGTTTAAATGCAGGTACTTTGCTTGCAGGAATTTGAATTTCCTTACCAGTTTGTGGGTTACGACCCTTACGAGCTGCACGTTCACGCACTTCGAAGTTACCAAATCCGATCAATTGAACCTTTTCGCCTTCTGCCAATGTAGCTTGAATTGTTTCAAAAACTGCGTCAACAGCAGTAGTTGCATCTTTTTTTGTTAAACCTGTCTTTGTTGCAACTGTTTCGATTAATTGTGCTTTGTTTGCCATGTGTTTCACCTCCTCATACGAAGAAATAGGCACAGATAATTAAATATCCGTTGGCGTAATTTCGCCCTTGTCGTAATGACGAAACAATGACTAACAAATCATTATCTCTTTAAATAAGATAGCATATAAAGCCTAATATAACAAGGTTTTTCACCTTTTTTTAAAAATTTAACCTTTCTGATACCTGCTAAATATTAATAAAATATTAAGTTTAACATATTGACCAATTAATTAAAACTATTTACGCTTGCGTTCAATTAAATGAACAGGTGTACCAGTAAAATCAAATGAATCACGTATCTGATTCTCTAGGAATCTTTGATACGAAAAATGCATTAGCTCAGGATCGTTAACAAAGACAACAAATGTAGGCGGTTTAACCGCAACTTGTGTCGTGTAAAAGACTCTAAGACGCTTGCCATGATCAGTTGGTGTAGGATTACGAGCAATTGCATCCATGATCACATCGTTCAGTACAGCAGAAGGAATCCTTCGTTGATGGTTCTCATTGATTTGCTTAATCAAAGCAGGTAACTTATCTAACCTTTGCTTCGTCACGGCTGAAACAAAAATTATTGGCGCGTAGCTAAGATACTGAAATTCCTGACGAATTTTTTCCTCAAACTCTATCATTGTACGATTATTCTTCTTTAGTGTATCCCATTTATTAACAAGAATAATAATACCACGCCCTGCTTCGTGAGCATAACCTGCAACTTTTTTATCTTGTTCTCGAATTCCTTCTTCAGCATTTAATACTACCAAAACGACATCTGAACGATCGATTGCCCTCATGGCTCTTAAAACAGAATACTTTTCAGTATTTTCGTAAACCTTCCCACGTTTTCTGATTCCCGCCGTATCAATAACTGTGAATTCATCACCTTGACTTGAAATAAAAGGTGTATCAATTGCATCCCTGGTTGTCCCTTCAATGTTTGAAACAATTACACGGTTTTCACCTAAAATAGCATTTACAAGTGATGACTTTCCCACATTAGGGCGACCAATCAAACTAAATCTAATTGTTTTATCTTCTTCTTCGACTTGATTCTCTGGAAAAGAATGGCAGATTTTGTCAAGTAAATCACCAACACCAATTCCGTGTGTACTGGAAACAGCTAGTGGTTCGCCAAAACCAAGTGAATAAAAATCAAAAATATCTCCCCTTAATTCAGGATTATCAACTTTATTAACCGCCAAAATAACTGGTTTATCAGATTTATAAAGAATTCGCGCGACTTTTTCATCAGCATCGGTTATTCCTTCACGAACACTGACAACAAAAACAATTACATCAGCCTCATCAATTGCAATTTCAGCTTGTTCTGTAATCTGGGTCAGAAATGGTTCGTCACCAATATCAATTCCCCCAGTATCAATTAAATTAAACTTCTGTCCGAGCCACTCACTATGGGCGTAAATTCTATCCCGCGTGACTCCAGGAACATCTTCAACAATAGAAATTCTTTCTCCCGCAATTCTATTAAAAACGGTTGATTTACCAACATTAGGTCGACCAACAATTGCTACAACTGGATTTGCCATTTTTGCATCCCTCTTTTCTATTTAAATTTAAAATACACTCATATCAGCAAAAAAACGATAGATTTGTTCAACAATCTACCGTTTCTGTGCTAAAGAATAACTACTAGATTTATCATACTAAAAAAACATACAATCAAGTGACTAATCTTGATGATCCTCATCCTTCAAATCACCAACAAGATCACCAAGTGTAAAGCCTGTACTTTCATCTGGAAGATCAACTTTTCCTTCTGGAGCTTTTTCTTTCTTAGCTTCACCAGCAGCACTTGGCTTTTCCTCAAGTGCTTTAACTGAAAGTGCCAGTCTATGCTCATCAGCATGCACATTTAAGACCTTCACTTTAATTGTTTCGCCAGAAGTCAAAACTTCATTTGGTGTAGCAATATGTTTGTGTGAAATTTGAGAAATATGCACAAGACCTTCAACACCAGGGAATACTTCTACAAATGCACCAAAGCTTGTAAGACGCTTAACTGTTCCTTCAAGTACATCACCTTCAGCAACTTTTTCTGTAATATTATCCCATGGTTGTGGTAATGTCTGTTTGATTGAAAGTGAAATACGATCTCTTTCAGTATCAATTGAAAGCACCTTAACCTTAACAGTTTCACCAACCTTAAGTACATCAGAAGGCTTGTTAACACGTTCGTATGAGATTTCTGAAACATGAACTAATCCATCCACGCCACCTAAATCAACAAATGCACCGAAGCTTGTTAGTCGTGCAACTTTCCCTTCGACAACATCACCCACAACTAAGTTTGCTAATGTCTCTGCTTTCTTAGCTTCACGGGCTGCCTTAACGATTTCCTTATGAGAAAGAATCAAACGATTCTCACTTGGTTCAATTTCAATAATCTTGAGCTCAAGTTCTTGATTCTTGTATTGATTCAAGTCTTCAACAAAACGATCATCAACCATTGACGCTGGAATAAATCCACGAACACCAGCATCAACTACTAGGCCTCCTTTAACCACTTGTGTTACAGGAGCTGTAATCGTCTCACCAGCTTCAAACTTCTTCTCAATATCATCCCAAATTTTACGTGCTTCAAGACGACGTTGTGATAATAAGTAGCTACCGCCTTCTTTGTCGGAACCAATACGAGAAATGACTACTAAGTCAATTACATCACCTATAGTCACGTCATCTGACACTTCTTGATCAGGCTTCAAGCTAAGTTCCTTAAATGGAACCACACCTTCAACACCTGCTCCTTCAATTCCAACAATCACTTGTTTAGCATCATCAATGGCTAAAACTTCACCCTTAACGACATCACCTATTTTTACTTCATTTACGCTATTTAAAGCTTCTAATAAATCCTTGTTTTCATCTGATTCACTCATGGACCATGTCCTCCTTAACGACTCAACTCTAATCTCTATTCTAGCTGAATTCAATCAAAAATTCCAGTTAAAATACACTTTTAGTGAGATTTCAAGCTTTTTTTTCAATTATTTTCATTATTTTGTCAACAACTTGCTCAATTGTTAGGCTTGTTGTGTCTAATTGAGCAGCATCATCAGCTTTTACAAGCGGCGAAATTATTCTGGTAGAATCCTTACGGTCGCGCTCTTCTATTTCTCGCTCCAGAACCCCAAGTGGTGTCTGTATGCCCTTTTCAATATTTTCCTTATATCTCCTCAACGCTCTTTCCTTCACACTTGCTACCATAAAAATTTTAACTTCAGCATTGGGCAAGACAGTTGTTCCGATATCTCTGCCATCCATTACGATTCCACCATCACGTGCGATCTTTTGCTGTAAATCTGTGAGATACTTGCGGACCGAAACCTGAGCAGCAACTGTAGAAACATTATTACTGATTTCAGGCATTCTAATTTCTTCTGTCACTTCTTTTTCATTCACAAAAACTCTTTGTCCATCAGCTGATGGCACAAACTTAATATCGATATTGTCCAAAATTGTCCCTAATGACTCTTCGTCATCAAGTTGAACCCTATCATGAATTGCCGCCCAAGTGACAGCACGATACATTGCACCGGTATCACAGTATATGTAATTTAATTTATGTGCGACAAGTTTTGCAACTGTACTTTTCCCAGCCGAAGCTGGTCCATCAATTGCAACTTGTAATAACTTCCCCATCTTGACTAAACCTCTCCATGAAAATATTATTTTCTATCTCTATTATGTGTTTATTAAGACCACACTATTTGATACGAACTGACTCACCAGGAGTAAGTGTTGAACCTGAACTCAGTGTTGGGTTCAGCTCAAGCAGCTCTTGAACGGTCAATCCATTATTGACAGCAACACGATAGATTCCCTGTCCAGCAACAACTGTTACATATTGAGCACTGGTTGACGAAGAGCTCGATATTGTACTGTATGAACTGGACGAATCTGCAGTCTCGCTCGAACTCGATGCAGTTGTCGCTACTTCACTCGAACTGCTTGAAGTTTCTGCTTCGGTATACTCTTTAGTAGACTCAGAAGATGATGATTCAGCGACTGAACTTGATGAGCTCTTTTTAGATGATGATTCTTTTTTTGAACTACTACTGCTCTTCTTGCTAGAGCTTGATTCAACTACACCTACATTGTCACTACCTCCAGAAGAAGACTGTGAAGTTTTCTGCGAAATAAAATAAAGCGCAACTGTTCCTAAAATAATTGCAATGAAAACAACTAATAATGATGTGGTTAACACGCTATTTGCTCGGTTACTCTTTCGACTAGCTGTTCGTGAATAGTTGCCACTATTGTCACGAGCATCATCAAAAGATTTATCCCAAGGTTGTTGTTTTTGGTCCGGAGTTTTACGACTCATAAAAATTTCCCCCTCAAATAATCATTTATTATTCTACCATACGTTACCACAGCAAGTCATAGTTCTTTACTCAAGAATTACATTTAATCACTAAGTCTTAAAAAAAGATTCAAGAATTACCTTGTAGTTCACAAGTGAATCCTCTTTATATTTCTTTTTTTCAAACTTAAACTCATTTAACTTCAATTCTTCTCCCCTTAATTGACAACATTTTTCGTTATGCTCAGGTATCACACTTTCCCTAAAATATTTTAGTAAATATTTTCTTCTGCATCCATCATTTGTAATATATCGCAACAGTACATTTAATTTCTCTAATTTTTCCTTACGTCTCTTAGAGAAAATTGCTTTAATTTTGTCAGTCTTTATATTTTGGTCAAAATAATACTGCAAGACTCTATCCGTACTGGATGGATCATCAAGTTCACTAGCAGTATTAAAATTATCAATATCAAAATCATCAGGCAAACTGTCTATGCTGAGCTGTTGCTGTAATCCAATATCTGTTTTTGAATACAATAAGACTGCAATACTTCTTTTTCCATCCCTACCCGCTCTCCCAATTTCTTGCACATAGCTACTCAAGTCACTCGGTAGATGGTAATGTATGACGTAGCGCACATCCTGCTTGTTTATCCCCATTCCAAAAGCGCTGGTAGCACAGACAATGTCTAACTGATTTTCCATAAACTGATGCTGTATCGTATATCGATTCATTACACTTAAATCTGCGTGATATGACGCCGCGCGCAAATTAGTTTTTATTCTGATCATCTCACTAATTCTATCAGCCTGTTTCTTACTCGAGAAATAAATTAAACCTGGCCCATTAAGCTGAGAAATTAATTCTATCAAGTACATATTTTTTTCTGTAGAAGATGGTGACTCGTGTACGGCCAAAAAAATATTAGGACGATCAACAGAATACCGGATTACATGCGAAGTCTCGCTGCTATCAAATAAATTAACCTGTATATCATGAGCAACTTCACTTGTTGCTGTCGCAGTCAGAGCCAGCGTAAGCGGGCAATGTAACAATTTACGGAAGTTTTTAATGCGCAAATAATCTGGTCTAAAATCGGGTCCCCATTGTGAAATGCAATGAGCCTCATCAACGACTAGGAGTCCAATATCTATTTTTGATAATTGAAGTGCAACTTTATCATTTTTTAACATTTCCGGTGATACATAAATGAATGAATAAGATGCTATGTTATTCAAAATAAAGTCTTTCTCGTTATATGATAATTCAGACGTCAATGCCACAACTTTTTTCTCACCGCTATATTTTAATTGTTCTACCTGATCATTCATCAAAGACAAAAGTGGAGATATTATCAATACTGGTTTCCTAATAATCTTGCCAGTTAACTGATAACACAAAGATTTACCTGTTCCCGTTGGTAGAATACCTAATGTTGAATTATTTGCAAGCAGGCTTTTGATGATCTCAATCTGTCCCTTTTTAAACTCAGAATATCCAAAATATTGCTTTAAAAGTTGCTTTAATTGCAAATTATTCAATCCTTTTGCTCCTTTCAATCTGGAATAATCTAAATTTGAAAAACTCAATGTGGTCGTCTAACTGCTTATAATCCCAGTCAATCGTCTCTCCTATGAAAGTACTCGTCATAATGCTGTAATCATCTGTAGTTATAAGCCTGTGGTATACAAAATCATCACGTAAAATTGCACTTTCCAACAAATGCTCCTTAATTGTACTCACCCTTAATCTACGCTTTTCTGCGATTTGTTCTATGCTAAGATTGTCATTGAACAGTTGATAAGTGATTAACGCACTTTTGGATAGTTTTTCCTTGGTACTTAGCGGAACGACTAACCGTCTAAAATTAGAGTCTCCCTCTAGAAGAAAAAATGCAAATTGCATGCTTAAATCCCTCCATAATGAGACAACATCTTCATGTGAGAACTTTGGAAGCATGGTTGCAACTTGTTCAGTTGTCTTTCCGATAGTTTCATGTCCACTGAAAAGTGCCATAAAAATATTGGATTGTTCTTGGGGAAGATGCTCCAAAAAAAGTTTAAGCAACTGTTTTAAACTACTAGCAAGATCATTCTTATTCGCAATATTTTGATACCAGTTTTTAAAGAAAAGCTGAGCTCTAATTGAGGAACCAACCACGTAATAACGGTGATTATGATACGATAGCTCAGATATTACTTGAATCAATAGCGGCAGGAGTTCAAGCCATTGTTTCTCATCTATATGCTGAAAAAGCGATGGTTCAGTTATTATATAGCTCTTTTTTTGATAATCCTTTTTCTGGATAATTCCAGCCGCTGATAATATAAGACCTTTCGAAGTTGCAGCAAGATACCCTTTTTCACACAGATTATCTATTTGTAAATCAAATTGCTTTTCATCTAATTCAGGTTCAACATTCAGCCAATCCAAAATGTGATACTGCATTCCCCAATACAGACTTGAAACAGTCCTTTTATTACTTAGCACTTGCCTGATCACTGCATGCCTTCTTGGTTGAGTATCTGAAAAGAAAAGTAGCCACTTATCATCGTTCAAGAATTAACCTCCCTTATACATCCTATAGTTATTCTACATTATTAATACATATTTAGTCAGTATCATTAATATTATCTGCAAAAAGATTAATAAAAAAAGCAAATAGAAGCCTGACTATTTATTTCAATGATTAACATTCGCATAATATTATACCTAATCTTTGCTCACAATTAAAAAGGCAGAACTAGAAGTTTTTTACTTCTAATCCTGCACAGAAATTTATCTAATAAGACTATTTCAGAACGATTGATTGCTTAACAAGCCATTCTTTCATCTTAGCAAACAAGATCCAAAATGCTGCTCCAACCAAAATTCCCTTAATTAAATTGAAAGGAACGATGCCAATTAAAACAAGTTTTGCTAGTGGCATGGATAACTTCATACCTAACACACTCATATATAAAGGCATAATTACAAAATAATTGGCTAACGATAAGATTACAGTTAGGCTTAGTGTTCCCAAGAAAATAGAACGGACAATGTTCCAGATACTTGCATCATAGCGTTTACGCAATGCGTAAAAAATTGGTAGTGCAAATGTCATCGAAGCAATAAAATTAGTTGCCACCCCAATCAGTCTATCGATTGATGGACCAGAAATTAGAAAATAGAGGATCGAACGAATCAAAGCAATTTCAATTCCTCCAAGCGGTCCAAGGATAAACATACCAAAAAGAATTGGTAAATCCGAAAAATCGACTTTCATGTAAGGGACCAGTGGAACTACCACAAAAGACAAGAACATCAATAAGTACGAAATACCCGCTAAACTAGCAGAAATAACATAACGACGTGTAGCTGTATAGACCATCAAAAAAACCTCCTGATGTTCATCTTCACGGGTCCTATTTGAAAATACAAAAAAACCTGCTGATCAGAGACCAACAGGGTTCAATTGACTTTTTATAATCAAACAAGCCCTATCTTCTTTATCCAGACTTTACTGTCGGTTTTGGACTTACACCAAATCAACTGCACGAATGCAGGTCGCGGACTATCACCGCCGGTCGGGAGTTTCACCCTGCCCCTGAAGATAAACCATATTATTTTATTACTCTTGAATTTTAGCATTATCTACACAATAATGCAACTATTTATTTACTTACTTTTAAGGCGTAAAACCTCATCGTGCGTTAATTCTCTATAATCTCCCGAGGTTAAACCATCCAATGTTAAGAAACCATATGTTTCACGCTTTAACTTCTCCACTGGGTGACCGATTGCATCAAACATTTTTTTCACTTGATGATAACGTCCTTCATGGATTACCAAAGAAACAAGAGCCTTTTTCTTTTTCTGATCTGCTGATAACAGTCTTGCTTTTGCAGGTGCAGTCTTTTTACCCTCAATCATCACACCTAAACGCAATTTTTTAAAATCTTCATTCTCTGGTATACCCGAAACTTTAGCAACATAGGTTTTATCAACCTTATTTTTTGGATGCATTAACTTGTTGGCCAAATCACCATCATTAGTCATCAAGAGCAATCCGGAAGTATCATAATCAAGTCTGCCCACCGGATAAATTCGTTGCTCAATGTTCTTAAAATAATCGGTTACGACTTTTCGTCCCTTATCGTCACTTACTGCGGTAATAACTCCGCGTGGTTTGTAGAAGAGAAAATATACCTTTTTTTCTGTATCTAGAGTTTTTCCAGCAACTACAACTATATCGTTACTTGATACCTTTGTGCCAAGTTCCTTAATTACCTTGCCATTCACAGATACTTTTCCATCCAAAATCATCTTCTCAGATGCTCTCCTGGAAGCTACGCCCGCATTTGCCATAACCTTTTGTAAACGTTCATTTGATTCCATATTTGTTTCTCCTATTTTTTCATTCGCCATCTTCGAGGGTCTCATTAAATAAGTCTAGTAAATTTTGTTCTCCATTATTCAGCATACCCTCTTCTTCAGATATCTCTGGTAAGGGTGGTAATTCAGCTAACGAATGCAGACCAAAATAATTCAAAAAGTTCTCTGTTGTTTTATACAAAATTGGACGGCCTGGTGCATCAAGCCTCCCTGCTTCTTCAATCAATTCAAACGCCAGTAACTTTTGAATTGATCCATTTGACTTAACACCACGAATTTCGTCAATACGTACACGTGTAACAGGCTGCTGATACGCAATAATTGCAAGTGCTTCTAATGCTGCACGCGAAAGAGCCGACATATTAGGAGCCTCAAAATAATCCCGTAAAAGATCTGCAAACTTGCTCTTAGTGGCTAAGCGATAAAACTCATTAGTTGTAATTATTTCAAGACAACAGCCTTGATCTTCCGCATATTTTTTATTTAAAAGGCCCATTTGCTCCATCACAGCCGGCTTCAGCAATCCAGTCAATTGCGAAAGCTGAGTCAAGGATATCCCCTCATTTCCCGCAACAAAAAGAAGAGCTTCAATCTCCGCTTGAATTGTTGATTGCATTAACTACACTCCTCAAAATAATGGTATCTAAACTTTGTTTTTGAATTATCTCAATTGTTCCTCTTTTTACTAGTTCTAGCATTGCTAGGAAACAAGTTACAATTTTCTCAACTTGTACTTCTTGTTCAATAATTAAAGAATCAAAGGAGATAGAACCGTTCTTCAATAAACGGTAAAGAATATTTGTCATTTCACCCTCTATTGTAAAGTGTTCTTTTCTAATGCTTCCCTTTTTTGCAATGACCGTTTTTTTGCTGGCCAGTAGTCGTACAAAAGTCTGTTTTAAGAGCACTGCAGGCTGACTGCCGCTCAGCAACACTTTACGCGTGTCACATGGCTCATCAGCTTGCTCTCTAGTGTAATGTAATGCCCTTGATTCAAAAAGCTCATCCAGGTTCTCAGCTGCCATTTGATAACACTGATGTTCCAAAAGTTGTTGCACAAGTTCAAGTCTTGGATCATCAATTGTCTCAGCATCTTCCAACTCATCGTGATTGGGCAAGAGCATCTTACTTTTTATATTTAATAATGTGGAAGCCATCACCAAATACTCCCCAGCTATATCAAGTTCCATCGTCTGCATTTGATGCAACTTTTCAATATACTGTGAAGTTATTTCTGTCATTGGAATATCATAAATGTCCATTTGATTCTGTTTTATAAGATGCAATAACAAGTCCAAAGGACCTTCAAAACTTTTTATTTTGAAAGTCAACTTCTGGTTCTCAAAACTAGTTACCATTATTACGGTGCTCCCACTTTGTAATTAGCCCAGCTGTTTCGAGGCTCCCCATCATCTTTCTTCCTGGATATAACTCGCATAATCCACTAAGCATATCAAAGCTGACACCCTCATTTCTCTCTGCAGGTGTTATTGCAATATGACGTACCATCAAGATATCATCCGAAATCTCAACACCAATAACCCCGATAAAGTCGCCATTATCATTTTTCCAAAGATAAAGGCAACGTTCATCAGCACCACTGTACCAATTCAATTCAGTTTTTAAATGCGAGTACTCTTTTAAATCTGGGATAAATGAAAGTAACCCCATCGTAATTTTCTCATAATCATTTTTATACTTATAAAGCATGATGACCTCCTGTGGTCTCAAAAAGGTATTAATAAGTAAAGTTGCACCAACTTTATCATAATTCTATTCTTTAAACAATTTATTCTAAGCACGTGGATGATATTTTCCGTAAATTTCCGCTAATCTTCTCTTTGACAAATGTGTATAGATCTGAGTCGTTGAGATATCTGAGTGTCCTAAAAGCTCCTGAACGATTCTTAAATCTGCACCATTTTCCAAGATATGAGTCGCAAATGAATGCCTAAGCGTATGCGGAGTAACATTTTTCTCAATCCCTGCCCTTAAAACATCTGCTTTCAAGTTTTTCCATATACCTTGTCTTGTCAACTTTCTCCCATGATGATTTAGAAACAAAAAATTACTTTGCTGTTTCTTCAATAACCTAGGACGAATGTTATTCAAGTATTTCTCAACCCACGAAATAGCTTTATCTCCAATTGGGACTATTCTTTCTTTTTGGCCCTTCCCAATCGTCTGAATCAATCCCAAACTCAGATGTAAATCTGCAAGCTGAATATTAATAACTTCACTGACACGCAATCCAGTAGCATACATCAACTCTAAAATGGCACGATTTCTGATGCCAAGAGGCTTTGAAGTATCAGGCGAATTCAAGAGTTTTTCAACTTCAGATGTTGAGAGTACCTCTGGAAGATGCTCACTCTTTTTGGGAGCATCAATTAATTCCATTGGATCATTTTGAATAATACCCTCTTCAACCAAATATTGAAAGAACTTTCTTAAACTAGTCACAGAGCGTACTATCGAACTTGTAGCTTTTTGCTGATTAGATTCTAATTCTAGAAAATCAACAATAATCTGTCTCGTAATAACTGTGAATTTATCAATTTTTCGTGTTTCAAGAAAGGCTATAAATTGCACCAAATCATTTTGATAGCTGCTAACCGTATTTTCAGAAAGTCCACGCTCTACTTTTAAATAATGTATATAATCTAAAATAGTATCTTTGATAAACTCACCCTCGTTACTGCTGCTCTACCGATCCTATTTCTTCTTTGCCAAGCAATCTGCACAGATACCGTGAAAAATCAAACGATGATCTGTTACCTCAAAACCAAATTTATTTTTAACTTCCTCTTCAACATCTAAAAGTAAATCCTCATGAACCTCTTGAACCTTACCACATACATTGCAAAGTAAATGGTGATGAAAATGCCCCTGATCAGATAATCTTAAATCGTAGCGCGACATGCCATCTTCAAAATTAATCTTGTTCACTATCCCAAGTTCAAACAAAATTTCAAGTGTTCGATAAACGGTAGCTAAGCCGATATCTGTCTCTTTTTTACGTATAAGAGTAAATAATTCTTCGGCGGAGAGATGCTTTTCACAATTATGTAAAAGAGTGCTGACAGTAGCACGTCTTTGCGGTGTTAACTTCAAACCAGCCTGATGAAGTTGGGATTCAATGTCAGTTATTTGTGTCTCCAAAAATTCCATTACATTAATTCCTTCTTTCTCACATCAAATGGTTATTTTTCGTTAAGATACATTTTCCCATCAGTTTGTTTTACCAATCCAGCTTTCATCAGATGCCCGACTGCACGCTTGAATTGACCCTTGCTGATTCCAAAATAATCTTTAATATCTGCTGGTGTAGATTTATCAGTGTAGCTTAGAACACCCTCAGAATGCTGTAATGCTGCTAAAATCATCTGTGCATCATCACTGATTGCTTCATACGCTCTTCTGCGCAATGAAAGATTCAGTGTTCCATCTGGTCTGATTCCAATCACTCGCGCATTGAGATGTTCTCCCAAACGTGGTTCACGGTCTCGTTCGCTTGGATGAATAAAACCTAATTCAAAATCTGAAGTTATGACATGAGTACCTGCCAACTTTAAGCGATAAGCAATCGCTTCAACATTTTTATTTTTCATACTATCATCCGCTTTGCCAGAAATTCCTTTAAAAATTTCTTCACTTGCAATTGTTCCCCAAAGGCGTCCTTTTGCGTCAACTCTAAGAGCAATCATTAAACTATCGCCCTTTTTGGGCCAAAGGTTTGTCAACTCAGGAAGTTCATCAAGTGAAACTGCAACATCCTTATTTGGTAACCCAATATCAACAAACACACCCAAGTCGCGCCGACTGGAAACAACTTCTCCAAATGCATAGCGGCCAATTTGACTAGTCGGAATTTTCTTTGTTATCTGCAGTTCATGATCCTCATTTTCATATGCAAATCCAGAAATCAAACTTCCGTTAACTAGTTCCGACTCAGACTCTTCTTTAGCCAATCTAAAAGTTGTTCCTTCACACTGTAAGAAATAAAAATCATCATTCTGATCAGTTACACGGGCTTCTATAATGTGGCCAATCATTTTATCTTTTTCCATTATTTTCCTCCATTAGTTAAGACTCACATGTAACAAACTCATTATACAATAAGCAATTCCTGAAGCAATTACAGGACCAGCAGCAACTCCTCGCAAGAAGACGACACCAATTATTGTACCAATCACCAAAGCAACTGTCACTTGAGGAGAACCTGCCAGCAAAGAAATCCCTTGACGAGACAAAACTGCTACCAAGATACCACAGGCAACTGAAATAAGTCCTACAGGTGTTTTGAAAATTTGTATCAAGTCATTAAAAGTTATTTGTCCAGTAGCGATTGGGATGAGAATAGCAACTGAAATAACTGTTACACCCCAATTGATACCCTTTGTTTGTATTACAGGCATCCAATTATTTGTAAGTGGGATTGCCTTCAATACCAAAACAACTGCCGCAGCAATTGTAAGTGAATTATTCTTTGCAAAAAAAGCCACTAAAAAAATAATTCCCAAAAAAATCCAACTTTCCATTCTTCCACCCCAATGTATATATTCGTTACCTATTTTACCCGAAACCAATATAAATTGCTAATTAATATCTGATCTTACTTAGTAAAAAAGGGAAAGCAACCAGTTATTTTCACAAAAAATATCATTTATGAAATATTCTATCTGATGTCTGTACATTTTTAATATTCCGACAAAACAAAAAAGTTGTACCATCAATTTCCTTGGTACAACTTTTCCATTGAGAAGTGCAACAAATTTAGAAAAACTAACTTTTATAGCACTTATTCTCTTTATTTAAAATTAATCTCAGAATCTTAAAGTGCGCTTGAAGCACCACGATAGACGATTCCACGACGTGAATCAACTGTTACAACTTCATCATTTGAAATCAATGATGTTGCACCTTCTGCACCAACAATCACAGGAATTCCCATAGAAATACCTACAACAGCAGCATGTGATGTCAATCCACCATTTTCAACGATTAAAGCACTCGACTTTTCAATAGCAGGCAAGTATTCCTTGTCAGTTGTTTTTGTAACCAAGATTCCGCCTTCAACAGCATTTTTATTAGCTTCTGCAGCTGAACCAGCTACAACGGCTTTTCCAATAACTGTTTCATCACCAACACCTTGACCAGAAACAAGCTTTGAACCGATTAATTGAATCTTCATAACATTTGTTGTTCCCTTTTCACCAACTGGGACACCAGCAGTAATTAAGATCAAATCGCCTTCCTTAGCAAATCCAGCTTCTTTAGCCTTTTCTGTTGCCAAAGCAAACATATCATCAGTTGAAGCAGGTGTTTCTGCAAGGACAGGATGAACACCCCAGTTGATTGATAAACCACGACGAGTACGTTCGTCGAATGTTACAGCTAAGATATCAGCATCTGGACGGTATTTTGAAATCATACGTGCTGTATGACCAGACTTTGTAGCAGCAACAATTGTTTTAATTCCAAGATTGTTAGCTGCTTCAGCAACGGCACGACCAACAGCTTCCGTTACATCTGTCTTATCAAAGTCATTGATTGAAAATGTATGATGTTCGCGTAATGTGTTTTCAGCCTTAATATCGATACGTGCCATTGTTGCAACTGCTTCAACTGGGTAATCACCATTAGCACTTTCACCAGAAAGCATTGTTGCATCTGTTCCATCAAATACAGCATTGGCAACATCTGAAGCTTCAGCACGTGTAGGACGTGGGTTTTCTTGCATTGAATCAAGCATTTGAGTTGCAGTAATAACTGGCTTGCCAAGAGCATTACATTTCTTAATCAATGTCTTTTGAACCAACGGAACATTTTCTACAGGAATCTCAACACCCATATCACCACGAGCAACCATCAAACCATCTGAAACTTTGATGATTTCGTCAAAGTTGTCGATACCTTCTTGTGATTCAATCTTAGGGAAGATTTGTACGTGTTCCATATGTTTTTCTTCAAGTAATTCACGAATATCTAAAACATCTGCTGGCTTACGAACGAAACTTGCTGCAATAAAGTTAATTTCGTTATCCAAACCAAAACGAATATCGTCTGAATCTTTTTCAGTAATACCTGGTAAGTTGATAGAAACACCAGGAGCATTAACACCCTTACGTGAGCCTAACACACCAGCATTCAAAACTTTACATACTAATTCTTTTTTGTCTTGATCGATTTCTTCGATCTGCATGTCAATCAAACCATCATCAAATAATACGTGACCACCTACGTGGACATCATCAATCAATCCAGGATAAGTAACTGCGATCTTCTCACGAGTTCCTTCGATAGAACTATCCATTGAAATACGAACTACATCGCCGATTTCGTAATGAATTTTGCCTTCTTTTTGAACAGTTGTCCGAATCTCGGCACCCTTGGTATCAAGCATGATACCAACCATTTTTCCTGTAATTTTCTCTGCTTCATGAACAAGCTTAATACGTCCTAAATGTTCTTCATGATCACCGTGAGAAAAGTTAAAGCGGAATACGTTGGCACCTGCTTCGATTAACTTAACGATTGTTTCCAAACTATTACTAGCTGGACCAAGTGTACTTACGATCTTGGTTTTCTTCATGAGTAAAATCTCCCCTTTGAATAATTTTTAAAGACGACTTTAATGTCAATTCTTTACAAAGTTATTGGTGCATTAGAAACGAAGACGATCATTCAAATCAAGCAATGATACATCTGTAATATGCTTATGGTTCTCTAAGGTATCGATGATATCAGTCGCAACTAACTTGTTGTCTCTGATACCAATTGCTAAACCGCCCTTGCCCTCAAGTAGGAGTCGGACAGCATAATCGCCAAACATGCTTGCAAGAACGCGATCTTTTGCAGTTGGGCGTCCACCACGTTGAACATGACCCAATGTGATCGCACGACTATCAAAATCACCATACTGATCAAGTTGCTCTTTAAAATCAGCTGCAGACATGACACCTTCAGCCAAAACAATCAGACCATGCTCCTTGCCGTTCTCATAGTTGCGTTTAAGATGTTCCGCAATTTCCTTAACATCATACTCACGCTCAGGAATAACAATTGCATCAGCATCAGCACCAATTCCTGCCCATAATGCAATATCACCGGCGCCACGGCCCATGACTTCGACAACGAAAGTTCTCTGATGAGAAGTAGCCGTATCATTAATTCTGTCAAGCGCATCAAGCGCAACATTAACAGCTGTATCGAAACCAACTGTAAAATCAGTACCAGGAATATCATTATCAATAGTCCCTGGCACACCAATTGAATTAAAACCATGCTGTGTAAGACGCTCGGCACCATGATAAGATCCATCTCCACCGATCACAACTAAAGCATCAATCCCAAATTTCTTAAGCTGTTCAATTCCCTTAAGCTGCGTTTTTTCTTCCGCAAATTCAGGGAAACGAGCTGAATATAAAATTGTACCACCACGATCAATGATACCATCCATATCCTTTGACTCTAACCTACGAATATTTCCAGCAACCAAACCTGCAAAACCATAATTAATGCCATAAGCTTCTAGACCCGCTGAAATAGCTGAACGAGCAATCGAACGGACTGCAGCATTCATCCCAGAAGCATCTCCACCACTTGTTAAAATACCTATGCGTTTCATTTTTTTCACCTCAAGTAAATATAATGGAACAACACATTCTCCAAGGGTTATAGTATCACTTTTAGGAGGAAATGTCTTGTAAAATTACAAATTAAATTCAATTTATCACATGATATTTTCATTTGTTTTCATTTTGAAAGACAACGTTGTTTTTACCAATCAACTTTATTAACTGTTCTTCTAATTCTGGCGACCTGTTTACCCAGTACTTTTCATCTAAAACCCATTTCACGGCTTTTTTCTCCTCATACAAGACAACTGGAACTTTTCCAGCATGTAACTGTAATGTTTTCAAAAGTTGTTTGTTTATACTGCTTGAATCATTTTCAGTTAGTCTTAAAAATAATCTTCCTTTCATTTCTGTTTTCAAACTTTCAGCTGAAACCATCGTTGAAACGATAATTTGTATCTTTTGATTGCGTTTTTCACTCTTTCCAGAAACAAGATAAACTTGATTTGTTTTCAAATCATCATCAACCTTTTCAAAAATACCTGGAAAAAGCGTCAATTCGATTTCGCCTGTTTGATCCTCTACCGTTAAAAAAGCCATTTGTTGACCAGTTTTTGTTCTAATTACTTTTATCTTCTTAACCAAACACAAAATTTGCTGCTTCTCATTTTCGTGAACATTTGCTATCATCTTTGCGTTATGCAGCTGTGCAACCTCCGCAAACTGCTCTACTGGATGAGCCGAAAGGAAAATTCCAAGATACTTCTGCTCTCCGGCTAAAATCTCTTCCAAGGGAAGTTCTGTATATTTTTCCTGCTTGGGTGCTAGTAATGATAACAACTCACTGCTCTCTCCACTCAACTCAACATTGCTCATCTTTTTACTAAGATTGCCCAATAAAGTTGCACGATTTTCAGAAAACGAGTCAAAAGTGCCAGAATATATCAAAGCCTTAAGTGGCTCCTCTTTTAAAAACTTGTGATTAATTCTTCTTATAAAGTCATCAAACGAACTATAACGACCTGTATTCTTACGTTCTTCAATGATTTCTTTGATAAAATCTCTGCGCAAGGTCTTGATATTGCCCAAACCAATAATCAAGTTCTTTTTCCCAGAGAAAGTATAATAATTGCTCCTGTTTATATTTGGAGTCTCAATCTGCAATTGATGCTGCTTTGCTTCAACTATAAAATCTCTTGTCTTTATTCTGTCACCGATAACAGAATTCAAAATTGCTGCAAAAAAAGGCGCAGCATAGTGAACTTTTAAATAGGCAAGCTGAAATGCTATTTTAGAATATGCAATGGCATGCGAACGGTTAAATCCATAATTAGCAAAACGTTCAATATAATCGTAGACTCGTTCTGCGTTTTTTTGAGAATATCCCAACTTTACAGCGCCATCGACAAACTTGGACTTCAATTCTTCAATTACACTAGCCTTCTTTTTACTCATTGCTCTTCGCAATATATCGGCTTGCCCTAAAGTAAATCCACCCATTATAGAAGCAACTTGCATAACTTGCTCCTGATAAACCAAAATCCCATACGTATTCTTCAGGATCGGAATTAGCGAATTATCTGGATAAACAATCTTCTCCTTACCATGTTTACGAGCTATAAAGTGTGTGATATTCTCCATAGGACCAGGTCTAAACAATGCATTTACAGCAGCAATATCCTCAAAAGAAGTTGGGTAAAGATTACGCAAAACATTGCGAATACCGGATGATTCAAACTGAAATACACCGCTAGTATCGGCCCTTTGAAAAAGACTAAGCGTCTCTTCATCATTCAATGAAATTTTATTTATATCAACGGTTTGGCCAAAATTTTTCTTTATCCCAGACAATGTACTATTTAAAATCGTTAGGTTTCTTAAACCTAAAAAATCAATTTTCAGCAATCCTACACGTTCAACATCATCTTTGGTATATTGCGTCAGCAAAACATCATCGTTACCCATTTGCAATGGCACTACTTTTCTCAGATCTGCATCACTTAGAATCACTCCTGCAGCATGAACTGAATAATGTCTAGGTAGGCCTTCCAGTAGCAGCGCAGTTTTAAATAAAAGTTGATTGCGCTCATTTTCGTTGATTAAATTCCGCAACTGAATAGATTTCTTCTCAGCATCTGCCAGTGTAATTCCCAATTGACTGGGAATTACACGACTCCAATTATTACTTTCTACTTGCGAAAAACCCATTACTCTTGCAACATCGCGCAAAGCCTGTTTTGCACCAAATGTCCCAAAAGTGATTATCTGTGCCACGTGGTTTTCACCATATTTTCTATTAACGTATTCAATTATTTCCTGTCGTCGATTATCTGGAATATCCAAGTCAATATCGGGCATTTGTGCACGTTCTTCATTCAAAAAACGTTCAAAAAGCAAATTGTATTTGATTGGGTCAACATCTGTAATTCCTAGGAGATACGAAACCAGCGAACCCGCTGCAGAGCCACGGCCAGGACCAACCAAAATTCCATGTTCATGAGCATAATTTGTGACATCCCAAACAATTAAGAAATAGTCTGCAAATCCCATTTTCTTAATGATATTTAATTCCTTGTCCATCCTTTGCAGATATTTTTCAATTATACTCTGCGGCTGATCTCGCATTCTTGCCTGCATTCCTCTGCTGCAAAGCTGTTTCAAGTAAATGTTGGCATTAATGCCCTGCGGTGTTTGAAATTTTGGAAGTATTACTCTTTTTGGCGAAAAAGCGAAATCAACTCGTTTAGTTAAAGAAATCATATTTTCAAATGCTTCAAAACGATTTTTTTCTAAATAGTTTTGCTTTATGTCATTTAGCGGTTTTAGCCATGCAGAACCATTCAGATTATTTGCATACTGCAAATCTTTACTGTCTAGCTGTTTATTCTGCTTAATTGCATTCATGACCTTACAAACAAACAAATCATTCTTTTCTAAATACTTGATAGATTCAACAGCAACGGTCTTAATATTCATTTTATTTGCATATTGCAATACTTTATCATACAGTGCCTCTGATGTTGCTGTACTTATCCCAATATACAAATTTTCTTGCAATAAATTTCTACTTTGTTTCAGATATTTACTTGCAAGTTCACTCTCTCCATTCAATAGCTTGTTGACAAAAAAACTATCCTCAGGTGGAATTATCGTAATTATATCTTCAAAAAGAGCGGCATTTTCCCTGATTATGAATTCTGCATCATTCTTTGCAAGTAACAATTGTTTTTGAGTCGAAATCTGAATCAAGTTGTGATAACCGTTCTCGTTTTTAGCAATTAAAATCAGTGTTTCTTTTTTGTCGGTGGATGTCTCTAGTGTCATCCCTATAAGTGGTTTAATGCCTTCAACTCGACATGCATCATAAAATGAAAGGACTCCGTACATAACATTGATATCTGTTAAAGCTAATGCTGTATATCCCTTTGCTTTAGCACTTTTAATGACATCTTTTAATCGAATTGAACTTTGCAGCAAACTATAACTGCTAATCACTTGAAGTGCTGCACCACCCATATTATTCACCCCTTACTCTTATCTAACATTATAGCAATACTCTTAAAAAAAAACATCCTGGACCTTTTTAAGGAGTGCCAAATTACAAAAAATGTGCTAAACTACAGTTATATTGTGAGGTGTTGCATAGATGGCTAAACAGTTAACGATTTTATTTTGGGGCTTCATCTATGGTGAAGTCATTGGCTATATCAGTGCCGCTCTTTCAGGTGGTACATTTTCACCACTATTTAGCGGGCTCTTTGCGATGGTAGTCGGATTATTGCTCGTAAATGGATTAAACTACTTTGTAAAGTCTCCAACTAAATAGCAAAAATAAAAGGACTGGATCAAAAACTAAATTTTGACTCAGTCCTTTTATTTATTTTATCTTTATTAAAAAAAATGGAGTTCCTATTCCTTAATTTCTGTTGACTCAAAAATCAAGTTATGTTCTTCACCTAACGTAATCGTAACTAACGAATGTGGCAAGATTTTACCTGCAATTATCTCTTTGGCAAGAGGTGTTTCAACTTTATTCGTGATAAATCTCTGAAGCGGTCTTGCCCCATAGGCTGGCTCATAACCTTCTTTAGCAATCCACTGTTTAGCCTCATCACTAATTTTAAGTTCAACCTCTTGTTCACTCAGTCTACTTGACAATAAGTCAATGAACTTAGCCACAATTTCTTCAATTGCAGCAAGGCTCAATGGCGTAAACATGATAATATCATCGATTCTGTTCAAAAATTCGGGCTTAAAGTGCTGCTGCGCCAACTTCATCACTAGTTGTTTGGTTTCAACAGTGATCTTACCATCACTTGCATTATCCAATAAAATACCTGACCCTAAATTTGAAGTCATGATTATGATGGTATTCTTGAAATCAACAGTTCTTCCCTGACCATCCGTCAAACGCCCATCATCAAATACCTGCAATAAGATATTAAATACATCTGGATGTGCTTTTTCAACCTCATCTAGTAAAACAATCGTATATGGATTTCGTCTAACAGCTTCAGTCAGTTGCCCACCTTCTTCGTAGCCAACATATCCAGGGGCGGCACCAACCAACCGTGACACTGATTGTTTCTCCATGTATTCACTCATATCAATTCTGACCATGTGCTTCTCGGAATCAAACAAATTCTCAGCCAAAGCCTTAGCCAGTTCCGTTTTACCAACTCCTGTTGGACCAAGAAACATGAATGTACCAAGTGGCTGATTAGGGTCCTGCAATCCAGCACGCGCACGAATAACTGCGTTAGCTACTGCATCCACAGCCTCATCTTGTCCAATTACACGTTTATGCAAGGCAGTTGGCAGATTTAAGAGTTTTTCTCTTTCTCCCTGAACTAACTTTGCAACAGGAATACCCGTCGTCCTGCTGACAACTTGGGCAATTTCATTCTCAGTTACCGATTCTTCAACTAACCAGTTATCAGGCCGTTCGACCTGTTCCAATTCCTTTAACTCTTTTTCAATTTGTGGAATCGTTGCATGCTGCAATTTGGCGGCTAACTCTAAATCATAATTATTTTCAGCCTCTTCAAGATCATGCCTTGCTTTATCCAATTCAGCCTTCTTGCTGCTGACTTTCTGGATATCTTCTTTCTCATTTTCCCAACGCATTTTCAATGTATTGGCTTTTTCACGTGTCTCCGCTAACTCGCTTTGTAATTCTGCCAGTCTTTTTTTAGATGCTGCATCTGATTCTTTCTTCAACGCAGCCTCTTCAACTTCCTGTCTCATCAACTGACGCGTCACTTGATCAAGCTCAGTTGGCATTGAATTCATTTCAACTCTAATTGTTGCACATGCTTCATCTACAAGATCAATCGCCTTATCAGGCAAATAACGATCTGTTACATAACGATTTGATAGTGTGGCGGCAGCCACGAGTGCATTATCATGGATTCTAACACCGTGATGAATCTCAAAACGTTCACGCAGCCCACGTAAAATTGAAATTGTATCTTCAACTGACGGTTCTTGCACCAAAACTTTTTGGAAACGACGTTCAAGTGCCTTATCTTTTTCCATATATTCTCGGTATTCATCTAAAGTAGTTGCACCAATTAAATGCAGCTCACCTCGTGCAAGCATAGGTTTTAATAGGTTACCAGCATCCATACTTCCTTCGGTCTTACCTGCACCAACAATGTTATGAATCTCATCAATAAAGAGAATAATCTGGCCTTCACTCTTAGTAACTTCTTTCAGAACAGACTTAAGACGTTCTTCAAATTCACCACGATATTTTGCTCCAGCGATCAATGCTCCCATGTCTAAAGAAAAAATCTTCTTGTCTTTTAAGTTGTCTGGGATATCCTTGCGTACAATTCTTTGTGCCAAGCCTTCAATAATCGCTGTCTTACCGACACCAGGTTCACCAATCAACACAGGATTATTCTTTGTTTTGCGTGATAAGATTCTAACAACATCTCGAATTTCCTCATCACGTCCGATGACTGGATCCTGTTTGCCACTTCTAACTTGTTTTACAAGATCAATACCATATTTTTCTAAAGCCTTATAATTTTCTTCTTGATTTTTTGATGTCACTCTTTCTCCTCCCCGCAAGTCATCGATCGTTTCTTTTAATTTTTTTCCGTCAAACCTTGCTTTTCAAGATAAATCTTTAATGGGTGATTTTTAAGTTTCATAAGCGCTAAAATCACTGTATCTAAAGCAATATACTCATCGCCTTGCTTTTGCCTTAGCTGTTCCGCCTCTTGTATTAATCTAGCTAAATTCTGACTAAAGTTTTGCCCATACGAAACTTGTCCCTCAACAACTGAAACTCTATCCAGTTGCTCATCAATCTCTTTTTCAAACAAACCCACGTTAATTCCAGTTCGCTGAAAAAGATCAGCTCCAAACTCACCAGGTTGTATAATCACTTTGAAAAATTCTGGAATATCAATTTCTTGATGATGTCTAGTTATAGCTACTTGTTGTGCCTCAGCAATCGCTGACTGAACAGCACTTGTTAATCGATCTTCTGGCATAAACTTCACTCCATTTCATCTTTTTTATTCACAAAATAAAACCGATTGAATAGGGACTTCAATCGGCGTTTGTTTCTTTGGGTGTTCATAAAACACGCCTTTGTTCTACTATCATTATAATACGAACATAGGTTTGTGTTAACTGTTTTGCTCACTAGTTAATTTAATAATTTCGAGAATTACATCCGTTGCTTTTTCCATAACTTGAACTGAGACATACTCGAAGCGCGAGTGCATATTCTCACCTCCGGCAAATAAATTCGGTGTCGGTAATCCCATAAACGAAATCTTAGAACCATCCGTCCCACCACGCACGGGATAAATTACAGGTGTGATATCTAAATTATTCATTGCTAATTTAGCAAGCTCAACTACAGTCATATCTTTTTCAATCACTTCACGCATATTATAGTATTGATCATTTAAATCTAAAATAAGTCTTGGCTCTGAAAATTGTGCATTCATTTTGTTAATTATTTCTTTAAATAGTTCTTTTCTAGCCTCAAACTTTGCGCGATCATGATCTCTTATTATATATGCCATTTGCGCTTCATCAACTGTCCCATCCAACTGCAATAAATGGAAAAAGCCTTGACGTCCCTCAGTTTTTTCAGGAACTTCATCTTGTGGCAATTGATTATGAAAGTCAATTGCAAGTTGCAATGCATTGATCATTACATTCTTAGCCGTAGCTGGATGAACGTTTTTACCAATGACCTTTATCTTTGCAGCAGCAGCATTGAATGTTTCATATTCAAGTTCGCCCAATGGACCACCATCGACAGTATAGGCAATATCAGCACCAAAACCTGCAACATCAAAATGGTCAGCCCCTGTTCCAATTTCCTCATCAGGCCCTATTCCAACTTCAATTTCACCATGTTTGATCTCTGAATGATTAACTAAATATTCAACCGCTGTAATGATCTCGGCAACTCCTGCTTTATCATCAGCACCTAACAATGTGCTTCCGTCAGTTGTAATCAAATCATGACCCTTATATTTTTTCAAATTTGGAAAATTTTTGGGATCAAGTGTTAATGTGCCAGCTTTATCTAACTTAATTACGGACTCCCCATCATAGTTTTTTTGAAGTTGCGGAGAAACATCCTTTGCATTGAAATCCGCAGTATCCATATGGGCAATAAATCCAAGCTTTTTGACATCTTTATTTTTTATATTAGCTGGTAAAGTAGCAAACACATATCCATCTTTAGCAGAGATTCTAACATTTTCTAACCCTATCTTTTTTAGCTCTTTTGCAATGTCCTTTGCAAATTCCACCTGTGTTGGGGTTGATGGAACAGTTGTTGAGTTCTCATCAGAACGAGTTTCTTTTTTAACATATTCTATAAATCTTGGAACCAACTTTTCGTACTTTGCCATTAATAACTTCTCCTTTTATATAAACATGAATGGATCCGTATTTATCTCAGATTGCATTACTTCAATCTGCCATCCATATTCGTTATTCCATTGTTTGAATAAGCGCTGCAACTGTGGTTTGCAGACTTGTTCAATATGGTGACCTGGGTCTATTGCCGTTAACCCACTTGCAATTATATCATGCCCTGTGTGATAAGAAATATCACCAGTCACATAAACATCTGCTTTCTTTCGCAAAGCATCGGTGTAAAATTGACCACCACTTCCACCCAGAATTGCTATTCTTTTGATTTCTCGTGTCGGATCTGCTGTTACTACCCGCAAATGTTCAACTTTGAATTTTGTCTTGCAATACTCAGCAAATTCACTGATAGTCATTGTATCTTTTAGGTCACCAACTCTCCCCATCCCATACTTAACTCCACTTTCCATAATGGGAAACAAATCAAATGCCGGTTCCTCATAAGGATGAACTGCTCTCATTGTCCTCATTATTTTAGACAGTAAATTGTAGGAGAAAACAACTTCTATTTTATCCTCAGAAACTTCCGTTGGCTCTAATAAATTACCAATAGTTGGATTAGCATCAGCTTGCGGTGTAAATCTTCCAGTTCCGCTGATTGTATAAGAACAATCTCGATATTCTCCAATCGTTCCAGCCCCTGCCTCTGTCAGTGCATTTCTAACAGTTTCAGCAGAATCTTTAGGAACAAAGACTGCAAGTTTTAATAGACGTTCTTCGCGCTGCGGTAGAAGAATTTCAGTATCTGTTAGTTCAAGCAAACCCGCGAGCCAATCATTCATTCCGCCATTTGCATTGTCAAGGTTAGTATGTGCTGCGTAAACTGTAATGCCATGCTTTATTAACTCTGAATACATTTTATTTTGCGGAACGGCTAAGTCGAATTTTTTTATTGGCCGAAAAAGTGCAGGATGATGTGCAAAAATAAAGTCAACATTGTTTTTAATTGCTTCAGCAACAACTTCTGGTCGAACATCCAACGTCACCATTAATTTGTGAACATTTTGTTGCATACTACCTAATTGAAGACCAACTGGATCTCCTTTTTCTGCCCAGTTTTGTGGTGCGAATTGTTCAAAACGTGCAACTATTTCACTAACATCAGTCATCTAATATTCCTTCTATCCGTTTAATCTTTGCTAACATTTTTTGTTCTTGTGCAATCGGAAACTCTCTTGCCTTTTTCATTTCTTCGAGAACATATTTGATTTTCTGTAATTCTTCTTGCCATTTAGCAACAAACACCTCATTTTTTTGCTGTCGTAAAAATGGTCCAAATTCCAAATCCTCTGCTGATAACTCAAAAGCGTTCTTATCATACTTGGCAACAATTATCTCATAGATATGATGATCTTCTGATAAAATCTCTTCAGCAATGATCCTGTAACTATTAGTTAAAAGCCAGTTGCGAACCTGTTTTTCACCAACATTCGGCTGTAAAATCAGTAATGGATGATTAGCTAATTTTAACTGTCCTTCTTCAAGAATCTCACTAATTAAAGGCCCTCCCATTCCACAAATTGTGATCACATTGATGTTGTCTTCAATATTGATAGCTGCTAGCCCGTCAGCATGACGAACCTTAATCAGATTATTCAATCCTTCTTTTTTTATTTCATTGACAGCATTCTGATATGGTCCTTCAACCACCTCACCAGCAATTGCAAAAGCAAGTTGGTTATTCAATCCAAGATATGCCGGCAAATAGGCATGATCAGATCCAATGTCAGCCAGTCTTGCATCCTCAGGTACATATGAGGCAACCCGCAAAAGTCGCTGTGATAAATGTCTTGCGTCCATTAAAAACACTCCTTCTTATAACTAAAGTATAGCGAAAATTCAGTAATAAAAAAAGATGAAAGAAAATGATATTTTGTGCAAAAAAAAGACTGCCTTAAACAATTGTCTCGTCGCAGTCTTTACAATGAATTAATTCAAAAATTAAGTTTTAACCTATTCTCTTTGTTTATTCCATATGTCGAAATTTTACTAACTTGCTGAGCATCCTCTTTGTAAATACATTAATTATTTCAGTCTAATCCCAATCTCAAGTGCCAACTCAAAAAAGTCATAAACTGATGGGGCCTGTGCACGTTCATCACTTCTCCTATCCCAAACACCCGTTTCAATATTCAAATGATCTGCTGTGTAAAAAAACTGATAGACATTTTTATGCCGATAACGCGCCCAAGCTGCAACAGCTGAGGCTTCCATATCGACAACTGAGCAGCCCATCGCAATTCTTTCTTTTGCTTTTTCTGGTGTCTCACGAAAAATAGCATCTGTCGTCCAGGTTTTAGCAGTCATATAACCGACATTCAATTCATCAAGAATCATTGTCAATTTCGCGACTGAATTTGGATTCATCTGTATTTCATTACTCGCAGGTACATAGTGAAAGCTAGTTCCTTCATCCCTGATTGCACTAGTTGGAATAATTAGTTGATGTGCGTCAATGTTTTTGTCCAAAACGCCACATGTTCCAAACAAAATCACATTTTCAATTCCACCGGACATCAATTCTTCCAATCTGCCAATTAAAGCTGGAGCACCCAAGTCAGCACCTGCAATGGTAAACTTTTGCATGCCGCACTCATAACTTCCAATTACTGCATCTTGGACAATACTATGTTGGACACCAATTCTTCCAATCTGCCAATTAAAGCTGGAGCACCCAAGTCAGCACCTGCAATGGTAAACTTTTGCA